>JBAZSM010000007.1:0-73189 GCA_041662425.1 Pseudolabrys sp.
CGGATCTTGTCGTTGCCGAACTTGGTGCGCAGATAGGCATTCAGCGTCGGGATGGGCTGCATCGACGGGTCGTTCGACACCTGAATGACCATGCGGAAGTTATACGACTTCTCGCCCTCGTCCTCGTCGGTCGTGAGTTCGCCGAGATCGTCTTCGCCGGCGAAGACTTCCGCCATGTCGTCCGACTTCGGCACCACGCGAATGGTCTGATTGCCGAAGATCTTTTTCAGATAGGCGTCGAGCTTTGAGACTTCCTGGACGTCCACCGGCGGCTCCCTCGAAACAAAACAGTTTGTCAGGGCTAGTTGCCCGATTGGGCGCTCCAGCGCAACCCGTCAAACCGACGCCTGTCGAGGCAGGCTTCCGGAGAAATCCGTCAGCCGTCCAGCATCAGGCCGGACAGCATCTGGTCCATGGTCCGCGACGGCTCCGAGCAGCCGGCCTCGCCCACCACCCGGGCCGGGACGCCGGCGACCGTGACGTTGTTCGGCACCGGCTTGATGACGACGGAGCCCGCCGCAATACGGGCGCAGCGGCCGATCTCGATATTGCCGAGAATCTTGGCGCCGGCGCCGATCATCACGCCCTGGCGGATTTTCGGGTGGCGATTCTCGTGCTCCTTGCCGGTGCCGCCGAGCGTGACGTCGTGCAGGATCGACACGTTGTCGTCGATCACTGCGGTCTCGCCGACAACAAGACCGGTCGCGTGATCGAGGAAAATACCGCGGCCGATTTTCGCCGCCGGATTGATGTCGCACTGAAACGCCGCCGACGAGCGGCTTTGCAGATACATCGAGAAATCCTTGCGGCCCTTGCCGAGCAGCCAATGCGCCAGACGATGCGTCTGGATGGCATGAAAACCCTTGTAATAGAGAACGGGCTCGATAAGACGCGTGGTCGCCGGATCGCGATCGAGCGTCGCCACAATATCAGCGCGGAAATCTTCACCGAGCGACGGCTGATCATCAAGCGCGTCGCTGAACGCCTGACGGATCAGGTCGCTCGACACATCCGGATGCTCGAGACGCTGGCTGACGCGATGCGCCACCGCCGTCTCCAGCCCGTCATGATGCAGGATGTTCTCGTAGATGAAGCTCGCGAGCTCGGGCTCCCGGCGGACGATATCTTCGGCCTCGCCGCGGATGCGGCTCCATACCGGATCGACTGTATTGAGGCCCTTGGGCCGGGTCTGATGCAGCGCCATAGAATATTATTCTCCAAGTGCCTCTCAACCCTCACATAATCCTTAGCACAGCCGTTGCCAGAGGACACGCGAAGAACAGGCCGGCTCATTTCCGCCGTGAGGTCGTCGGCCGAGGATCAGGGACGCTGGTTAAGAAAGTCCAGCACCCCGGCTTTGTAGACCTTGTCGCCAACGGCGAGCATGTGGTCCCGGTCCGGAATATCCAGCGCCTGGGCGCCGGGAATGAGCGCCGCCAGTTCATGCGGCGAGCCGGCGACATCGTCCTTGGTACCGATGGCGATCAGGATCGGCTGCTTCAGCGATCCAAATTCGGCGCGACTCATGACCTGGCGCGAGCCCCTGATACAGGCGGCAAGCGCCCGGCGGTCGGAGCGTGTCTGGTCGGCGAAGGCGCGGAAGGTGCGGCCCTGCGCATCGGTCACGTCGGCGAGCGATGGCGCTTCCAGCGCATCGGCGATCGTGGTCGGCAGACCGACACCATCGATCAGGTGCATGCCGAGGCCCCCGAGGATCGCGGAGCGCACGCGCTCCGGGTGACGCAATGTCAGGAACGCGGTGATGCGTGAACCCATCGAATAGCCCATGACATCGGCGCGCGCGATGCCGAGATGATCCATCAGCGCGCGGACGTCGTCCGCCATCTTGTCGGTGTGGTAGTCCGCCGGATCGTAGAGCTTGGTCGATGCACCGTGGCCGCGATCGTCGAGCGCAACGACCCTGCGCCCGGCCCGTGTCAGCGTCGTTACCCAGCCCGGATTGACCCAGTTGAATTCCTTGGTCGAGGCAAAGCCGTGCACCAGAATGATGGGGGCGCCCTCGCCCTGATCGAGATAGGCGATTTCGACGTCGCCATTCTTGAAACTGGGCATTCGCTGATAATCCCCGGCCGTTTTCGACGGCGCTCCTTAGACCGCATCGCCAGGCGACGCAAATCTCACGCCGGAAACGTCGCCTCGGCCTCGCGCTGCATGCGGCGGCGCTTGCGATATCGGAAATAGCGCCCCGCGCCACGTTCAGTCGCGTTCTTCAGCGACGCGACCAGGCCGATGAGCATGAACACCGCGCCGAGAATCCACGATGTAAGATTGAACGCGGCAAGCGATAGCGCAATCGCGCCACGCCCGGCAACCTTCAGGATCGCGCGTGTGCGGCCACCGGATTTTTCGGCGAGCTTGGCGACACGCGCCATTTCGACCGGACTTTCCGCCACTTTCAAGCCATCGAGCGCGGCCTGCGTGCCGGCCTTGGCCTGGACGCGGCCGACATCGCGCGCCAGATCGACGAGACCGCCGGCCCGTTCGACCTTCACAGCATCGCGCGCCGCGCGAATCGCAAGTTGCGGCTCTGTGATCGAAAAGCTCGCCGTCGCGCGCCGGATCGCAGTCCAGTCGACAACGCCACGCAGCATCCGGCCGACGCGCACCGCCAGTTCGGCGCTCAGCTTTCCGGTCTTGCGTGCGACCTTCGCAACCGACAGGCCGACACGCACCGGCGTAGCGGCGCCGAGCGTTGCATAGGTGCCGGCGGTGATCGCCAGGCCGACACAGGCAAGCCCGAGAACAAGCTCGTCGGCTTGCTGTCCCGTCGCCAGCCGCGTGCCTTCGCGGACGGCGTCACGAATGTCGCCGAACACGAAGAGATCGCCGAGCGCGGTGCCGGCAAGCCCCGCCATATCGTCCGGCTCGCCGGTGACGAGGCCATAGGCGAAGCTTTGCGCCGCATGCGTCGCGCTTGCATCCTCGGCGACCGCGACATTCACCTTGTCGGCGAGGCCTGGTTCGAGCGCGACCTTCCGCTCGGCGGCGAGGTCGACAAAGCTTTTGGCAAGGTCGCTGTCGTTGGCCGCGAGCGCGGCATCGATCTCGCGATTGGCGACGTCACTGTTGAACGCCGCGTTGAGCGCGCGGTCGGCGATCGCGTTGGGATCGTCCTCGATGGCGAACAGGTGCCCGGCCTCGATGCCGCGCGGCACGACGTAGGCAGCGCCGGCCGCCAGCAGCGCCGCGACCACGAGCACAGGCGCGATCCGGTGCCGGCGCACCGAACGCTTCTGAACCTCCTCGGGTGCTAAACCTTCCGCGTCGCGCATTCGATTGACCGCTCCGGAGGCCGCTCGCGGACGGCTTGGGGATAACGCCAGGCGTATATCGGCCCACGCCGCCCGGCACAGGAAAAACCCAGACGAATCAAGGAGGTTCCAGTGATTCTCCGGCCAAGACTAACGAATGATCCCCGCTAGATATATGGCGGGCGCCTCGCTATGGTGCGGCGGCAAATCAGGTCCATCAAGGCGAAGGCGAACCAAGGCATGGCGGAACACGTCGTCCCCCATTTCCAGAACGACCCGGGCGTGCCGATGATTGAAATCGGCGCCAAGGAGTTTATGTGCGTCGGCGCGACGCCGCCTTACGACCATCCGCATGTGTTCTGCGACATGGGCGCGGACGACGAGATCATCTGTCCGTATTGTTCCACATTGTACCGCCACAAGGCCTCGCTCGATCCGCATGCCGCGATCCCCGAGGCCTGCGCCTACCCCCTCTCCGCCGTCTAGCGCCGGGAGCCTCACGCTTTGGCGCCATCGCGTCATGTCATTGTCGCAGGCGCCGGAGTCGCCGGCCTGACGGCGGCCATGACGCTGTCGCGCGCCGGCTTTCGCGCCACGGTCATCGAACAGGCGCCGAAGCTCGAAGAGGCCGGCGCGGGACTTCAGCTTTCACCCAACGCCACGCGCATTCTGATCGGTCTCGGATTGCGCGAGCGGCTCGAACCGCATGTCGTCAAGCCGCAGATAATCCGCGTGATGTCCGGCGGCAATGCCCGCGAGATCACGCGCATTCCGCTGGGCGATGCCGCCGAGCGGCGTTACGGCTCGCCGTTCTGGGTCATCCATCGCGGCGACCTGCAAGCGGCGCTCGCGGACGGCGCCCGCGGCATGATCGATATCGAGATCAAACTCGGCCACCGCTTCGACGACTTCGCCACGCATGCAAACGGCATCACCGTGCAGGCCTATTACGGCAAGCTGGTCGTCGACGAGCGCGGCGCGGCACTGATCGGCGCCGATGGTATCTGGTCGGCGGTCGGCGAGCGCTTGCGCGTCCAGCGCCAGCCGGCGTTCGCGCATCGCACGGCGTGGCGTGCTCTGGTGCCGGCCGACAGCGTGCCGCAGGATATTCGCGCGCCCGTCGTGCATCTCTTTCTCGGCCTTGATGCCCATCTCGTCGTCTATCCTGTGAAGGCCGGCAAGCTCATCAACATTGTCGGCATCGTCCATGACGAGTGGGACGAAACGGGCTGGCAGGCCGCCGGTGACCGCAACGAAATCCTGCGCCACTTCGCGCGGTTCACCTGGGCCGAGCCGGTGCGCGATCTGATTGGCATTCCGGAACGCTGGCTCAAATGGGCGCTCTACGATCGCACCGCGCCGTTCGCGGGTGGCACCGGGGCCGTCACTCTCGTGGGCGATGCCGCGCATCCGATGCTGCCGTTTCTCGCGCAAGGCGCCGGCATGGCGATCGAGGATGCCGCCGTCCTCGCCGACAGACTCAAAGAGCACGCCGATAATCCCGAAGCCGGCTTGCGCGCCTATGAAGCCGCGCGCCGCTCGCGCACGGCGCGGGTGCAGCGCACCGCACGGCAGCAGGGCACGATTTACGGCCGCACCGGGCCCGAAGCTGCCGCGCGCAATTTTGTGATGCGCATGCTGGGCGGCGAACGGCTGCTCAAGCGCTACGATTGGCTTTATCGTTGGCCGAACGCATAAAGAATAAAGGCGGCGCGGCGCGCCCGGCACAGGGAGAGATCCATGTTATTTCCGACCAGTATTGCCGGCAGCCTGCCGAAACCGTCCTGGCTCGCCGAGCCCGACAAGCTGTGGCCGAAATGGCGGCTTGAAGGCGCCGACCTCGCGCAAGGCAAGCTCGACGCCACGCTGCTGATGATCAAGCTGCAGGAAGACGCTGGCATCGATATCGTCTGCGACGGCGAGATGTCGCGCCAGCATTTCGTTCACGGCTTTCTCGAATATGTCGATGGCATCGACACCCAGAACAAGGTCGAGATGGGCATCCGCGCCGACCGCTACAAAGCCATGGTGCCGGTGGTGCGCGGCGCGCTGACGCTCAAGGGCCGCGTGCACCAGACCGAGGCGCGTTTTGCCCGCGCGCATACGACGCGCAAGCTCAAGATCACCATGCCCGGCCCGATGACGATATCCGACACCGTCGCCGACGCGCATTACGGCGACAAGATCAAGATGGCCTTTGCCTTTGCCGACCTGCTCAACCAGGAAGCCCGCGCGCTGGAGAAAGACGGGGTTGACGTCATCCAGTTCGACGAGCCGGCCTTTAATGTCTTCATGGACGAAGTGCCGACCTGGGGGATCGAAGCCCTGCACCGCGCTATCGATGGCCTGTCCTGCACCACCGCCGTGCACATCTGCTACGGCTACGGCATCAAGGCCAATATCGACTGGAAGAACTCGCTCGGCGAGGAATGGCGGCAATACGAAAAGGTGTTTCCGGCGCTGGCCCAAAGCCGCATCAAGCAGGTGTCGCTCGAAGCCATCAATTCGCGCGTGCCGCTCAAACTTCTGTCGCTGCTCGAGGGCAAGGACGTGCTGATCGGCGTGATCGACGTCGCCACCGACATCGTCGAGACACCGGACAAGGTCGCCTCCGTGATCGAGGATGTCATGAAATATGTGCCGAAGGAGCGTATCGTCTGCTGCACCAATTGCGGCATGGCGCCGATGCATCGCAATATTGCCGAAGCCAAACTCAAGGCGCTCGGCGATGGCGCGAAATTGGCTCGGCAACGCTTCATCTGATTTTCCCGAGTCCATCACGTCCCCGCGACGGTTGATCCAGGTCAATACGGCTTCCGTATCAATAATATATTCGTTTCCCCATATGTGATCGCGAACGCGCATCGCCTATGGAGGATACGCCATGCTCAGCCAGAAAGCCTGGTCGCCCTACGCCGCCGGGATCGTCATCGGGCTCCTGCAAATACCGGCATTTCTGCTGATTGAAACAGCGCTCGGCGCGTCGTCGTCTTATGTCACGATCGGCGGCCTGATCGCCTCCTGGTTCGATCCATCCGCCCCGAAGATCGATTACATCGCGCGCCACATCGCGGCCAACGGCAAGAACTGGTGGCAGGTCGCGCTGGTCCTTGGCGTCGCCATCGGCGCCTTCATCTCGATGAAAATGTCCGGCGCCAAACGCGCGCCAATCTCGCCGATCTGGCGCAACGCTCTCGGCAGCGCGTCGCCGGCCAAACGCTATGCCGTCGCTTTCGGCGGCGGCTTTCTGATGCTGGTCGGCGCGCGTATCGCCGACGGCTGCACCAGCGGCCATGGCCTGTCCGGCATGGCGCAACTTTCCGTCGGTTCTACCGTCGCCGTCGCCGCCATGTTTGCCGGCGGCATCGCCACCGCGACGCTGCTGCTCCGCCGCGTCTGAGATTGAAGGAGAACGATCATGTCTCTCACTTTCGCCATCCTGATCGGCGTCGCCATGGGCATCGTGTTCGGCTTCGCGCTGGAGAAATCGCGCGTTTTCGAACCCGGCATCATCGTCGGCCAGATGCAGATGCGCAATTTCACGATGCTCAAGGTATTCCTCACGGCGGTCGCGACCGGCGCGGTCGTGCTTGCCGCGCTCAATGGCCTCGGCTTCGTCAAGCTCGCGCCGAAGGCGGCAATGTATTACGCCGACGTCATCGGCGGGCTGATCCTGGGTGCCGGCATCGCGCTCGCCGGCGCTTGCCCCGGCACGACGCTGGCGCAGATCGGCGCCGGTTATCGCGACGCGCTGTTCACGTTGGTCGGCGGCCTGTTCGGCGCCGTCGCATACGGCTACGCCGAGCCGATGCTGAGCAAGACCATTCTCGGCCAGTCGAGCGGCAAGCTCATTTTCAGCCAGCTCATGGGCATTCCTTATTGGGCTGGCGCGCTCGGCCTTGCAGCGGTTCTCGCACTGGCCCTCGTCGCCCTCGAAGCATGGCGGCCATGGCGCAGTGAAATGGGCAGCGATGTCGACGGCAACATCACATCAACGCCGCATGCGCCGGCCGCCGCGCACGTCACCCCCGCCGAATAACCAAGGAGAGAGCGTCATGACTGCCAATGTCGGGACTATGGACCGCGTCGTACGGATCGTCGTCGGCCTCGCGCTGATCGCATTCGCGCTCGGACTGTTCGCGCCGGGGACGGGCTGGAACTGGGTCGGCTGGATCGGCATGGTGCCGCTGCTCACGGCTTTGCTGGGCACCTGCCCGATGTACAGCGTGGTCGGCTGCTCGACGAAGTAGACGAGCCCAGACCAGCATCGTTCGCCCCCGCGAACGCGGGGGCGAGGTCGTTCTTATTGCGCGCTACCGTCCCGCCCGGCCCATCACGTCCATCAGTTCCGCGACCTTGCGGCGCTGATCGGCCTTGTCGCCGGACGAGATGGCGTGCTCGACGCAATGCGCCACATGCTCGCGCAGGATCTCCTCCTCGACCTTGCGCAAAGCGGCGCGCGCGGCGGCGATCTGGGTGACGATGTCGATGCAGTAACGCTCGTCCTCGACCATGCGCGCAATACCGCGCACCTGGCCTTCGAGACGGCCGAGCCGCTTGAGCGTGTCGGCCTTGTGTGATGCCGTGCGCCCGTCGGCCGGACCGGCCTTGCTGTGCTTTGCCATAGGGTCTATATACCCCCCTAGGGTATCACTTGCAAGGCACGCGCGTCATGACCGACCACAGCCATCACGATCACAGTCACCACGACCGTCATCATGCGCCCACCGAGGGCGGCGCGATCGATCCGGTCTGCGGCATGACCGTCGATCCGCACACCGCCAAGCACCGCGCCGAGTATCAGGGCCACACCTACTATTTCTGCAATCCGGGTTGCCGCACCAAATTCATCGCCGATCCGGCGAAATATCTCGGGCCCCGCGAGCCCGAGCCTGTCGTCGAAGGCGCGATCTACACCTGCCCGATGCATCCCCAGATCCGGCAGGTCGGCCCCGGCAGTTGCCCGATCTGCGGCATGGCGCTCGAGCCCGAGATCGCCACTGCCGACACCACGCCCAACCCTGAACTCATCGACATGACGCGCCGGTTCTGGATCGGCCTCGTGCTTACGCTCCCGGTCTTCGTGCTCGAAATGGGCGCGCACATCGTGGGCCCGCACGGCTGGGTCGATCCGGTACTGTCGAGCTATATCCAGTTTGCCTTCGCGACACCGGTCGTGCTGTGGGCCGGTTGGCCGTTCTTCGTGCGCGGCTGGCAATCGCTCGTCACCCGCAACCTCAACATGTTCACTCTGATCGCGATGGGCACTGGCGTCGCTTACGTTTACAGCGTCGTCGCCACCTTCGCGCCGGGCATTTTCCCCGAAGCTTTCCGCAGTCACGGCGGCAGCGTCGCCGTCTACTTCGAGGCGGCGAGCGTGATCACCGTGCTGGTGCTGGTCGGTCAGGTGCTGGAGTTGCGGGCGCGCGAGGCGACTTCCGGCGCCATCAAGGCACTGCTCAACCTCGCGCCCAAGACCGCGCGCCGCGTCAAGGATGACGGCAGCGACGAGGAAGTCGGTCTCGAAGCGGTTCAATCCGGCGACAAATTGCGCGTCCGTCCCGGCGACAAAGTGCCGGTCGATGGCACCGTGCTCGAAGGCCGCTCCTCGGTCGACGAATCCATGGTCACCGGCGAATCCATGCCGGTCACCAAGGAAAAGGATGCGCGCGTCATCGGCGGCACCATCAACGCCTCCGGCAGCTTCATCATGCGGGCCGACAAGGTCGGCCGCGACACGCTCCTTTCGCAAATTGTGCAGATGGTCGCGACCGCGCAGCGCTCGCGCGCGCCGATCCAGCGCCTGGCCGATCAGGTCGCGGGCTGGTTCGTGCCCGTCGTCATCGCCGTTGCCATCGTCGCCTTTGCGGCGTGGGCGGCATTCGGCCCCGAACCGCGCTTCACCTTTGGACTCGTCGCCGCCGTGAGCGTGCTCATCATCGCCTGCCCCTGCGCGCTCGGCCTCGCTACGCCGATGTCGATCATGGTCGGCGTCGGCCGGGGCGCCCAGGCCGGCATTCTCATCAAGAACGCCGAGGCGCTCGAGCGCATGGAAAAGATCGACACCATCGTGGTTGACAAGACCGGCACGCTGACCGAGGGCAAGCCGAAGGTCGTCGCCATCGTCGCCGCCGAGGGCTTCGACGAAGCGCAGGTGCTGCAGATCGCGGCCAGCGTCGAGCGCGGCAGTGAGCATCCGCTGGCGGCGGCGATTGCCAAAGCCGCCACCGAGCGGCAGCTTGAACTGACGCCGGTACGCGGCTTCGATTCACCCGCCGGCAAGGGCGTCATCGGCATGGTCAGCGGCAAGCGCGTCGCGCTCGGCTCGCCGGCCTTCCTGAAAGAGCTGAACATCGACACCTCGTCGCTGCACGATGCCGCCGAAGCGCAGCGTCGCGAGGGCGCGACCGCGATCTTCCTCGCCGTCAACGGTAAGCCGGCCGGCGTGATCGCCATCGCCGATCCGATCAAGCCGACCACGGCCGACGCTTTGAAGGCACTGGCCGCCGCCAAAATCCGTGTCGTCATGCTGACCGGCGACAATCGCACCACCGCGCAGGCCGTCGCCAGGCGTCTCGGCATCACGGAAGTCGAAGCCGAGGTGCTGCCCGATCAGAAGAGCGCCGTGGTCGAGAAGCTCACCCGCGAAGGACGCGTCGTCGCCATGGCCGGCGATGGCGTCAACGACGCGCCGGCGCTTGCGGCCGCGCAGGTTGGCATCGCGATGGGCACGGGCTCCGATGTCGCGATCGAAAGCGCCGGCATCACGCTCTTGAAGGGCGACCTCATGGGCATCGTCAAGGCGCGCGCTCTGTCCGCCGCGGTGATGGGCAACATCCGGCAAAACCTGTTCTTTGCCTTCATTTACAACTCGGCCGGCGTGCCGATCGCCGCCGGTATCCTCTACCCCGTTTTCGGCCTGCTGCTGTCGCCGATCATCGCCGCCACAGCAATGGCGCTTTCTTCGGTCAGCGTCGTCGGCAACGCGCTACGGCTGCGCGGGCTAAAATTGTAAGGCGGGCTGAATGCGGTTCATCGTACTGGCGTTACTTGCTCTCTCCACCGCGACGATTCCCGCTTTGGCCAATGCAGGAGAATGGCGCGCCGACCTGGTCGATACGCCTGCGCGGGTCACGGACATTGAGACGGTCGGTGGCACGACGCGCGTCGACGCCGGCGGCCTGTGGTACAGCCTCGATTTGACCGGCGGCGACGCCAAATTGCTGTTTCTCGAAACGCCGCGAGTGCCGCCGCCGCCGGACAATGCGTTGCCCGACGGCCATGTTGTGACCGGCAGCCGCGATATCGCCCGGGTCTTTTTCGCCGCTCCGACGACGCGCTATCATCACGGCGTGCTCGGCGATGCCATCGAGGCCGGTAGCCTCGTCATCGACACCACCGACGGCAAGACTCAAACCGTCACGCTCGGCGACGACGCCGTGTTCGAAGACCTCTCCCCGCGGCTTGCCGATCTCGATGGCGACGGCCGCGATGAAATCGTCGTGGTGAAATCCTATCTTGGCCGCGGCTCGGCGCTGGCCGTCATCGCCCAGCGCAAGGGCCGCTATGCCATTGTCGCCGAGACGCCGCCGCTCGGCGGCCCGCGCCGCTGGCTCAATCCCGCCGGCATCGCCGACTTCAATGGCGACGGCAAGACCGACATCGCGCTGGTGCGCCAGCCGCATGTCGTCGGCGCGCTCGAATTATGGACTTACGACAATGGCCGTTTGCAAAAGAGCGCCAGCCTCGAAGGCTTCAGCAACCACGTTGCCGGTTCGCGCGCGCTCGGCATGGGCGCGGTGGCCGATTTCGACGGCGACGGCTCGCCCGATCTGGCGCTGCCGTCGCTCGACCGCACCCGGCTGCGCATCGTCGCGTTCAAGCCGTCCGCCCGCGAGATCGCCAGCGTTCCGTTGCCGTCGGACGCCCGCAGCAATATCGGTGTGATCGCACGCGGCGACGCGCCGCCGGCGCTTGCGATCGCACTCGCCGACGGCTCGCTCGTTATCGTCCGCAACCGCTAGAGCGTTAGAAAACCGCGAGATATTTCAGCAGCGACAAGACGCCGACGATGATGACGATGATGCGTGCGATCTGCTTCGCCCGGCCATCGATCGGCAGCATGTTGATGAGATAAAGCACCA
Organism: Pseudolabrys sp.; assembly: GCA_041662425.1. Classification (GTDB taxonomy): domain Bacteria; phylum Pseudomonadota; class Alphaproteobacteria; order Rhizobiales; family Xanthobacteraceae; genus Pseudolabrys. The sequence goes on from JBAZSM010000007.1 coordinate 11,417, forward strand.
GAACGATCACCAGGAAGGTGATCAGAATACCAATCAGCAGGCTGATGCCCATGAAAGCCCCCATGTGAAGCGCCGGTATGGCGCGGTCAGGGCAATAAGTTCCAAACCGGGAAAAAGTTCCGCCGGGCAGCGAGGCCGGCCCGCCGCCCGCCTAACGCCTCGCGCCTGATCGGCGCTTTGGTGGCGGCGGCGCCACAACTGGTTGGGCCGCTGCGGGCGCCGCAGAGCCGGGCATGAGGCCCGGCGGTGGCGGATCGCATTTTTTCTTCGTTACCTCGCGCCGCAGATCGGCGATGTTGCCGCGCACCTGGCCATACTCGGAGCGGTAAGCCACCGCCGAAATCAGACCACCGGCCGGAGCCTCCTCGGCTTTCGCCATGACTTCACGCAGCTGCTTCTCGCGCGACACGTAGTAACCCGCGACACCCACCATCTGCTGGCAGTCGTAGAGGTCGTACTTGCCCGGCGCGACCAGAAAGGTGCCCAACTTGTCCTCTTCCGGATTGCTCCATCCGGAGCAGGCGGAAAGCAGCAGCCCAACAGCCATCGCCGCGACCGGCGCCGCGCGCCGCAATTTGTTGTTCATGCGCATATCGGTTTTCGTCATCGCTGCATTCAAGCGGGCAATCGCGGCACAATCGAGATTGGTGCGGACGGAGGGACTCGAACCCTCACGGGCTTACGCCCAACGGATTTTAAGTCCGGTCTGTCTACCGGTTCCAGCACGTCCGCATCGCCTCGTCATCCGCCGTCACGGCGGAACGAGTCCGGCGCGGGGCGAACGGGAGACTAACTAGCTAATAACGAACCCCAGAGCTCATCCCAGTCCTTGCCGGAAGAATCGGTCACGCGGCCGTCCTTCTCATAGAATTTGTTCGGGATCTGGAAGATCGCGAGAAAGGTGCCGCCGTTCGGCGACCAGGCGCTGTGCCGGCTGCCAGCCGGGCGCCAGACGAATTCGCCGGCCTTCACTTCGACGCCGGCGTCGGGGCCTTCCTTGTCGGCGAGCGAGCCTTCGAGCACGTAAGTCTGCTCGATCAGCACATGTTCGTGGTCGGGCAGTTCGGCGCCGGGATCCATCTTGAACAGCAGCGTCGCCAGCCCGCTCTTGGGCTCGACCATCAGCGGCTTGGTGTAGCAGCCCGGAAAGCGCGACTTCTGCCACGGGACGTCCTTGGCGCGGACGACGTGCGACAGCATGTCTTCAGATTGCGCTTTGGCGGCGGTCGCGGCGCTCATGACTGTTTCCTCCCCGGCGGCTGGTTGGTGATCCTAGCTTGCACCGTCAATCGCCGCCAGCGCGGATCGGCGGCACATAAGACAGGCCCGTATCCCACGGGAAATAGATCCAGGTGTCCTGCGACACTTCGGTGATGAAGGTGTCGACCAGCGGCCGGCCCATCGGCTTGGCGTAGACCGTGGCGAAATGCGCCGCGGGCAGGATCTCGCGCACCACGCGCGCGGTCTTGCCGGTGTCGACCAGGTCGTCGACGATCAGCACACCCTTGCCGGCCGCGCGCATCGAGGTCACTTCCGGGCCGATGCCCTTCATCACCTTGATCTCGCCCTGGTTCTTGTAATTCATATAGCTGGCGATGCAGACGGTCTCGATGATGCGCACATTGAGTTCGCGCGCCACGATCGCCGCCGGCACCAGGCCGCCGCGGGTAATGCAGACGATGGCCTCAAACGGCCCCGCTTCGTGCAGCCGCCAGGTCAGCGCGCGGGTGTCGCGGTGAAACTGGTCCCAGGACACGGGAAACATTTTTTCGGGGCGGGGCGTGTCGCTCATTTTTCTTTCCGTGATCAGGTTCTTGCCGTCGGGCAGATTTGCCGTCGATCAGCCGGCCTTGGCGAGATGCGCGCGCACTTTGGCGAGCATTGCTTCTACCGCCGCCGCGACTTCCTTCAACCGCGCGGGGTCGCGCGAGCGCACCACGATATTGGTGTTGGGTCCGTACTTCTCGTCGACGAACGGATAGCTGCCGATGATCGCATCGGGATAGGCCTTGGCGACCAGGCCGAGTTCGGTGCCGACATCGCCTTCCTTGGCGTCGGCGCGAATGCTCTCCGACAGCATCTTGATGCCGGTTTTCAGCTTCGGCGCCACTTCATCGAGCATCGCCTGCATTACCGCGGGAATGCCGGCCATGGTGATCACGTTGCCGATCCAGAAGCCCGGCGCGCCCGACACCTTGTTGGCAACCAGCGCGCCGCCTTTTGGAATGCGCGTCATCCGCATGCGCGCCTCGTTGAGTTCGCCGCCCATTTTGACGACGCGCTCCTTCATGATCGCGACCGCCTCGGGATGGAATTCGAGCTCGACGCCGAACGCCTTGGCCACGCAGTCGGCGGTGATGTCGTCGTGCGTCGGGCCGATGCCGCCAGTTGTGAACACATAGTCATAGGTCAGGCGTAGCGCGTTCAGCGCGGTGACGACGGCGTATTCATCGTCGGAGACGACCCGCACTTCCTTCACGTCGATGCCGATGGCCGTCATGTATTCGGCGATGTAGCCGATGTTCTTGTCCTTGGTCCGGCCGGACAGGATTTCGTCGCCGATCACCAAAATCGCCGCGGTGACGACGACAGAAACGGGCGGCGTGGCGTTCATGCAATATCCCCGGGCAAACGGCCCCGGGCTCGCAAGGGCCCCGGCCGAACGGACGTTTCAGCCCTTAAAGCATGAACCCGCAAGCCCCGGAAGCGCGCGGCACAGCCCGGCCTCGGCGCTGTCCGCAACTGTTTTCGGCGCGGCGCAGCACGATTTTGCCCCTCGTCCGCGACCAACGGCCGTCTTGCATCGACCATCACGACCTGCACATAATTTAAGCAACCATTCGGAGCCGTCGCGGTTATCTTCGGCAAATGCGTGTTTTACTTGAGCTTTTCTTGGCCTGAAGATTGCTACTATGCTTGCAGGAGACCCCAAGGCCGCCCGGGTCTAGGCTTGCCGGGCACGCGGGACGAGGGGTGAGGCGTGCTGGGGAATTGAATGGTATCCGCCTTCGACGAGATGAAGGGCCATGACGGCGATGCCGTCCGCCCCGCTTACGGCGAGCTTGAGCGCTGGCTCAAGGAAACCCCGCCCGACGTTCTCGATTATCGCCGGCGCGAAGCCGAACTGATCTTCCGCCGCATCGGCATCACGTTCGCGGTCTATGGCGAAGCCGACGCCACCGAGCGCCTCATTCCGTTCGACGTCATCCCGCGCATCATGTCGGGATCGGAATGGCGCGTGCTGGAAAAGGGTCTCACCCAGCGCGTCAATGCGCTCAACATGTTCATCAAGGACGTCTACGGCGCCCGCGACATCCTGCGCGCCGGCGTACTGCCGGAAGACATGGTGTTCCGCAATCCCGCCTTCCGCCCGGAGATGAACGCGCAGACGGTGCCGCACGACATCTATGTCCACATCGCCGGCATCGACATCATCCGCGTCGACGCCGATACGTTCTATGTGCTCGAGGACAATGCCCGCACGCCCTCCGGCGTCTCCTATATGCTGGAGAACCGCGAGATCATGATGCGGCTGTTTCCGGAGCTGTTCTCGCGCCACCGCATCGCGCCGGTCGAGAACTATCCCGACGAGCTTCTGGCCTCGCTCAAGTCGGTCGCCCCGATCACCACTACCAAAGAGCCGAACGTCGTGCTGCTGACGCCGGGCGTATTCAACTCGGCCTACTACGAGCACTCGTTCCTGGCCGACAAGCTCGGCGTCGAATTGGTCGAAGGCCGCGATCTGTTCGTCAAGGACGAGATCGTCTACATGCGCACGACGCAGGGGCCGCAGCGCGTCGATGTGATCTATCGCCGTGTCGACGACGACTTCATCGACCCCCTCGCCTTCCGCCCGGACAGCATTCTCGGCGTGCCCGGCCTGATGTCGGCCTACAGCGCCGGCAATGTCACGCTCGCCAACGCGGTCGGCACCGGCATCGCCGACGACAAGGCGATCTACTCTTTCATGCCCGATATCGTGAAGTTCTATCTCGACGAAGAACCGCTCCTGAAAAACGTGCCGACCTGGCGCTGCCGCGAGCCCAAGCAACTCGCCTACGTGCTCGACCACCTGCCCGAACTGGTGGTCAAGGAAGTCCACGGCTCCGGCGGTTACGGCATGCTGATCGGCCCGACCGCGAGCAAGGTGGCGATCGAGCAGTTCCGCGCCAAGCTGAAAGCCGAGCCGCACAACTTCATCGCCCAGCCGACTTTGGCGCTGTCGACGTCGCCGACCTGCGTGGAGGCAGGCGTGGCGCCGCGCCATGTCGATCTGCGTCCGTTCGTACTGACCGGCCGCAACGGCGTCCGGATCGTCCCCGGTGGGCTGACGCGCGTCGCGCTGAAGGAAGGCTCGCTCGTCGTCAATTCGAGCCAGGGCGGCGGCACCAAGGATACCTGGGTTCTGGACGGCTGAATTCTTCGACACGTGGAACGCTGAAGCATGCTCTCACGCACCGCCGATAACCTTTTCTGGCTCTCGCGTTACGTCGAACGCGCCGAATATCTCGCGCGCATTCTCGACGCGACGCAGCGTCTGTCCGCACTGCCGCTGGCTTACGTCGGCACCGGCAATGAATGGGAATCCGCCGTCCTCACCGCCGGCTGCGCCGGCAGCTTCTTCAAGCAGCACGAAACCGCGACCGAAGAGAACGTCACCAACTATCTCGCCTTCTCGGCCGCGAATCCGTCCTCGATCCGCAATTGCTTCGAGATGGCGCGCGGCAATGCGCGCGCGGTGCGCACCGCACTGACCGGCGAAATGTGGGACGCCATCAACGGCACCTGGCTCGAGCTCAAGCGCTTCGGCAACGGACCGACGTCGCGCGAGGAAACCTCGCGCTTCCTGCGCTGGGTGCAGGAATCCTCACTGCGTTTCGATGGCTCGGCCTACCGCACCATGCTGCGCAGCGACGCCTACTGGTTCTCGCGCCTCGGCGTCTACATGGAGCGCGCCGACAACACCGCGCGCATTCTCGACGTCAAATATCACCTGTTGCTGCCCGACAACGAACGCGTCGGCGGCCCGCTCGATTATTTCCAGTGGGCGGCCATCCTGCGCTCGGTGTCGGCGCTCACCGCCTATCACTGGGTCTATCGCGAGAGCCTCAAGCCGTGGCTGGTCGCCGACCTGCTCATACTCAAGGAGGAAATGCCACGCTCGCTCGCCTCCTGCTACGAAGCGATCGTGCGCAACCTCGATGCCATCGCTACGGTCTATGGCCGCCAGGGGCCGGCGCAGCGCCACGCGCGCGGCATTCGCACCCTGCTGCAGAATAGCAAAATGGACGGCATTTTCCAGCGCGGCCTGCATGAGTTCATCGGCGAATTCATCACTGAAAACAATCGGTTGGGTGCCGCCATCACCGAGCAATTCCTGCAGTGAGGCCGCCCTGTTTTCCGCAGCAGCCGTGCTAGGCTAGGCTTTCCAGATCGAAGCAGCAGCCTAGAGCCTTATGCGCATCAGCATCGCCCACAGCACGACCTACCTCTACGACGCGCCGCCCAAGAGCGTGACGCAAATTCTCCGCCTGACGCCGCGCAATCACGACGGACAGTATGTGGTGAACTGGCGCATCGACTTGTCGCGCGATTGCCGGCTGCATCAGCGCGATGGCGCCTTTGGCAATATCAGCCACACCTTCACCGCCGAAGGTTCATTCAACGAACTGACCGTGACCGTCGACGGCGAAGTCGACACCCAGGATACCAGCGGCGTCATCCGCGGCACCATCGAGCGCTTTCCGCCGGCGCTCTATTTGCGCGACACGACGCTCACCGAAGCCGATGCCGCGATCATCGCCTTTGCCGAAGACGCGCGCGACAAGGCCGGCACCGATCCGCTCAAAATACTGCATGGCTTGATGTCGGCGCTGAACGATCAATTCTCCTTCGATGCCGAGCCGACCGATGTCGGCACCACGGCCGCGGAAGCGTTCGCGCTTCGCCGCGGCGTCTGTCAGGACGGCACGCATATATTCATCGCGGCGGCGCGCCATCTCGGAATTCCGGCGCGCTATATTGGCGGCCACTATTGCCGTTCCGAAGACGACGGGCCGCAGGAAGCCGGTCATGCCTGGGCTGAGGCCTATGTCGAAAAACTCGGCTGGGTCGGCTTCGATCCGACACACGGCCTGTCGCCGACGGAAGCGCATGTGCGCGTCGCCGTCGGACTGGATTACCTCGGCGCCGCGCCGGTGCGCGGCACCCGCAACGGCGGCGGCAACGAAACGATGAAAGTCAGCGTCCATGTGACGCCCGCCACCTGGCAGTCGCAATCCCAATCCCAGTCGTGACGGGACCGGTGGGCTGCTATTGACGTCCTGAACAAGTTACCGGAATAGTCGAAGCCGCCATCCGGTTTGCGGCCTTCGCGCCCTCGCCATTTTTAAAAGACAAGTGCCATGACCTATTGTTGCGGAATTCTCGTGCGCGATGGCCTCGTAATGATCGCGGATACACGCACCAATGCCGGCGTCGACAACGTCTCGACGTTCCGGAAGCTGCATATATACAGCGAACCGGGCGAGCGCATCATGGCGCTCGCTTCCTCCGGCAATCTGTCACTGAGCCAGACCGTGCGCTCGATGCTGACCGAAGGCATGGAGAATCCGGAGACCGGTGAATTCGAAACGCTGATGAATGCGCCGACCATGTTCCAGGCGGCGCAGCGCATTGGCAAGGCGATTCGCACCGTTCAGGGCATCGACGGCAAGGCGCTGGCCGAAGCCGCAGTCGATCACGATGTCGCATTCCTGTTCGGCGGCCAGGTCAAGGGCGGCAAACTGCGGCTGTTCATGATCTATTCGGCCGGCAATTTCATCGAATGCACCACCGACACGCCCTATCTGCAGATCGGCGAGCACAAATACGGCAAGCCGGTGCTCGACCGCGCCATCTCCTTCGACACCGATCCGTATGACGCGCTCAAGATCGGGCTGATTTCGATGGATTCGACGATGCGCTCCAATCTCGGAGTCGGCCTGCCGATCGATCTGATGGTGGCGCGGCGCGACGCCCTGAGCGCCGAGGTCAATTACCGCATCGAGCCCGGCGAGCCTTATTTTCAGGACCTGCGCGAGCGCTGGTCGGCGGCGCTGCGGGCCGCTCACATCGCCATTCCGCGTCCGCCCTATCGCACGCCGGGCTGAAACCGCCCGGGCGACAGGTTGTAAACCGGCGCGGCCTTTACCTCCGGTTAACGGCACTTGGCGATTTGCACGCCAATCCCGAACCGCATCCCCGAAAAAGCTAAAATGAAAGCGATTGGCAAGCATTAACCCCTAGGCTGCGAGCCAATTGTTCAATCGACAGGCTGTCTTAGGGGAATTTCTTGCAGTCGCCGGCTCGAACGAGAACCACCGACGACCAGCCATTCACCAATTGGGACCGTGCGCGTTTGAGCGTGGTGGTGCCGATCGGCGTCATCGTGGCTGTCGCCATCGTCTGCATCGTCGTCGCGGTCCTGTCGTCGGCACAGCGCGCCGATGAAGTGGCCGTCGCGCAGGAACGTCACCTGCTGTCGACCGCGCTCGACGCCTTCGGCCGCCGCGTCCTCAGCGAAGTCGACAGCGTCGCCTCCTCGCAAGGCGCCTTCGAAAATATCCGGAACAACCATACGCCGGGCTGGATTGAACAACACGTCGGCGCCTGGCTGACCACCTTCTTCAAGCACGACTACGTAGCGATCTTCGACAAGGACGACCGGCCGATCTATTCGCGTGCCGGCGCCAACATCGCCGACCGTTCCGCTCTCGAAGCGACCGCGCCGGAATTCACCGAGCTTGTCGGCTATATGCGCGGCCGCGAATCTTCGATGCCGGGCGCCATCCGCGTCAGCGATCGCAATCTCACCGCGGGCGGCGCGCAACTGCATGCCGCCGAGCTGCGCATCGTCATGGGACAGCCCGCGGCGGTCGCCGCGGTTGCCATCGGCGACGACCGCATCGCCGCCGCGCTCGACACCGAAGCGCCGATCCTGATGTCGGTGAAATTCCTCAACACCGAGGCCCTGGACGCGATCGGCGCGCAATTGGGCCTTAATCGCCTGCGGATCCTCGACCGCGACGCAATGCCCGAAGGCGACTTCGTCTACGAGCTCACGGCACCCGATGGCTCGCGCATCGCGCGTCTGGCCTGGACGCCGAAGCAGCCGGGCGCCGAAATCGTCCACAACGTCGTTCCGTTCATCGCGGTGGCGCTGGCCGGCTTTGCCCTGCTCGGCGCCTTCGTGCTGCGCTATATGCGCCGCACCGCTGTGGCCATCGCCGCCGGCGAGAACCGGCTGCGCCATCTCGCTCTGCACGATCCGCTCTGCGGCCTGCCCAACCGCATCTTCTTCAGCGAACGGCTCGAAGCGGTGATCGACGAGGTCGCCGCCACCGACATACCGGCGGCGCTGTTCTATATCGATCTCGACCACTTCAAGGACGTCAACGACACGCTCGGCCACCCCGTCGGCGACGAGCTCATCCGCAACGTGACGCTCCGCCTGTCGCACACTTTGCGCGGCGGCGATCTTGTGGCGCGCATCGGCGGCGACGAATTCGCGGTGATTTCCTCAATCGGCGGCGACACGGCCATCATGATGGCGCTGGCGCAACGCATCATCGCCGCGATCTGCGCGCCCTACAGCATTGGTGGGCAGAACATCGTTATCGGCGCCTCGATCGGCATCGCCGTCGTCGACCGCAATTGCGCCGGCGCCGCCGACATCATGCGCTACGCCGACATGGCGCTGTACCGCGCCAAGAACGAAGGCCGCAACCGCGCCTGCATCTATGACACAGCGATGGACGCGGACCTGTCCAAGCGCAAACAGCTGGAAGGCGACCTGCGCGACGCCATCACGAACAACCAGTTGCGCCTGCTGTATCAGCCGATCGTCGACAAGAGCGGCGACACCATGCTGGGCGTCGAGGCGCTCTGCCGCTGGACCCATCCGACGCGCGGCGAAATCTCGCCGGTGGAGTTCATCGCGCTGGCCGAGCACTCCGGTCTCATCGTCGAACTCGGCGCCTGGGTGCTGCAAAAGGCCATGATCGACGGCCGGGCGTGGCCGAGCCTCACGGTGGCCGTCAACGTCTCGGCGCTGCAATTCCGCCGCGCCGATTTCGCCGAACTGGTCGAGCGCACGATGGCCGAGACCGGCTTCGATCCGGCGCGCCTTGAACTCGAGATCACCGAGAGCGTGCTGATCGGCAATTTCGAAACGGCAGAGGCCAGTATGCTGCGGCTGAAGGCACTGGGCGTGCGGCTCGCGCTCGACGATTTCGGCACCGGCTATTCGTCCCTGCTCTATCTGCGCCGTTTCCCCTTCGACAAGCTCAAGATCGACCGCAGCTTCGTGCTGTCGATCGAGAAGGCGGCCGACGCCGCCGCCATCGTCCACGCCGTCGTCAGCCTCGGCCGCGGCCTTGGCATGAAGGTGACCGCCGAAGGCGTCGAGACCGCCGACCAGCAACTGTTCCTGCGCGCCGCCGGCGTGCATTCGATGCAGGGCTATCGCTTCGGCCGCGCCACCACGCCGGAGAAAATCGCGGAGCGGCTGGTTTCGCCCGAGGCTTTCCGTTCGGCCTCGGACCAGCCCGCCTCGCTCGCCGGCTGATCGCTGTCGCGCCCCCCGCCCTTGCCGCATGGCGTGACCGCCGCCGCGCCCGATGGCGGCGGCGTCCATTTGTGCTAGGCAGGCCTCGACAAAAACAATCCTTTGGGGAGGACTGCCTATGACTGCCAAGATTGCGCTGGTGACCGGTGCAGGTACGGGCGTCGGCCGTTCGGTGGCCATCGCGCTGGCGAAGGCCGGCTACAATCTGGTGCTGGCGGGCCGACGCAAGGAGCCGCTCGACGCCGTCGCCGGCGAGATCAACGCCATCGGCCAGCAGGCGCTTGCCGTGCCGACCGACGTGTCGAAGCGCGAATCCATCATCGAGCTGTTCGCCAAGACCAAAGCCGGCTTCGGCCGTCTCGACGTGCTGTTCAACAATGCCGGCATCGGCGCGCCGCCGGTGCCGCTCGAGGATCTGCCGTTCGAGACCTGGCAGAATGTCGTCAATACCAACCTGACCGGCATGTTCCTGTGCACGCAGGAAGCCATCAAGATCATGAAGACCCAGAATCCCAAAGGCGGCCGCATCATCAATAACGGCTCGATCTCGGCGCATACGCCGCGGCCGTTCTCGGTCGCCTATACCGCGACCAAGCACGCCGTGACCGGGCTCACCAAATCGACCTCGCTCGACACCCGCGAACATAATATCTGCTGCGGCCAGGTCGATATCGGCAACGCCATCACCCCGATGACCGAGCGCATGGCGCAGGGCCAGGGCGTCATGCAGGCCAACGGCACCATGGCAATGGAGCCGCGCATGAACGCCGACGATGTCGGCGCCGCCGTGGTCTACATGGCCGGCCTGCCGCTCAGCACCAACGTCCTGTTCATCACGGTGATGGCCAACACCATGCCGTTCGTCGGACGCGGCTAGATCAGGTCGCGGGCGTCGTCCTCAGGCGGCATTGCCGCCCGCGACCCACCTGACCTGCCGAATGCGAGCGCCGAAGGTGTATCCCGGGTCTAGGTCCAGCACCGCCGCCAGCACGATCGCGGAATCACAGAGTCTGCGAGGCAAGACGAGTTCGGCGATGACGTCGTTGACGTTGAGATCGTCTTTGCGGAGACCGATGATGAAGGCCTCTGTCCGCACGACGCCCGTCGTGCGAGGCGCCGCTTAAGTCCTGGCTCAACTCGACCGTGCACGCCGACCCGTTAAATCACAATAAAACAACGTACGATGAAGCTCGCATTTGATTTGCATCTTGCTTGGCTCGGTCGCCCTGCTTCGTGGCTTGGGCGGCAAGGCAAACTGGATTGCATCGCTGTGCAATGTTTGATTCAGCGGGTCGCGACCGCACGATCCCGCGTAAGCGCCCAGATCGCAAGGGCGATCGCGACAAAGACGACACCGGCCATACCGAGAGCGAACAACTTGCCGGCGCCGTACAGGATGCCGCCAAGGCCGGAGCCGACCGCCTGCCCGACATAGACGCTTGAGGTGTTGAGTGCGACCGATGCGCCGGCCAGCGCCGGTGCGGCCTGCACCAGCCGGGCCTGCTGCACCGAATTGGTCGCGGCAAAGCCGAGACCGAGGAAGGCTATACCCGCCGCCATCAGCGCCAGCACGCCGCCGCCGACTGCCCACAGCGCAAGTCCGGCGAGACTACTGATGAGGAAGATCGCGGAGGTCTTCCGGCCGCCGAGCCGGCCGACGATCCGGGTTGCGATCAGATTGCCGATGAGCCCGGTGACACCGTAGAGCAGAAACATCAGGCTGACGGTTTCATGGCTGGCGCCCGTCTGCCGTTCCAGAACGGGCCCGAGATAAATAAAAACGGTGAATTGGCCGCCCATGAACAGAAGCGTGATCGCCAGCAGCATGACGATCCTGGGATTGCGCGCCAGCGCGGCGAAACTGCCCAGCGACAATGGCGGCCCGCGCAATTGCCGCGGCAGGCCGATGGCCAGCAGAACGCAGGGCACCAGCGACGCGAAAGATGAGAACGCGAAGGCGCCGCGCCACCCGGTATAAGCCGCGATCAAGGTGATCAGCGGCAGGCCGCCAGCGACCGCCAGCGACCAGCCGAGAAACACGAATGAGATCGCGCCGGATCGGGCTTTCTCCGGCACCATCAGCCCGATGGTGCTCGCGGCCTGCGGCGTGAACACGGCCGCGATGGCCAGCGTCGCCAGCCGCAAGGCGAGAATGACGGTGTAATCCGGCGCAAACGCCATCGCCCCCTGTCCGGCCGTCATCACCGCCAGCGTCGCAATCAGGAGCGTGCGGCGGTCGATCCGGCTGGTCAGCCAGGCCGCCAGCGGCGACCCGATGCACAGGATCACGGCGCCGAACGTGACCAGCAGACCGGTCTCACGCACACCAACCTTAAGCCCGTCGGCCAGCACCGACAGCATGCCGGCGGGCGCGAGCACAGAGAGCCCGGTCGCAAAATTGCCGAGCATGAGGCCGGTGCGCGAGAGAGCGAGTGACATCGGGACCGCAACATGGGGGACTATGAGGGGCAGGAAACCGCGCGCCCTGACATAGGCTATGGCCAGCGTCCCGGCCACCCGAATTCACAGCCCTTGGACAGGCACCGCCGGCGCGCCAGCGCTGCCTAATGCAGCACGAACTCGCCGTTGATCGCCTTCATCTCGGCTGGCTTGATCAGCTTGCTGTGCGCCACCTGCACCGAGTGCAGCGGCCCTTCGAGTTTGTCCTGCCAGAAGTCGAGAAATTTCTGCAGCTCGGGAAACTTCGGAAACAGGTCATAGGCCTGCCAGACATAAGTTTGCAGCAGCCACGGGTGGTCCGGGCGCCGATACAGGATGTGCGCCGTGGTCAGCCCGAATCCATTGACCTGCTTTTCGAAGTCGCTCGATACCGACAAGGCCTCTTTGCCCATCCTGTCCTCCGTTTGACTCGGACGATAAGCTTCCAGTCCCGGCGCTCACCATTGCAAGCTGAATCGGTGAACATTCTGTTTAAAATCAAGGCGTTAGCAGCACAGGTCACCGTCTGCTAACAGCCGGACCCGGACGCGCCCGGCCGCCCGCAAACCAAGGCGCGCCGCTGCATATGGATACCGCGTTTCCGTTAACCATGCGATTTCAGGCGCTTGCGGGAATTGTTGGCACTCCCGCAGGATGAGTGCTAGAAATCTTTCCGAAGCCTCTTGCGAGGCTAGCCGGCCTGCCCCATCTGCGCTGTAGGTGCCGGAGGGGACTATTGCCGGCAACCAGAAACGTCAAACAGACCAGTTATTTAGGAGGACTGCCATGAAGTTCCGCCCGCTTCACGACCGTGTCGTCGTCAAGCGCATCGATGCCGAGGAAAAGACCGCCGGTGGCATCATTATTCCCGATAGCGCCAAAGAGAAGCCGAGCCAGGGCGAGATCGTCGCCGTCGGCCCCGGTGGCCGCGACGAAAGCGGCAAGCTCACCCCGATCGATGTGAAGGTCGGCGACGTCGTGCTGTTCGGCAAGTGGTCGGGCACCGAGGTCAAGATCGACGGTCAGGATCTCCTGATCATGAAAGAATCCGACATCATGGGCGTCATCGAAGGCGTCCCGGCTTCGAAGAAGAAAGCCGCCTAAGGCACAAGCTCTCGTCCTGAGGAGCCTGCCGAAGGCAGGCGTCTCGAAGGACGAGTGCAGACAATCATCGCTCATCCTTCGAGACGCCTGCTCCGCGGGCTCCTCAGGATGAGGACCAAAACCTGAAGGAAACGAAACAATGGCTTCCAAAGACGTAAAATTCGGCGTCGAGGCGCGCGACCGCATGCTGCGCGGCGTCGACATCCTCGCCAACGCCGTGAAGGTCACCCTCGGCCCCAAGGGCCGTAACGTCGTGCTCGACAAGTCGTTCGGCGCCCCGCGCATCACCAAGGACGGCGTGACGGTCGCCAAGGAAATCGAGCTCGAGGACAAGTTCGAGAACATGGGCGCGCAGATGGTGCGCGAAGTCGCTTCGAAGTCGTCCGACTTCGCCGGCGACGGCACCACCACCGCCACCGTGCTGGCCCAGGCCATCGTGCGCGAAGGCGCCAAATCGGTTGCCGCCGGCATGAACCCGATGGATCTCAAGCGCGGCATCGATCTCGCGGTCGAAGCCATCGTCGAGCACCTCAAGGCCAACTCCAAGAAGGTCACCTCGAACGAGGAAATCGCCCAGGTCGGCACCATTTCGGCCAATGGCGACAAGGAAATCGGCGACTACCTCGCCAAGGCGATGCAGAAGGTCGGCAACGAAGGCGTCATCACGGTTGAAGAAGCCAAGTCGCTCGAGACCGAACTCGACATCGTCGAGGGCATGCAGTTCGACCGCGGCTACATCTCGCCCTACTTCATCACCAACGCCGACAAGATGCGCGTTGAGATGGACGACCCCTACATCCTGATCTACGAAAAGAAGCTCTCGGGCCTGCAGGAACTGCTGCCGCTGCTCGAAGCGGTCGTGCAGACCGGCAAGCCGCTGCTGATCGTCGCCGAGGACATCGAAGGCGAAGCGCTCGCCACCCTCGTCGTCAACAAGCTGCGCGGCGGCCTCAAGGTCGCGGCCGTCAAGGCGCCGGGCTTCGGCGATCGCCGCAAGGCCATGCTGCAGGACATCGCGATCCTGACCGGCGGCCAGGCGATCTCGGAAGATCTCGGCATCAAGCTCGAGAACGTGACGATCAACATGCTCGGCCGCGCCAAGAAGGTGACGATCGACAAGGAAAACACCACGATCGTCAACGGTTCGGGCAAGAAGTCGGACATCACCGACCGCGTTGCCCAGATCAAGGCGCAGATCGAGGAAACCACCTCGGACTACGACCGTGAGAAGCTCCAGGAACGTCTGGCCAAGCTCGCGGGCGGCGTCGCGGTGATCCGCGTCGGCGGCGCGACCGAGATCGAGGTGAAGGAGCGCAAGGATCGCGTCGACGACGCGATGCACGCGACCCGCGCCGCGGTCGAGGAAGGCATCCTGCCGGGCGGCGGCGTCGCCCTGCTCCGTGCCACCGACGCCCTGAAGAAGATCCGCACCCAGAACGACGACCAGAAGACCGGCGTCGAGATCGTGCGCAAGGCCATCCAGGCTCCGGCCCGTCAGATCGCCAGCAACGCTGGTGAAGACGGTTCGGTCATCGTCGGCAAGATCCTCGAGAAGGATCAGTACGCCTACGGCTTCGACGCGCAGAATGCCGAATACGGCAACATGCTGTCGAAGGGCATCATCGACCCGACGAAGGTCGTGCGTGCGGCGATCCAGAACGCGGCGTCCGTCGCGGGCCTCCTGATCACCACCGAGGCGATGGTTGCCGAACTGCCCGCCAAGAAGGGTGCCGGCGGCGGCGGCGGCATGCCGGGCGGCATGGGCGGCATGGGTGGCGGCATGGACTTCTAAGTCCATCCACGCATCGCAAAATAAGGAAGGCCCGGGTGTTTCCCGGGCCTTTTTCTTTGGCTAGCGTGTACGGCGCGGCGCCAAGCTCCCGCCGTCACCAATACGTCATACACGCACGCCGGGAATTCGACCCACATGCATTGGCCCATCTCGATTCACGACATCGGTCTCGTCAACATCGTCGCGGCCGTCGCGGTGATCATGAACATCATCGGCTACCTGATGAAGACGATGATCCCGCTGCGCATGGTGGCGATGACGACCAACTGCCTGTTCATCGTCTATTCGACGCTGGCTGCGGTCTATCCCACGCTGATCCTCAATTTCATTTTGCTGCCGATCAACGCCATGCGCTTCTTTCAGATGAAGCGGCTGATCCGCCAGGTCAACGAAGCCGCCACCGGCGACCTGTCGATGGACTGGCTCAAGCCGTTCACGACCAAGCGCCACTTCGCCGCCGGCACCACGCTGTTCCGGAAGGGCGACGCGGCCACCGAACTGCATTTCATCATCTCCGGCCGCTTCCGCGTGGTCGAACGCAATGTCGACATCGGCGCCGGCAGCCTGATCGGCGAACTCGGCCTGCTCGAACCCGGCAAGAGCCGCACCGCGACCATTGAATGCATCGAGAGCGGCGAGACGCTGGCGATCGCCTATGACAACGTCATGCAGCTCTATTTCCAGAACCCGACCTTCGGCTTCTATTTCCTGCAACTGTCGACGGCTCGCCTGTTCCACACCATCAAGACGCTGGAAGACGAGAACGCGGCCCTGCGCGCGGCCAACGCCCGATTAGGCGCCGCCGCCTCCGGCTGAAAGATCCGGCTCTAAAGATCCGGAAAATATCGGGCCGGTCGGGAAATCGGGTGGTGAGCGGCGCGTCCGCGCCCTAACGTGCCCAAACAAAAACGACCACGGACAAGATATGGCGCGGGTACATCCGCCGTCGCCTATCTTATCGTGGCCGTCGGGCGAGGATCACACGAAACGCGATCCCACACCGCTTGCGGCCATTGTATAGTGATGCATTGTGAAAATAACGTGACGAAAACCTTAATGAAAACTTACCCCTCGCGCGCTTATGTCGGTGTCGGTGGCTGGACCTATGAGCCGTGGCGCGGCGTTTTCTATCCGAAAGGCCTCCCGCAGGCCCGCGAACTCGAATATGCGGCGCAGCATCTCAGTTCCATCGAGGTCAACGGCACGTTCTACGGCACCATGAAGCCGGCGAGCTTCCGCAAATGGGCGTCCGAAGTTCCCGACGACTTCGTGTTTTCGCTGAAAGGTCCGCGCTATGCGGTCAATCGTCGCGTGCTGGCGGAAGCCGGCGACTCCATCAAACGCTTTCTCGACTCCGGCATTACCGAACTCGGCCCCAAGCTCGGCCCCCTGCTCTGGCAATTTGCGCCGCACAAGAAATTCGATGCCGCCGATTTCGGTGCGTTTCTCGACCTGCTGCCGGCGACCTTCGAAGGCCGCAAGCTGCGTCACGTCGTCGAGGTGCGCAACGATACTTTCAAGACGCCGGACTTCATCGCCATGACGCGCAAGGCCGGCGTCGCCATCTGCTATGCCGAGCACGACACCTACACCGAGATCGCCGACATCACCGCCGACTTCGTCTATGCCCGGCTGCAAAAGGGCGACGAGACGCTCAAGGCCGGCTATGCGCCCAAAGCACTCGACGCCTGGGCGGCGCGCGCCACGACATGGATGAAAGGCGGCGAGCCGGCGGATCTGCCGCGCGTCGACAAGAAGGCGGCGCCGAAAACACCGCGCGACACCTTCATCTACTTCATCCACGAAGCCAAGGTGAAGGCACCGGCTGCGGCGATGGCGCTGATCGAGCGATTGTAGATCGAGCCCGCGACAGCGCCACCGGCCGGCCGGTCTATTCGGCCGGCTGCAGCGCCGCCTGCCGGCTCTCGATGTTCACGATCAGCAACACCAGCGCCAACGTCGTCAGGAACATGATCAGCGCCACCGCCGCGTTGGCGCCAAGCACCAGCGCGAAACCGCCGCTCTTGTGCAGAAACGCGATCATGCCGATGGCGATGCCCGAACTGATGAACAGCGTGAAGTAACGCACGGCATAGACACGGCCGCGCCAGGCATCCGCGGTGTAGCGCGCGAGGATCATGTCGTTCACCGTGACCTGCGCATAGATCGCCGCGATCGCAACCGCGAGCGCGATCAGCAGCGGAATGCCCTCGGCATACGAAGCCCAGAAGTTACCGGCAAAGCCTAGGCAGGTGACGACGGCGAACAGATAATGCGGCGCGAACCACTCGACCAGGCGGCCGATGGCAAGCTGCGCCAGCGCGCCGCACAGCAGCACCGCGGTCGCGACGCCGCCGACCAGCACCAGCGGCACATCCTTGACCATGCCTTCATCGACGATCTTGGGCAGCGCAATGGTCAGTACATTGAACACCAGCCCGGCCGACAGCGCGATCACCAGGAACAGGCCGAACAGCATCGTCATGAGCTTCGGCGTCAGAGGCACCGCCGGCTTCGACTGTCGCTTGCTGGCATGATGGCGATCGTCCGGCGTCATCCAGACATAGACAAAGCCCGTCGCAATCAGCAGCACCGCGGGCGCGGCGAAAGCCGCGCGCCAGTTGATCCAGTATGCCAGCGCACCGGAAATGCCGGCGGCCAGCGAAACGCCGAGATTGCCGCAAACACCGTTGAAGGCGAGCGTGCGGCCCATCGAGCTTCCATTGGCGCCGGCCGCCGCGATCAACATCGCCATGCCGACCGGATGATAGATCGCGGAGAACATGCCGAGCGCGAACATGGCGGCGGACAGAACGATCAGGTTCGGCGCCAGCGACACGGCGATCATCGACACGCCGCAGCCGAAATAAAACGCCGCCATCATATTGCGGCGGCTCCAGCGGTCGGCGAGCCAGCCGGCCGGCAGCGAGAAGATGCCGAAGGCGAGAAACGCCGCGCTCGAAAGCGCGATCAATTCGCTATAGGGCCGGCCATAGACGGCCTCCAGCCCGATCACCACCGTCGGGTAGATCAGCAGCACGAAATGATCGAAGCCGTGCGCGATGTTGAGGAAGGAGATGGAGCGCAGGCGCGCCGCTTCGTCGGTGGCGGCGGTGGCGGCGGCTGAAGTCCCGGTCATTGGCAGACGTTTCCCGAAGCTGGCGTCTTGGCTTTACGAGCCCGGCGGAATCGGCCGGTATCTTGCGATAATAGGCTTGCCATTTGGCGATGTTCGGCCGATTTTCATCGCGAACGGGCCAACAGGTAAGCCATGAACAGCGCCCTACCAATATACCGTCAGAACCTCGACAATGCGCCGCGGCCGGTGGCCGTTCTGGCCAAGACCTACGGCGTGACCGAGCATATCCCGCTGCACATGCATCGGCGCGGCCAGCTTCTCCATGCCGCGAGCGGCATCATGCGGGTCGAGACGGCGGACGCCGCCTGGATCGTGCCGCCGGCGCGCGCGCTCTGGCTACCGCCGCAGCTGCCGCACAGCGTCACGATGCGCAGCAAGGTCGAGATGCGGACGATCTATATCGATGCCGCCTTCTGCGAAAAGCTGCCGCGGCAGCCGCTGCTGGCCGAAATTCCCGGGCTTTTGCGCGAGCTCATTCTGGCGCTGATGGAAGAGCCGGTCGATTTCGACGAAGCCGGACGCGGTGGTGATATAGCAAGGCTCATCCTCACCGAATTGAGCCGTCTGAACGAGCGCCGCTACGACGTGCCCATGCCGCGTGACGAACGGGCGCTCCGTGTCGCCCGCGCGTTGCTCGACGATCCGAGCCTCGACCATGATCTCGACCGCTGGGCCGACGAGGCCGGGGCCAGCCGGCGCACTTTGGCGCGGCTGTTTCGCCATGAAACCGGCCTCGGCTTTGCCGAATGGCGCGCCCGCCTCCGCGCCATCGATGGGTTGGCGCGGCTGTCCGGGGGCGCCTCGGTCGCCGAGACCGCCGCTTCGGTCGGCTATGCCAGCGCGTCGGCTTTTTCCGCGATGATCCACCGCACCCTCGGTAGCCCGCCCCGCCGCCTCGCCCGCTAGGGCTGCACCCGGGTAGACAACAACCGGCCGGCACGCTCTAGTTGTATTTCCGGTGTTCTGCGTTGCGGACGGGGGGCCGTCATGTTCCGGCAAAGGCGCGTCGACGCGGCGATTGCATGCGCCGCGGCCTTGCTGATCTGTATTTTCTGGCCGGCGGGGCGCCTGTCGGCCGAGGAAGACTATTCCCAGGTGATGCAGTTTTCCGGGCGCGATCTGTGGCGCAACGGCATTTTCGCCTTTTCCGGCTTGCTCTTCGCGCCCGGCGGGTTCGATCAGGACGGCTTCATGCTGAAGCTCATGACGAATGGCGGGGCTTATCAGTATTGGACCGGCCCGGACGCCGAGCGGATTATCGGAGCCGAATGGCAAACCCAGATCCTCCCCGGCTTTCGTATTCAGCGCGGCGCAGCCGACATGAAGTTCTTTCTCGGTCCGGAATGGCAGAAGCATTGGCTTTGGCCAGACGATACCGGCAACAAGCTGCGCGGCCAGAATTTCGGTGTCCGCTTCGCCGCCGAGCTGTGGTGGGAGACAACCGCGGACACGTTGATTGCCGGCGATGTTTCGCTGTCGACGCTTGCCACCAGCCAGTCTGCTCGCCTCGCTTTCGGCCGGCGCGTCACTGGCGATCTATTCAACGACAACAGCTTCTATGTCGGTCCTGAATTGCAATACTTCGGCTCGGACGGTTATGCCCAGGGCCGCATCGGTCTGCACATCACCAGCATGAAGACCGACAACATCGAATGGTCGGCCGCGATCGGCTTCGCCCGCGATTCGGATGGCCATTCGAGCCCCTATGTACGCCTTGGACTCGCGCAGCGGCTCTGATGCGATTATGATTCGCTCAGGGTTATCGGGTGCGCTGGAGACCGCGACGATGGATCAGGCGATCAATCTCAGTGAGAAGCTTGCCACGTTCGATCAGCATTGGTCGCCACGGACCGTGACCACATTCAACGGCCACGATGTCATGGTCGTGAAGGTTCTCGGCGAGTTCACATGGCATTCCCATCCCGACACCGATGACTTCTTTCTGGTTCTAAAAGGCCAGCTCGACATTGAGCTCCGCGACCGCACGGTCACGCTCGGCGCCGGCGAGATGTACATCGTTCCGAAGGGCGTCGAACATCGGCCGGTCGCCCGCGAAGAGGTCCACCTGCTGCTCATCGAACCGACCGGCACGCCGAATACCGGCGATGCCGCCACGGCCGCCAGGCGGCAATTGATCTAGAACCGATCAGTCCAGCGTCCGCCGGAAGCGGGTGACCGCGATCGTCATCGCGACCAGCATCAACACGGCCAGCGCCGCCGCGTCGAAATGCATGTCAGACAGCGATGCGCCCTTGAGCATGATCGATCGCGTGATGCGGATATAGTGCGTCAGCGGCAGGACTTCGCCAATCCAGCGCGCCCATGTCGGCATGCCGGCGTAAGGAAACATGAATCCCGACAGCAGGATGTTCGGTAGCAGAAACATCACCGACATCTGCATCGCCTGTAACTGGTTCTGCGCGATCGTCGAGAATGTGTAACCGATCGACAGATTGGTGGCGATGAACAAGGTCGTCAGCAGCGCCAGCACCGCGAGGCTGCCGAGCAGCGGCACGCCGAACAGCAGCATGCCGATACTGATGATGATGGAGGCCTGGACGAAACCGGCGATGACGTAAGGAAAGATCTTGCCGAGCATGATTTCGACCGGCGTGATCGGCATCGACAGCAGGCTCTCCATGGTGCCACGCTCGATTTCGCGCGTCACCGACAGCGCCGTGAAGATCAGCATCGTCATGGTCAGAATGGTGCCGACCAGCCCCGGCACGATATTCAACTCGGTCTTGGCCGCCGGGTTGTAGCGCGCATGCGTCCTGATTTCGAAAGGCGGAGCGCCGGCCTCCGGGATCGCGTAGTCATGCAGCAGCGCCGTCTGCACCACCCGCGACAACGCGCCGAGCGCGGAGCCTGCCGCGACAGGATCGGTCGCATCCGCCGACACCAGCATGGACGGCGTTTCACCGCGCCGCAATGACCGCTCGAAATTGACCGGGATTTCGATGGCGAACAGCACCGTGCCTGACGCGATCAGGCGATCGAGTTCCTCCTCCGTGCGGACCTGCGCAACGACCTTGAAGTACTTCGTGTTCTTGAGCGCGGCCAGCACGGAGCGGGTGACGTCATTGTTCTCCTGCAGCAACACGGCGGTCGGCAGGTCGCGCGGCGTCGTGTTGATGGCGTAGCCGAACAACAACAACTGCACGAGCGGGATAACCGCAATCATGATAAGCGAAATCCGGTCGCGCCTGAGCTGAATGAACTCCTTGATCAGCATGGCCCAGGTCTTGCGCCAGAAGCCGTCGCCCTTGAAACGACGCGGCGCTTCGGTGGGAAGGATACGGCTCATTGGAAATTGTCTTTCGCTCGGCTCATCAAGTCGATGAACACGTCTTCGAGCGATGCTTCCGACCGCTGCCAGTCCAGATCGGCCCGCGCGCGATAAGGCGCAATGGCCGCATCGAGAGCGGACACGTCGCGCCCCGACACATGCAGGCTGGTGCCGAACGGCGCCACCATATCGACACCGGGCTTGTTCTCGAGCTCATGGCTGAGCGCACTCAGCCCGTCGCCGTTGCGCGCGCTCACCACATAAGTCGTGAGATGCGATGCCGCGATCACTTCCGCGACGGTCCCGCGCACCAGAAGTTCGCCATAGGCGATGTAGGCGATCTCGTGACAGCGCTCGGCCTCGTCCATGTAATGCGTCGACACCAGCACGGTGAGGCCTTCGGCGGCGAGTGCGTGAATCTCGTTCCAGAATTCCCGCCGCGCCTTCGGATCGACACCAGCCGTCGGCTCATCGAGCAGAAGCAGTTGCGGCCCCGGCAATGTGCAGGCGCCGAGCGCGAGCCGCTGCTTCCACCCGCCCGACAGATCGCCGGCCAATTGCTCCTCGCGGCCCGACAGGCCGAGCCGGTCGATCGCGGCGCGCGCGGCGGCCTTCGGGCGCTGCAGCCCGTAAATGCGGCCGATGAATTCGAGATTCTCGCGCACCGACAGATCCTGATAGAGGCTAAAGCGCTGCGTCATATAGCCGACCTGCCGCTTGATCTTGTCGGTCTCAGTACGGATGTCATAGCCGAGGCAGGTGCCAGTGCCCTCGTCCGGCGTCAGCAATCCGCACAGCATGCGGATCGTCGTCGTCTTGCCCGAGCCGTTCGGCCCGAGAAAGCCGTAGATGGTGCCGCGCTTGACCTGCATCGACACGTCGCGCACCACGGCGCGGCCGTCGAAGCGCTTGGTCAGGTGATGCACGTCAATGACGATGTCGCGGCCATCGTTGCCATGAACCGAAGGAGCGCTCGTCGCGTCGACCATCATGGCGCGCCTCCGCGGGTCACCGTCACCGGCTGACCGACACGGAATTTCGACGGATCTCCCGGCCGCGCCTCGATAAGGTAGACGAGCTTGGCGCGCTCCTCGAGGCTGTAGATCACAGGCGGCGTATATTCGGCGCTGCGCGCGATGAAAGTCACTTTGGCGGTCAATCCAGCCGCGCAACTGTCGCAGGTAACGCCAACCGTATCGCCTATCTGGATGGCGGCGAGTTCCTTCTCCGGCGCGAAGAAGCGGATCTTGAGATTGGCGGGCGGCAACAGCGCAACCACCGGCTTTCCGGGCTGCACCGTTTCGCCGGGACGATAATAGACTTCCTCAACCGAGCCGGTGACAGGGCTCAAGGCGCGCCGGCGTGTCATCCTTGTCTGCGCGGCATCGAGATTGGACAGCGCCTGCTGCAACGCCATCTGCGCATCGTCGAGCGTCTTCTGCGTCCCCGCCGCGGATTTCAGCAATTCCTGGGCGCGCGCGAAACCCTGTTTCGTCGACTGCAGCGCCGCCTGCCGCACTTCGACGTCGGCTTTCTGCAAGTCGTTGTCGAGCGTGAACAGAAGATCGCCCTTCGTGACATTGTCGCCCTGGCGAACCTTGAGCTCTTCGACGCGGCCCTGTTCGTCCGGCGACACGAAGATCGTCTCGCCCTCGACCCAGCCCTGCAATTGACGGTCAGGCGCCTTGTCGCAGCCCGCAAGCGCGAACGGGAGCACTATGGCCATGAACAGGGCACAACGAAAACTCATGACTTGCCTCTTGAAGAAAACAGGATGTCGATGTGAGTTTGCATCATCTTGCGCACGTCGAGCGGTGCGAGTTCGCCGAACAGCCCGGTCCAGACGATGGCGACAAGGCCGGGCGCCGCTATCAACTGCGGAAATTCGGCCAATCCTTCCGGCGCCTCGCCACGCGCGGCCGCACGCTTCAACACGGCGCCCAACGCTTCGAAGATGCGCGATAGCACTTCGCGGTAATAGATTTCGGCAAGCTTGGGAAACCGCCGGCCCTCCGCGATCATCAAACGGATCACGTCCTTCCGTTTGGTCTCGAAGATTTCCTTGATGAAGATGTCGCGCAGCCTCTCGGCCAGTTGCTTCATGGGAAGATCGGCCTGCCCCATCGCCTCAATGCCGCCGATGATCGGGACCAGCATCGCGCGCAGCAACTCCTGAAACAAAGTGTCCTTGTCGCGGAAGTAAAGATAGATCGTGCCCTTGGCGATGCCGGCTCGCTTGGCGACGTCGTCGAGGCGCGCCGCCTCGAAGCCGCGTTCGGAGAATTCATCGAGCGCGGCGGCGAGAATGGCTTCGCGGCGGCCGGCGCCCCGCGCTTGGCGGCTGTTCGGCGTGGACCCGTCCCCCGCGCGCCGCAGAACCGCGGCGCGAGCGGCCCCGGCGACGGCCTTGCGGCCTTGCGGCGTCCTCGCCTTGTCCGCTTTCGTTTTGCCCGGCTTCGCCTTGCCCGGTTTCGCCGCCATCGACGTCACGTCCGAATTATGACTGACTGGTCAGTCATTTTATACGTCAAATGAGGCGCCGCGGCAAACCGGTAATTACGACGATCGATGTCGCCGGAAATCTCTTGAGATCGAATGAGTTAGCCGCCGGATCCGGCGGGTCAGCCCTTGGCGTCGCAGAAGAAAGTGCGGATGACGCACTCTTTGCCGCCCTCGCGATAGCAGGCTTCCAGCGCCGCGTTCTGCGTCGCGCCGAGACGCGCGCCCCTGCCCCAGCCGAAGGCGCCGCAAGGGTTCGAGAAATCGACGGCGAAGGCGGCGCAACTGCGCTTGGAGGTCGTCACAACGCGACACGCGTCGCCCCGGCATTTCGACAGCGCGCTATTACGCGCCGCGGCCATCGATTCGTAATCGTAGGCTTCGCCAAACGCTCCGCACGCGCCGACAGCCAAAGCTCCGGCCGCACGAGCGACGCTGACCGTAACAAACATCATCGTCGCGATCGCGAACAGTAGGCTCGCAACCACGAGAACCCGCATTGCGGGAGTATAGGTATCGGTCATCGGTTCGGCTCCCCGAGGACTCCGTCCAGAAGTTTCGTCTCAGGATAAGCGGCGAGTCGCGCCCGGCGATCAATGATTCGAATCTCAGGCGCGTTCGATTTCGGCCTTGACCGCCGACAACGACTCGGGGGTATCGACATCGGTCAGCGCCGCCTCGCCCTTCAGCGGCACTTCGACCACCGCCTCGGCATATTGCCCGATCAAATAACGTGCGCCGACATCGCCGCTGATCGACATCAATTCCTTAAAGAATCGCCGCGACCACACCACCGGATTGCCGCGTTTGCCGTCGATCGAGGGCACCACGACAAGCGCGCCGCGCTCGGGATCGAACGCCGACAGCAGTTTATCGATCAGGCCGCTGTCAACCTGTGGCATGTCGCCCAGACAAACGATCGCGCCGTCGACATCGGCCGGCACCGCGGCGATGCCACTCCGTAGTGAGGTGCCGAGGCCTTCGGCATAGTCGGGATTGTGGACAAAGCGGACGGGCAAACCGGCAAGCGCTTTCTCCACCTTCTCATGCTGATGGCCGGTGACGACGATGACCGGCTTGGCGCGGGAGGCGAGCGCTTGTTCGGCGGCGATGCGCACCAAGGGCTTGCCGCCGATCTCTGCCAGCATCTTGTTGACCGCGCCCAATTTCGTCGCCATCCGCGTCGAACGCCCGGCCGCGAGCACGACCGCGGCGACGTGTCGGCCCGCTTGCGTCGCAGGCTCCGACCGCGGTTGCGGCCGCGTGACAATTTCCATCAGCAGCCCGCCGACGCCCATGCCTGTAATGTCGTCGCGCGACACCGGCAAGCCGGCCAGCAGACGCATCAGTACCCAGTCGAAGCCGTTTTCCTTCGGCGAGCGCGCGCAGCCCGGCGCGCCGATGACCGGCGCATCGCCGACGCGGCCGATCAGCATGAGGTTGCCCGGATCGACCGGCATGCCGAAGTGCTCGATCGCGCCGCCTGCCTCTTCGACGCCCATCGGAATGACATCCCGGCGGTCGGCGATGGCGGACGCACCGAACACGATCACCAGTTCGGCCCCGGCCTTGCGCACGTCGTCGATGGCGCGCGCCAGCGCCGCCTGTTCGTGCGGCACGCGGCGTTCGGCGACAATGGTCGCGCCCGCCGGAGCAAGCCGCGCCTCCGTGATCTTCAACGTCTTGTCGATGACCTTGGGCGACAGCCCTGGCAATTCAGTGGAAACGACGCCGACTTTGCGCACCACGTAAGGTGCGACGCGGATCACCGATTGCGCCGTGTTGGCCGCCGCGATCGCCTTGTCGCGCGCCTGGCCGGCAACCGCGAAGGGAATAATCTTCACCGTCGCGATCATCTCGCCTTCGACGACAGGCTTATAAGCCGAGAGTGTCGCCAGCGTCACGGCTTCATCGACACGGTTGAGCCGATCGACCGCGCCCTTGTCGACGACGAGCACGCCGGCGGCCTCCGCGAACAAATTGCAGCGCCCGGTGAAGGCGCGATCGGTGCGCGTGCCCTCGCCGCCCACGGCGGCCGCGATATCGGCGGCGGCCTGGTCTTCGGAGACATCGCCTTTTTCAATCCGCGCAACGACGACTTCCGTCACCCCGGCGGCCTCGAGCGCGGCCACTTCCTTGTCGCCGATCACCGTGCCCTTCTTGAGCACCAGATCGCCCTGGCGGATCGAATGTACCGCCGTGGCGCCGAGCGCATCCCTGGGCGCGAGGGGGCCGAACTTCATGCCGCTTCCGCCTTGTCCTGCTTCACGCGCAAGCGCAGCGTGATCTCGGCCATGATCGAAACGGCAATCTCCGCAGGCGACACCGCGCCGATATCGAGACCGATCGGCGCGTGAATGCGCGACAGAGCGACGTCGGACACGCCTTGCGCCTTCAACCGCTCAAGCCGGCGGCCATGCGTCTTTCGCGAGCCGAGCGCGCCGATATAGAAGCAGTCGCGTGCCAGAGCGTGCAGCAGCGCCGGATCGTCGATCTTCGGGTCATGCGTCAGGGCGACGAAGGCGGTGTAGTGATCGACGTTAAGCGGCGGGAGCGCCATGTCGGGCCATTCGGCGACAACCTTGACGCCGGGAAAGCGCTCGGTCGTCGCGAAGGCGGTGCGCGGATCGATGATGGTGACGTCGTAATCGAGCATCTGCCCGAACGGCGCCAAAGTCTGCGAGATATGAACGGCGCCGGTAATGACGAGTTGCGGCGACGGCACATGCACGGTGAGGAAGACGCGGCCCTGCGCGGTTTCCTCCATGCCGCTTTTCGCCATGCGCACGCGCTTGTCGAGAATATCGGCGAGCGGATCGGTCGCGATATCGGCGGCTTTCACCAGCCGCTGCGTGCCGGTCGCGGTGTCGGTCACGACCACGACAGCGCGCCGCGCCGCGCGCTCGGCATTGAGGGTGTGCAGCAGATCGAGTTTCATTTCCTTCTCCGGTCATTCCGGAAGCCGATCGAAGCGAGGCTATCCGGAATCCATAACCCCTATCTGTGAATATGGATTCCGGGTTCGCCACTTCGTGGCGCCCCGGAATGACGGTTACGAGACCTTCTCGACATAGACCCGGATGGTGCCGCCGCAGGACAGGCCCACCTGCCACGCCGTCTCGTCGGCAACGCCGAATTCCAGAATTTTCGGCTTGCCGCTTTCGATGACGTCGATGGCTTCGGTCACCACCGCGCCTTCGACGCAGCCGCCGGACACCGAACCGAGGAAGTTGCCTGCCTCGTCGATGACGAGGTTGGAGCCGACTGGCCGCGGCGCCGAGCCCCAGGTCTCCACCACCGTGGCGAGCGCCACGCCGCGGCCGGCCTTGCTCCAGTCTTCCGCGGCCTTGAGGATGTCTTCATCGCGACCGAGCATGTTCGTTCTCCATTCCTTCATTCGTCATTCCGGGACGGCGCCATAGCGCGTCAAAGACGCGCGTAAACGCGCTTTTGGCGCCGGACCCGGAATCCAGCCGAAAGACCGGTCCGTGTTTCCGGATTCAGGGTTCGCCCGCTACGCTGGCGCCCCGGCATGACCGATCCTCAAGCCACCTTCCGCAGCATCGCCTTGGTATCGTAGCCCTTCTCCGGGCTGCCCGACAGCGCGCGCACAAGCGCCGTCATGGATTCCAGATTGTGTACCGGGCGCAGTTCGTCAACATGCGCCAGAATGGTTTTCACGCCCTTGGCGCGCGGCTCGAAGCCGTCAAAACGCAATAGCGGGTTGAGCCAGACGAGCCGCCGGCAGGAACGGTGCAGCCGGTCCATCTCGAAGCTCAGCGTATCGTCGGCGTCGCGCTCCAGCCCGTCGGTGATCAGCAGCACCACGGCGCCCTGCCCCAGCACGCGCCGCGCCCAGTGCTTGTTGAAGTCGTGGATCGACGTCGCAATGCGCGTGCCGCCCGACCAGTCGACGACATGGGCGCCGCAGGCGGCCAGCGCCTCGTCCGGATCGCGCTGGCGGATGGCGCGGGTGACGTTGGTCAGCCGCGTGCCGAACAGGAAGGTCGTCACGCGCTTTCGCGCGTCGGTGATCGAATGCAGGAAATGCAGAAACAGCCGCGTGTACTGGCTCATCGAGCCGGATATATCGAGCAGCGCCACGATCGGCGGCTCCTTCACGCGGGGACCTAAATATTTCAGATCGATCAGCGCGCCACCCGCCTTCATGCTGGAGCGCAGGGTGCGCCGCATGTCGATCAGGCGTCCGCGCCGGCTCGACGCCAGCCGCCGCGTCTTCACCTCGTCGAGCGGCAATGACAGACGCGCAATCGCCTCCTTCGCCTTGGCGATTTCGGCGGAGGTCATTTGAGCGAAGTCTTTCTTCTGCAGCACCTCGCGGTCGGACATTGTGAGCCGCGCGTCGACCTCGACCTCCGGCTCTTCGGTCTTGCTCTTGTTGCCGGCGAACAAGGCTTCCTGGATGCGCTGCGCGCCCGCCTCCGGCGCCTGCGGCGTCGCCGGCAAGGTCTGCGGCAGCATCTGCGCGATCAGCTTGTCGATATAACCGCGGCGGCGGAAGAAAATGCGGAAGGCCTGATCGAACAGGATCGAATGTTCGTGCCGTTTCACGAAGACGGCATGCAGCGTCCAGTAGAAATCGTTCCGCGCGCCGACGCGCGCGACATTTACGGCTTCCAAGGCGTCGAGAACGGCGCCAGGCCCGACCGGCATCCCCGCCGCGCGGAGCGCGCGCGCGAAGTAGACAATGTTCTCGGCGAGACGGCCGCTATTCTCCCTCTCCCCGCTTGCGGGGCGAGGGTCGGGGTGAGAGGTATCTTGGCGATCGCTCATACCGTCATTCCAAATCAAGATCCCCCTCACCCGGATCGCTTGCGCGATCCGGCCTCTCCCCTCATGCGGGGAGAGGTGAAGAAAGAGGCTACTCCGCCGCTCTCAGTTCCGACTTCACCTCGTCGAGCATCGCCTTCACCTTGGTGCCGTCGAGCCGCGCGATGTCGTCCTGATACTTCAGCAGCGCACCGAGTGTGTCCGACACCATCGCCGGGTCGAGCGCGACGACGTCAAGCTCCGTCAGCGCGCCGGCCCAGTCGAGCGTCTCGGCGACGCCGGGCGATTTGAACAGGTCTTCCTTGCGCAGCGCCTGCACGAAGGCGACCACCTGCTGCGACAGCTTCTTGGAGATACCGGGCACCTTGGCGCGCAGGATGTTGAGTTCGCGCTCGGCGTTTGGATAGCCGACCCAGTGATAGAGACAGCGGCGCTTCAGGGCGTCATGCACCTCGCGCGTCCGGTTCGACGTCACGATGACGATCGGCGGCTGCGCCGCTTTCACGGTGCCGAGTTCGGGGATGGTGACCTGGAAATCGGCCAGCACCTCGAGCAGAAAAGCCTCGAAGGCTTCATCGGTGCGGTCGAGTTCGTCGATCAACAGCACTGGCGCGCCGTCCGGGTCCG
The DNA here is from genome assembly GCA_041662425.1 of Pseudolabrys sp. Classification (GTDB taxonomy): domain Bacteria; phylum Pseudomonadota; class Alphaproteobacteria; order Rhizobiales; family Xanthobacteraceae; genus Pseudolabrys. The sequence continues at coordinate 40,704 of JBAZSM010000007.1, forward strand.
GCTCCAGCGCCTGCAACAACGGCCGCTTGACCAGATAGCGCTCGGAGAACACGTCATGCTCGAGGCGCTCGCGGTCGCCCTCACCCTGCGCTTCCGCCATGCGGATGGCGATCATCTGCGCGCCGTAATTCCATTCGTAAACAGCGGCGGAAACGTCGAGGCCCTCATAGCATTGCAGGCGGATCAGCCGTCGGCCGAGCGCCGAGGACAGGACCTTGGCGATCTCGGTCTTGCCGACGCCGGCCTCGCCCTCGAGGAACAAAGGTCGTCCCATTTTCAGCGCCAGATAGAGCACCGTCGCCAGCGACCGGTCGGCCACGTAATCGGCCTTGGCCAGCATGGCAAGCGTTGCGTCAATGCTGTCGGGGAGCTTCGATCCGGCCATTTGTCAGTACCCTCGGTGACACTTTATCCTATGGGCGTGCTAGCTTACATCTAGTGCGGCAAAGGCCTGCAAACCAGCCAAAATGGCCGCCGGACGCGGCCAATTTGGGATGGCAGCCAAGGATTACTTTCATGACCAGCGCTTCCGATACTCAGAAGGCCCCGCTTCAGCTCCCCACCATCGATGGCGGGGTCCGGATCGGCCATGTCCACCTCAAAGTCGCCGACCTGCAGCGCGCGCTCGACTTCTATTGCGGCGTGCTTGGCTTCACCCTCACCACGACCTATCCGGGGGCGGCCTTCATTTCGGCCGGCGGATACCACCACCATCTCGGGCTGAACACCTGGGAAAGCAAAGGTGGCTCGCCGCCGCCTCCGGGAACCACCGGACTCTTCCACACCGCGATCCTATACCCGACGCGCAAGCTGCTCGCCGACGCGCTGCAGCGGCTGATCGTCGCCAAGATCCCGCTCGACGGCGCCTCCGATCACGGCGTCTCCGAGGCGCTCTATTTGCGCGATCCGGACGAGAATGGCGTCGAACTCTATTGGGACCGGCCGGAGGCACAGTGGCCGAAGAAGCCGGACGGCTCGCTGCAGATGTACACGCGGCCGCTCGACCTGCACGACTTGCTGGGCGAACGCGACCGCTAGGCGGCGCCGCAAAAGAAAATGCCCGGCACCAGGCCGGGCATTTTTTTATTCATTGTCTGGTCGTGCGCGGCTCAGTCCGTCGCCTTGGCCAGCGCGCGCTTGGCCAGCACGCCGACCAGATGGGCGCGATATTCCGGCGTGGCGTGAATGTCGGCGTTCATGCCATTGGCGGGAATGGTCATGCCCTCGATCGACTTCGGCGAGAAGCGCTTCTTCAGCGCCTCCTCGAACGACTTGACACGGAACACACCGCTCGAGCCGGCGCCGGTGACCGCCACGCGGATGTCTGGGCCGCGCTTCGACACGAACACGCCGACCAGTGCAAAGCCCGACGCCGGATGCTTGAACTTCTCGTAAGCCGCCTTCTTGGCGATCGGGAACGACACCTTGACGATGATCTCGCCGTCTTCCAGCGCGGTCGAGAACATGCCGGTGAAGAAGTCGTCGGCGGCTATGCGGCGCTTATTGGTGATGATGGTGGCGCCCAGGCCAAGGCACGCCGCCGGATAGTCGGCGTTCGGGTCGTTGTTGGCGATCGAGCCGCCAATGGTGCCGCGGTTGCGCACCTGCGGATCGCCGATCGAGCCCGGCACCGAGGCGAGCCCCGGCATCACTTCCTTGAGCACGTCGGACTTGGCAACATCGGCATGACGCGTCATGGCCCCGATCACCACCGACCGCCCCTTCAATTCGACGCCAGTCATGCCTTCGACCTGCGACAGGTCGACCAGCGCCGACGGCTGCGCCAGACGCTGCTTCATCACCGGCAGCAGCGAATGCCCGCCGGCCAGCAGCTTGCCTTCGGGGTTGCGCGCCAGCAGACCGGCCGCCTGGCGCACCGTTGTCGGACGATGGAAAGTAAAATTGTACATCGGTATCTCCGTCCTTAGTTCGTTACGCCGCTTTCGGCGTCTCTTGTCTTACGCCGCCTTCGGCGGCTCTGGTCTTATGCCGCCTTCGGCGGCGTGCGTTGCATCACCGCCCACACCGCGTTGGCTGTGGCCGGCATGGCGATATCCTCGGTACCGAGCGCGTCGGTGATGGCGTTGATCACCGCCGCCGGCGCCGCAATCGCGCCGGCCTCGCCGCAGCCTTTCATGCCGAGCGGGTTCGACGGCGATTTGGTCTCGGTCAGGCCGACGTGGAACGACGGCAGATCGTGCGCGCGCGGCATGGTGTAGTCCATCAGCGAGCCGGTGACCAATTGACCGTTGGCATCATAGACTACGCCTTCGAGCAGCGCCTGGCCGACGCCCTGGGCGATGCCGCCGTGCACCTGACCCTCGACGATCATCGGGTTGATCACGGTGCCAAAATCGTCGACGGCCGTCCAGGTCACGATCTCGGTCTTGCCGGTTTCCTGATCGATTTCGACCTCGCAGATATGGCAGCCGGCCGGAAACGTGAAGTTGGTCGGATCGTAGAACGAGGTTTCCTTCAGCCCCGGCTCCAGTTCGGCGCCGGTAAATTTGTGCGCGATGTAGGCATTCAGCGCCACCTCGCCGAACGCCGCCGACTTGTCGGTGCCGGCGACGGTGAATTTGCCGTCCTTGAACTCGATGTCGCCTTCGGCGGCTTCCATCATAAAGGCCGCCACCTTCTTGGCCTTGGCCTCGATCTTGTCGAGCGCCTTGACGATCGCCGACATGCCAACCGCGCCCGAACGCGAACCGTAGGTGCCCATGCCGAACTGCACCTTGTCAGTATCGCCATGGACGATCGATACGCTCTCGAACGGAATGCCGAGACGCTCCGACACGAGTTGGGCAAAAGTCGTTTCATGGCCCTGCCCGTGGGCGTGGCTGCCGGTCAAGACTTCGACCGTGCCGGCCGGATTGACGCGGACTTCCGCGCTTTCCCACAAACCGACGCCAGCGCCGAGCGAACCGACCGCCTGCGACGGCGCGATGCCGCAGGCTTCGATATAGGTCGAATAGCCCAAGCCACGCAGTTTGCCGTGGCGCGCGCTGTCGCGCTTGCGCTTGCCGAAATTCTTCACGTCGGCAAGCTCCATCGCCTTCTTCAGCGACGCGTTATAGTCGCCGGCGTCATAGGCCATGATCACCGGCGTCTGGTGCGGGAAATTCTTGATGAAATTGCGCCGGCGCAGATCGGCCGGATCGAGATGCAGCTCGCGCGCCGCGACTTCGACGAGCCGCTCAACGACGAAGGTCGCCTCGGGACGACCGGCGCCGCGATAAGCATCGACCGGCGCGGTGTTGGTGTAAACGGCATCGACCTCGCAATAGATCGACGGGATGTCGTACTGGCCCGACAGCAGCGTGGCGTAGAGATAAGTCGGCACCGACGACGAGAAGGTCGACATGTAGGCGCCGAGATTGGCGATGGTCTTGGCCCGAAGCGCGAGGATCTTGCCATTGGCATCGAGCGCCAGTTCGGCATGAGTGACGTGGTCGCGACCATGCGCGTCGGTCAGGAAGGCTTCCGAACGATCCGACGTCCACTTCACCGGACGCTTCACCTTGCGCGCCGCCCACAGGCAGACGACCTCTTCCGGATAGATGAAGATCTTCGAGCCGAAGCCGCCGCCGACGTCCGGCGCGATGACGCGCAGCTTGTGCTCCGGCGCAATGCCGACGAAGGCCGAGATAACGAGCCGGGCGACGTGCGGGTTCTGCGACGTATTCCACAACGTCAGATGATCGTTGCCGACGTCGTAATCGGCGAGCGCGGCGCGCGGTTCCATCGCATTCGGCGCCAGGCGGTTGTTGATGATGTCGAGCTTGGTGACGTGCTTGGCCGATTTGAACGCGGCTTCAACCGCGCTCTGATCGCCGAGATGCCACTGGTAGATGGTGTTGTTGGGGATATCGGGATGAATCTGCGGCGCGCCTTTGGCCTGCGCCTTGGCGGGATCGACCACCGCCGCAAGCACGTCGTAATCCACGACCACTTTCTCGGCCGCGTCCTTGCCCTGCGCCACGGTCTCCGCGATCACGACCGCGACCGCGTCGCCGACGCAATTGACCTTGCCGGAGGCCAGGGCCGGATGCGCCGACATCTTCATCGGCGTGCCGTCCTTGGAGTGGATCATCCAGCCGCAGATGAGGTTGCCGACCTTGTCGTCAGCGAGCTGCGCGCCGGTCAGAACATCGATCACGCCCGGCATCTTCCTCGCCGCGGCGACGTCGATGCTCTTGATCCTGGCGTGGGCGTGCGGAGAGCGCACGAACACGGCGCGGGTCTCGCCCGGGCGCACCACATCGTCGGTGTACTGGCCCTGCCCGGTGATGAAGCGGAAATCTTCCTTGCGGCGAACCGGCGCCCCGATCCCAGTGGCGGTCATTGGCGGTATCCTCCCATTGTCGCTTTTATGACGTTGTTCGGCAGCCAAGGTTATCCAGGCGTTATTTGGCCATCGCCCTCGCGCCGGCTTCGATCGCCTTGACGATGTTGTGGTAGCCGGTGCAGCGGCAGATGTTGCCGTCGAGCTGCTCGCGAATGGTGTGCTCGTCGAGTTCGTTGCCGTTACGGCGCACGATATCGAGCGCGGCCATGATCATGCCCGGCGTGCAGTAACCGCACTGAAGCCCGTGATGCTCGCGGAAGGCTTCCTGCATCGGGTGCAGCTTGCCGTCTGCCTCGGCGAGACCTTCGATGGTGGTAATCGACTGCCCCTCGCATTGAACCGCCAGCGTGGTGCACGACTTCGCCGCAATGCCATCGACATGCACGACGCAGGCGCCGCATTGCGACGTGTCGCAGCCGACATGCGTGCCCGTGAGCCGCAGATTCTCGCGCAGGAATTGCACCAATAGAGTTCGCGGTTCTACATCGCCGGTGACGGTCTTGCCGTTCACCGTCATGGACACTTTCGCCATGACTTCCTCCCAAATTCAGGGACCATCGCCCCTTTTCAGCCTTTGTCACGCCTGACGCCGGCTCACATCTTCGAAAGCGAGCCGATTTCGCACCGGAATCCGCCTTGGAACAAGACTAACTTGAACCCCGGGGCGCGCGGCGGTCAAGCGATTCCAGCCGCAAATCGACGCAGGCACCGCATCGCTGCATCGCAAAAATGTCGCTTCGCGTCGATATCGCGCAGTTATGGCAACTTTACCGCGATTTAACGGAACAGATGACCCGCTCAAGTCTTGTCGTGTCAGGACAATCCATCGTGCGTGGTGGCGTTGGTCCTCGACACAGGATGATTGAGATGCGTATGAAATTCACAGCCGTCGCCATGGCGCTCGCGGTCGGAGCTTCAGGTTTGCTGATCGCCGCATCGCCGGCCGACGCCCAATGGCGCGGTTACCGCGGTGGATACCATCACGGCGGCTATCATCGCGGCGGCGGGTACTATGGTGGGGGCGCCGCACTCGGCGGCTTCGCAGCGGGCGCCATTCTTGGCGGCGCGCTCGCCGCGCGGCCTTACTATGGCGGCCCGGGTTATTACGCCTACGATGAAGGTGACGGAGACGTCGGATATTGCATGTCGCGCTTCAAGTCATACGACCCGCAATCAGGCACGTATCTGGGTTATGACGGCTATCGTCATCCCTGCCCGTAAGGCGTGACGCTGACATTGAAAAAGCCGCCCTTGAGGGGCGGCTTTTTCATCGAAACCGGGCCGTTCAGGCCGCGGGCGTGCCGCCGACATTGGCGGCGAAGTTCTTGAAGAAGTCGTCGGCGGTTTTCTTGGCCGCGCCGTTGACCAGTCGCTGGCCGAGTTGCGCCAGTTTGCCGCCGATCTGAGCCTCGACATTGTAGGTGAGCAGCGTGCCGCCGTCCTTCTCGGTCAAGGTGACCGTCGCGCCCCCCTTGGCGAAACCGGCGACGCCGCCGTCGCCCTCACCCGAGATCTTGTAGCCGTTCGGCGGATCAAGATCGGTGAGGTGCACATTGCCTTTGAACTTCGCCTTTACCGGACCGATCTTGGTGACCGCCACGGCCTGAAAATCGGTCGGCGACGTCATGGTCAATGTCTCACAGCCGGGAATGCAGGCCTTGAGCACTTCCGGATCGTTGAGCTTCGCGTAAACCACGTCGCGGGTCGCCGGAAGCTGGACCTCGCCCGTCATCGTCATCGCCATGGAAATCGTCTCCTTCTTCGCAGGCTTCGCGAGTCGCCTTCTTCGCTGGCGCCGCCGCCTGCCCGCCGCCCCGACTTAAGCCCTTGCGAGCCGCCTGAAAAGAGCTTTGCAGCAACCCGCCTCCGCATTAAGTCTGGTCCGCGCGCCCAGTCAAATCGGGCGCTGCGTCCAAGACCAATATCCTGGGTGGAGACTTCGATGCCGACAATCACTGCCGATGATGGCTGCCCGATTCATGTCGAAATCAGCGGCCGCGACAGCGCGCCGGCCTTGATGCTCTCCAACTCGCTCGGCACCAATCTCCATATGTGGGACGATCAGATCGGCGACTGGTCGAAGCAGTTCCGCGTCATCCGCTACGACCGCCGCGGCCATGGTCAATCCGGCGCGCCCAAAGGCCCCTATTCGATGGAGCGGTTCGGCCGCGACGTGCTCGCGGTGCTCGACGCGCTCGGTGTGGTCCGGACCCACTGGTGCGGCCTGTCCATGGGCGGAATGGTCGGCCAGTGGCTCGGCGCCAACGCGCCGGACCGGATCGACAAACTCATCCTGTCGAACACCAATGCCTATTATGCCGACAAGTCCGGCTGGGACGACCGCATCCGCTTTCTGGCGAACAATCCACTCGAGAAGCTGGTCGATCCGAACATGGAGCGCTGGTTTACGGCGTCTTTCCGCACCAATGCGCCCGATACCGTCGCGCGCATGAAGGAAATATTCCGCACCACCGACAAGGACGGCTACATCGCCTGCTGCCAGGCGATCCGCGACATGGACTTCCGGGCGTCGAACCCGACGATCACCGCGCCGACGCTGGTCATCGTCGGCGCTCAGGACCCCGCCACGCCGCCGGCGCAAGGCGAAGCTATCGCCGCACAGATCAAAGGCGCCAGGGTCGCCAGCCTCGATGCCGCGCACATTGCCAACATGGAGCAGCCGGCACTCTATACAACGACCGTGCTCGACTTCCTTCAGGCATAAGGGGCAAACGATGGACGAAAAAGAACGCTACGACCTCGGCATGGCCAGACGCCGCAAGGTGCTCGGCGCCGCCTGGGTCGATCGGGCCAATGCCAACAAGACGCCGTTCAACGAGGAATTCCAGAACTTCATCACCCGCGCCGCTTGGGGCGAGGTCTGGACACGGCCGCACTACGACGAACGCACGCGCCGCATTCTCGTTATCGGCACCATGGTCGCACTTGGCCAGTGGGACGAATTCAACCTGCATGTGCGCGCGGCGCTGGCCGAAGGCGGCTTCACGCCCGACGACATCAAGGAGATCATTCTGCAGCAGGCAATCTATTGCGGCGTGCCGGCGGCCAATCACGCCTTCAAGGAAGCCGCCGCCATCATCGCGAGCCTTGAGCCAAAAAAATAACCCGTCTCCGCGCATGATCCCGAAAAGTCGTTTCCGGTTTTCTGATCAGATCATGCGCCATTTAAGGAGGCGGGCTTTGAAGTCGAAACGGTTGCTCAGACGCAGTCGATCGTAATGCTCAGCGCGGCTGCGACGACCACCCGCCCTGTGGCAGCGCGGCGGCGATCTTCGGATCGACCACGCGGCGAGAATAGGTGCGCTCGACCAGGCTGAGCGCGACGGCGAGCGCCGCGAGCACCAGTTGCAGCACCTGCTCGCGCAGCAGATCGGCATTGTGCGACCACACGGCCGGGCCGGCCGAAGCCAGACAAACCGCGACCACAAGGATCAAGCCGCCTTCGAGCACGTCGGCGTTGGCCCTGCCGCCGGCGAGCGCACGCAGGCGATCGACGATATGAATGGCGCAAGCCAGCGCCACCGCAAGCTTGAGCGCGCCGAAGAAAGCCGCCAGCTTCATCAGACCGATCGGCGCCAATTTGAAGTAGCTTCCGATGCCGAACACGAACTGCGAACGCCAGACGTCCTCGAGGCCGTAAGTCGGCGACGTCAAAACGCGCAGCGCGTCGTATCCCCAGAACAGCGTGAAATAGAGCGCGATGGCCATGATCATCGCAACAGTGGCGCCGGAGACTTTACGCATGTGCCGCTCCCATAATCTCAAGGCTACATGGGTAGGCGCTTCAAATGCCACGTTCAAAGGAAACCGAAATTTTACCTTACCGCGCGCCGTTAAGCACGGCCGTCAAGCTTAACGGCCGCGCTCTGCCGGCCGATCAGCCCAAGACCAATAAGAAAGGCCCCGTCCGCAGACGGGGCCCCTCCTCAATTCAACAGGTCAGTGCGTTGGCATCACAGCGCCACTAGCGCTGCGGGTTGCCCTGCTGTTGACCGCCGCCCTGTTGGCCGCCTTGGCCCGGACGCTGCTGGCCAGGCTGGCCCTGCGTCTGCTGGCCGGGCTTCTGGCTCGGGGTCTGGTTCGGATTCTGGTTCTGGTTGGGGTTGTTGTTCTGGGTCATCGGCATTTCCCTTTTTCACATATACGAAGTCCGGCTTCGAATTGAAAAGCTCGACACTCCGAAGAGCCCCTCGCCCAACCCGATAACGCTCTGCTGCAACCTTCGTTCCGCCCGCCCAGCGCCGTAAGCCGGGCCGGAACCATTGGCGAGGCCGTCGGTTCCTGTCCCGAACCAACCCCAAGGACTGAGGGAGCTGTGACCATGGGACGTTATTTGCTGCTGTGGCTGATCGGCGTGCCGTTGCCGATTTTGGCGCTGATCTGGGTTTTCGGCGGTCTGCACTGACACTAATTGCGGCACGTGCGAAGGCCGCAATAACGGCAACATAAAAAGAGCCGGCGCGCCGAAGCATAAATCGGCCGCCGGTTCTTCACTATATAGTCTCCCCCGTCACAAGCCTCGCCCGCCCGGGCCACCCCTCGCTGCCGTAATTGGCACGCGCCTTGCGACGAATGACTTAACAACTTGGCGGAACACGGCGTTGCCGCTGAGGCTGCGCCCTGTTAAGAATTTACGGGGCTTTGGACGGCGGCCGGGCCGTCCCAGAGGGGAGAGTGGGCACTCGCATGGAAGTATTTGTCCAGCAGCTCATCAACGGCATTACGCTCGGATCGATCTACGGGCTGATCGCCATCGGCTACACGATGGTCTTCGGCATCATCGGCATGGTGAACTTCGCCCATGGCGACGTCTTCATGGTGTCCGTCTTCATCGCCCTTATCGCCTTCCTGTTCGTGACCACATGGATCGGCGTGCCATCGATTGCGGTGGCGCTGCTCATCGTGCTCGTGATCGCGATGGTATTCACCTCGCTGGTGAACTGGGTGATCGAGCGCCTCGCCTACCGGCCCTTGCGCGGTTCGTTCCGCCTCGCGCCGCTGATCTCGGCAATCGGCATGTCGATCTTCCTGTCGAACTTCGTGCAGGTCACGCAAGGCCCACGCAACAAGGCGATCCCCCCGATGGTCCAGGGCGAGGTCGTGCTGTTTACGAGAAATGACTATAGCGTCACGCTGTCGCTCAAGCAGATTATCATCTGGGGCGTCACCGCAGTTCTGCTGGCGGCTTTCTGGTATCTGGTCGCCAAGACCCGGCTTGGCCGCTCTCAGCGCGCCTGCGAACAGGATCAGAAGATGGCGGCTTTGGTCGGCGTCAATGTCGACCAGACCATTTCCATTACCTTCGTCATTGCCGCCGCACTGGCCGCCGTCGCCGGTACGCTGTACCTGACTTACTATGGCGTGGTGAACTTCGCCGACGGCTTCGTACCCGGCGTCAAGGCTTTCACCGCCGCCGTTCTGGGCGGCATCGGCTCGTTGCCTGGCGCGGTGATCGGCGGATTGCTGATCGGCCTGATCGAAACCATGTGGTCGGCCTACTTCTCCATCGATTACAAGGACGTCGCCGCCTTCTCGGTGCTCGCCATCACCCTCATCTTCCTGCCGCAGGGCCTGTTCGGCCGTCCCGACGTCGAGAAGGTGTGACGATGCAGGACGGCGCCTCGATCAAAGGCAGCACTGCGCTTCTCGCGTTGCGCGAAGCTGCCATCACCGCGGTCATCTCCTTCGGTCTGTTCCTGCCGCTGATCGGCTTTCAGACCGTTACTAATATCCGCAACGAACTCGTCCTGACGACCCGCTGGCCGATGCTGTTCACCTTCGTCGCCATCATCTTTGTCGGACGGCTCTTTTATTCACTCTTTGCGGTGCCGTGGCTCGCCGACCGGCGCCTCAACGCCGCCCCGGTCACGACGACGCCGGCCTGGCGCAGCCTCATCGGCAAGTGGTTCGTGCCCTTCGCCATCGGCTTCGTCATCATCTATCCGTTTTTCGTGCTGGCCACCGCCGGCACCGGCGGCGCGCTCAAATGGGTCGACAATTTCGGCATCCAGATTCTGATCTATGTGATGCTCGGCTGGGGGCTCAACATCGTCGTCGGCCTCGCCGGCCTCCTCGACCTCGGCTATGTCGCGTTCTACGCAGTCGGCGCCTACTCCTATGGCCTGCTGGCGAGCAATTTCGGTCTCTCGTTCTGGATCCTGTTGCCACTCGCCGGCATCATGTCGTCGTTCTGGGGCATCATCCTCGGCTTCCCGGTCCTGCGCCTGCGCGGCGACTACCTTGCCATCGTGACGCTGGCCTTCGGCGAGATCATCCGCATCGTGCTGGTGAACTGGGTCGACGTGACCAATGGTTACGCCGGCGTCAGCGGCATCCCGCGCCCGAGCTTCTTCGGAATCCCCTTCACGGCCGATGACGACGGATTTGCCGCCGTATTCGGTCTTCCATTCTCGCCGATCTACCGCACGATGTTCCTTTACTATCTGATCCTGGCGCTCGCCTTCCTCACCGCCTTCGTCACGGTACGGCTGCGGCGGCTGCCGGTCGGGCGCGCCTGGGAGGCGCTGCGCGAGGACGAGATCGCCTGCCGCTCGCTCGGCATCAACACCACCAACACCAAACTTACCGCCTTCGGCATCGGTGCGATGTTCGGCGGCTTCGCCGGCTCGTTTTTCGCGGCGCGTCAGGGCTTCATCTCGCCGGAAAGCTTCACCTTCCTCGAATCCGCTACCATCCTGGCAATCGTCGTGCTCGGCGGCATGGGCAGCCAGGTCGGCGTGGCTATCGCGGCCATCGTCATGATTGGCGGCACCGAGATCATGCGCGAGCTGAACTTCCTCAAGCAGATATTCGGCGAGTCTTTCGACCCGACCCAGTACCGCATGCTGCTGTTCGGCTTCGCCATGGTGCTGATCATGGTGATCCGCCCGCGCGGCCTGATATCGACCCGAACGCCGTCCGTGTTCCTCAAGGAACGCAAGACCATATCATCGGATCTGGTCGGAGAAGGGCACGGTTAGCGCATGATGATGGTGAAGGGCCGGAAAGCATTTTCCGACGGCGTCGTAGGCGCGCCGCGCAGCGGCGTCAAAGGCGACGTGCTGTTACGCGTCGAACATCTGACTATGCGCTTCGGCGGCCTGATCGCGGTCGACAAACTTTCTTTCGAAGCCAAGCAGGGTGAAATCACCGCGCTGATCGGCCCCAACGGCGCCGGCAAGACCACGGTGTTCAACTGCATCACCGGCTTCTACAAACCGAGCGAAGGCCGCATCGGCCTGTGCCATGGCCTGCCTGCGGTCTGGGAGAACATCGACGCGCTGACCGACTCAAGCCATCGCAGCCTCGGCACCGCGGAAGGCTCGCTCTATCTGCTGGAGCGCATGCCGGATTTTCTGGTGACGCAGAAGGCCCGCGTGGCGCGCACGTTTCAGAACATCCGCCTGTTCCAGGGCATGACCCTGCTGGAAAACCTGCTCGTCGCCCAGCACAACCACCTGATGCTGGCGTCGGGCTACACGCTGCTCGGCATTTTCGGCGTTCCCTCCTATGGCCGCGCCGAGCGCGGCGCCACCGACAATGCCCGCGAATGGCTCGAACGCGTCGGCCTGCTGCATCGCGCCGACGATCCGGCCGGCGACCTGCCCTACGGCGACCAGCGCCGCCTCGAAATCGCGCGCGCCATGTGCACCGAACCCGTCCTGTTGTGCCTCGACGAACCGGCCGCCGGCCTGAACCCGCGCGAAAGCGCCGAGCTCAACGAACTCCTGCTGTCGATCCGCGACGATCACGACATGTCGATCCTGCTCATCGAGCATGACATGTCGGTGGTCATGGAAATTTCCGATCATGTCGTCGTGCTCGACTATGGCGTCAAGATTTCCGACGGCGACCCGGAAGCCGTACGCAACGACCCGAAGGTGATCGCCGCCTATCTCGGCGTCCAGGATGACGAGGTCGAAAAGGTCGAAGCGGAGGTTGGCATCACATGACCGCCCTCCTCACCATCCGCGGCGTCAAGACTTTCTACGGCCGTGTCATGGCGCTCAAAGGCGTCGACCTGGACATCAGCGAAGGCGAGATCGTCACGCTGATCGGCGCCAACGGCGCCGGCAAATCGACCTTGATGATGACCGTGTGCGGCAATCCCCGCGCCCGCGAGGGCTCGATCGTATTCGCCGGCCGCGACATCACCAAACTGCCGACCCACGAGATCGCGCGCCTCAAGCTCGCGCAGTCGCCGGAAGGACGCCGCATCTTCTCGCGCATGACCGTCCTGGAAAATCTCCAGATGGGCGCGATGGTCGCCGAGCCGGCGCAGTTCAATGATGACCTCGAGCGCATGCTGACGCTGTTTCCGCGGCTCAAGCAGCGCATCGATCAGCGCGGCGGCACGTTGTCCGGCGGCGAGCAGCAGATGCTGGCGATCGCCCGCGCTCTGATGGCGCGGCCGCGTCTGTTGCTGCTTGACGAACCGTCGCTGGGCCTCGCACCACTGATCGTGAAGCAGATTTTCGACGCGATCCGCACCCTGAATAAACTGGACGGGCTCACCGTCTTTCTGGTCGAACAGAATGCCTATCATGCGCTCAAGCTCGCGCACCGCGGTTATGTCATGATCAACGGCCTGATCACCCTGTCCGGCACCGGCAAGGAACTGCTGGACCGGCCGGAGATCAAACAGGCCTATCTGGAAGGAGGCGCGTGATGGATCCGTCCGAAACCCCCTCTTTTCTGCATTTTGTTTACGAGGAAGGTTCGTTCTGGATCTTCGTCCTCGTCACCCTGGTGCTCGGCGGCGGCGCCGCCTGGCTGTCCGGCCGCGCCATCGCGCAGACCTGGCGTCCGGCCTGGCAGGTGTTCTTTTATTGCCTGATCCTGGGCTGCGCCGTGCGCTTTATTCATTACAGCCTGTTCGACGGCACGCTCTTGTCGGCGTATTACTATATGGTCGACACCGCCGTACTGATGGCGCTCGGATTCTTGGGCTTTCGGGCCGCGCGCGTCGGGCAGATGCTGACGCAATATAGCTGGATCAACGAGCCCGACGGGCCTTTGCGCTGGCGCCGCCGCACGCCTTGACGTAGGATTTCGCGAAGTCACACTCGCTGCAACTGCCCACCTGTGATTACTGCACACCAGTAAAGTTGAAGGGGAAAACGTATGAAGAAGCTAACGACTCTCGGTCTGGCGCTCGGCGTCGCGATTGCGATGGCCGGCACCGCATCCGCGCAGGTCAAGTTCGGCATCGCCGGTCCGATCACCGGCCCGAACGCGGCTTTCGGCGCGCAGCTCAAGAACGGCACGCAGCAGGCCGTCGACGACATCAACGCTGCCGGCGGTATTCTTGGCCAGAAGCTTTCGGTTGAGGTCGGCGACGACGTCTCCGATCCGAAGCAGGGCGTGTCGGTTGCCAACAAGTTCGCCGGTGACGGCGTCAAGTATGTGGTCGGCCACTTCAACTCAGGCGTCGTCATGCCCGCCTCGCTGGTCTACCAGGAGAACGGCATTCTCGAGATCACCCCGTCGGCCACCAACCCGCAGATCACCGAGCGCGGCCTTCAGAACGTGTTCCGCACTTGCGGCCGCGACGATCAGCAGGGCGCGGTTGCCGGCGCTTACATCCTGAAGAACTTCAAGGGCAAGAAGATCGCCGTCATCCACGACAAGACCACCTACGGCAAGGGTCTGGCCGACGAAACCGTCAAGGCCCTCGGCAAGGGCGGCGTCAAGGCCGTGCTGTATGAAGGCGTGAACGTCGGCGAAAAGGATTATTCGGCGCTGGTCTCGAAGATCAAGTCGTCGAACGCCGATCTCGTTTACTGGGGCGGCCTGCACACCGAAGGCGGCCTGATCGTGCGCCAGATGCGCGACCAGGGCATCAAGGCTCCGATGATGGGCGGCGACGGTATCACCACCGACGAGTTCGCTTCGGTCGGCGGCCCCGGCGTCGAAGGCACCCTGATGACCTACGGTCCGGATGCGCGTAGCAACCCGGCCGCCAAGGACGTGGTTGCCAAATTCCGCGCCGCCAAGTTCGAGCCGGAAGCCTACACGCTGTACTCCTACGCCGCGGTGCAGATCATCAAGCAGGCTGCGGAATCGGCGAAGTCGCTCGACACCAAGAAGGTTGCCGAGAAGATCCACTCGGGCATGACCTTCAAGACCGTGCTCGGTGACATCTCGTACAACAAAAAGGGTGACCGCACGAACCTCGACTACGTGATGTACATCTGGAAGAAGGGCGCCGATGGCAAGATCACCTACTTCGAGTGCCCCGGCAACGATTGCTCGAAGGCCAAGTAAGAGATCAGCCTGACGACATCGATCGTCCGTCAAATACGGAAAAGCCCGCCTCACCGGCGGGCTTTTTCTTTGGCCGCCTCGATCGGACTGCGGACCTGATCTGTCAATCCAGAGGCGCGAGCGTGCAAAGCACGCGGCCCTCGAAGGTCGACCGAATGGCGTTTATCCGATCTTGCCAAGCACCGGGAACGTCTCGAGCAACCAGATGCTCAGGAGATTGACGCTGCCGGTGAGGAAGGCAATGCCCGTGAGCACCAGCAAGCCGCCCATCGCCTGCTCGACGCGATGCATGTGCTTCTTGAAGCGCGCGAGGAACGCCGCGAACGGTTCGATCGCCAGCGCCGCCGCGACAAAGGGGATACCAAGTCCCAGCGAATAGACCGCGAGCAGGCTTGCGCCCTTCGTCACCGTCTGCTCGGACGCCGCGACCGCAAGAATGGCGGCCAGGATCGGCCCGATACATGGTGTCCAGCCGAAGGCGAAGGCCAGGCCCATCAGGTAAGCGCCCCATAAGCCAACCGGCTTTGCCACCTGCGCCCGTTTCTCCTGCATCAGGAAGGCGATCGGCGTGACGCCCAGAAAGTGCAGTCCCATCACGATGATGAGAATACCGGCGACGATCGACAGCGGCTCGGAATATTCGCGGATCAGCGCGCCGATGACGCTCGCGCTCGCGCCCAGCGCCACGAACACCGTCGAAAAGCCGGCGACGAACAGCACCGCCGCCAGCACCGTCTCGCGCTTGACGCGGCGCTCCGGCTCATGCGCCTCGAAGCGCTCGAGCGAGGCGCCGGCGAGATAAACGAGATAGGGCGGCACCAGCGGCAGGACGCAGGGCGACAGGAAGGACACGAGACCGGCGATGAGCGCCGCCAGATAGGAGACGTCGGTATGCATGGCCTGGGATATGCGCCGGGTAATGTGGCGATGGCAAGGTGCCCGTGACCCACCTTGCGCAGTTGTGATAAGCGAGTGAACGGAATTCGGGAGTAGCCCCCATGCGCAATCTCATCACCGATGTCGATGGCCTGCGCGTCGGCCACGCCCACGACGAAAAGCTCGCCTCTGGCACCACGGTCATTCTGTTCGACCGCGCGGTCACGGCCAGTATCGACGTGCGCGGCGGCGGCCCCGGCACGCGCGAAACCGCCCTGCTCGAGCCGGCGCAGACCGTCGAGGCCGTCGATGCCATCGTGCTCTCGGGCGGCTCCGCCTTTGGGCTCGACGCGCCGTCCGGAACGCAGGCTTACCTGCGCGAACAAGGCCGCGGCTTCCGCATTCGCGAGGCCGTCATCCCGATCGTGCCGGGCGCGATCATGTTCGATCTGCTCAATGGCGGCGACAAGAACTGGGGGCGCTTCCCGCCCTATCGCGACTTCGGTTATGAGGCGGCGCGCACGGCGTCGGCCGACTTCGCCCTCGGCAGCGTCGGCGCCGGGCTTGGCGCCACCACCGTCAACTTCAAGGGCGGCGTCGGCTCCGCCTCGGCGAAGACGCCGGCCGGCATCACGGTCGGCGCCATTGTCGTCATCAACGCGGTCGGCACCGCCGTGGTTGGCGACGGACCGCATTTCTGGGCGGCGGCGTTCGAGCAGAACGGCGAACTGGGCGGTCGCGGCCTTCCGGCGCGGCTGTCCGAAGGCGATCTCGCCCTGCGCGCCAAAGGCGGGCCGCAGGAGAATACCACGATCGCCCTGATCGCGACCGACGCCCGGCTCAACAAGGCGCAATGCAATCGGCTCGCCATCATGGCCCAGGACGGCCTGGCGCGCGCCATTTACCCCGTCCACACGCCGCTCGACGGCGATGTCGTCTTCTCGGCGGCGACCGGCGCGGTGGCGCTGCCCGATCCGTATTACGGCCTCGCCGAACTCGGCATGGTGGCGGCCAACGTCATGGCGCGGGCCGCCGCGCGCGGGGTTTATGAGGCCACCGCCCTGCCCTTCCCCGGCGCGCTGCCTTCCTGGCGCGACCGCTTCGGCTGACGGCTGAAACCAAACCGCCCGCCCGGCGTTAGGACTTCATGCCCTCGCGCGTGGTGAAATCGATTGTCTTTGAAGACGTGCTTAGCCGCCTGACGGTGACATTCGTCAGCGGCCGCATCTATCAATATTACATGGTGCCGCGTTCGATGGCCGCCGCATTCGAGGCGGCGCGCTCGAAGGGCACCTTCTTCAACAAATTCATTCGCGACAGTTATACGTGCCGCGAAGTGGCGCCTCGCGAAGCGGCCTCGGCTTAAGTCAGGAAGCGCTCAGCCGCGAAGCCCTTCGGGTCGACGAACGGCGTTTCGCCATGCATCATCTCGGCGATCAGCCGCCCGGTGACCGGGCCGAGCGTCAAGCCCCAATGGGCGTGACCGACGGCGAGCCACAGGCCCTTCTGGCCCGGCGCGCGCCCAATCACCGGCCGCGAGTCCGGGAAGCAGGGCCGTGCCCCAAGCCAGGTGCGGTCCTCGGCGCGCGAACCGATCCGGTAAAGCTCCTTCAACTTCGGCATGAAGCGGTCGAACTGCACCGGCGTCGGCTCGGCATCGCGCGCCGCGAATTCGGCGCCGGTGGTGACGCGAATGCCCTGGCGCATCGGCGTGATGAGATAGCCGTAATAGACATCGACCACCGGCCGCGACAGCGGCGCGCTTTCCTCGGCCTTGAAATGGCGGTGGTAGCCACGCTTGAAACCCATCGGCAGCCTGATACCGAGCGGCTTGAGCAGGTCCGGCGCCCAGGGCCCGAGCGCGACGACGACTTCCGGCGCGTCGACCGGCCCCTCGTCTGTATCGACGCGCCAGCCGCTGCCGGACCGGTGCAGCGTCAGCGCGTCACCCTTGAGGGTGATACCCCCGAGCGAGGCAAAGCGCGCGGCATACGCCTTCGTCACCGCCAGAGGATCGCTGAGGCTGACCGCCGCCGGCCAATGCACCGCATGCTTGAAAGTCGGGTTGAGCGACGGCTCGAGTTGGCGCGCGCCGTCGGCATCCATGGTCTCGGCCGCCACGCCAAATTCGCGCGCCAGGTCGAGCTCGCGCGCAAGCCCCGCGAAAGCTGAATCGCTGCGATACAGTTTGATCCAGCCATTGCGCCGCAGATACTGCGTCGCGCCGGACTCGAGCATCAGCGCCTCGTGCTCGGCGACCGCACGGGCAAACAGCGGCCGGTTGATGCGCGCGGTCTTTTCGATCGCCTTCGGCCGCGAGTTGGCGCGGAAGGCCAGCAGCCAGGGGGCGACCCAGGGCAAAAAGCCCAGGTGGTAATTGGCGTCGCTCGCCTGCTTGAACGCCACGCGCATCAGTGCGCCGAGGTCGTTCGGGAAGGCTGGCGGCATGATGGTCGCGCCCTCGATGACGCCCGAATTGCCGTACGAGGTCTGCTCTCCCAGGCCCGCGCGCTCGACCAGCGCAACGCTGACGTTGCGCTTCGCCAGTTGTAGCGCGATCGAGGTGCCGACGATGCCGGCGCCGAGAACGATGACGTCAGTGCGTGCCATGATCTCTCTTTAGCCTTTCGTCCCCGCTTGCGGTCGTCTTTGTTCACCTTTTCCGACGGCCCGCGCAACCCCGCCCCGCGCAGGCAAAGCCTGCTTTTCCGAATATGGATCATCGCGCCGCGACGCGCTATCAAAGCGGCGATACGCCGGGAGTCGATCCGCCATGACAATTTCGCGTTTGCCTCTGGCCGCGCTCGCCTGGCTCGGCCGGCAGGGCACGACGGCGCTGGCCGTGTCGATTTTTCTCGGTATCGCCGTCCCGCCGCTGGCGGCCTATGTGAAGCCCCACCTCGGCGAAACCGTGTTCGTGCTGCTGGTGTTCTCCTATCTGCGCACCAACCCCGCCGAACTGCGCCAAGCGGTCCGCGCGCCCGGCCTCGCCATCGTCGGCGCGCTGTGGGCGATGATCGCCGTTCCGCTGCTTGTGGGTGGCATCCTGGTGTTGGTCGGGCTGCCGAAGCTGGCGCCGGGCCTCTACACGATCATGATCTTGCACATCGCGATCGCGCCGATCGTGTCGTCGGCGGCCTTCGCGGCGCTGATGGGCCTCGACGTCGCCTTCACCATGGTGGCGGTGATCGTCTGCAATGTTCTGTCGCCGGTGACCACGGTCGCCGTCAGCACGCTGTTTCTCGGCACGTCGCTGATTTCGCCGCTCGATCTCGGCATCAAGCTCCTGGTCTTCCTGCTGGTGTCGGGCCTCGTCGCCATGGTGATCCGCCGCATCGCCGGCCAGCGCTGGATCGAGGAGCAGAAGGAGAGTATCGACGGCCTCAACGTCATCGCCGTCTTCATCTTCGCCATCGCCGCCATGGAAGGCGTGCCGCGGCATTTCCTGGCCGACCCGGTCGCGGCCTTCGGCCTGCTCGGTCTGATCGTGATGATGGCGGTCGTGCTGATCGGGCTGAGCGCGCTGGTCTTCGTCCGCGCCGGCCTCGGCGTCGGACTGATCATCGGCCTGCTCTCGGCCTTCCGCAATCTCGGCACCATCATGGCCGCGATCGGCACGACGCTGCCCGACCAGGCGTGGTTCTATTTCGCGCTGGCGCAGTTTCCGATTTATATTTTTCCGGCGTTGCTCAAGCCGCTGGCCAGGCGTTTGCCCGAGCGAACTCCGGAGCCCAAGCCTTCGCAAAAATCGTGACGGCGCCGGCCCGCATATGACATCCGGACCGGCGCGAGGCGGTCACCCATCAAGTGTTTAAGCGATCGTCGACAGGCTCGACGTCGCCGCGCCGATGACCTGCGACTGCAGCTTGATCAACTGGTCGATGAGATTGAAGCTGCTCTTGCTCGACGTGCTGCCGTTCGAACCGGAATCCGCACGGCTGCTGCCGGTGCCGCCGCTCGCCTGCGTTGCCGGCGTCGTCGTGTCGATCTTCGATCCGTCGGCGTAGCTGATCGTCGTCGTCGTCGAGCCGTCGGCATTGGTCGTGGTCTGCGTCGTCGAACCGTCGGCGCTGGTGCCCGACATCAGATCGTCGGCGCCACCCTGCCCGCCGGCGCCACCGGCACCGCCGGCGTGATGACCATGGTGGCCACGGCCGGCATGATCGGCCTTGGCGAGTTCGCCCTGGCCGATCGAACCGTCGCCATCCTTGTCGATCTTGGAGAACACCGCATCCGCGACCGAGCTGTCGATGCCGTGCTGCGATGTCGCCGCCTCGAACTCGCTCTTGCTGACCGAGCCATCGCCGTCGGTGTCGAGCTTGGCGAACAGCTTGGCATCGCCCGGATCGCCGGTCGCGCCTGAGCTCGACTGCTGCTGCAGTGAGATCAACTGCGCCATCATGTCCTGCCCGAACGGCGACGAGGCCGAACTCGAACCGCTCGACGACGAACCCGATGCCGAGGACGAACTGTCGCCCGCACCGGTCTGCATCAAGGCGGACAGGGGATCGAATGATTGGCCGCTGCTGGCGCCGCTCGCACTGCCCGATTGCAGCAATTGCTGCCAATAGGCCAGCGGGCTGGACGCGGCCGAGCCCACGGAGAGGGACATTTTACGCTACTCCTCATCTGCGCCGGCTCAACCGGCGGAATCGCCCCACCCCGTTCCGTTGCAAGACGCCGGCCAGCGCCGCCGCGTTTGATATTCCCGTTGCGGCGCAGGCAGTTGTCCACAGGCCGCGGGCGCGCCGAGCGGCCATGGGTTGCCCGCAACCGGCAATTTCTGCCGTCTTGTGGGATGCTATTTGCCGGTCCGGCGCGGCCGCGTTGCCCAGGCCTGCCCCCCGTGTTACCCGAACCAAATCCGGAGAAATGTCCTCATGTCCCGTCCGCTCGCCATCGCGCCGTCGATCCTGGCCGCCGATTTCGCCAAACTGGGCGACGAGGTGCGTGCCATCGACGCCGCCGGCGCCGACTGGATTCATGTGGACGTCATGGACGGCCACTTCGTGCCGAACATCTCGTTCGGGCCGGATGTCATGAAATCGGTGCGCGGCGCGTCGAAGAAAATCTTCGACGTGCATCTGATGATCGCACCGGCCGATCCCTATCTCGAGGCCTTCGCCAAGGCCGGCGCCGATATCATCACCGTCCATGTCGAGGCCGGTCCGCATATTCACCGTTCGCTGCAGGCGATCCGCGCGTTCGGCAAGAAGGCCGGCGTGGTGATGAACCCCGGCACGCCGGCGTCCTCGATCGAAAGCGTGATCGACATGGTCGATCTTGTGTTGGTGATGTCGGTCAATCCCGGCTTCGGCGGGCAGGCGTTCATCCCGTCGGCGCTCGATAAAATTCGCGACCTGCGCGCCATGATCGGCGGCCGTCCTATCGACCTCGAAGTCGATGGCGGCGTCACCGCGGCCAACGCCGCCGACGTCGTGCGCGCCGGCGCCAATGTACTCGTCGCCGGCTCCGCCGTGTTCAAGGGCGGCGCCTATAAAGAGAATATCGCCGCGATCCGTCAGGCCGGCAGCATCGCGCGTGGAGAGGCAGCTTAATGATCCCCCGTTATTCCCGTCCCGAGATGACCGCCATCTGGTCGCCGGAAACCAAGTTCCGCATCTGGTTCGAGATCGAGGCGCATGCCGCCGACGCCATGGCCGAACTCGGCGTCATTCCCAAAGAGGCCGCCAAGACCATCTGGGCCAAAGGCAAGGACGCCAAGTTCGACGTCGCCCGCATCGACGCCATCGAGGCGGAGGTGAAGCACGACGTCATCGCCTTCCTCACCCACGTCTCCGAGATCGTCGGGCCGGAAGCGCGCTTCATGCATTCCGGCATGACGTCCTCGGACGTACTGGACACATGTCTCAATGTGCAGCTCACCCGCGCCGCCGATATTCTGCTGAAGGATATCGACACGCTGCTCGCCGCACTCAAGCGCCGCGCTTTCGAACACAAGCTGACACCGACCGTCGGCCGCTCGCATGGCATCCATGCCGAACCGACCACCTTCGGGCTCAAGCTGGCGCAGGCTTATGCCGAATTCACGCGCTGCCGTGCGCGTCTGGTCGCGGCGCGCAAGGAAGTCGCGACCTGCGCCATTTCCGGCGCCGTCGGCACCTTCGCGCAGGTCGATCCGCGCGTCGAAGCCCATGTCGCCAAGGCGATGGGGCTCGAGATCGAGCCGGTCTCGACGCAGGTCATTCCGCGCGACCGTCATGCGATGTTCTATGCCACGCTGGGCGTCGTCGCCTCGTCGATGGAACGCCTCGCGGTCGAAGTACGTCACTTGCAGCGCAGCGAAGTGCTGGAAGCGGAAGAGTTCTTCTCGGAGAAGCAGAAGGGCTCCTCCGCGATGCCGCACAAGCGCAACCCGGTGCTGTCGGAAAACATCACCGGGCTTGCCCGCATGGTGCGCGGCTATGTGACGCCGGCGCTGGAGAACGTCGCACTCTGGCACGAGCGCGATATCTCGCATTCGTCGGTCGAGCGCATGATCGGTCCCGACGCCACGGTGACGCTCGATTTCGCGCTCGCCCGCCTGTCCGGGCTGGTCGACAAATGGCTGATCTATCCGGCCAACATGCAGAAGAACCTCGACCGCCTCGGCGGTCTGATCCACTCGCAGCGCATTCTCATCGCGCTGACGCAGAAGGGCGTGGCGCGCGAGGACGCCTATCGGCTGGTCCAGCGCAACGCCATGAAAGTCTGGGGTGGCGAGAGCAACGATTTCCTCGCCCTGCTCAAGGCGGACCCTGACGTGCGCAAGGTGCTGAGCGACAAGGAACTGGAAGACAATTTCGACCTCGACCATCACTTCAAGCAGGTCGATACGATCTTCAAGCGGGTGTTTGGCGAGTCCTGAGGATGCGCGACGCGACCGACGCCTTCGACTTTCTTGTTCTGCCCGGCCTCGGCAATTCAGGCGTCGACCATTGGCAATCGTACTGGTGCCTCGCCTTCCGCAATGCGAGCCGTGTGCTGCAGGACGACTGGGATCAACCCCGGCTCGCCGACTGGCTGGCGCATCTCGATCTCGCCATCGTCAACGGCAACCGGCCCGCGGTGCTGATCTGCCACTCTCTGTCCTGTGCGCTCGCGGCACACTGGGCCGCGCACAAGAAGCCTGGCCGCGTCGTCGCGGCGCTGCTCGTCGCGCCATCCGATGTCGACGATCCCGCACATACGCCGGACAGCGTGCGCGACTTCGCACCAATGCCACTCGCGCCCTTCCCTGTGCCGTCATTGGTCGTTGCCAGCCGCGACGATCCTTACGTGACGATTGCACGCGCCGGGCATTTCGCCGGCGCCTGGGGTTCCGATTATTGCGATGCTGGCGAACTCGGCCACATCAACTCGGCGTCGCGGCTCGGATACTGGCCGCAAGGCCTGTTGCTCCTGGGGCAGTTGCTGGCGCGCGTCAAAGCGTAAGCGCGCCAGCTAAACCACCGTTATCCCGCTAGGCCGCCTTAGCGACGATGGCCGCCGTGATGACCGCCGCCGTGCCAGCCACCGCGTCCGCCGCTACGATAGCCACCATGCCAGCCGCCACGGTATCCGCCGCGGTACCCGCCACCCCATCCACGATGGCCGTACCAGCGCGGGCCGCCCCAACCGAAGCCGTACACGACCGGCGGCGCGACATAAACCGGCGCGGCCGTATAACCGCCGCCACCGCCGAGATAGCTGGCGCTGGCGTAGCCGACCGAGCCCTGCCAATTCACGCGGCACCACGCGCCGCTGCAGCCGAGCACGTCAACATCGCCACCGGCCGGAATGGTGTTGATCACGCGGTACGAAGTGCCGGGACCGGAACGCATGTTGAGATCGGTTTCGGCTGTGGCCGCGGCGGCCACGCCGGCCGACAGCAGCAGCGCGCCGGCGGCAATTGCGAGTGTCTTGAGTTTCATGGCATCACATCCTGGTGTTGGTATCGAATCCTAAACAGTCGCCCCGTAGACTCCTCAGACAATGAACGGCCGCCGAGGCCGCTTCCTGCGCTATGCCACTCACAGACTCGCCTCATGTCGAATCTTAACAACCGTTCAGAAAACGCCGCGCCCGTTGTCCTGGTGTTCGATTCCGGCGTCGGCGGACTCACCGTGTTCCGCGACGTCATCGCTGCGCGGCCTGACGCGCAATACGTCTACGTCGCCGACGATGCCGGCTTTCCTTACGGCAATCAGCCGGAAGGCGCGCTGATCGAGCGCATTGTCGCCATTATCGGCGATGCTATCGCGGCGCACCGGCCCGATCTCGTCGTGATCGCCTGCAACACGGCGTCGACTTTGGCGCTCGCCGAATTGCGCGCGCGTTTCACCGTGGCCTTTGTCGGCACCGTGCCGGCGATCAAGCCCGCCTGCGCGCACTCGAAGACAAAGCGCATCGCCGTGCTCGGCACGCAGGCGACAGTGTCACGTGAATACACCAAGGCGCTGATCCGCGAATTCGCATCGGGCTGCGATGTCGTTCTCGTCGGCTCGCCGAAGCTTGCGGGCATCGCCGAGCTTGAACTTTCGGGTATGCCGGTTGCCGACGAAGAGATAGCGGCAGAGATCGCGCCCTGTTTTATCGACAAAGGTGGCCGCCGCACCGACGCCGTGGTGCTGGCCTGCACACACTATCCGCTGCTGACGAACCGTTTTCGCAAGCTTGCGCCCTGGCCGGTCGACTGGATCGATCCGGCGCCGGCGATCGCGCGCCGCGTCGCTGACTTGCTGCACGAGCGGCCTGCCGCGTCCAACGCCGCGCCGCCGCGCATTGTCTTCACGTCGGGCCGCGTGCCACCGGCGCCGCTGGCCGCGGCGCTCAAGGGCTTCGGCTTTGCGCTTCGGTCTTAGCCCGCAAGTCCCGGCCACACTTCGAGCGCGCCGCGCCAGATCATGTCGCCCGCGACATAGAGAATGATCGCGAGGCCGACATAGGCGATCCATCGGTGTTTGACGAGCAGGCCGGCGATGAAGTTTGCCGCCAGGCCCATCAGCACGATCGATAGGCCGAGACCGAACACCAGCGCCGCCGGATGATCGCGCGCGGCGCCAGCCACCGCGAGCACGTTGTCGAGCGACATCGAAATGTCGGCCATGACGATCTGCCAAGCTGCTTGCGCGAACGTCTTGCGCGGCACGGCCGCGGCGTTGCCATTGCCGTTGAACATGCCCTCGCCTTCGTGGCCGGACGAGCGCAGTTCGCGCCACATCTTCCAGCACACCCAAAGCAGCAGAATGCCGCCGGCAAGCAGCAGGCCGACGATGTGCAACAGTTCGATGGCGACGCCGGCAAAGGCGATGCGCAGCACGGTCGCGGCGATGATGCCGACGATGATGGCGCGCCGTCTTTGCTCCTGCGGCAGGCCGGCGGCGGCAAGGCCGATGACGACCGCATTGTCGCCGGCCAGCACGAGGTCGATCATGATGACCTGGGCAAAGGCGGCGAGCGCTTCGCCGGTCAGAAGATGAGAGATATCAACCACGCGCGTTACTCCGTTCAGGCATCGGCTTGAGATACTCCAACAGGGGCTCGATTTCGCCCAAAATTGCCGCGGCGCAGCCAATCAGCGTGAGCGCGCCGGCGACGTCCCAGGCGTTGACCGGCTTGAGCGCCGCAAACCGCGGCGCAACGAGAGCGGCAAGCGCCACGATCGCGGCGCCGGCAAGCGCCGCCACGCTGAACAGAGGCAATACGATCTCGGGCGGCAGCAGGAAGATCAGAACGGCAAGCGCCAGCATCAGCCCGCCGAGGACCGCGGGGGCAAAACGATCCACTCCGCCTGGCGGCGGCCTACGGAACGACGGTTCACGTGACATGGGCTTATGAGGCATCGGACCCGCATGATATGTCAGTCCGACATCGCAGTCGCATGACTGCCAGAGGGGCCCGGTCCTGATCCCGCGCAAAATAGGCCAAAAAGCACGTTCCGCAAGGCCATAAGATCGATTCCGGGCCTCTGGCGTAGAATCATACCTGCGGCCGAGCGCCGCAACGCCGGTTTGACAGGCCGACCCTACTCCCCTAATAAGCCTCCACCTGACGGGCCTTTAGGGCCCGTTCGGCGTTTCGCGACCCGAGGCATGACCCTTGCGCTTTGAGGGCTGGCCTGTCGGTTCCGGGGTGACCCGGGACAAAGGAGGGCGCGTTTCCTCAACCCATCACTTCGCACTCATGAGGACGCGATGACCAAGCGTTTGGAATCCAAGTATAAAATCGATCGCCGCATGGGCGAGAACATCTGGGGCCGTCCGAAGTCCCCGGTCAACCGCCGCGAATACGGCCCGGGCCAGCACGGCCAGCGCCGCAAGGGCAAGCTGTCCGACTACGGCGTTCAGCTCAAGGCCAAGCAGAAGCTGCGCGGCTATTACGGCAACATCTCGGAGCGTCAGTTCCGCTCCATCTACGACGAAGCCATCCGCATGAAGGGTGACTCCGGCGCCAACATGATCGGCCTGCTCGAGCGCCGCCTCGACGCGGTCGTCTACCGCGCCAAGTTCGTGCCGACTGTGTTCGCCGCGCGCCAGTTCATCAACCACGGCCACGTCAAGGTGAACGGCAGGAAAGTGAACATCTCGAGCTATCGCCTCAAGGTCGGCGATGTCGTCGAGATCCGCGAGAAGTCGCGCGAGATGAACCTGGTGCTTGAAGCGCAGGCCATGGCCGAGCGCGACGTGCCGGACTACATCAGCGTCGATACCGGCAAGCTCACCGCGCAGATCGCGCGCATCCCGGCGCCGTCTGACGTGCCCTACCCGGTGCAGATGCAGCCGCATCTCGTGGTCGAATACTATTCGCGCTAATCGCTCTTCGCTTCAGCGATAAGCCAGCCAAATCCCCTGCCCAAAAGGCAGGGGATTTGTTGTTCATGGTTCTGAATATATGCCGGGGACCATGATCATGACGGCTCTGACTCGCCGCGCGATGCTCGCCGGCACTGCCGCGTTCGGCGCGTTGCGCGCGCTCCCCGCCTTCGCTGGACCGCGTCGCGATGTTCAAGGACGGCGACGAGATCGTGCCCGGCCTGCAGATGGTATCGACGCCGGGCCACACCCAGGGCCATGTCTCGCTGGCGCTGAAAGGCGGCGACGGCCTCGTCATCACTGGCGACGCGCTCACGCATCAAACGATTTCATTCGCGCATCCTGAGTGGAAGCCCGCCACCAAACATGTGCCGGATCAGGCAGTGGCGACGCGCAAGAAGCTGCTCGACCGTCTCGCCACCGACAAGATGAAGCTCATTGGCTTCCACCTGCCCTATCCGGGGCGTGGGCCGGGTCGAGCGCAAGGACGGAGCCTATCGCTACGTCGCCGGCTGACGGGCATTGTTCGCCTTTCCGTACGGCTCGTACTGATTACCCCGGATTATCGACGGACAGCCAAGGGGCTATCTCTGCGTTGCAATGCAACGGAGATCGCCCATGACCACCATCGACAAGGCCGGCACCTATAAACTCGGCCACCGCACCGTAAATCGCCTCGGCTACGGCGCCATGCAGCTCGCCGGCCCCGGCGTGTTCGGCCCGCCGAAAGACCCTGCCGCGGCGCGCGCCGTGCTGCGCGAGGCGATTGCCGCCGGCGTCAATCATATCGACACCTCGGATTTCTACGGCCCCCACGTCACCAACCAGACCATCCGCGAGGCTCTGCACCCCTACCCGGACGATCTCGTCATCGTCACCAAGATTTCCGCGCGCCGCGGCGCCGATGCGTCCTGGATCCCGGCGATGTCGCCGGAAGAGCTGACGCACGCCGTGCACGACAATCTGCGTAATCTCGGCCTCGATACAATCGAGGTCGTCAACTTCCGCAGCATGCTCGCCGTCCACGGCCCAGCTGAAGGCTCGATCGAGCCGCAGCTCACGGTGCTCGCCGACCTGCAACGCAAGGGGCTGATCCGTCACATCGGCCTGAGTAACGTCACGCCGACGCAGGTCGCCGAAGGCCGCAAGATCTGCGACATCGTCTGCGTGCAGAACCAGTACAATCTGGCGCACCGCGCCGACGACGCCCTGATCGACGACCTCGCCCGCGACGGCATTCCTTACGTGCCGTTCTTCCCGCTCGGCGGTTTCACGCCACTGCAGTCATCGACCTTGTCGGAGGTTGCCAAGCGCCTCGGCGCCACGCCGATGCAGGTTGCGCTGGCCTGGCTGCTGCGCCGTGCGCCGAACATCCTGCTGATCCCGGGCACATCGTCTGTCGTGCATCTGCACGAAAATCTCGCGGCCGCCGATCTCGATCTGCCGGATGATGCGATGACGGAACTGAACGGCATCGCGGCGCGCGGCAAGACGCACGCCACGGCGCACTGACACGACCGGCTGAAACAAAAACGCTCACCGCCGCGGCAGCGGCGATGAGCGTTCCCGATACGAAACGGTTGACGCGCTGATCAGGCGCTGGCGGCGACCGACACGCCGGCGTCCTTGAACGCCTGCTGCAGTTCACCAGCCTGGAACATCTCGCGCACGATGTCGCAACCGCCGACGAACTCGCCCTTGACGTAAAGCTGCGGAATGGTCGGCCAGTTCGAATAGGCCTTGATGCCGTCGCGCAAGTCGGACGATTCGAGAACGTTGAGGCCCTTATAGGCGATACCGAGGTGGTCGAGGATTTGCACCACCTGGCCCGAGAAGCCGCATTGCGGAAACTGCGGCGTGCCCTTCATGAACAGCACCACGTCGTTGGACTTCACTTCATTGTCGATGAACTGCTCGATGCCCATGGCAGCCGATTCCCTTTGTTCAGTAAGCGGACAGTCAGAAAGTGTCCCGTTTGTCCGGAAAGGCCGCGCCCGACGCGGTCGCGAATACCCTGCCGTCCCATTCGATATATGTAGCCTAGTTTTCCGCGCCACCCCAAGAGGGCCCGTGCCACGGGAATGAAATGACTGTTAATTCGGGCTTTTTGGGACGACCGTGCTCTCTGGCGTGCCGGTCTGCAGCGCCAGCGCATGGAGCACGCCGCCCATCTGGCCCTTGAGCGCCTGATAGACCAGTTGGTGCTGCTGGACCCGCGATTTGCCCGCAAAGGACGGTGACAGCACCGTGGCGGCATAGTGATTGCCGTCGCCGGCCAGGTCACGAATGACCACCTCCGCGTCCGGAATGCCCTCCTTGATCAGCCGCTCGATTTCGCCTGCATCCATCGCCATTGCCGTACTCCTTCGCGCCTAACCTACGCGACCGGACCGCCTCCGGCAGCCCTCCGCGGCCGATCTTCACGCAAAAAATGTCGAACTCACGTCCGCGACGCGCGGTGCTATAGTCGTCGTCGGGAATTGCCAGGGGAGGTTGGGATGCGGTCGCGGAAGTTCGCCTATTCAGTCATTGGGGCCTGTCTCCTGGCCCTCGGCCTTAGCCAAGGTGCCCAGGCCCAGATCACGGCGGCACAGCAGTCGGCGATCAAATCCTCCTGCCGGTCCGACTATATGTCGAACTGCATGGGCGTGAAGCCGGGCGGCATCGAGGCCCTGCAGTGCCTGCAGAAGAATACAGCCAAGCTGTCGCCAGGCTGTCAGGCGGCCGTCAGCGCCGCCAGCCCCCAACCGGCGGCGGCCGCCGCCCCCAGCGCTCCGCCACCCCCGGCAGCTGCCGCGGCGGCACCACCGCCGCCTGCCCCGCCCAAGGCCGCCGCGTCTGCTCCCGCCATCACGGCGGCAAAGCCGCCAGCGGCCAGCATCGCCAGACCGAAGCCCGCGGCGGCGATGCCGGTCGCCCCGCCGAAGCAGGCAGCCGTTCCGCCGCCGGCTCCGCCCGCGGCCGATGCGCCGCCAGCGCCCACCGCCGCCCAGCTCAGCGCCGTCAAGAACACCTGCCGGCGCGACTTCACCCGTAACTGCAAAGGCATTGCCCCGGGCACGGCCGACGCCATCGTCTGCCTGCAACGCAACGCCGCCAAACTGTCGCCGAACTGCCAGACATCGATCGCCGATCTCGGCGACAGCATGCCGGCAGCCGACGCCGCCGGTCCGGCAACGCAACGCCCGAATGCCCCTGTCATCATGACGGCCGTGATCGGCCGCGCCTGCCTGCGCGATCTGGTGCGGCGCTGCCGCAATACCGGTGTCGGAGACGGTCAGAAAATCGCCTGCCTGATGGCGCACCAGGCGGATCTTGCACCCCTCTGCAAGGCGGCCCTGAAAGGCACCGCGTCGATCCGTTGATCGAGGCCCGCTGGCCTCGCCCGCGCTCCGGACGGCGATCAGGCCGCCATCGAGTCCGCGTCGTCGCCGTCATCCCAGCCCGAGGTCTGCTGCGCCACATCGTCGAGCTGCGTCAGTGTCCGGCTGATCTGCTCGAGACCCGCCGCCTGTTCGTTGTTGGCGACGGCGATGCCCGACACGATGCTCGCCACCTTGCGGATCGAATCGACGATCCCCGAGAGCGACGAGCCCGCACTGTTGACCAGACCGACGCCCTCTTTCACCTGCTCGGATGAACTGCCGATCAATTGTTTGATATCCTTGGCGGCCTGCGACGAGCGCTGCGCCAGGCTGCGCACTTCCGTGGCGACGACCGCGAAGCCGCGCCCGGCCTCGCCCGCCCGCGCCGCCTCGACCGCGGCATTCAGCGCCAGCAGGTTGGTCTGGCGCGCGATTTCGTCGATCACCGAAATGATGTCGGAAATCTTGTGCGAGGACTGCTCGATACGCGACATTGCCTCGACCGCCTGGGCGACGATCCGGCCGCTTCGATCGGCGACATCGCAGGTCGCGGTCGCGACACGGTCCGCTTCCCCCGCAGCGCCGGCATTCTTCTTCACGGTGGTCGAGATTTCATCCATGGCGCGGGAGCGTTCGGCGACCGCGCGGCTGCGATCGTCGGCGGCGCGCAGGGCCTGATCGGCGCGCTGACGCCGCTGCGCATCGACACGGTCGCGCAACGCCGCCGCTTCACTTTCGGCCGCCTCCTTGGCGCGCGTGGCTGCGCCGAGCGCCTTAACCGCTTCGTGCATCTCGCCGATCTCGCCCAAATGCCTGGCATGGCGCGAATGGTTCGACGCCTGGCCCGCCATGGCGACGAGTTCACGACGGATGGCGGCGACCGGAGCAAATATCCGTCGCACCAGGAAAAGCATGGCGGCGCCCGCGACGATGATGACGGCGAGACCGCCAATGAGGCTGGTCCACATCAGGCTTTGCAATACCGTGAAGAACTCGGCTTTCTTGACGCCGACATAAGCGATGCCCAGCACGTCGCCGCCGGCGCCGATGATCGGCTTATAGACCGTCAGGTATTCGGTGCCGAGAATGTTGGCTTCGCCGCGATAGGCTTGATGTTTGCTGAACACGGTGTCGTAGACCGGTCCGCGCGCCAGCACGGTGCCGACGGCGCGCGAACCATCGGGCTTCGCCACATTGGTCGCAATACGAAGATCGCCCATGAACACCGTGGCGGTGCCGCCGGCGATCGCCTTGACGCGATCCACGGCCTCGAAGTTGTTGTTGATCAGCGTATTGCCGAAATAGAACTTGTCGCCGTCGCGCCGCGGCGCGCCGTAGCTCGACAGCGCCGAATCCAGAAGCCTGATGTTGATGTCGAGCGCATCCTGCGCGCGACGGTACATTTCGTCCTTGGTGATCGACATCGAAATCCAGATCGAAACGCCGACGGCGATGCTCATCGTGACGATGCCCATCAAGGTGAGCCGCGTGGTCAAACTCAGACGGCCCAGCAACCGGGAAAAACGGCGGGGGCGCGTATCGATCTGCGAGGTCATGGGTGATTCCGGCGCGACAAATCGGCGTTTCGGAGTGGACCAACCGGGCCCGGCGGAGCGGCGTGGCCTGCGCCCGTCAAACGGCGCAGTACAACCAGCGCTAGGGTAAGCGCCGGCTCCTCAACAAAGCCTTGAGCCGGAATATAATCTAAATAAACAAGATGGAATTGGTAATCCCGGCGCAGACCGCCGGAATCGAAGCTCCCGTGTCCGAGAGCTCAGTTCTGACCGGCCATATAGGCCGGCAGCCAGCCTTCGCTGCGCTTGCTGAGATCGGCGACCGTCAGAGCGCGCTCGCCGCCGATCGCGAGATGGTGGCCCCCGGTCGTGCCGATGCGCGACACCAGGACGCTCGCCTTGCGCGCGCGTGACATGACCAGATCGACGGCCTGGGCCGGCACGGTGATGATATAACGCGCCTGATCCTCGCCGAACCAATAAGCGTGCGCCGGAATATCGTCGGGCGCCGCATCAAGCGTGGCGCCGACACCGGAGGCCATCGCCATTTCGGCCAGCGCCACCAGCAGTCCGCCGTCGGAGAGGTCGTGCGCCGCGCTTGCCGCGCCATCGAGAATGAGCGCGCGGACGAAATCGCCGTTCTCACGTTCTTCGATCAGATCGACCGGCGGCGGCGCGCCCTCTTCGCGCGCGCAAATCTCGCGCAGGTAAATCGACTGGCCGAGCCAGCCGGTGGTTTCGCCAACGACAAGGATCGCATCGCCGGCTTTCTTGAACGCCAAAGTCGCGCTCTTCTTGAAATCGGCGATGACGCCGACGCCGCCGATCGACGGCGTCGGCAGGATCGCCTTGCCGTTGGTCTCGTTGTAGAGCGACACGTTGCCGGACACGACCGGGAAATCCAGCGCCTTGCACGCCTCGGCGATGCCGCGCACGCAACCGACGAACTGGCCCATGATCTCAGGGCGTTCCGGATTGCCGAAGTTGAGATTGTCGGTGATGGCGAGCGGCGTCGCACCGACCGCCGTGAGATTGCGCCAGCATTCCGCGACCGCCTGCTTGCCGCCCTCGAACGGATTAGCCTCGCAATAGCGCGGCGTCACGTCGGTGGTCATCGCCAGCCCTTTCGGGCCGTCGAGCACGCGCACCACTGCGGCGTCGCCGCCGGGGCGCTGCACCGTATTGCCGCCGATGATGTGATCGTATTGCTCCCAGACCCAGCGCTTCGAGCACAGATCGGGCGTAGCGATGAGCCGTTCCAGCGCGTCGGCGATGCTGCCCGGCGGCTCGATGGCGCCGGCGT
>JBAZSM010000008.1:0-70620 GCA_041662425.1 Pseudolabrys sp.
CTGCGTTCTGCGCCGCGCTCGAAGGCCTGCAGCCGCCGAACGACATCGCCTGGAAGGGTGAAGCCGACACCGCGCACGCCGACTTCCTCAGCTGGGGCGAAAAACCGACATCCCTGCCGGGCCCGATCAACCTCGGTGAGATCATGGTGTGGCTGCGCGACAATCTCGGTCCCGACGCGTTCATCACCAATGGTGCCGGCAACTTCGCGACCTGGATCAATCGCTTCTATCGCTTCCGCCGCTACGGCACGCTGGTTGCGCCGACGTCGGGCTCGATGGGCTATGGCTTTCCGGCGGCGTTGGCGATGAAGACGCTTTATCCGGATCGCCGGGTGATCTGCGTGGCCGGCGATGGCGACTTCATGATGACGGGACAGGATTTCGCCACCGCCGCGCAGTACCAGTTGCCGATTATCACGGTACTCTGGGATAACGGCACCTTCGGCACCATCCGCATGCATCAGGAGCGGGAGTATCCCGGCCGCGTCGTCGGCACCGACCTGAAAAATCCGGATTTCGTCGCCTACGCGAAAGCCTTCGGCGGCTTCGGCATCCGCGTCGAGAAGACGGCGGATTTCCCGGCGGCCTTCGCTGCGGCGGAGAAGTCGGGGCTGCCGTCGATCATTCATTTGAAGGTCGATGCCGAGCCGCTGACGCCGGGCATGTCGATGAGCGCGATTCGTGAAAAGGCGCTGGCCTCGGGCAGCGGCCACTGAGAGGGAGCGCGGGCAAGTGCCGCCATGACCGGCACTGCCACTCCAATATTCGGAATTCTAGGTTCATTACTTGGCGATAGGGAGTTGCCCGAAGTTGCGGAGCCGGCCGGTTTTCGCTGGCGCCCGCCTTGTCACAATCCTGCTGAATCGGTATTCACTGGTTGAATGCCTTATCGCCGCACCGAGAACGTGGTTCGCAGGCTCGCCGAGCGCGAGAAGGCCATCCTCGCCGCCGCCATCGAACTCGCCGGCGAAGGCGGCATGGCAGCGGTTCAGGTCGCGGCTGTCGCCAAGCGCGCCGGCATCGCCGCCGGCACGGTCTATCGCTACTTCCCGGCAAAGAACGATCTCGTCGCCGAATTGATCGCGGCCGTGGCCGGGCGTGAGCTTGAGGCCATGCAGGCCGCCGCCGATGCCGCGCCGGGGCCGCTGTCGGCGCTGGCCTCCGCGATTGCCCGCTTCGCGGCGCGCGCGCTGGCCGAGCGCCGGCTGTCTTGGGCGGTGATCGGCGAGCCGGTCGATCCCGAAGTCGACGTCATGCGCATCGACTTCCGCCAGTCGCTGGCCGGCGAACTGGAGCGGCGGATCAATATTGCCATCGATCTGCGCTTCCTGCCGGAGCAGGATGCGCGCCTGGCGGCTCCCGCCGTCGTTGGCGCCCTGATGGAGGGGCTGCTCAGTCCGCTCGCGCCGGCCCACGAGGATGCCGCCGGCGCGCGGGAAGCAGTCCAGGCCTTGACGCTATTGGCATTGCGCGCGCTCGGCGTCATCGATGCCCGCGCTCGCGGTCTGGTGGCGCAGGTGGTTCTGACCTGACCTAGACGGTGGCTTCAGCCGGCACTTCGTCGAGTACCAGTTCGACGCGTTTGACGCCGGGCTCGTCCGGGTCATTGACGCTGTGAAAGCCGAGTTCGCCGCACATCTGCAGCATGGTGGCGTTCTCCGCCAGCACCTGGCCGTGCACGGTTTTCAAGCCATGCTCTTTGGCATAAGCGATCAGGTGCTTCATCATCAGCCAGCCGAGCCCGTGGCCCTTGAGATGCGAGCGCAACAGGATGGCGAATTCGCCGGCCTCGCCACGATCGTCGTCATGCAAACGCACGACGCCGAGCAGGTGGCCGCCTTCGTCGAGCGCGATGAAAGCCATTGCGTTGCTGGGATCGTAGTGCACCAGCTGGTCGATCATCTTCGGCGACAGCTCGCGCATCGCAGCGAAAAACCGCAGCCGCAAATCCGGCAGCGTCACGTCGGACAGGAAGTCGGGATACAGCGCGGCGTCCTCCGGCCATAGCGGCCGGATGAAGACTTTCTCGCCGTCCAGAAGCTTGACGTGGCGGCTGAGCATGTCGCCTCCGTGGATCCACATCACCTGTCCCCGCGTCGCGGGGACAGTCGTCGTCGCCTGGCAATGCTCTAGTGCGACATCAGCACCGGCACCGTCATGCTCTCAAGGATGCCGCGCGTGGCGCCGCCGAGCACAAATTCACGCAGGCGCGAATGGCCGTAGCCGCCCATCACGATCAGGTCGGCGCTGGAATCCGCCGCATAGGACAGGATGGTCGAAGGCACGTCGATATCCGGCGAGGTAATGCGCTTGACGTCGACCTTGAGCCCGTGGCGGGCAAGATGCTGGCCCAGATCGGCGCCGGCGACTTCGTCGGCCTTGGCCGCCTTGGTGGCGATGATGACGATTTCGACTGACTTGGCCTTGCTCAGGATCGGCAAGCTGTCGGCGATGGCGCGCGTCGCGGCGCGGCCGCCGTCCCAGCAGACCATGACGCGGTCGAGCTTGAGGCCGGCTTTCTGGATGAACGGCACATAGATCACCGGCCGTCCGGATCCGAACAGGGCCGCCTCATCGACCACGTCGTCCTGAATGCCTTCACTGGGATCGGGTTGACCGACGACGACGAGATCGAAGCGGCGGGCGACTTTCGCGAACTGATCGGCCGCGCCGGAGACGCTCGACGACAGGATCCGCGTTTCCGCCGACAGCCCGGAGCGCTTGGCCGAAGCTTCGAACCGCGCCACGGCGGCCTTGGCCTTCTTGTCCGCTTCGGTGCGTTGTGACTCAATGAATTCCGGCGGGATGCCGCCCATCACCGCGCCAGGAATGATCGGTTCATAGGCGACCGCGATGCCGGCGACATGCGCTTCGAACGCTTCGCCCAGCGATACGGCGAATTCGCCGGCCGGATCCGCCGCGCCTAATCCGAGATTGACGATGATGTCCTTGATCATGATGGCAGCCTCCCTTACGGGCGAAAACGCGGCCCGCATTTTTTATATTACCGGTCCGCGTCGCGGCGGTCTTGACCGAGGTCAAATGTCCGCCGCGCGCTTTATATCCCGATTCCGCGTGAAAAACCGGTCTGCGATTTTACGGGAATGGCCGGGGGCGAGAAGCCCGCGCGCTACTTCTTTTTGCCCTCGGCGTCGAACTGCTTGAGGTAGGCCCAGAGGCTCTTGGCCTCGGTCTCGTTCTTGATGCCCGGGAAGATCATCTTGGTGCCTTTGACCTTGGCGCGGGGGTCCTTGATGTAGTCGAGGAATTCGGTTTCGTTCCAGGTGATGCCGGAATTCTTGTTGGCGTCCGAATACGAATAGCCGGCCGCCGTGCCTGAATGGCGGCCGTCAATGCCGTTGAGCTCGGGGCCGACCTTGTTCTTGGCGCCTTCGCCGATCGAGTGGCAGGGCATGCACTTCTTGAAGGAGTTTTCGCCGGCGGCCACGTCCTGGGCGGCTGCGGCCTGCATTGTCAAAGCGAGCGCCGCGGTGCCTAGCAACGTGCCCAAGAAAAAGGTCTTCCTCATTACGTTTTCCTTTCGTCGTTTCGGGCGACAGGGCCCGCCGGTTCATTTATATTCCGATATGTGAATGCTTCTGCCAGTGGCCGGTGTCAACCCGTGGCATTGACTGGTATCGTTGCGGACCAGAATGGCCGGGAGATGACTTGATGTCGGTAAAGATGCCGGAGCCGGACGCCACCGTGCTCGCAAGACGCGCGGAGATCGTCAAGGCGCTGCGCACGATCGTTGCCGGCGATGGCGTGATCGACCGCGAGCGTGAGATGAAACCGTTCGAATCGGACGGGCTTACCGCTTATCGCCAATTGCCCATGGTCGTCGTGCTGCCGGAGACGACCCGCCAGGTTTCCGAGGTGCTGAAGTACTGCCACGACAACGGCATCAAGGTCGTGCCGCGCGGCGCCGGCACCTCGTTGTCCGGCGGCGCGCTGCCGCTGGCCGACGGCGTTCTCCTCGGCATGGCAAAGTTCAATAAGATCCGCGAGATCGATTTCGACAACCGCGTCGCCGTGGTCGAGCCCGGCGTCACCAACCTCGCGGTGTCGAACGCCGTGGCGGATGCCGGCTTTTACTATGCGCCCGACCCCTCGTCGCAGATCGCCTGCACCATCGGCGGCAACGTCGCCGAAAATTCCGGCGGCGTGCATTGTCTGAAATACGGCATGACCACCAACAACGTGCTCGGCTGCGAGATCGTGCTGATCACCGGCGAGGTGTTGCGCCTCGGTGGCAAGCATCTGGATTCGGAAGGCTACGACCTGCTCGGTCTGGTGGTCGGTTCGGAAGGTCTGCTCGGCGTCGTCACCGAAGTCACCGTGCGGCTCCTGAAGAAGCCGGAAACCGCGCGCGCGGTTCTGATCGGCTTTCCGACATCGGAAGAAGCGGGCGCCTGCGTTTCCAGGATCATCGCCACCGGCATTATTCCCGGCGGCATGGAGATGATGGACAAACCGGCCATCCACGCCGTCGAGCAATTCGTCCATGCCGGCTACCCGCTCGATGTCGAAGCCCTGCTGATCGTCGAACTCGACGGACCGGCGGCGGAAGTCGATCACCTCATCGAACGCGTCGAGAAGATCGCCAGAGATTGCGGCGCGGTGTCGTGCCAGGTGTCGCAGTCGGAGCGGCAGCGGCTTCTGTTCTGGGCCGGGCGCAAGGCGGCGTTCCCGGCGGTCGGCCGCATCTTGCCGGATTATTACTGCATGGACGGCACCATTCCGCGCGCCAAGCTGCCTCAGGTGCTCGCGCGCATGACGGAATTGTCGGAAAAGTATCAACTCGGCGTCGCCAATGTGTTTCACGCCGGCGATGGCAATCTGCACCCGCTTATTCTCTATGATTCAAACAAGCCCGGCGAACTCGACCGCGCCGAGGAATTCGGCTCGGATATCTTGAGACTGTGCGTCGAGGTCGGCGGTGTGCTGACCGGAGAACACGGCGTCGGCGTCGAGAAGCGCGACCTGATGCCGACCATGTTCACCGAGATCGATCTCAATGCGCAGCAGCGCGTCAAATGCGCCTTCGACGCCAAGGGCCTGCTCAATCCCGGCAAGGTGTTCCCGCAACTGCACCGCTGCGCCGAACTCGGCCGCATGCATATATCCGGCGGGCAGATGCCGTTCCCGGATCTGCCGAGGTTTTGAAGTTGCTTATGACCCTTTGTTTTATTGAGCCCCGTTCGTGACCGACGTCCTCAAACCCACCGACACCGCCCAGGTCGAAGAAGCCGTGCGCTGGGCCATCGCGCACGACAAGGCGCTGGAGCTCGTCGGCACCGGCACCAAGCGCGCGCTCGGCCGGCCAAGCCAGACCGACGTCACGCTCGATCTGTCCGCGTTCACCGGCGTGACGCTCTATGAGCCGGACGAACTCATCCTGTCGGCGCGTGCCGGCACGCCTTTGTCCGAGATCGAGGACCTGCTCGACCGGAACAACCAGCAGCTCGACTTCGAGCCGATGGATTACGGCCCGCTGCTCGGCCAGCCCGCCGGGCAGGGCACGATCGGCGGCGCCATCGCCGCCAACCTGTCGGGCCCGCGCCGCATCAAGGCGGGCGCCGCGCGCGACCACTTCCTCGGGGTCACCGCAGTGACCGGCCGCGGCGAAGCCATCAAGTCCGGCGGCCGCGTCGTGAAGAACGTCACCGGCTATGACCTGTGCAAGGTGTTCGCCGGCTCGTGGGGCACGCTGGGCGCCATGACCGATGTGACGATCAAGGTTCTGCCGAAGCCCGAGACCGAAGCGACCGTGGTCGTCGAGGGCCTCGACGATGCCCAGGCGACCGCCGCGATGTCGGCGGCGCTCGGGTCGTCCTGTGACGTCTCTGGCGCGGCGCATCTGCCGGATCATGTGGCGTCCTGGTTCGACGGCCTGCCGAAGCCGGAAGCGGCGACCGTGCTGCGACTGGAAGGCGTCGCGCCGTCGGTGGAGCACCGACGCCAGATGCTGGCCGGGCTGATGCGCGCTTTCGGTTCGGTGGCAATGCTCGATGAGACGAGTTCGAAGGCATTGTGGCGCAGCGTGCGCAGGGTTGCGCCCTTCGCGGCCGACAGCGCTCGGGCGCGCCCTCTGTGGCGAATCTCGACCGCGCCGGCGCAGGCGCACCGGCTGGTCGATCTGATCACGCCGGCGGCGCAGATGTTCTATGACTGGGGCGGCGGGCTGGTCTGGGTGGCGATGCCGTTCGAGGACGAAGCCGATGCCGGGTCTATTCGCAGCGCCGTTGCCGAGCTCGGCGGGCATGCCACTTTGGTGCGCGCGCCGGTCTCGCTGCGCGCCTCGGTCGATGTGTTCCAGCCGCAGGATGCGGGCCTTGCCGCGCTGAGCAAGCGCGTCAAGGAAAGCTTCGATCCCAAAGGCGTGCTCAATCCCGGCCGCATGTGGGCGGGAGTGTAACAAGGCTCATGCAAACCACCTTCTCGCTCACCCAGTTGCTCGATCCGCAGGTCGCCGAATCGGAGAAGATCCTGCGCGCCTGCGTGCATTGCGGCTTCTGCACCGCGACCTGCCCGACTTATGTGCTGCTCGGCGACGAGCTCGATAGCCCGCGGGGGCGCATCTATCTCATCAAGGAAATGCTGGAAAACGACCGGCCGGCGACCCGCGACGTCGTCAAGCATATCGACCGCTGCCTGTCGTGCCTGTCCTGCATGACCACCTGTCCGTCCGGCGTGCATTACATGCACCTGGTCGATCACGCCCGCGACCACATCGAGAAGACCTACAAGCGTCCGGTCGCCGACCGGGCGCTGCGCGCGATGCTGTCGCACGTGCTGACCAACCAGAGCCTGTTCCGGCTGGCGGTGGTGGCCGGCAAGGTCGCCAGGCCTTTCGCGGCCGTCTTCGCCGCGCTCGGGCTGTCGCGGATCGCGGCCATGGTGCGCCTGACCCCGACGACGTCGCCGGCGCCGCCGTCCGACCGCGCCCGCAAGGTTTATCCGGCGGCCGGCGTCCGCCGGGGCCGGGTGGCGCTGCTGGGCGGCTGCATCAATCCGGTGCTCAGCCCGTCGACCAACGAGGCCACGATTCGCCTGCTCAACCGCCATGGCATCGAGGTGGCGATCGCAGAAGGCGAGGGCTGCTGCGGCTCGCTGACCCATCACATGGGCCGCGAGGAGCAGGCTTTCGCGCAGGCGCGCGGCACCATCGACGCCTGGACCCGCGAGTTCGAACGCGAGCCGCTCGACGCCATTCTGGTCACGGTGTCGGGCTGCGGCACGACGATCAAGGACTACGGCTTCATGTTCCGCAACGATCCGGCCTATGCCGAGAAGGCGGCGCGGGTGTCGGCGCTGGCGAAGGATGTCAGCGAATATCTGGCCACGCTCGAGCTATCAAATACGTCGCCGCAGACGCTGAAGGTCGCCTATCACGCCGCCTGTTCGTTGCAGCACGGTCAGAAGATAGTGCATGCGCCGAAAGATTTGCTTTCCAAGTTGGGGTTTGTCGTCAAAGATATCGCAGAGGGGCATTTGTGTTGCGGCTCTGCGGGCACCTACAACATTCTTCAGCCGGCCTTGGCGAACGGGCTGCGGGACCGCAAGGTTGCCAACATCGAAAAGCTCCAGCCGGATGTGATCGCGGCCGGCAATATCGGCTGCATGACTCAGATCGCCTCCGGAACGTCGATACCCGTCGTTCACACCGTCGAGTTGATCGACTGGGCGACCGGCGGTCCGATGCCGGAGCCACTCGCGCGTCTGGGTTTTGTCAGCCCTTAGGACTGACAGCCCCGGCAGCGCCAGCGCCGGTTAGATCGGAAGATTGTCACGGCGCATCGCCAGCGGGGCTCTGGCTTCCGAACTTTTGCAAGCCAGGCCGGTGCAGGCGAGACGGCTACGCGTAACGCTTTGAGTGAAGGCCGTGGGACCAGTGGTCGCGGCCTGTTGTTTGGAATTTTCCAACACCGATCGGAGGTCGATCATGGCGAAGAAGAAGAAAGCGGCCAAGAAAGTCAAAAAGAGTAAGAAAAAGGCGGCCCCGGCCAAGAAGAAGGGGCTGAAGAAGACCAAGAAAACGGTGAAGAAGACCGTCAAGAAGGCGAAGAAGAAGGCGCCGGCCAAGAAGAAGGCCCCGCCGAAGGCTGCGCCGGCTCCGATGGTTCCGCCGCCGATGGGTCCGGGACCGGTGACGCCGACTTTCGGCGGCATGGGCGACGACAAGTAGGGCGAGGCTATTGCTCCACGACGGGCGGTCGTCACCTGGCGGCCGCCTGTTTCGTTGCCGGCGTGGGTTTTCCGTTCACGCGCCCGGCGATCAGCTTGCAGCGCAGCAAAACCCCGGCGATTGCATCGCTATGCCATGCCGCATAGCATGGCAGCGACTGGCCGCAGGCCGGAAACCTCACAGAAAATCTCCGCGTCTCAAGCGAAGAGGAAGCCAATCCATGCCGTACAAAATCCTGATGATGGGCGCGTCCTACGGATCGCTCCTGGCCTCCAAACTTCTGTTCGGCGGGCATTCGATCCATCTGGTCTGTCTGCCGGCGGAAGCCGACCTCATCAATGCCGAGGGCTTCAAGGTGAAGCTGCCG
Organism: Pseudolabrys sp.; assembly: GCA_041662425.1. GTDB lineage: Bacteria > Pseudomonadota > Alphaproteobacteria > Rhizobiales > Xanthobacteraceae > Pseudolabrys. Next base: position 8,556 of record JBAZSM010000008.1, read on the forward strand.
GTGCGCGGCCGCGCCGAGCCGGTGCTGCTGGAATCGACCAAGCTTCCGGGCAAGGTGACCGCGGGCGGCGCTGCCGGCGTCAATCCGGCCGATTACGACCTCGTCGGCCTCTGCATGCAGGAGCCGCAATATCGCTCCGACGGCGTGCGCCAGCTGCTCGATGCCGTCGGCAAGTCGAAGGTGCCGTGCATGTCGATCATGAACATGCCGCCGCTGCCTTACATCAAACGCATCCCCGGCCTCGATTATGAGCCGTTGAAGGCCGCCTATACCGATCCTTCGGTGTGGGACTCGGTCGACCCCAAGAAGATCACCCTCAACAGCCCCGACCCGCAGGCCATCCGTCCGCCGGACGGCAAGGCGAACGAATTGCTGGTGACGCTGCCGACCAACTTCAAATGCGCCCGATTCGAGAGCGACGCTGACACCGCGATCGTGCGGCAGCTCGAGAAGGACGTCGACGCCGCCCGCTTCGACGCGCCGGAAGGCAAGATCGAACTGCCGGTCAAGCTCAAGACCTATGAGTCGATCTTCGTGCCGCTGGCCAAGTGGTCGATGTTGCTGGCCGGCAATTACCGCTGCATCACCAAGGACGGCATGCGCACGGCCAAGGAAGCGGTGCACAGCAATATCGAGGAATCGCGCTCGGTCTATAACTTCGTGTTCGATCTGTGCGTGAAGCTCGGCGCTTCGCCGTCGGATCTGGTGCCGTTCGAGAAATACGCCGCCGCGGCGGAAAGCCTGTCGCGTCCGGCTTCGGCGGCGCGCGCGCTGTTCAACGGCGCCCCGAACATCGAACGCGCCGACAAGCTGGTGCAGCTCATCGCCAAGCAGAAGGGCCTCAGCCACCCGGCGATCGACGCCGGCGTTGCCCTGGTTGATGAGTTGCTGGCGGCCAACCGCAAGAAGGCGGCGGCCTGAGCCCGACGCAGGGCATTGGTTACCGTGCTTGATCCAGCCGGCCGGTCGCCATGACCGGCCGGTTTTTTTGTCTGTTTATAATTGCAAGCCGGCACGAGCGGCGGCGGTGCATCCGGCCGATGCCGGATTTCGGGCTCGGTGTGCCAAAAACACAGTGAATAAAGGGCTAAAACGACTCCCGTGGCCGGGTTTGGGTTGGCTACAAAAATGTGACATCGGTGCAACACCATCCTTGAATCGCTTGAAACAAGGCCGAAACGCCTAATAAGGCAGCAATTGCTTTTGTTTTTGGCTTGCTGAATTGCATGACTCCAGACGAAAAATGACACCAATGCACGCCCTGTTGCGTAGGGACATCCGCAGCGATGCCGGGGTCCGGCAAGCTGAAGTGACGCGATGGGGACGGGCTGGTGGATCGGCTGAATGCCGATCGAAATGTAAAGGGGCAGGGTCCTATGAAGAAGTTGTTGTTGTCAGCTCTCGCCGCGGTCGCTTTGTCCGCCGCGCCCGCGTTTGCCGCGGATATGCCGGTCAAGGCCAAGAAAATGGTCGCGCCGGTCTATGTTAGCCCGTGGGATCTCGCCTTCGGTGTCGCCATGACGAGCGACTATGAACTGCGTGGTATCTCGCAGTCGGGTCACCGTCCGGCGATCCAGGGCTACTTTGAAGGCCGTTACAACGCCGCCGATTGGCTGCAGTTGTACGCAGGTGTCTGGGGTTCGAGCCTCTACACCGGTTTCGCGGACGCGGAATTCGACATCAGCGGCGGTGGTCGCTTCACCTTCGGTAACTTCGGCCTCGACCTCGGCTACGTCTATTATGGCTACCCGGGCCCGGCCGCTGGCGTGAACATCAGCTATGGCGAATTCTACGCCAAGCCGACCTACAAGGTCGCTGACTGGTTGACCGTTGGCGCCTTCGTCACCGGCGGCAGCGACTTCGGCAACGGCGTCGGCATCGTCGGCAGCAAGGACGCTTACTTCTACGGTGGTAACGCCTTCATCACCCTGCCGTGGGCACCGCTGGGCGTGACCCTGACCCTGAACCCGGAAATCGGTCGTCAGTGGTACTCGTCGGGCGTCAAGACCTCGCTGGCCTTCCAGGATTACACTTGGTGGGATGTCGGCCTGATCCTGAACTACAAGGCCGTCACCCTCGACCTCCGTTACTGGGACACCAACGTGAGCACCCCGGCCGCTGGCCAGTGCGTCGCGGCGGCCCCGATCGCCGGCAACGACCTCTGCTCGGCGAAGTTCGTGGCGACCCTCAAGTTCGACACCACCTTCTCGGCGCTCAAGTAAGCCGAACCCGATCGGCCTAACCGGCCAAAAAGAAGCGGCGGTCCCCAAAGGACCGCCGTTTTTTTGTTGTCCGTGATTCTCTTTGCCGCAGCGGCGCGTTCGGCGCTCCGGCGGCGAAGCGCGAATCAGTCGCTCAATGGCGCCTCGCTCAGGTGCGCTCCGTTGGCGCCGCGTTCGACATTGAGGCGGCGGCGGTGGAACGCGGCGAGCGTCGAACGGTGGCCGATCGACACGATCGTCGTATCCGGCAGGCGCTCCTGCAGCAGCCGGTAGACCGCCGCCTCGGCCGCCTCGTCGAGCGAGGCGGTAGCCTCATCCAGGAACAGATAATCGGGCTTGAGCAGCAGCGCGCGGGCAATGCCGAGCCTCTGCTGTTCGCCGAGCGACAGCATTCGGTTCCAGTGCGCTTCTTCTTCGAGCCGCGCCGCCAGCGCCGGCAGGCCGGCGGCGGCGATGAGCTCGCCGACCGTCGCATTGTCGTATTCGCCGGGCTCGGCCGGGTAGGCGACCGCGGCGGCCAAAGGGGCGATCGGGAAGTAAGGCCGTTGCGGCAGCATCATCACCTTGGCACCCTTCGGCACGTCAATGGTGCCCGAGCCGAACGGCCAGATGCCGGCCAGCGCGCGGAACAGCGTCGATTTTCCGGAGCCCGACGGGCCGGTCACCAGCACCCTGTCGCCGGCGGTGATGGACAGGCTGGTGGCGCTGATGAGCGGGGCGCCATTCGGCAGATTGACCGCCAGGTCATCGATCTCGACGGCGGCGCTATCGCCCGGCTCGAGCGTGACCACCGGCGGCGTGACGGCCAGCGCCTTCGCACTCGCCACCGAACGGTCGAAGCCATCGAGACGTTCGATCACCGCGCGCCAGTCGGCGAGGCTGCGATACAGCGAGACGAAGATCGACAGCGAGTCCTGCACCCGGCCGAAGGCGTTGGCGGTCTGCATCAGACCGCCGAGCTGCAGCACGCCGGCGAAATAGGCCGGGCTCACCATGATGAAGGGGAACACGACCGCGGCCTGATTGTAGCTGGCGGTGAAAAAGGTGAGCTTCTTCTGCCGCGACATGATGGCCAGCCAGTTCGATACCACGTTGCCGAACCGCATCAGCAGCCGGTCTTTCTCGGCGGTCTCGCCCTCGAGCAAGGCGATCTGCTCCGAGTTTTCGCGCACGCGCACCAGATTGAAGCGGAAATCCGCTTCGTAGCGCTGCTGCTGAAAGTTCAGGGCAATCAGCGGGCGTCCGATCAGGTGTGTGAGCGCGGTGCCGATCACGGCGTAGATCAGCGCCGCCCACAACAGATAACCCGGGATGTTGTAGGTCATGCCGAACAGATGCAGCGGGGCCGCGGCCGACAGACCCCACAGGATGATCATGAAGGAGAACAGGCTGACCAGCGAACTCAGGAGCTGAATGCTGATCGACAGCGTCGCCGAAACGAAGGAGGTGACGTCTTCGGCGATGCGCTGATCGGGGTTGTCGGCGGCTTCGCCCGACAATTGCATGCGGTAGTGATTGGCGCCGGTGAGCCAGTGGCCGAGATATTCCCGGGTCAGCCAGCGGCGCCAGCGGATCTGCAGCCACTGATTGAGATAGAGCTGATAGACCGCGAGCCCGACGAAAGCCGCCGCGAGGACGGTGAAATAGCCGAGCTGGTAGACGAAGGCGTCCCAGTTCTTGTCCTGCAACGCATTGTAGAAATTGGCGTTCCAGGAATTCAGCAACACCGTGATGCCGACAATGGCGAGCTCGATGGCGACGACCGCGCCGAGCAGCAGGCGGCCCGCCCAGCGGTCTTCGGAATAGAAATAGGGGCCGGCGATCCGCCACACGGTGGCGAGCGTTGCAATGATGCCTCTCAAGGGAGGGCTCCTCTCAGCGGCGGGACAAAGGGCAAAGGCGCGGCCGGCCGGCGGCGGCGCGACGGCGATGGTGAGATTGGCTTATCCTGGCGGGATTCTGCAAAAAAAAGGCTTCATACCGTGTGGCCCACCGCCGCCCAATATTGCGACAGGCGGGTCAGGTCCGTAGCATCACCCAAGGGTGGCTGAAGCGTGGCGGGCGGGGTTTCCGGCCGGGGCGATCGAATTAAATTCACGTAACAACAAGTGCGAGCTGGATGTGACAGACGAAGAATTGACGGCAGTGACCGCTATCGAGGCGGCCGAACACATCGCCAATGGCGAAATCAGCTCCGAGGAATATGTCGGCGCCTGTCTCGACCGCATCGCGGCGATCGATGGCGATGTGCGCGCCTTCATTCACCTCGATCCCGACGCGGCCCTGGCCGAAGCGCGCGAGCGCGATGAGCGCCGGGCGAGCGGCCTGCCGATCGGCCTGTTGCACGGCCTGCCGGTCGCCATCAAGGACCTGTTCGACACCACCGACCTCAAGACCGAATACGGCACGCCGCTGTTCAAGGGCCGCCAGCCGACGCAGGACGCAACAGCCGTGGCGCGGCTGCGCGAGGCCGGCGCCGTCATCATCGGCAAGACCGTGACGACCGAACTTGCCTATTTCTCACCGGGGCCGACGCGCAACCCGCACGATCTGTCGCGCACGCCCGGCGGCTCGTCGTCCGGCTCCGCCGCCGCGGTCGCGGCTGCCATGGTGCCGCTGGCGGTCGGGACGCAGACCAATGGCTCGGTGATCCGTCCGGCTTCGTTTTGTGGCGTCTATGGCGTGAAGCCGAGCCACGGCCTGATCTCGCGTCACGGTTCGCTCGAACTGTCGAAGACGCTCGATCATGTCGGCGTCTTCGCGCGCTCGCTGGCCGATGCCGCGCTGATCCTTCAGGTGCTGGCCGGTTACGATCCGCAGGACGGCGACACGCGGGCTGTCGCCTCGCCGGATTATCTCGAACTGGTCGCCGAGCCGCCGCCTTTGCCGCCGCGCTTTGCTTTTGTGCGCACGCCGGTGTGGGATCAGGCCGACCCCGCGACGCACGCCGCGTTTGAAGAGCTCGTCGCGAGCCTTGGCGAGCAGGCGACCGAAGTCGAACTGCCGGACGATTACGCCGCGGCGTGGGACGACCACCGCGCCATCATGGCCGCCGACATGGCCTACAATTTCGACGCGCTCATGACGCGCGGCGGCGATCTCCTGAGCCAGCAGATGCGCGATCTGCTCGGCCAGGGCCAATCGGTTGCGGCCGTGCGTTATCTGCAGGCGCAGAAAAACAGGCTCGGTTACGCCGCCGGCATCGGCAAACTGTTCGACGAGTTCGACGCCATCCTGACGCCGGCCACGCCCGGCGTCGCCCCGGTCGGCTTGCCTACCGGCAATCCGGTGTTCAATTCGCTGTGGAGCCTCACCGGTCTGCCGGCGGTGACGCTGCCGCTGTTGAGCGGCGAGGCCGGCATGCCGCTCGGCGTGCAGTTGATCGGCGCCAAACGCGACGACGCGCGCCTGTTGCGCACGGCCAACTGGCTGGTCGAACAGCTCGACCAGTAAAGCGGGCAAACTCAGCCAGACAATTTCCGCGCGCAATGATCGTCGAGGGCGTAAAAATTTACCCGCGCGTTATGCCTTCGTCGTTGCAGAACGGTTCCGGAAAAATGAATGCGTCGGGCATCCGCCGCCCTGCGGCCGCCCCGCTTGACGCGGCCGTGCGCAGGCTTCATGTCACAGGCCCCAAGGTTCGTAACCACGGATCGTACCCAAACATTCGCCGCGTCCGCGGCCGCAGATTTCCGGAGACGAATATGCGTTCCATTCGCCTGACCGCGGGACGTTGGATCTTGGTGGCCTTGCTGTTGGCTGCGGCTCTTGCCGCGAGCGGTTCGGTTTGGGCGTCTTCGCAATTCCCGTTCGATTCCGTGCTGGTGCTCGATGCAACGCACATCGGCCCGCTCAAGCGCGTTCCCGTGATCACGCTCGAGGGCGACGGCATGGCGCGCGTTGATCTGTGGTGCCAGACGGTGCCGGCGCGCTTCACGGTCGATGGTCCGGCAATCAAGGTCGAGACGCCGCCCATGCCGGAGGGGATGCCGCAATACATGATCACCGGCCAATGCACCGACGAACGCATGCAGGCCGATGTCGCGCTGCTCGCGACCCTGACACAGGCGACCGCATGGCAGCGCCAGGGCGATCGCGTGTCGCTGTTGGGACCCGACGGCGCGTCGCCGCTGCGCTTCAGGCTGTCGAGCCATTGATTTTTCGGTTATTCCGGCGCCGGCGTCGCGGCCCTGGAATCCTCGCCGGGCCATTTCTTCGGTAAGCAGGATACGTAGCGGAGCCAGGCCCTTGGTTTTTTGTGGCATGTCTTCTACGCATGATCGTTGTTTTCTGATAATACTATTATAGATTGTACCGACACCACAGAGAAACGATGAGGGGGCATGTTTTCCGTTCAAAATCCGGCAGTATTCGATCCGGTACCCGAACTCGGCATGGGTTTTCATTTTGGCATTGTGCGATCCTCGAGAGATAAAAACCCTGAGGGCGTGATCGTTCTCAACTCGGAACTCGCGATTACATCGAGCGATATTCTGAATTTCGAAGCCTTTAGACGATGGCAATCGACACAAGGGCAGGAGGTTCGTCCAGGCGTTGTGATTACTGTAATTATGTCGCCGGAACCGGCCCCGAAGGCCGACATTGTTCCTAGCGAAGACATCGTTCTTTTTAAATCGACATTTGGATCGTTCCTTTTCGGTGTGGAACGTTTTGACGTGCGGCATAGGCTTCACGCGTCGCCGCCGTTCCAGCTACGGACGCAAAGCGGAGAAAAATTCGCGCGCTTTTCTGCTTTCAAAAATGATCGTAGAGTACTTGCCGATGGAAGTTTGTTGCCGGGTAGTTATGTTACCAGCGAGTTGGACGCTGGTTTGGCACCTAGTGGTTTTGCCGTGGTTGGTCGATACGCGCTACCAAATCCACTTTCTGCCATAAATCGTTTTGACATCGTTGTGCCTGTTCAAACACCCGGATTGGTTGGCACGGTTCTGCCAGCCTTCGGTCAGGCGGGCGGCGGAGTGGAAGTTGAGCTGACACATGGTGCGCCGCCAGGAAGTGTCGCGGGACCAGTAACGATTCCTGAGTACTGAGATGCAGATCGAACTGAACAAGAGCATTGTTAATCGACTGCTCGGCATGCCTGAAACGGGCATGGGCTATCAGATCGTCGATTTGGTACTCCTTGACGGACGTATCGTACCAAACGTGAAAATATTTAACTGTGAGGTAGCAAGCTTGCCCGACAGTTATCGGAACATTGGACCATCGGACGTGGCAGATATTCTGATAGTGCGAAGCAAACCAACGTCACGCTAATCGTTCATTGCGAAAAAAAGGCCCGGCTTTCGCCGGGCCTTTCGCATGTCTGGTTGAGGGCAGGGCGTTACATCATGCCGCCCATGCCACCCATGCCGCCGCCCGGCGGCATCGCCGGACCGGCTTCCTTCGGCAGTTCGGCGACCATGGCTTCGGTGGTCACGAGCAGGCCGGCGACCGAGGCCGCATCCTGCAGTGCCGTCCGCACGACCTTGGCCGGGTCGACGATGCCCTTGGCGAGCATGTCGACATACTCTTCGTTCTGCGCGTCGAAGCCGAAGGTCTCCGACTTCTCCTCGAGGATCTTGCCGACGACGATCGAGCCTTCGACACCGGCGTTCTCGGCGATCTGGCGGATCGGAGCTTCCAGCGCCTTGAGCACGATGTTGATGCCGGCCTGCACGTCCGAGTTATCGTTGGTGAGACGGCCGACGGCCTTCTTGGCGCGCAGCAGCGCGGTGCCGCCGCCCGGCACGATGCCTTCCTGAACGGCAGCGCGGGTGGCGTTGAGCGCGTCCTCGACGCGATCCTTCTTTTCCTTGACCTCGATCTCGGTCGCGCCGCCGACGCGGATCACCGCGACGCCGCCTGCGAGCTTGGCCAGACGCTCCTGCAGCTTCTCTTTGTCGTAGTCCGAGGTGGTTTCCTCGATCTGCGCCTTGATCTGCTGCACGCGCGCCTCGATCTCGGCCTTCTTGCCGGCGCCGTTGACGATCGTGGTCTTTTCCTTCTCGATCACGACCTTCTTGGCGCGGCCGAGCATGCTCATTGTGACGTTCTCGAGCTTGATGCCGAGGTCTTCCGAGATGAGCTGGCCGCCGGTGAGGATGGCGATGTCTTCCAGCATCGCCTTGCGGCGATCGCCGAAGCCCGGCGCCTTGACGGCCGCGACCTTGAGGCCGCCGCGCAGCTTGTTGACGACGAGCGTGGCGATGGCTTCGCCTTCGACGTCCTCGGCAATGATGATGAGCGGCTTGCCCGACTGCACGACCGCTTCGAGCACCGGCAGCATCGACTGCAGGCCCGACAGCTTCTTTTCGTGCAGGAGGATATAGGCGTCCTCGAGCTCGGCGATCATCTTCTCGGCGTTGGTGACGAAGTAGGGCGAGATGTAGCCACGGTCGAACTGCATGCCTTCGACGATCTCGACTTCGGTCTCCATCGCCTTGGCTTCTTCGACGGTGATGACGCCCTCGTTGCCGACCTTCTGCATCGCCTGGGCGATCATCTTGCCGATCTGGGTGTCGCCGTTCGACGAGATGGTGCCGACCTGCGCCACTTCGGCGGAGGACGAGACCTTCTTGGCGCGCTTTTCGATGTCCTTGATCACGGCGGCGACGGCGATGTCGATGCCGCGCTTGAGATCCATCGGGTTCATGCCGGCGGCAACCGACTTGGCGCCTTCGCGCACGATGGCCTGGGCCAGCACGGTGGCGGTGGTGGTGCCGTCACCGGCCAGATCGTTGGTCTTGCTCGCGACCTCGCGCAGCATCTGCGCGCCCATGTTCTCGAACTTGTCCTCGAGCTCGATCTCCTTGGCGACGGTGACGCCGTCCTTGGTGATGCGGGGAGCGCCGAACGACTTGTCGATTACGACGTTGCGGCCCTTGGGACCGAGCGTGACCTTCACGGCATTAGCGAGAATGTCGACGCCGCGCAGCATGCGGTCGCGCGCGTCGCCGGAAAACTTGACCTCTTTAGCGGACATTTGAACTAGCTCCGATTGGGTTTTTTGGGACGACGGAAAACGGCGTCAGGGTGTCAGCCGACGACGCCCATGATGTCGCTCTCCTTCATGATCAGGAGATCTTCACCGTCGAGCTTCACTTCGGTGCCGGACCACTTGCCGAACAGCACGCGGTCGCCGGCCTTGATGTCCATCGGCACGAGCTTGCCGGCTTCGTCGCGGCCGCCGGGGCCGACGGCGATCACTTCGCCTTCGGACGGCTTTTCCTGCGCGGAGTCCGGAATGATGATGCCGCCCTTGGTTTTTTCCTGAGCGGTGATGCGGCGCACGACGACGCGGTCGTGCAGGGGACGGAACTTGGTTTTGGCCATAGGCTTCCTCGTTTAAGTCGATCGCGAAAGGCGGAACGGGTGGAGCTTTTTCCGGAAGCTTCCCAAGCGGAGGCTGTCACGGAATGTGCTGGGATTAGAGCCCCTTAGCACTCTTAAGTGAGGAGTGCCAATTGCGCCAGCGGAGATATTGCCTTAAAGGTTGGGTGTCAAGCTGAGGCGGCTGTCGCGGAAGGCCGCATTCCCGGCACAAGTGCTCGGTATCGAGCGTTTACGGCTTTTGCTTGCGCCGCCCGCCAATGCCCCGCAATGTCACGTCGCTAACGCGTTTCCAGGAGTCACGATGAGCTATTCGTCCCGCCAAGGTCAGTTCCGCAATGGCCTGTCGGCCGCTCTTGTACTCGGGGTGTTAGCGCTCGGCATCGCCGGCTGCAGCACGACGCCGTCCGCGCCGCCGGAGCCGCCGCCGCCGCCCGTGGTGCCGACCTTGCCGCCGGCCTTCCCGCCGCAGGACATCGTCGGCAGTTGGGGGCTCGCCGCCTATCACCGCGACGAAGACCGCCTGCGCACCGAATCCATGGCGGTCGGCCAGTGCCGCCAGCCTTATGTCATCACACTCGGCCCCACCGGCGGCGTGATGATGCATCTCGCCGACCAGTCGACGCCGTCCGAATTGCGGCTCAAGGGAGCGCCGGGCGGCAAGACCTTCATCGGCCCCGATGGCGACCCGCCGGGTAGCCAGCAGGACCGCGAAGTCGTGCAGTTCGACGGCCGCATCCTCATCCTGCGCTGGATGGATCCGGAAGTGCAGGGCCGCTACGGCACCATGGTCTATGTGCGCTGCGCGCCCGAGGGCGGCAAGAAGAAGCCGGCCAAGCCGAGGCCGAAGCCGGCCGCAAAGCCGGCGCCGAAGCCTGCGGCGCGCTAGGCGCGGCACCAAAAATTTGCCATCAATCGATCGAGCCGCGGCTTACTCCCGCGGCTCGATGCTTTTCATGATGCCGCGTCCGATCGGAATCCCATGACCTCGCCTCGCGATTTCATCCACGGCGTCTGGCGTGCCGTGCCGGTGCTGGGCGTCACCCAAATTCTGGCGTGGGGCGGCATCTACTACACGCCGGTTCTGATCGTGCCGCTGATCGCGCGCGACAATGGCTGGTCGATGTCGTTCGCCATGGGCGGCTTCTCGTTCGCGCTGCTCGCGGCCGGACTGGCGGCGCCTTACGTCGGTCATTCGATCGACCGATACGGCGGTCACGTCGTGATGACCGCCGGCTCGCTGCTGGGCGCGCTCGGCCTCGTGCTGATAACCTTCGCCGACAATCGCTTCGCCTATATCGCGGTCTGGATCCTGCTGGGCCTGGCGATGTCGGCGAGCCTTTACGACGCCGCCTTCTCCGCCCTCGGCCGCATCTTCGGCGCGGCGGCGCGGCGGCCGATCACGGCGCTGACGCTGGCCGGAGGCTTCGCCTCGACGGTCGGCTGGCCGGCGACGCATTTCCTCACCGAAGCCGTCGGCTGGCGCGGCACCTATCTCATTTATGCCGTGCTGCTTGTCGCTGTCGCGGCGCCGCTGCATGCGTTTCTCTTGCCACGCGAGTGCATCGCGGCCGATGCACCGCCGCCGAGTGGCGTGAAGCTGCCCGACAAGATATTGCCGGCGCGCGGCTGGCCATTCGCGCTGGTGGCCGTGGGCTTTGCGTTTTACGCCTTCGTGCCGTCCGGCCTTGCCGCGCATCTGCTCGCGATCTTCGCGCGTTCGGGCATCGACAGCGACACGGTGGTATGGATCGGCGCGCTGTTCGGTCCGGCGCAGGTCGGCGCGCGCGTTATCGAGTTCGCCTTCGGACGCAACCTGCACCCGATCTGGATTGCACGCTTTGCGCTCGGCACGCTGCTCGCGGCTTTCGTGATGATCGCATGGCTCGGCATCGCCGCGCCGATCGCCGCGGTATTCGCGGTGCTATTCGGCGGCGCCAACGGGCTCATCACCATCGCGCGCGGCGCCCTGCCGCTGGCGCTGTTCGGCGCATCCGGTTTTGGCCGGCTGATGGGGCGGCTGGCATTTCCGTTCCTGCTGGTGCAGGCGGCCGCGCCGCTGGTCATGGCGGTGGTGGTGGACAGCGCGTCGGACGCGGCCGCGCTGGCGCTGGCCGCCGTGTTCGGCGTTGCGGCGTTCATCTGCTTTATCGTGATCCGGCAGCCGCGCTGACGGTCTGCGCCCGCCCTAGGCGAACAACCGGTCGATGTCGTGCTGCGAGGCGTGGCCTTCGTCGCCGGCGACTTTGGGTCCGTTGAGCAGGCCGTCGCCGTTCACCGGCGCCAGGGCCACGTGCGCCTGCGTCGCGGCATGGACGCCGTCGCAGCGCGCGAGAATCGCGTCGAGCCGTTGTTCCATCGTGCCCAGCATCGTCATCACCTTGGCGATGTGCTGGCCGGCGAGATCCTGAAAATTGCAGGCCTCGAAAATCTTGACGATCTGTTCCTGGATGTCCTGCGCCAGGCCGCGCTTGTACTCGTCCTTCAGGCTGGCGGCGAGCGTGCGTGCATTGTCGTCGGCGGTTTCCGCCAGACCAAGGATGGTGTCGGTCGCGCCGCGCATGCTTTCGACCGCGGCGCCGAGCACCTCGGCGGCACGGGCGAGGCGCCGGTCGTCGGCGTCGCCGATCAGCGCGCTGAGTTCGCGCTTGTTGCGCGCGACCGAGTCATGGATGAAGGCAAGTTCGGTTTTCAGACTGGCGAGCGCCTCGGCGTCTTCGTTCATCGCCGGCCGATGTGTTGCGACCGAATCGCGCGACAGCGCCCCGGCGACCGCGCGGCGCGGCGCCAGCATTGATTCAATCCGGAACACCCTGCGCTGCACGATTGTAACCCTGTCGGATTCAAGGATCAGGCTTTAGCGCATGGTGAATTAACGCCGCGTTGCAGCGAAGCCGTTTGATTGAAATAGCGTGCGGCGGCGAAACGGTTGATTAACCAAACCGTCTCCCATTTTACGCAAAATAAACTTTAGGCGACACGAACGGCGTCCGCCGCCGCTTGCGCCATGGGCTGATTTACCAATCGATGTTTGACTATGAGGCGGTGTGCGGGCGATGCGTTTGTGTGCAGTGAGTAGCGTGATGCGTCAGTTATCGATGATCGTGGGTTTTTCGGTGCTGGTCGGCGCCGCGCCGGCCTATGCGCAGCAATATTACGCCCAGCAATATGCGCCGCCGGTCTATGCGCAGCCGACTTATGCGCCGCCGGTTTACGCGCAGCCGGTTTACGCCCAGCCGCGCGCGCAGGCCGCTCCGGCCACGCCGCCCATGGTGATCGTGGCGCAGCCGCAGCGCATGCAGTCCGAAATGGGTGGCGGCTTCATCGAGGCGATCTTCGGCAACAACGATCGCCGCGACGGCTATGCGCCGTTGCCGCAGCAACGATACGGTGCACCGGCGCAGCCCTATTATGGCAGTCCGGGGCCGCAGCAGCAGGTCTATGCCAGCACCGGGCCGATCGTCGGGCAGCCGCGCTCGCCGCAGGATTATCCGATCAACCCGATCTACGAGAAGCAGGAAGTCGCCTATAGCGGCAAGGAAGAGCCGGGCACGGTCGTGATCGATACGCCGAACAAGTTTCTCTATCTCGTCGAGGCGAACGGCCGGGCGCTGCGCTACGGCATCGGCGTCGGCCGGCCGGGCTTCACCTGGGCCGGCACGCATCTGGTCTCGGCCAAGAAGGAATGGCCGGACTGGACGCCGCCGAAGGAAATGCTCGAGCGGCAGCCTTATCTGCCGCGCCACATGGATGGCGGGCCGAACAATCCGCTTGGCGCCCGCGCCATGTATCTCGGCTCGACGCTGTACCGCATCCACGGCTCGAACGAACCGTGGACCATCGGGACCAACGTGTCGTCGGGCTGCATCCGTATGCGCAACGATGACGTCGTCGACCTCTATGATCGCGTCAAGGTCGGCGCCAAGGTCGTCGTGATGTAACCGCGCTCAGGCGTCGCCGCTGTCGCCGCCGCCGAAGTCTCCACCGAAGTCGCTGCCGCTATCGGCTGAGTCGAACTGGTCGCTGTTGTCGAACAGGCCGGCGCTGCGGTCGTTATTGCCGCCGCCGACATCGTTGAGGCCGGCGTCGCGCGACAGATCGCTGCCGCTGGCGCTGTCATTGTTGTTGCTCCAGGGCGAAGCAGCCGAATCGCGCGGCGTATCGGCGAAGGCGCTGCCGCTGTTGTGACTGCCGAACATGCCGCCGAGCGCGTTGAACAGCAGCGAGCCGCCGATCACACCGGCCGCGGTCGCCGCCGCGGTGCCGAGAAACGAGGGGCCGCCGCCTTGTGCGTTGGCTTGCGGCTGCGCGGCGAAGGGCGAAGCCGGTTGCGCCGGCGGCACGCCTTGCGCAGCCGCGCCACCGCTGTTCCAGCGCGGGTCGGGCGCGTTGCCGGTGCCGGGGCGTACGCTCGGTACCGAGCCGCGACCGCCAATGGCGTTACGCATCGTATCGAGGAAGCCGCCGCCGGCCGGCGCCTCGGCTTCACCGCTGAGGTCGCGGATGCGCGCTTCGGCCTGCTTGAGCGCTTCGTCCTGCACCAGCACGGTCTGCACCAGCGTGTACAGCGCATGCGGCGCGCGCTGCGCGCCTTCGGCGATGGCGCGCTCGGCCTGCGCATCGCGCGGCGAGGACTCCAGCCGGGTAATGCGGTCGAACAGATCGTCAACCAGTTGGCGTTCCTGCGGCGTCATGGCCGTCCTCCCAAAAGCGCGCCGTTTGCGCGCCGTGAAGATCTAGGCAGCGTTGTCGCCAGCACCAGAGGGGTGCGCCAGTTCGACGCCGTGGGCGGCGAGCACGGCGGGGAAAGCATCGGAACTGAAAAAGGCGAATTCTTGCTCGCGCAGCGTCGTCAGTGAGTCGAGCGATTGTAGCTCGGCATCGACGAAGCCCGGATGACACATGATCAGGCCGCCATCAGGCAGGCCCTTGAGAAAGCGCGGGAAAATCTTTTTGAAATCGGCCTTGGCGTTGAACACATAGGCGCCGGCAAAGGCCGGATTGGTGGCAATGCCGAGGCGCGCCGCCTTGTTGCGAAAGCCGACGCTGAGAATATCGAGCACCAAACCCTTCTGGTCGTGCAGCGGCCGGGCGCCGCGCGCCCGGCTGCCCTGACGCACCCAGGCGCCGGGCACGGTCTCCGACGCCACCTTCAGGAACGCATCACGCACCTGCGGCAGAAGCTGCACATGCTGGTGGCCGTCGAGATAAGCCGGCAGGCGGCCGAAGGCATCGACGAAGGCTTCGACCTGTGTTGCGATTTCGAGCGTGAGCATCTCGACATTGAGCCGCCGCGTCAGCGCGGCGCGCATCAGCTCGGGATGCGGCAGGAAGGTGCCGTCGCGCAGCGGCGCGAAATTCCGGCTCAGCGGCTTGAACGGCGCGGTCAGCGTGACGTGCAGGCCGAGCGCCGCGCGGCCTTCGGCATTGGCTTCCATCAACGCGCCGGCCTCGTCGCTGCCGAGATGGCCGGCCGCCGTCATCACCGAGGTCGCATTGATGCGGTGCGTCGCAATCAGCCGCCGGATCGCGTCATTGACGCCCGGCGCCATGCCGTAATCGTCGGCGCAGAGCCAGATACGGCGGATTTTTTTACGCAACGCTCACTCCGCCGCGCGCGAGGCCGTGTTGCCCGGCGCGCCGTCCTTGGCCGCTTTCAGGCTGTGCTCGGCGACGAAATAGACCGGCCGGCCTTTGATCTCGGACAACAGCTTGCCGATATATTCGCCGAGCACGCCGATCATCATCAGTTGCACGCCGCCCAGCACCATCATGCCGATGACCAGCGACGGATAGCCCGGCACGTCCTCGCCGAACATTACGGTTTCGAGGAATATCCAGAAGCCGAACAGCAGCGCCGATGCCGCGATAATGGCGCCGAGCATGCTGGCGACGCGCAGCGGCGCGACAGAGAACGACGTCAGCCCTTCGATCGACAGCCCGACCAGCGACCAGACGTTCCACGACGTCACGCCATGCTCGCGATCGGCCGGTTCGTAATCGACGCGAACCTGGCGGAAGCCGATCCAGGTCGACAGGCCCTTGAAGAACCGGTTGCGCTCGGGCAACTGGCGCAGCGCGTCGGCGGCGCGCGGCGACAGCAGGCGGAAGTCGCCGGCGTCTTCCGGAATTTTCAGGCGCGCCCGCCAGTTCAGCAGCCAATAGAACCAGTGCACACCGGTGCGGCGAAGCAGGGGCTCGTTCTCGCGATGCGCCTTGGCCGTATAGAC
This sequence comes from Pseudolabrys sp., assembly GCA_041662425.1. Taxonomy (GTDB): domain Bacteria; phylum Pseudomonadota; class Alphaproteobacteria; order Rhizobiales; family Xanthobacteraceae; genus Pseudolabrys. The sequence continues at coordinate 24,340 of JBAZSM010000008.1, forward strand.
GACGTCGTAGCCGTCATCGAGCCAGCGCGCGACCAGGGTCTCGATCAGGCTCGGCGGATGCTGGCCGTCGCCATCCATGAACAGGACGGCGCCGAGGCGGCAATGATCGAGCCCGGCCACGAGGGCGGCTTCCTTGCCGAAATTGCGCGACAGCGTGATGACCTGAACGTCGAGCGACACCGCGGGCAGCGCCAGCGCGATCGCGCTCGATTCGTCGCGGCTGCCGTCGTCGACGTAAATCACTTCGATCGCGAGGCCGTATTTGCTCTTGAGGAAGCGGGCCACCTCGGCGATGCGCTCATGCAGGGCCGGCAGGCCCCTGGCCTCATTATAGACCGGGACGACGATCGATAGCCCCTGGTCGGGCCTGCCATTGGCCTTGCCGGCACGGCTGGCCGATTTTTTGGATTTGGCCGGCGTTTTAGACACGAAATCCTCCGCGTAAGCGGCGATCTATAGCGCATGGGGGCGGCCTTGTCGCGCCTCGGCGGGAGCCGCCGCCGGGCCGGAACCGCCTTTTCGCACAAGACCTTGGCACTTTGGGATGGTAAGAAAACCGGATGATGGAGACGCTGCAAAACCTGATCGAACGGCTCAAGGTCGCCTGGCACGAGCGCGCCATCGCGCTCAAGGCGCTGAGCTTTGCCCTGATAGGCGTCGTCAATACGGCGATCGACTTCAGTATTTTCTGGACCGCGAACAACCTGCTGGGCTGGCCGCTGGTGCCGTCCAACGTCGCCGCCTGGCTGACGGCGGTGTCGTTTTCCTACGCGATGAATTCCTTCATCACGTTCGGCCCGGAATCGGGGCGGGTGCTGCGCTGGCGCGACTACGCGACCTTCGCGGCGTCGGGCGTCGCCGGCATGGTGACCTCAACGGCGACGCTGGTGGCTTTGTCTTACGTGATGCCGGTGGTGGCCGCGAAACTCATTTCCATTCTCGTGAGCTTCGTCGTCAATTTTTCGCTGTCGCATTTCGTCGTGTTCCGGAAGCGCGAAGGCCAGCAGACCTGACGCCGTTTATGCCGGCGCTATCTGCCGGTTACGCCGCCGCTACAGCGCGGCCGCGTTTTTACAGAAGCTTTTGTCGTTTCCCGCGCGCGCGGGTCGCGTAATTTTTCTCATCAGTTGCGATCGCACAGCCGACCGGGTCCCGGGGGCGGGCCGACGGTCAGGCCGCGCGCGGTTGCCGCGGGCCTGCCTGCGGGATTTTCGGAGTGAGGAATGCGCTACTTGATCGCGGCTGCCGCCGTCGTGACGGCCGGCATGGCCGCGCCGTCGTTTGCGGCGAAAAAACATGCAATGCCCCATGTTCCGACCCTGGCGGCGATACCATCGGTGCCCGCCGATGCGACGGCGGACGCCGCGCCGAGCTATGATGATTGCTTCCGGCTCGGCTGGGTGCGCGGCGTTCACGTCGAGCGCGGCGAGTGGGATGACTTCTACGGCCAATGCGCCGCGAACCATGTGCCGTTCGCCAGCGGCATGGCGGTCGATTCCGTCGAGCGCGAACGCGCGGCGCACGCGCCGCATTCCTGACTAAGCGACAGCGCGCGCTGCTAGAGCGCGGCTTCCAGTTTGGCGTAAAGCGGATTGTCCCTGGCGAAGACGTAATCGAGGTCGGCGACCGCGACCGCTTCGGCGCCGCGCTGGCGCAGGAACGCGGTCAGCGCATAAACCTGCGCCGGCGGGCAATGCAGCGTCAGCATGCCGGACGAGGTCGGCCCGCCGAACGGCGTCTCGACGCCGAACGTCGCCTTGGCGTCGGCAACCAGTTGGGCGTCGCAGGCGGCAAAGGGCGAGCGAACTACGCGGTAGGCGCGGGCGCGCGCCTGCGCCGCGATGCGGTCGAGAATGACGCGCGCGGTTTCGCGCGTGCCGTTATCCCAGTTGGCGGTGCGCGCGGCGACCAGATTGGCCTGCGAGCGCAGGATCACGCCGTCGTCGACGATCTTGAGCGCGTTGGCGGCGAGCGTGGTGCCGGTCGTGGTGATGTCGACGATCATTTCCGCGGTGCCGGCGGCCGGTGCGCCTTCGGTCGCGCCCGCGCTTTCGACGATGCGATAGTCGATGACGCCGTGCGACGAGAAGAAGTCGCGCGTCAGGTTGATGTATTTGGTGGCGACCCGCATCTTGCGGCCGTGGTGATGACGGAAGCCGGTGGCGACGTCGTCGATGTCGGCCATGGTGCGCACGTCGATCCAGGCCTGCGGCACGGCGACGATGACATTGGCAAAGCCGAAGCCGAGCGGCTCGAGCAGCACGACGCGGCTTTCGGCGTCCGGGATCTGTTCGCGCACCAGGTCTTCGCCGGTCACGCCCATATGCACGGCGCCGGCGGCGAGTTGCGCGGTGATTTCGCTGGCCGACAGATAGGCGACTTCGACGCCGTCAAGGCCGGCCACCGCGCCGCGATAATCGCGGGCGCCGCGCGGCTTGACCAGATTGAGGCCGGAGCGCGCGAAAAAGGCTTCGGCGTTTTCCTGCAGGCGGCCCTTGGCCGGAACGGCGAGGACGAGTGGCGCGCTCATGCTCCGTCTCCGTAAACGGTGAGGCGTTCGATCCACACCGAGAAGCCGACGGCCGGGATCGGCTCGACGGCGCCGAGGCGCGTCAGCAAACCGTCATAGCGGCCGCCCGCCACCAGCGGATCGCCGGTGCGCGCCGGATCGGTGAGTTCGAAGACGAAGCCGGTGTAATAGTCGAAACCGCGGCCGAAGCCGGTCGAGAACATCATGCGCTTGAGGTCGATGTCGCGCGCGGCGAGGAAGCCGTTGCGGCTTTCGAACAGGTCGAGGGCGGGTGCCAGTTCGCCGGCGAGGTTGGCGTCTATCGCAAGCGTGCGCAGGTCGGCCGCGGCGTCATCCGGATCGCCGCCGATGGCGAGGAAGCGCTCGATCAGGCCGCGCACGTCGCGCGGCAGTTTGGTCGAGGCGCCCAGCGCCGACTGTTCGAGGAAGCGGTCGGCGATCTCGCCCACCGAACGGCCGCCGACGGCGGAGATGCCGGCGATCGACAGCAGGTCGGTGACCAGCGCGTGCGCGCCCCTTGGATCGGAACCGGCGAGCGCGGCAAGCACGCCCTGATATTCCGGGCGCCCGTTAGTGCCGCCGAGCATCAGGCGCTCGAGGTCCTGCGCCAGGTTGGTCTTGCGGTTGAAATCCTTGATCAGCCGGCGCTTCCACGCAGGCGCCAGATCGAGCGCGGCGATCAGCGCGGCGAACAGCGCGACGTCGCCGATCTGGATCGACGGCGCGCCCAGTCCGTAATGCGCGGTCGCCTCCAGCCCGAGCGACAGCATCTCGGCATCGGCCGCCGCCGTATCGGCGCGGCCGAAGCTTTCGATGCCGGCCTGCAGAAATTCCGCCGGCGCGTCGGTACGATGGCGGAAGACCGGCCCGAGATAGCTGAAGCCGGCCGATTTGCCGGCGAGCTTCGATGCGAGATAGTCGCGCGACACCGGAATGGTGAGGTCCGGCCGCAGGCACAATTCGGCGCCGCCGGGCGCGGTGGTCAGAAGCATGCGGCGGCGGATGTCCTCGCCGGACAGGTCGAGGAACGGCTCGGCCGGCTGCAGGATCGGCGGCGAGACGCGGGCATAGCCCGCGCGCTCATAGGACGCGACCAGGGCTTCCGCCCGCGCATCCGGAGCCGCCGCCCCGCTCATATTGCCGTTCGTCGCGTCCATAGCCGTCCCTGACACCCCGATATCCGGCGGCGACTTAGCACGTCAGGTTTAAGGTTTCGACGACGAAAGGCCGCCGCGCTTAACAAAGCCGCCCCGTAAATGACTGGCGTCGTTAACGAATCTTGCAAAGGGCCGGATTATCAGGGGTTTTTGTGCGATGCGATGGGCGGGTATCGGCCAAGCCTTTGGCAAGCCCTTGGCAAGTCGTTGGCAAGTCCTTGGCAAGTCTTTGGCAAGTCTTGGGCAAGTCTTTGGAAAGTAAGGAAGTTTCAACACTCCGGGCGTTCAATGGTACCAGGAGGCTCGTGCCGATGGCCTACACCGTCACAAGGGAGGTCGTGGACGCTTTCTACGACGCCTACACGACCGGTAACCGCGACAAGCTTGCGGCGCTGCTGCACGACGATGTCCTGTGGACCATCAGCGGACCGGTGGCGGTCCTGAGCTTCTGCGGCCAGCGCCGCGGCAAGGCGCAGGTGCTCGAGCTCGGCGCCACGGTGCTGCCCAACGCGCTGCGCATCCTCAAGGTTGCCCGCGACGCGCTCATTATCGACGGCGACCGGGTGGCGACGCTGAACCGTTTGCAGGGCCAGCGTCATGGCGACAATCGCATGATCGCCTACCGCTTCGCTCACTTCCTTCGCTTCGAGGACGACAAGGTGATCGAAGCCGTTTCCATCATCGACACGTTCGACGCGGCCGAGCAGATGCTCGGCCATTCGCTGCCGGTCCATGACGAGGCGCAGGCGGCGACCAACAATCTGGTGATCGTATGATACTGGCAAAAATTCAAACGAGCGCCGCGGAGCCGATTGTCGATCCGTCGGTCGTGGAGGATTACTTCAAGGCCTTCGCATCGCGCGACGCCAAAGCGTTCGGCGCTTTCCTGCATGACGACGTAACCTGGACGATCAGCGGGCCGATCGACGTGCTGCCTTACTGCGGCGTTCACCACGGCAAGGCGGCGGTGATCGACGTGATGGCGAACCGGGCGCCGAAGATGCTGCGCGCGGTGAAGGTCGAACGCGAAATGTTTCTCGTCGACGGCAACCGCGCCGCGGCTTTGACGCGGCTGACGGCGCGCCGCGCCACCGATGGCCGCACCATCAGCTACCGCGTCGCCAATTTTTTCCGCTTCCAGGACGGCAAGGTGATCGAGAACGTCTCGGTGCTCGACAGTTTCGACGCGGTCGAGCAGGTGCTCGGCCACACCATCGACGTCAGCGACGCGCCGCCGCTGGCGGACGGCGATTTTATCGCACTTTAGGCCGGGCGGTTAACGCCCCGCCAACCGCATCTCGCGCCGATGTGATTGGCCGGTCGTGGCGGCATGCTAGACTTTGGTCTTGGACCGGAGGACCAGCCATGCACCGCCTGCTCGCCCTTTCCACCGCCACCCTCATCGCAACGCCCGCCCTCGCGCTCGACATGCCGGCACGCAAAGCCGGGCTGTGGCAGCTCAAGATGGAATTCGTCGGCCGCAATCTGCCGGGGCAGACCATGAAGCAATGCGTCGATGCGGCGACCGACAAGCTGATGAACCAGGCCTATGGCGGTTCGACCAACGAGGCCTGCTCCAAGCAGGACGTCTCCAAGGCCGGTGATACGATGACGATCGATTCCGTCTGCAAGTTCGGTCCGGCGACCGTGACGTCGCACGCGGTGGTATCGGGCAGTTTCGACAGCGCCTACACGGTCGATGTCGAATCCTCGCGCGACGGCGGCCCGGCGGTGCCCGGCGGCGGCAAAAGCCACATGCGCATCGCCGCGCTATGGCTCGGCGCCTGCACGGCCGGACAGAAGCCGGGCGACATCGTCATGCCGAACGGCATGACGATGAACATCCTCGACATGCAGCGGGCCGGCGCGCCGCGCCGCTAGCGGGCGGAATTTTCAGGTTTCCGCGGAATTTTCAGGTTTCCGAAGGTGTGATTTTCGCCGTGGCGGCCGCCGCGCCGCTTGCCGGCGGCGTTTCATTGGCCTCGGCGCAAGGCGCGTCGGCCTGGGCGCAAGGCGCGACCGGCGGACTTTGCACGGCGCGGGGCAGGGTACGCCCTTTGGGCGCGGAGCCGGCCTGCCGCTGCATCGCTATCGGAGTTGGAAACGCCCAACGATCGTCCACCACGCGCCATCCCGTATTTTTGTTCTGGGTTTGGCTGCACAATGCGCCAGAGCCAGAAACGTTCCGGGCGTGATAGCGGCTTTCGGTTTACGGCGCGTAACCGCTTGATGACGTGGTTACGACGGTTGCTCAGGCCTTGCGGCGGGCGAGCACCTTGCGCACCTCGGCGACAAGGTCAGCCTCGTTGACCGAAAACTGCGCCTCGGCCTGTTTCTTGAGGTAGTCCTCGCGGTCGGTCGCGGTCTCGGCGGCCAGTTCGGCGCCGAGTATCAGGTCCTTGATGACGACCTGGCCCTTGGCCTTCTCGTCCGAGCCCTGGATGATGGCGCAGGGGCTTGAGCGTTTGTCGGCATATTTGAGCTGCTGGCCAATCCCGTGCTTCGGATTGCCAAGATAAAGCTCTGCCCGAATATTTGGGCTGTTCGGATTATCGGGATCAAGTTTTGAGTTACGCAACGTCGAGACGAGACGTTGATAGTCGGCAATATTGCCGCCCATGACGGTCACAAGCACCGGACCGGGAACTGGCTTGGTCGAAAGTGTGCCGAGTTTTTCGAGCGCCGCCTGCAAACGCGAGACGCCGATGGAGAATCCGGTTGCCGGCACCGGCTGGCCCATGAAGCGCGACACCAAGCCATCGTAACGGCCGCCGCCGCCGACCGAACCGAAGCGCACCGGGCGGCCTTTGTCGTCCAAAGTATCGAACGTCAATTCAACTTCGTAGACGGGGCCTGTGTAATACTCCAAGCCTCTGACCACCGATGAATCTACTCTAACTCTCTTACTTCCAAAGCCTGCCGCTTCAAAGGTTCGAACAATTTCCTTTAGTTCGGCAATTGCTTGGAGAGATACCGGGCTTTTGGCGAACATTTGTTCCCACGCCTCAAGAGTCTTTAGGTTGTCAATGTATTCGAACGGGCCAGCCTGCTCCATGTCTCGCGATTGGCCCGCGTCGCTATCCGTTGATGTAGCGAAAGTGCTTTGTCCCAATTTCACAAACGACCCGGTCAAGGGCATCCACAGGCTTTGGACTAATTCGATTTGCGAGTCAGCTAACTCCGCGCCTTTTGTGAAATCACCGCTTTCATCTTTACGGCCCGCTCCGAGTAATTGGCGAACACCATCCAAGCCCAAGCGGTCAAGTTTATCGATTGCTCTTAAAACAGTTAGGCGCTTGTCAGCGGGGATCTCGGCGCCATCCATCACCCCATCCAGCACCTTCCTGTTATTCACCTTCACCACATAGTCGCCACGCTTGATGCCCAGCGCTTCCATGGTATCGGCCGCCAACATGCACATCTCGGCATCCGCGGCCATGCTGGCCGAGCCGACTGTATCCGCATCAAACTGCATGAACTGGCGGAAGCGCCCCGGGCCGGGCTTCTCGTTGCGGTAGACGTAGCCGTTGCGATAGCTGCGATAGGGCAGCGCCAGGTGCTGGTAGTTCTCGGCGACGTAGCGCGCCAGGGGCGCGGTCAGGTCGTAGCGCAGCGAGATCCACTGCTCGTCGTCGTCCTGGAACGAGAACACGCCTTCGTTCGGCCGGTCCTGGTCGGGCAGGAATTTGCCGAGCGCGTCGGTGTATTCGAAAGTCGGCGTCTCGACGGGATCGAAGCCGTAGCGCTCGAAGGTGGTGCGGATCGTCTCGACCATCGCGCGCGTCGCGGCGATTTCGGCAGGGCCCCGGTCGGCCAGCCCGCGCGGCATGCGGGCCTTGAGTTTCTGCGGCTTTTTGCCTGATTTTGCGTCGGACATATTCGCTTCGAATATTTGAGAGTTGCAATTGGGCGGGTGGTAGCAGCCGTTTCTGGCTTTGTCATTATCGGCGAAAACGGATATTCCAGAGGCTTAGAATTCGATTTGCCTTTGCCGGCAGGCGCCATTGACCTTGGCCGGCTGAAAGTGAGCTTGACCCATGGCTACGGCCCCGAAAATCGCATCCTCCTCCGTCCCCAACGACCTCGAGCCGTTCTGGATGCCGTTTACGTCGAACCGCGCCTTCAAGGCACGGCCGCGCATGGTCGCGGGCGCCAAGGGCATGCACTACTTCACGCCCGAGGGGCGCAAGATCATCGACGCGTCGGCCGGCCTGTGGTGCACCAATGCCGGCCATAACCGCGATTCCATCGTCGCCGCGATCCAGAAGCAGGCGGCGGAGCTGGATTTCTCGCCGACCTTCCAGTTCGGCCATCCCAAGGCCTTCGAGCTGGCGAGCCGCATCGCGGCGCTGGCGCCGGGCGATCTCGATCACGTCTTTTTCTGCAATTCCGGTTCGGAAGCCGACGACACCGCGATGAAGATCGCGCTCGCCTATCACCGGGCCAAGGGCAACGCCTCGCGCGTGCGCTTCATCGGCCGCGAGCGCGGCTATCACGGCGTCGGCTTCGGCGGCACCGCCATTGGCGGCATGGTCGCCAACCGCAAGCAGTTCGGCGCCTTGCTCGCCGGCGTCGATCATCTGCAATCGACCTATAATCGCGCCGAGCAGGCGTTCTCGGTGGGCGAACCGGAGTGGGGCGAGCATCTCGCCGATGAACTCGACCGTCTGGTCGCGCTGCACGATGCCTCGACCATCGCCGCCGTCTTCGTCGAGCCGGTGGCCGGTTCGACGGCGGTGCTGCCGCCGCCGAAGGGCTATCTCAAGCGCCTGCGCCAGATCTGCGACAAGCACGGCATTCTGCTGGTGTTCGACGAGGTCATCACCGGATACGGCCGTCTCGGTCATGCCTTCGCCGCCGAGCGTTACGGCGTGGTGCCGGACATGATCTGCTTTGCCAAGGGCATTACGTCGGGCTCGGTGCCGATGGGCGGTGTCATCGCCCGCAAGGGCATTCACGATGCGTTTATGACGGGGCCGGAGCACGTCATCGAGCTGTTCCACGGCTACACCTATTCGGCGCATCCGCTGGCTTGCGCCGCCGGTCTGGCGACGCTTGATCTCTACCGCGACGAAAATCTGTTCGAGCGCGCGCGCAAGCTCGAGCCGGTCTGGGCCGATGCGGTGATGAGCCTGAAGGGCCTGCCGGGCGTGCTCGACATTCGCGTTGTCGGTCTGATGGCGGGCATCGATCTTGCGAGTAAGCCCGACGCGGTTGGCAAGCGCGGCTATGACGCGCTGGAAAGCGGCTTCCACGACCACGGCATCATGTTCCGCACGTCGGGCGATGCGATTGCGATGTCGCCGCCGCTGATCGTGACCGAGGACCAGATCGACGAAATCATCTCCAAGGTCGCGGCCATTATCAAGCAGGGGGCGTAGTTGTCATTCCGGGACATTGCGAAGCAATGGACCCGGAATCCATACGCCGCAGCCGGGGTTATGGATTCCGGGCTCGCGGCCTAACGGCCGCGCCCCGGAATGACGAGTTGGAAGCAAACGCCGGCTTCGGCAACAATATCGCCCAGCCGATGGCGATGTGGCCCGGCCCGCGCCGGTAGGGCAGCGTGAAGGACGGCTGCACCGCCGCGTCAGGAGCGATGGTGCGGTAGACCGGCGGCACCGCGTCGAGCGCGGCGTCGGTCCACACGATCACGGCGCCTCGCGCGCGCAGGTCGTTGAGATCGATCCACGGCGCGCGCTCGGGCTTGCCGTCGATCAGCACGCGCGGGTGGCTCGGCGCATAGTGGCCGATATTGCCGCCGTCCCACATCGTGCCGATCACATAGACCGGCGGCTGGCCGGTGACGGCGCGGTAGCGCGCCGAAATCTCGCGCGCCAATGCCTCGCCGGGGAAGAACACCGCGCGATAGCGGTGATCGAAACGCGGCAGGATCTCGTAATTCGTCACGAACGCGCCGGCGAGCGCCGCAAAGACGATCGCCCATGTGACCGCGATGCGGGCGAGGCGGCTGCCTTCGATCCGGCGCCGCGCCACCAGCACCAGCCACAGGCCGAGGAACAGCCACAGCGGATAGCCCCACATCGCGATGGCGCCACGCCCGGAGACCAGGCCGAGCAGCAAAACGACGACGAAGGGGCCGAAAGCCAGCCAGGTGACGATGCGCATGTCGAAGGCGTCGGCCGCGGCCACCAGCGGCGCTTCGCCGTCCTTCTTGCGCGGCCAGAACAGCGGGGCGGCGATCAGCAGCGACGGGATGAGGAAAAATAGCTGGCCGATGGCGAATTTGAACGGATGCCAGAGATGGTCGTACCAGCCGCGCGGCAATTCGGCGCGGTGCTCGGCATAGGCGAAGGGCAGGAAGTCGTTATTGACCAGCCAGACCAGGTGCGGCGCCATGACGGCGAGCGCGACGGCGGCGGCGATATAGGGGCCGGGCGTCAAAAGCGCCTTGCGCGCGTCGGCATCGACCAGCGCGAACGCCACCATCGGCGCCACCAGCACGACGACGAAATATTTCGCCCAGAGCGAAATCCCGACCGCGAGGCCGAGCAGCACCCAGTCGCGCAGCCGGCCAAGCCGCAGGCCGCGATGCAGGGCGTAGCCCGCCAGCGCCCAGAACGGCAGCTGGACGACGTCGTGGTTGAACTTGGCCGAGGTGTAATTGAGGTAATGCAGGCCGTCGACGATCAGCACGGCGGCGAGGGCGCCGAGGGGCCCAGCCAGCGGCCTTGCCATGACGTAGACGACCGCCAGGGCGGCCACGACCGAGGCCTGCGCCAGCAGGTAATAGGCGAAATCATGACCGAGAGTCAGGTTTGCGGCTTCGACCAGCCACCACGGCAGCGGCGGCAGCTTGTCATAACCGAGCTGCCACTCGCGGCCATAGGTGAGGGCCTCGATCAGGTCGAGCGGTAGGTTCGGGTAGAGCAGGTCCGGCAGCGCCGTCCACACGAACACATGCAAAACAGCGAACACGGCGAACACACGCCCCGGCGCGGCCGCAACAGCGGCGAGAATGGTCGAAGAGCGGGAAGCCTGCATGAGGGGCGAAGTTCCGGTTAACCGAAGCGTCAAAAGCGCTGCGGAAGTGCGATGAAGTCGCGGTAGAATAGCAGGAATTCCCGGTTGCGCAGTCGCGCTGGCTCGGGGAGATTGGAGCGGGCGGGCGCGAATCAGTCGCGGCTGCCCGAGACTGCGGGTTCAGGGCTTTCCGACGCCAAGACTTCTCAGGATCGCAAGACTTCCCAGGATCGGCTGAATGCTTCGTCTCAGCGCCATATTCATCGCGTTCTGCATGGTGCTCATCGCGGGCTCGCTCGGCGCTGTGCTGTATTTCGGGCTGAAGCTCGACCCGCGCACGGCCGCGATCCTGTCGCTCGCCGCGCTGGTGGCGATGGCGATCTACAACACCGTAACCAACCGGCTGAGCGATCGCGGCGTGCTTGGCGACCAGATCGCCGACCTGTCGCGCGGCACTGCCGATCTGTCGCGGCAAATGGCTGAGATGTCGCGCCGCATCGCCGCGGTCGAGAGCCGTGTCGAGCAGACCGTCAGTCGCGCGCGCGGCGCGGTTGATCCGATTGCCGCCGAAATCGGCGAACTCGGCGGACTGGTGCGGCAACTGGCCGAGACCGTCGCCGCCCACGAAACCATGCTCGGCACGCCGACCGGCGCGCCGCAGCCGGTCGCGCAGGTGAGCGAACTCGTTGCGCCGGCAGCGCCGCCCGCCCATGCGGCTGATCTGGGCGCGCCGCTGGCGCTGAGCGAGACCGATGCCGTGAGCGGTGCCCGCCGCTTCCACGGCATGAGCCGCGAGCAGATCAGCGCCATGATCGCCCAGGCCGCCGACGCCAACCGCATCGACCTTTATCTGCAGCCGATTGTGACGCTGCCGCAGCGCAAGGTGCGCTTCTATGAGGCACTGTCGCGGCTACGCACCGAGGAGGGCGAAATCGTCCCCGCGATCGACTTTGTCGATATCGCCGACAGCGCCGGCCTGATGCCGAAGATCGACAACATGCTGGTGTTCCGTTGCGTGCAGGTTGTGCGCCGGCTGCAGCTCAAGAGCCGCGACGTCGGCCTGTTTTGCAATATCAGCGCGACCACATTGACCGACGGCTTCTACTTCAAGCAGCTCCTCGATTTCATGGAAGCCAACCGCGCGCTCGCCCAATCGCTGATGTTCGAGTTCACGCAGGCCGCCTATCGCTCGTTCGGGCCGATCGAATATGAGAGTCTCGCGGCGCTCGCCGACCGCGGCTTCCGCTTCGCAATGGATCACGTGACGGACCTGCGCTTCGAGCCGAAGGAACTGGCCGACCGTTCGTTCCGCTTCGTAAAGGTGCCGGCCAATCTTCTGCTCAATCGCGCCGCCGCGGCGCAGAGCGACATTCACGCCGAAGATCTCGCCGATCTTCTGGCGCGCAACGGCATCGATCTGATCGGAGAGCGTATCGAGAATGAAAGCACGGTGATCGACCTGCTGGATTACGACGCGCGCTTCGGTCAGGGCTTCCTGTTCTCGGCGCCGCGGCCGGTGCGCGCCGAAGCCTTGCAGGGTGCTGCTCCGGCGCCGCCACCGCCGGAAAATCCCGCCGCTACCAAGACGCTGAGCGAATATCTCGCCGCCAGCGCCCATTCCGTCTGACCGGTCACCGCAAGTGCCAAATCTTACCCCGCATTTTGCAGGCCTTGCGTCGGCCTATGACATTTTCCTGTGCGACGTCTGGGGCGTCGTGCACAACGGCGAGGTGTCGTTTCCCGACGCCTGCGAAGCGCTGATGCGCGTGCGGGCGCAGGGCAAGGTCGTTGTGTTCATCACCAATGCACCGCGGCCCGGCGAAGCGGTTATCAGGCAGATCGACCACCTGCATGTGCCGCACGAGGCTTATGACAGCATCGTCTCGTCCGGTGACGTGACGCGCGATGTCATCATGCATCGCAAGGGCCAGACCATCTGCCATATCGGCCCCGAGCGCGATCATTCGATCTTCAAGGGGCAGAACGCGACGTTCGCGCCGCTGGAAAGCGCGGATTACATCGTCTGCTCCGGGCTTTACGACGACGAAGTCGAGAAGCCGGAAGACTATCGCGCGCGGCTCGAGATCGCGCTGAAGCGCAAGCTGTTCATGGTTTGCGGCAATCCCGATCTCGTGGTTGAGCGCGGCACGCGGCTGATTTATTGCGCGGGCTCGATCGCCGATCTTTATGCGACCATGGGCGGCGAGGTGTTGTATGCCGGCAAGCCGTACCGGCCAATTTACGACCTCGCGCTGGCGAAAGCGGAAACAGCGCTCGGCCGCAAGGTCGACATGACGCGCGTGATGGCGATCGGCGACTCGGTGCGCACCGACCTGAAAGGGGCGCGCGCCTTCGGCATCGACATGTTGTTCATCGCCGCCGGCATTCACGCCGAAGAATTCGGCGGCCGCGACACCCCGCGCGCCGATGCGATGAAGACGGTGTTCGCTGCGGCCGGCGAGGAGCCGACTGCGGTGATGAAGCAGTTGTTGTGGTAATTTCTTTCTTCACCCTCCCCCTTGTGGGGAGGGTCGCGAGCGAAGCGAGCGGGGTGGGGGTGGTCGCTTTAGCAACGACCCCCACCCCCGACCCCTCCCCACAAGGGGGAGGGGAGCAGGAACAGCTCCGCCACACTACGCCTACGTAATCGGCGCCGGGTTGAACAGCGCCAGCGAGTTATAAAGCCCCCACTTGTCGGTGCAGGTCTTCTTCGTGCCGCTGGCGACGTCGAGAATAAGCCGGAAGATGTCCCAGCCGACGTCCTCGATCGTGGCTTCGCCGGTCGCGATGGTGCCGGCATTAACGTCGATCAGGTCGGCCCAGCGCTGCGCCAGTTCGTTGCGCGTCGCCACCTTGATCACCGGCACAGAGGACAGCCCGTAGGGGGTGCCGCGCCCGGTGGTGAAGATGTGGACGTTCATGCCGGACGCCAATTGCAGCGTGCCGCAGACGAAATCGGACGCCGGGGTGGCGGCGAAGATCAGGCCCTTCTCCTTGACGCGCTCGCCCGGCGACAGCACGCCTGAGATCGCGCTCGATCCGGATTTCGCCGACGAGCCCAGCGCCTTTTCGACGATATTGGCGAGCCCGCCTTTCTTGTTGCCCGGGGTGGTGTTGGCGCTGCGGTCGACGCCGCCTTTGGCGAGATAGTCGTCGTACCACTTCATCTCGCGGATCAGATCGCGCGCGACCTGTTCGCTGGCGGCGCGGGGCGTCAAAAGGTGGATGGCATCGCGCACCTCGGTGACTTCCGAGAACATCACCGTGGCGCCGGCGCGCACCAGCAGATCGGCGGCGAAGCCGAGCGCGGGATTGGCGGTGACGCCGGAGAAGGCGTCGCTGCCGCCGCACTGCATGCCGACAACGAGATCGGAGGCGGGGCAGGTCTCGCGCTTGCGCGCGTTGAGGACCTTCAGGCGCTCGTCGGCCATCGTCATGATGAGTTCGATCATGGCGCCGAACGAGGTGAGGGCCTCGTCCTGCAGACGCATGATATCGTTCTGTCCGTCCTTCTGGCCTTCCTTGCCTCCGGGCAGGAGGCGCTCGGGCGCGAGCTTCTCGCAGCCCAGACCGACGATCATCACTTCGCCGCCGTAGTTCGGATGCCGGGCGAGATTCTGCAGCGTGCGGATCGGGATCTCGGACTTCGGCGCATTGATCGCGACGCCGCAGCCGTAGACATGAGTGATCGCGATCACGTCATCGACATTCGGGTATTTCGGCAGCAACTCATCCTTGATGCGCTTGAGCGCGATCTCCAGCGTGCCGGCAACGCACTGCACGCTGGTCGAGATGGCAAGAATGTTCTTGGTGCCGACGGTGCCGTCTTTGTTGCGGTAGCCCTCGAAGGTGTAGCCCTCAAGCGGCGGCATGGCCGGCGGCGCGCGGGTGGCGAGCTCCAGGCCCTCGAGGCTCGGCGAGTCGGGCATGCGGACCCGCGATTCCTCGACCCAGCAGCCGGCGGCGATGTCATCCACCGCATAGCCGATGATCTCGCCATAGCGCACGATCGGCTGGTCCTTGGGAATGTCGGTGAGCGCGACCTTGTGGCCCTGCGGCACGAAATCCTTCAGCGTCAGCCCGTCGGCAAAGCGCGACCCGGCCGGCATGCCGAAGGCGTTGGCGATGATCGCGACATTGTCGGCGTCGTGGAGGCGGATATAGCGCGGCTCTTCCGCGGGCGGCTTTACCGGTATGGTCATCATATGTCCCCAGGCAACGGACGTAATATAGGGGCCGCGATCCTTCCTGTCATTGCCGGGCTTGACCCGGCAATCCCGCTTAGTGCAGGCCGCGCCGAACAGAATGCCGCAAGAAAATCCGGTTTGGGGAACGCTGTGCCCTATGATCGGGATGGCCGGGTCAAGCCCGGCCATGACATTTGACGAAAGGGCGTGCGACGTACAAAGACGACGTGCGTCACGCCGCCGGGGTGTCAGCCGGTGCGTCGAACACCGCGTCGATCTTCGACTTCAGCGTCTGCGCGTTGAACGGCTTGACGATATAGTTGGAGACACCGGCCTTCTTGGCGGCGATGACATTCTCGGTCTTGGATTCGGCCGTGATCATGATGAAGGGCGTTTGCGACAGGTCCTCGTCGCCGCGCACCTGCTGCAGCAGATCGTAGCCGGTCATCGGCTCCATGTTCCAGTCGGAGATGACGAGGCCGTATTTGCGCTCCCGCATCTTGGCGAGCGCCGCAGTGCCGTCATTGGCTTCGTCGATTTCGACAAAGCCCAGTTGCTTGAGCAGATTGCGGATGATGCGAACCATGGTGGAGTAGTCGTCCACAATGAGGACCGGCATCGAATGATCGACAGCCATGACGTATCCATCGCCCTTCCTGGGCGCCCCGATCGAATGCAGCGGAATGTACCGCCGGCACTTGAATAACCCGTTAATTTGAAGGTTAGGTAACGATCCGGTAACCCTATCCACTGGCAATTATAGCGGGTTGCCTTAATTAACGGTGTGAGCGTAGAGACGCGCTTCGCGGTGCAAAAAAGCCAGATCCACCAATGAATGACGCTATTGCTTCTGAACGGCCCTTTACCATCGTCGCCGATGGTGAACCGGGCGCGCTGTTCGGCGCGGTTGTGGCGATCGGAAATTTTGACGGCGTGCACCGCGGTCACCGCAAGGTGATCGAGGCGGCGCTGTCGCGCGCCGCCGAAATTGGGCGCAAGGCGGCCGCGCTGACGTTCTCGCCGCATCCGCGGCGCTTTTTCCGACCCGAGGTGCCGCTGTTTTCGCTGTCGAGCGATCGAAACAAGCTGCGGCTTCTGGCAGCGACCGGGCTCGATGGCGCCATCGTCATGCCCTTCGACGCGGCGCTGGCGTCGACGCCGGCGGAAGATTTCGTGCAGCGCATCCTGTTCGAGCATTTCGGCATTGGCGGCGCGGCGATCGGCTACGACTTTCATTTCGGCAAGGGCCGCATGGGCTCGCCGAATTTCCTGAGTTTCGAGGGTACGCGACTGGGCTTTCCGGTCGATGTCGTTGCGCCGCTGGAAGACGAAGGCCGGCCGGTGTCGTCCGGCGCGGTCCGCGAGGCGCTGAGCCAGGGCAAAGTCGTGGAAGCCGCCGAATTGCTGGGCGCGCCGTGGTTCGTGACCGGCGAGGTCGTTCACGGCGAAAAGCGCGGCCGCGAATTGGGTTTTCCCACCGCGAATATCAAGCTCGATCCGACCTGCCAGCTCAAGCACGGCATCTACGCCGTGCGCGTCGAACTCGGCGGGCAGCGAGTCGATGGGGTCGCGAGCTTCGGTACCCGCCCGATGTTCGATGATGGCGCGCCTC
Source organism: Pseudolabrys sp. (assembly GCA_041662425.1). Lineage (GTDB taxonomy): Bacteria > Pseudomonadota > Alphaproteobacteria > Rhizobiales > Xanthobacteraceae > Pseudolabrys. Next base: position 40,810 of record JBAZSM010000008.1, read on the forward strand.
TTCTGGAGGTTTTCCTGCTCGATTTCGACGGCGATTTGTACGGCAGGACGCTGGACGTCGCCTTCATCGGCTGGGTTCGTCACGAGCAGAAATTCCCGTCGATCGAGGCGCTCAAGCGCAACATGATCGCCGACGTCGCCCAGGCGCGGGAATCGCTCAAGCGCTCCGGCAAGGCGTTTCCGGTGTTGGGCGCGATTTGAATTGTCATGGCCGGGCTTGACCCGGCCATCCCGCTCAGGGATGCGGTGCCTTCCTAAGCGGGATCACCGGGACAAGCCCGGTGATGACGGTGCTGAAACCAGCCTTTCCCCCCCGGAATCGCCCTGCTAAAAGCCCGCCATGACCAAGCCTGAACGCGATTATTCCGAAACCCTGTTCCTGCCGCAGACGGAATTCCCGATGCGCGCCGGCCTGCCGCAGAAGGAGCCCGAGCTCCTCAAGCGCTGGCAGGACGAGAAGCTGTACGACCAGCTTCGCGCCGCCTCGAAGGGCCGCGAGAAATTCGTGCTGCATGACGGCCCGCCTTACGCCAACGGCAACATTCACATCGGCCACGCGCTCAACAAGATCCTCAAGGACGTGGTGACGCGCAGCCAGCAGATGCTGGGATACGATTCCAACTACGTACCGGGCTGGGACTGTCACGGCCTGCCGATCGAATGGAAGATCGAGGAAGAGAATTACCGCTCCAAGAACAAGCAGAAGCCGAATTTCTCCGAACCGTCGGCGATGGTGGCGTTCCGCCAGGAATGCCGCGCCTATGCGCAGAAGTGGCTCGAGGTGCAGCGCGAGGAATTCAAGCGGCTCGGCGTCGAGGGCGACTGGGATCATCCCTATACGACGATGAGCTATCCGGCCGAGGCGCAGATCGCGCGCGAACTGATGAAGTTCGCCGCCAATGGTTTGCTGTATCGCGGCTCCAAGCCGGTGATGTGGAGCGTGGTCGAGAAGACCGCGCTGGCGGAAGCCGAGATCGAGTACGAGGATTACACCAGCGATACGGTGTGGGTGAAGTTTCCGGTTAAGAGTTTCAGACAAGGTTTAATGTTGATTGGCGACGCCAAGCCATCAATGAATATTCCTGATTGGCATAAAGATTTGGCACGCGCGTCGGTCGTCATTTGGACTACCACGCCGTGGACGCTTCCAGGCAACCGCGCAATCTCGTTCTCACCGAAAATAAAATACGCACTTTATAAAGTTACCGATGCGCCGCCGGAGAATTGGGCGAAGTTCGGTGATCTGTTCATTCTCGCCGATAACCTTGCTGGCGATGTGTTCAAGCAGGCCAAGGTCACGGCCTATGACAAGGTCTGTGATGTCGCGAGTGGATTGGACAGTATCATCTGCTGCCACCCGCTCGCCGGCAAAGGCTACGATTTCACTGTGCCTTTGCTGCCCGGCGATCACGTCACCGACGACACTGGTACGGGCTTCGTCCACACCGCGCCGGGCCATGGCCGGGAGGACTTTGAAGTCTGGATGGACAACAAGGCGCAGCTTGAAGCGCGCGGCATCTCGTCGGCCATTCCTTATACGGTCGATGAGAACGGCGCTTTGACCGCGCAGGCTCCGGGCTTCGAGGGCAAGCGCGTCATCAACGACAAGGGCGAAAAGGGCGATGCCAACAACGCCGTGATCGCGGCGCTGGCTGAAGCCGGCAACATCATCGCGCGCGGCCGCCTCAAGCATCAATATCCGCATTCGTGGCGCTCGAAGAAGCCGATCATCTTCCGCAATACGCCGCAGTGGTTCATCGCCATGGACCAGGGGATTGATAAATCCGGCGACACGTTGCGCGCCCGCGCGCTGCAGGCGATCTCGGTGACGCGCTGGGTGCCGGCCGCCGGCGAGAACCGCATCAACGGCATGATCTCAGGCCGCCCGGATTGGGTGATCTCGCGCCAGCGCGCCTGGGGCGTGCCGATCGCGGTCTTCATCAAGGAAAAGCCTGACGGCACGGTCGATATCCTTCAGGACCCGGAAGTCGAACTGCGCATTGTCGAAGCCTTCGCCAAGGAGGGTGCCGACGCCTGGTATGCGCCGGGCGCGCGCGAGCGTTTCCTTGGCAAGCTGGCGAACGACAGTTGGAAAAAGGTCGACGATATCTGCGACGTCTGGTTCGACTCAGGCTCGACGCACGCTTTCGTGCTCGAAGACCCGGTGCATTTCCCGCAGCTTGCCGGCATCAAGCGCAAGGTGGATGGCGGCGACGACACCGTGATGTATCTGGAAGGTTCGGACCAGCATCGCGGCTGGTTCCACTCTTCGCTGTTGGAGAGTTGCGGCACGCGTGGCCGTGCGCCGTTCGATGTCGTGCTGACGCATGGCTTCGTGCTCGACGAGAACGGCCGCAAGATGTCGAAGTCGCTCGGCAACGTGGTCGCGCCGCAGGACGTCATCAAGCAGTCCGGCGCCGACATTCTGCGCATGTGGGTCTGCGCCTCGGATTATGCCGACGACCTGCGCATCGGGCCGGAGATCCTCAAGACCACGGCCGACACCTATCGCAAGCTGCGCAACACCATCCGCTGGATGCTGGGCTCGCTCGCTCACTTCCATGACGACGAGCGCGTCAAGCTCGAGCAGATGCCCGAGCTCGAGCGGCTGATGCTGCACCGGCTTGCCGAACTGGATGAGATCGTGCGCAAGGCTTACGCCGACTTCGACTACAAGCGCATCTTCGCGAGCCTGAGCGCGTTCATGACATCCGACCTGTCGGCGTTCTATTTCGACATCCGCAAGGATGCGCTGTACTGCGATCCTTATTCGTCAGTGACGCGCAAAGCCTCGCTCACGGTCATCGACCATCTGTTCCGCTGCACGGTGACGTGGCTGGCGCCGCTTCTGTGCTTCACCACGGAAGAGTCGTGGCTGTCGCGCTATGGCGCCGACGCCAAGTCCGTGCATCTCGAAACCTTCCCCGAGGTGCCGGCGGCCTGGCGCGACGACAAGTTGGCCGAGAAGTGGCGCAAGATCCGCATTGTGCGCCGCGTCGTCACCGGCGCGCTGGAAGGCGAGCGGGCGCAGAAGCGCATCGGCTCGTCGCTGGAGGCGAATCCGATCGTGCATGTGTCGAACGCGGAACTGTACGAGGCGGTGCTCGATGTCGATCTCGCCGAGATCTGCATCACATCGGCGGCTACATTGGTGAGTGACGAAGGTCCGGACACGGCGTTCCGCTCGCCGGATGTCATGGGCGTCGCGGTGGTGTCCAATCTCGCCGAAGGCACCAAATGCGCGCGCTCGTGGAAGATACTCAACACCATCGGCGCCGATCCGGAATACCCCGACGTCTCGCCGCGCGACGCGAAGGCGCTGCGCGAATGGGAGACGATGCGCAGGGCGGCGGAGTAGTCAGGGGCGCATGAACTTCAAGTCCTACCTCTCGGGCCCGCTCACCGCCTTTGGCCTGGCCATCGCGGTGGCGGCCTGCGTCGTCGATCAGGGCTCCAAGCTCTATCTGCTGTTCGTCCATGACATCGAGGCTCACCCGATCCGGCTGGGGCCGTTTTTCGACTTCGTGCTGACGCGGAATTTCGGCATCAGCTACGGCCTGCTGCAGATGCCGGGGGTGGCGGGGCAGTGGATACTGGTCGGCTTCAAGATGCTCGCCGTGCTGCTGCTCTGGGTATGGCTGGCGCGGGCCGAAAGCCGCCTGACGGCGCTGTCGCTCGGGCTCATCATCGGCGGGGCGGCCGGCAATACCGTCGACCGGCTGCTGCACGGCTGGGTCGTGGATTTTGTGTTTTTTCATGTTTCCGCGGCAGATTGGCGCTTCACCTGGTACGTTTTTAACCTCGCCGATGTGGCCATCGTTGCCGGGGTCGCGGGCCTCCTGTATGAATCCTTCGTCGGGGACCGTGCCGTAAAAGCGCCCTGATCCCAAGGCACTAACGGCTGATCCAGTCGTTTGGTGTTCAATTCGGCGGTAATTCGAGAAGAAGGGGCAAGTTCCATGATCGCTCGTCGCTCCTCCCGTCAGGCCGCGATCGCGGCCGCCATCGTCAGCTTCGCCATCGCTGTTCTGGCCGTGCCGGCTCCGGCGCGGGCCGCCGACGACGGTGAAGACAAGCCTTTCGATTCGAAGATTCTGGGCGGCATCATGGAAAGCCTCGGCTTCCGCAAGGACGGCGAGGCGATCGTCTATCAGGAGCGCGCGCCGCTCGTCATTCCGCCGAACACGTCGCTGCCGGTGCCGGAGAAATCCGACGCGGTGATCGCCAACAATCCGGCCTGGCCCAAGGACCCCGACGTCCAGCGCAGGAAGGAAGCGGCCAAGCGCGCCCGCGCCGATGCTTACAAATCGGCCGATCAGAAACTGCGCGAGGAGCAGCGCGTGTTGAGCCCGAGCGAAATGATGCCGGGCGCCAACGCCAACAACCGCGCGCCGCGCGTCGGCAACGATCCCAACCGCACCTCGACGACCTTCAACGAAACCGGCGACAAGCTGACGCCGTCGCAACTGGGCTATCGCGGCGGTCTGTTCAGCAACGTGTTTGGCGGCAAGGACGACGAGATCGCGCGTTTCACCGGCGAGCCGGCGCGTACCGAGCTGACCGAGCCGCCGGCTGGCTACCAGACTCCCTCGCCGGATCAGCCTTACGGTTACAACGATCGCCGCGAGCCGACGAAGGCCACCGATTACTACGACAGCAAGGGCGGCGATATGCAGCGTTGAGGATTGCGCCCGCGCCAAGCGCGCGGGCCTTCCGCCGGCACGATGTTTTGCCGGCGACGTGTTGCGAGCGTAACGTTTCGTGGCGCGAGGGGCGCAACAACGCAAACGCCATAGGGTTCAACCCGGTGAATTTCACAAAGACTGTTTCTCGTGCCGGCGCCGTGGCTTTCGTTACGGCGCTCAGCTTCGCCATGGCGCCCGCGGCTCTTGGTGCCGACAAATCTGGCGCCGACAAGCCCGGCCTCACGGTATCCAACTTCAAGCTCGCCAACGGGCTCGAACTTGTCGTCATTCCGGATCACCGCGCGCCGGTGGTGACGCACATGATCTGGTACAAGGTCGGCGCCGCCGACGAGACGGCCGGCAAATCGGGGCTCGCCCATTTCCTCGAACATCTGATGTTCAAGGGCACGGCCAAACATCCGATCGGCGAGTTCTCGGGCGTCGTGGCCCGTATGGGCGGGCAGGAGAACGCTTTCACCTCGAGCGATTACACCGGCTATTACCAGCGCGTGCCGAGCGAGCAGCTCAAGGTCGCTATGGCGTTCGAAGCCGACCGCATGACCGGCCTCGTGCTTACCGACGCGGTGGTGCTGCCGGAGCGCGACGTCATTCTCGAAGAGCGCAACCAGCGCATGGAGAACAATCCGCGCGCCCGGCTCGGCGAACAGATCGACGCCGCGTTGTTTCTCAATTCGCCTTATGGCCGTCCGGTCATCGGCTGGCGTCATGAGATGGAAGGCCTGACGAAAGACGACGCCATCGGCTTCTACCGCCGCTTCTACGGGCCGAACGATGCGGTGGTGGTCGTCGCCGGCGATGTCGAGCCGAAGGAAGCGCTCGCTTATGCCGAGGAGACCTACGGCAAAGTGCGGCCGCGCGCCGATATCGCGCCGCGTAACCGTCCGCAGGAGCCGCCGCCGGCCGCGGTGCGCTCACTGACGCTCGCCGATCCGCGCGTCGAGCAGCCGATGATGCAGCGGTCTTATCTGGTGCCGTCGTTCCGCCTCGCCAAGCCCGGCGAATCCGAGGCGCTGGAAGTGCTGGCGCATATTCTCGGCACCGGCTCGAACAGTCGCCTCTATCGCGCGCTGGTCGTCGACAAACACATCGCCGTCAGCGCCGGCGCGTTTTACGACAGCTCGGCATACGACATGTCGAAGTTCGGTATCGCCGGCGCGCCCGCCAAGGACGTGAGCCTGCCCGAATTCGAGCGTGCGGCCGACGCAGTGATCGCGAGCCTGATCGACAAGGGCGTGACCGACGACGAACTCGACCGCGCCAAGTCGCGGCTGATCGCCGATGCGATTTACGCGCAGGACAATCAGGCGACCATGGCGCGCTGGTACGGCCAGGCGCTGATGACCGGCGCCACGGTTGACGACGTGCAGAAATGGCCGGAGCGCATTCGCGCCGTGACCGCGGCGCAGGTACAAAACGCCGCCCGCCTCTGGCTCGACCGAAAGCGATCGGTGACTGGCTATCTGATCAAGGACGAGACGCCGGCAATGGACAAGGCCGAACAGGCGGCGCCCGCCGCCGCCAAGGCGGAGAAGCGGTCATGATGCGTCTCCTTACTCTGGCCGCGGGCGCCGCCGCGCTCGCGCTCGTCCATGTGCTGCCGGCACAGGCCATGACGATCGAGCCGATCGTCAGTCCGTCCGGCATCAAGGCCTGGCTGGTGCGCGAGCAGGCTGTGCCGCTTGTCGCGCTCAACTACGCCTTCCAGGGCGGCTCGACGCAGGACCCGGCGGGCAAAAGCGGCGCGGCCAATCTCGTGGCCGACACGCTCGACGAGGGCGCCGGCGAGCTCGACGGCAAGGCCTTCCACGAGAAGATGGAGCGGCATGCGATCGAACTGTCGTTCGGCGTGGGGCGTGACACTTTCCACGGTTCTCTGCGCGTGCTCAACGAGCATCGCGACGAGGCCTTCGACCTGCTGCGGCTCGCGCTGTCGCAGCCCCGTTTCGATGCCGACGCCGTGGAGCGCGTCCGCGCCCAGGAGATGTCGGGGTTGCAGCGCGACACCACCAATCCCAACAGCATCGCCGGCCGGGAATGGTGGCGCACCGCGTTTCCGGATCATCCTTACGGCCTTGAGAGCAAAGGCTCGGTCGAAACCGTGCCGGCCATCACCGCCGCCGACCTGCGCGACTACGCGCGGCGCGTCTTCGGCCGCGACGGACTGACGGTCTCCATTGTCGGCGACGTCGACGCCAAAACCGCCGGCGAACTGATCGACCGCGCCTTCGGCGCGCTGCCGGAGAAAAACGACCTCAAGCCGGTGGCGGATGTGAAGCCGGCCGGGCTTGGCCGGCGCATCGTCACCGAGGTGAATGTGCCGCAGGCCGTGGTGACGTTTGGCAGTCTCGGCATCGCGCGCGACGATCCCGATTTCATCGCCGGCTATATCGACAACCATATCCTCGGCGGCGGCACGTTTTCGTCGCGGCTTTATCGCGAGGTGCGCGAGAAGCGCGGGCTGGCCTATGGTGTCTCGGAGAATCTGGTCTGGTTCAAGCATGCCGCGCTCTATCTCGGCGGCACGGCGACGCGGGCGGACCGCACGGCAGAGGCTTTATCGATCATCGAGGCCGAGACCAGGCGCATGGCCGAGGACGGCCCGACGGCCGACGAACTCGCGGCAGCGAAGGATTATCTCAAAGGCGCCTATGCGCTGTCGCTCGACACGTCGTCGAAAATCGCACAGCAGCTGACGCAGATTCAGCTCGACAAGCTCGGCATCGACTATATTCAGCGTCGCGGCGCCATGATCGACGGCGTGACGCTGGCCGACGCCAAGCGCGTCGCCAAGCGCCTGTACGGCAACGGCATGCTGGTGACGGTGGCCGGCCGGCCGAAGGGGCTGGCGTCGTCGACGCAGTGAACTCATTCGTGGTTTGGACGTTATCAAGGCGTCATGGCCGGGCATAGCCCGTCGAAGACGGGCGTAAACGCCCTCTTGTCCCGGCCATCCACGTCTTATTACCATTATTGTGTGATGTAAGACGTGGATGCCCGGCGCCAGGCCCGGCATGAGGGTGGAGACCTTTCATCATGCCTTTGATTCAATCCATCGACAGTGCCCTGCACACGAATATCGGCCAGCATGGCGTCGGCCAGGACGCGCTCGACGCCGCGCTCGCCCGCGCGGAGGGCGCGCTCGACTGGCTGCGCGCGCGCCACGCCGATGGCGGCCTGCCGCTTTTAAATCTGCCGGAGACGACCGCCGACATTCCGCCGTTGCGCGACGCCGCGCAGACGCTGGCCGACCGCGCCACCGATATCGTGCTGCTCGGCACCGGCGGCTCGAGCCTCGGCGGACAGACTTTGGCGCAACTCGCGGGCTACATGGTACCCGGCGTCGACGCCTTCCGCGCCGGGCCGCGCCTGCACTTCATGGACAATCTCGATCCCGACTCTTTCGGTGCGTTGCTTGACAAGCTGCCGCTGCACATGTCGCGTTTCGTGTCGATTTCGAAATCGGGTGGCACCGGCGAGACGCTGATGCAGACCATCGCCGTTTTGTCGGCCTTGCATGAGGCCAGCCTCGGCCCCCGCATTCCGGACATTTTCCTCGGGCTGAGCGAGCCGGCGAAGCCCGGCAAGACGAATGGCCTTCGCGACCTGCTTGGTCGCTACAAAGTGCCGATGCTCGATCATCACACCGGCGTCGGCGGACGCTTCTCGGTGCTGACCAATGTCGGCCTGCTGCCGGCCGCATTGCTCGGCCTCGACTTGGTCGCGGTGCGCGCCGGTGCTGCGATGGCGCTCAAGCCGGTGCTGGCCAGGAAAAAAGCGGCCGAGGTGCCGGCCGCACTCGGTGCCGCGCTGTCGGTGGCGCTGGCCGAAACCAAGAACAAGGGTATTTCGGTCGTCATGGCCTATGCCGACCGGCTGGAGCGCTTCACGCGCTGGTATGTGCAGCTCTGGGCCGAAAGTCTCGGTAAGGATGGGCAGGGCACGACGCCGATTGGCGCGCTCGGCCCGGTCGATCAGCACAGCCAGTTGCAGCTTTTCATCGCCGGCCCGCGCGACAAGCTGTTCACCGTCATCACCACCGACCGCGCCGGCCAGGGGCCGCGCATGGACAAGGAATTGTCGAAGCTTGCCGGCGAGCCGGGCTTCGGCGGCAAGACCATTGGTGATCTGGTGGGCGCGCAAGGGCGCGCCACGGCGGAGACTTTGGCGAAGAACGGCTGCCCGGTGCGCACGCTTCATGTGCCGTCGATCGACGAACAAAGTATGGGCGAATTGCTGATGCATTTTATGCTCGAGACCATCATCGCCGCGCATCTCATCGGCGTCGATGCCTTCGACCAGCCGGCGGTGGAAGAGGGCAAGGTGCTGGCGAAGAAATATCTCACCGCGTAAACGGACTTTGCCATGCCCGCTTATGTGATCTCCGAAGTTCGCATCCTCGACGAGGATCTGATCGGAAATTATCGAGACCGCGCCGTCGCGAGCATTGAGAAATATGGCGGGCGCTATCTGGTGCGGTCAGGCGCCCTGGAGCTGATCGAGGGCCGGCGCGACCAGGACAAGCAATTTGTCATCGTCGAGTTTCCGACCATGGCGATGGCGCGCGAATGGTACCACTCGCCGGAATATGCCGAGGCGCTGAAATTCCGCTACGCCGCGCTCGACCGGACTTTGGTGTTTGCCGAGGGGGTCGGCGAGGGCTGAGGCTTTTCGGTCCGTCAGTTACGATTGTCATGCCCGGCCTTGTGCCGGGCATCCCGCTTGGGGACGCACTGTGCCAGCCTAAGCGGGATGGCCGGGACAAGCCCGGCCATGACGGAGTAGAGTGCGCCGCATCATGCACGTCACCAATTCCATCTCCACCGCGCCTCCCGGGCTCGCCTATGGCGAATGACGGCGACACCAAAACTGTCCACCGCGGCACGCCGGAATCGGCGGCAATGGTGGCCAGTGTCAGACGCGCGACAGCGATCACCGCGAAACTAAATCGTTTGACGTTCGACGATGCGGCTAAAGTGCGCGCGTTGTTCAGCGAACTCATCGGCCGTCCGGTGGACGAGACTTTCCTGCTGATCCCGCCGTTCTATACTGCGGGCGGTAATGAAATTCGGGTCGGGCGCAACGTCTTCGTCAATCAGAACTGCACCTTCTACGATCTCGGCGGGCTCGACATTGCCGATGACGTCATGATCGGGCCGAATGTCAGCCTCATCACCGCCAGCCATGCGCTCGACCCGGTGCAGCGCCGGACGGTGACGATCGGCAAGCCGATCGCGATCCGGAAAAACGTCTGGATCGCCGCTGGCGCCACGGTTGTCGGCGGGGTGACCGTCGGCGAGAATTCGGTGGTCGCCGCAGGTTCGGTGGTCACCAGGGACGTTCCGCCGAATACCCTGGCTGGCGGAAATCCTGCGCGCGTCATTCGTTCGCTCGTCGCGTCCTGACGGCTTCGCTGGCAACACAGACATGCATCAGGTCACCAATTCCATCTCCATCGACGACTCCGAGCTTGAGGAGAGCTTCGTGCGGTCATCCGGGCCGGGCGGGCAGAACGTCAACAAGGTGTCGTCCGCCGTGCAGTTGCGCTTCGACGCGCGGCGCTCGCCGGGCCTGCCCAACGACGTCGCCATCCGGCTGATGAAGCTCGCCGGCTCGCGGCTGACCAAGGACGGCGTCATCGTCATCGTGGCGCAGGAGCACCGCGACCAGTCGCGCAACCGTGCCGAGGCCCGCGAGCGCCTGTTCGACATGATCCGGCAGGCGGCGGTGAGGCCCACCGTCCGGCGCGAGACCAAGGTGCCGAGATCCGAGAAGAAAAAGCGGGTCGAGGGCAAAAAGCGCCGCAGCGAGATCAAGGCCGGGCGGGGCAAAGCCGGGTGGGATTGAGGGCTGAATAACGGGCACAGCGAGGCCAGCCGCCTCGCGGGCGGCGCTTTCGGTGGCTAGATTGGGCCGAACTCCCGAATCAGGCCGTATTTCAATGCCCGTCCGCCAGTTATCCGAGGCCGTCGTCAACCGCATCGCCGCCGGCGAGGTGGTCGAGCGCCCGGCCAGCGTCGTCAAGGAACTGGTGGAAAACGCGCTCGATGCCGGCGCGCGGCGCATCGACGTTCTGATCGATGGCGGCGGCCGCCGCCTGATCCGCGTCACCGACGACGGCAGTGGCATGACGCGTGCCGATCTCGACCTCTGCGTCGAGCGCCACGCGACGTCGAAGCTCGATGGCGACGACCTGCTCGCGATCCACACGCTCGGCTTTCGCGGCGAGGCGTTGCCGTCAATCGGCTCCGTCGCGCGGCTCACCATCACGACGCGGCATGAAAGCGAGCCGCATGCCTGGTCGTTGACGGTCGATGGCGGCGACAAGTCCGAGATCAGGCCGGCGGCGCTGAGCGAAGGCACAACAATGGAGGTGCGCGATCTGTTCTATGCGACGCCGGCGCGGTTGAAATTCTTGAAGACCGACCGCAGCGAAGGCGAGGCGGTGCGCGACGTGGTGCGGCGGCTCGCCATGAGCCGTCCCGATGTCGCCTTCACGCTCGCCGGCGAGGATCGCGCGCCGGTGACGTGGAGCGCGGCCGGCGAGGAAGAGCCGCTGGTGCGGCTCGGCGACGTGCTCGGTCCTGACTTTCGTGCCAATGCCATTGCGATTCGATCCGAACGCGACGGCGTGCATGTGACGGGCTTCGCCGGTCTGCCGACATTGTCGCGCGCCAATTCGCTCGGCCAGTACATGTTCGTCAACGGCCGGCCGGTGCGCGACAAGCTGCTCGCCGGCGCGGTGCGCGGCGCCTATGCCGATTATCTGCCGCGCGACCGTCATCCGGTGCTGGCGCTGTTCGTGACGCTGCCGTCCAGCGAAGTCGACGTCAACGTGCATCCGGCCAAGACCGAGGTGCGCTTTCGCGACTCCGGTCTGGTGCGCGGTCTCATCGTCAGTGCGCTGAAAGCCGCGCTGGCGCGTGAGGGCCAGCGCGCGGCAACGACCGGCGGCGGCGCGACCATCGCTGCGTTTCGCCCGGTCACGATGGCGCGGCGCGGCCCCTATGACTGGCGCAACTCGCCGTCGCGCCCGACGCCGTGGTCGCCGACGCATGGCAACGTCGCCCTTGGCTTTGAAGAGGTAGCGCAGGCGGCGTTTGATGTCGGCGCGCCGTCGGCCGATGCCCGCGTCGAGAGTTTCGCGCCGGCTCCGGACCTTATCGAGAGGCCGCTCGGCGCGGCGCGCGCGCAAATCCACGAGACCTATATCGTGTCGCAGACACGCGATGGACTGGTCATTGTCGATCAGCACGCCGCGCATGAGCGCATTGTCTATGAGCGCATGAAGGCGGCGATCGACAAGAGCGGAATCGCGCGGCAGATGTTGTTGATCCCGGAGATCGTCGAGCTCGATGAGGCCGACGCGGCGCGGCTTGTCGCGCGCGCCGACGAACTGTCGCGTTTCGGCCTCACGTTAGAGGCTTTCGGGCCGGGCGCGGTAGCGGTGCGCGAAACGCCGGCTTTGTTGGGCGAGATCAACGTGCGCGGGCTGGTTTGTGATCTCGCTGAGCACATGGCGGAATGGGATGACTCGCTGCCGCTGGAACGCCGGCTGCTGCACGTCTCGGCGACGATGGCGTGCCACGGTTCGGTGCGCGCCGGGCGCCGCCTCAAGCCGGAAGAGATGAACGCGCTGCTGCGCGAGATGGAAGACGTGCCGAATTCCGGCCAGTGCAATCACGGCCGCCCGACTTATGTCGAGTTGAAGCTGGGGGATGTCGAGAGGTTGTTCGGGCGGAAGTGATCAATCAGACAAGACGCAGGAAAATCAATTCGCTGTCGTCATAGTCCCGCCGCTCCAGTTCCTCGAAGCCTTCCGGCGCGGCAAACTTCGCGCTCACCGCTTCCTCAACGATCACGAGCGCATCCTTGACCAGCCAGCCGCCGTCGCGTGCCGATTGAAGCGCCTTCTCGGCGAGGCCCTTGCCGTAGGGCGGATCGAGAAAGGCCAGCGTGAACGGCTCCAGCGGATAGGCTTCGCCCAGTCTGGTCGCGTCGCGGCGGAAAATGCGGCTGGTGCCGCCCAGCCCGAGCGATTCGGTGTTGCCGCGGAGCAAAGCGCGGGATTCGACGCCATCGTCGACAAACAGCACATAGGCCGCGCCGCGCGACAGCGCCTCAATGCCGAGCGCGCCGGTGCCGGCAAACAGGTCGAGCACGCGCGCGCCTTCGACAGGGTTGCTGTAGCCGTGGGCGAGAATGTTGAACAGTGACTCGCGCAGACGATCGGCGGTCGGCCTGAGGCCCTCGCCTTTCGGCCCGGCGATGGGGCGCGAGCGCAATCGACCGCCGACGACCCTCATCGTGTTGCTCTGCAAATGATCGGATCCGAAAACGGGGTCCCACTTTTGGGGATCATTCGCGCGCTCGCGGATATTTGGGCCTTGGGCCGCTCTTGGTGCGGTCGCGGCGAGGGGGCTTCTTCTTGAACCGCCCGCCAGCGATCTTGTCGTTGGCGTTGCGGGCCTCGGCTTCAGCCTCCGAGCCCGATCGCATGCCACGCGCAGGCGCGCGCGGCGGCATGCGGCCGTCGCGGCCGGGAACGCGCTTGTCGCGCAGCGCCTTGGCGTTCGGCTTGCGCGGCATTCGCTCATCGTCGCTGACCAGCGGTGCGGTGAAGTCGGCGCCCGACTCGCGCACGATCTTCTCGCCGAGTTCGTTGCGTAGCGCCGCGGTCTCGATTTCGCGGACTTCGCCCTCGGGCACATCGCCGAGCATGAACGGGCCGTACGACACGCGGATCAGGCGATTGACGCGCAGGCCGAGCGATTCCAGCACCTTGCGCACTTCGCGGTTCTTGCCTTCGCGAATGGCAAAGGACAGCCAGACATTGGCGCCCTGGGCGCGTTCCAGCAGCGCCTCGATCGCGCCGTAGTGAATGCCGTCGATGGTGATGCCGTCGCGCAAGGCATCGAGCGCCGGTTGCTCGACGCGGCCATTGGCGCGCACGCGGTAGCGGCGCAGCCAGGCCGTCGCCGGCAATTCGAGCACGCGGGCGAGCCCGCCGTCATTGGTGAGCAGCAGCAGGCCTTCGGTGTTGATGTCGAGGCGGCCGATGCTGATGAGGCGCGGCAGCTTTTTCGGCAGAGCGCCGAAAATCGTGGGCCGGCCTTCCGGGTCGGAATGCGTCGTCACCAGGCCGCGCGGCTTGTTGAACAGGAACAGCCGCGTGCGCTCGCGGCGCGGCATCGGCGCGCCGTCAATCACGATGCGGTCGGTGGCCGTGACGTTCAGCGCCGGCGAGGTAATGACCGCGCCGTTGACCGAGACGCGGCCCTCCGTGATCCAGGCCTCGGCCTCGCGGCGCGAGGCCAGGCCCGCGCGGGCCATGACCTTGGCGATGCGTTCGCCGGATTTGTCGTTGCTGCTCTTGTCCGCCATGGTGGCCGCCTGATAGCAGACCAAAGGCCCCGTGTCCCGGGGGCCAGCGGAGTTTCAATGCCGTCGCCGTCCTACATGTCGGTCGCCCTTGAGGAAGCCCAGGCCGCCGCCGCGCGGGGCGAGGTGCCGATCGGCTGCGTGATCGTCCGCGACGGCGAGGTGGTGGCGCGCGCCGGTAACCGGACGCTGGCCGACCGGGACCCGACCGCCCATGCCGAGCTGCTGGCGATCCGCACGGCGGCGGCCCGGCTCGGCACGGAGCGGCTCACCGATTGCGATCTCTACGTCACCCTCGAGCCCTGCACCATGTGCGCGGCGGCGGTCTCGTTCGCGCGGGTGCGGCGGCTGTATTTCGGCGCGGCGGATCCGAAAGGCGGGGCCGTGGAGAGCGGCGTGCGCTTCTACGACAGCGCCACCTGCCACCACAGACCGGAGGTCTATGGTGGCATTGGTGAAGGTGAATGTGCTGCGCTATTGCGTGAGTTCTTTGCGGCGCGCCGCTGACCGGGCGCGCCTCGATCAGACGATCACGTCGACCTGATGGTCTGAGTCCTGCGATGGCGCCTGCTGCTCTTTGTTGCGGTCCTGCCGTTGCTCGCGGAGTCTTGCCGCCGCGATCCGCGTCGCCTGATCGCGAAATGCGTCGTTGCGGCGCTGCGAGGCGCCGGTCGACGGCGAGACTGTGACTCGTGTGACGATCATGGTGACCTCGAATTAAGGTCACCCTACCGAAATACGCTTGAATGAAACGCGTACGGAATCGTTATGTTTATAACGATCGCCGCAAGATTGCCTTGACTGTGGGCGCTCAGGCGGCGCCTGCCTGCCGCGCGAATTCCCACGCTGTGCCGGCGAGCGGGCGGATCATGTCGGCTTTCGCCGGCGCATGATCCGAGGTAGCGGTGCCGTCGCGCACGCGGCCGATAATGCCTTGCAGGATCGCGGCGATGCGGAAGAAATTATAGGCGAGATAGGCCGGCAGATGCGGTCGGGGATCGAGCCCGGTGCGCGCGACATAGGCATCGACATAATCCGCCATCGAGGGAATGCCGAGCGCCTTGAGATCATGACCTTGCAGCGACGCCGTGCCAGCAGCGCTCTCGGTCGGTGGCATGTGCCAGGCCATCAGGTGATAGGTAAAGTCGGCGAGCGGATCGCCGAGCGTGGAGAGTTCCCAATCGAGAACGGCGATGACGGATGGTGAATCGTTGGAAAGGATCAGGTTGTCGATGCGGTAGTCGCCATGCACCAGCCGCGCCGGCCCGGCCGGCGGAATGTGGCGCGGCAGCCATTCGATCAGCCGCTCCATCGGCTCGATCTTCTCGGTCTCGGACGCGCGGTATTGCTTCGACCAGCGGTCGACCTGGCGCGCGACGTAATTCTCGCCTTTGCCGAAATCCGACAGGCCGATCTGTGCCGGATCGACCGCATGCAGCCGCGCGATGGTGTCGTTCATCGCATCGTAGACGGTTTTGCGCTCGGCCGGATTCGAGCCGGGCATCTGCGGCTCCCAGAATACGCGGCCATCGGCAAAACTCATGACGTAGAACGCCGTGCCGGCAACGCTGTCGTCGGCGCAATAGACGAGAGGCTCGGCGACGGGGAAGCCCTGCGCATGGAGCGCGCCGATGACGCGATATTCGCGGTCGACCGCATGCGCCGACGGCAGCAATTTGCCCGGCGGCTTGCGGCGCAGCACGTAGCGGCGCGATGGCGTCTCCAAAAGATAAGTCGGATTCGATTGGCCGCCCTTGAATTGCCGCGCGGTGAGCGGGCCGGCAAAGCCCTTAATGTGCTGCCCGAGATAGGTCGCGAGACGGGCCTCGTCGAGCCGCAGCGCGGCGGGCATGTCCTTGGTGCCGGAAAAGGCCGCCTGGCGATCAATCGGCATATCGAGCCACGATGTTTTCCGAGCGTTGGTCAGGCACCGAAAAACTCTAGCAGTGCGCTTGCGGTTTCGCCCGGATTTTCCTCGGGCATGAAGTGGCCAGAATCGATCGCGTGGCCTTGGACCCTGGGCGCCCATCGCCGCCAGATGTCGAGCGGTCCCGAGGTTTCGCTCGGGATGCCGGCGGCGCCCCATAGCGCCAGCATTGGACAGCCGATCGTACGGCCGGCGACGCGGTCCGCATCGTCGTTGACGAGATCAGTCGTGGCCCCGGCGCGGTAATCCTCGCACAGGGCGTGAATATGCGGTTCGGCAAAGGCCGTCCGGTAATGCGCCAGCGCACGCGCGTCGAAAGCCGAGAGATCTTTCGCTTTGGTCCAGCTCGCCAGCGTCCATTCGAGATAATAGGCGGGGTCTTTGGCGATCATCATTTCCGGGAGTGGCGCGGGCTGGGCCAGGAACAGCCAGTGGTAAACCTTCATCGCCATCTTCATGTCCATGGCGTGCCACATCTCGGCTGTCGGCACGATGTCGAGCGTGGCAAGACGCGTCACCCGCGCGGCGTGATCGAGCGCGAGGCGATAGGCGACGCGGCCGCCGCGATCGTGACCGCAGAGATGAAAACGGTCGTGGCCCAGCGCGCTCATCATCTCGACCAGCGCCTTCGCCATCGAGCGCTTGTCATAGGGCGCGTGATCGGCACTGGCCTGCGGCACGGACGACGCGCCGTAGCCGGGCAGATCGGGCATGACGAGCGTGAAGCGTTCGGCGAGCGCCGGCGCAATGCGGTGCCACATCGCATGCGTCTGCGGATAGCCGTGCAGCAACAGCAGCGGCGCGCCGCCGCCGCCGGCGCGCGCAAAGATGCGCCCCGCCGACGTTTCGGCGCGGTGTATCGCGAAGCCCGGGAAAAGTTCGGCAAGTTCCGGCATGATCAAATGTCTCCCAGCGGGGCGAGACATCTTAAGCCGGATTATCGGCCGTCGCCACGGCGAGGCGAGTACGCGGCAAGGCCCGGCCGAAGCCGGGCCTTGCCGTAACGAGACGGCGCTTAGTTGCCGCCCTCGAGATCGCCGGGGTTGCCCTCGCGAAGAAGCTGGCCACGGATGAACGGATCCGGATCGGTGCCGAGCACCTGACCGTCGTCGACAACGGTATTGCCGGCGGCCGGAACATACGCATAGGCCTGGTTCGCGGTCACAGCACGATGAGGATGATGGCGCGTCGCAGCCAGGGCAGGCGAGGCTGCAACAATCGCGAGGGCGCCAGCAAGAATGATCTTCTTCATTGATAGTAGCTCCAGTCGAATTACCCCTAGCCGGCTAGTTAGGAAAGCGAACGGCGAAAACCAGCGCGCGAGAGCGCATGTTTGTCATGCGATGGTTCATTTACGTTCACTTTACGGGGAGGATGATGTCGATGCGTTCATCGTGCGCATGACGCGACAGGTCGCGTAAATGCGCCGTGCGCAATGACGAAGTTGTGAATGCGGGCCGATTACCGATTTGCGGTTTCGCGCGCGATCGCCTGCCCGCCGATATCGCGGCGGCAGAATCCTTCCGGCCAGATTATTTTATCGACAGCGGAATAAGCGCGCGCCTGCGCTTCGGCCACAGTCTTGCCACGCGCACACACATTGAGGACGCGGCCGCCATTGGCGACAATAGAACTGTTTTCGTCTTTGGTTCCGGCATGGAAGATCTCGACGCCTTCGATCCGCGCGGCATCATCAAGGCCCTTGATCACGGTGCCTTTCTGGTAGGGACCCGGATAGCCGTTGGCCGCCATCACCACGGTGAGTGCGGCGTCCGGATACCAGCGCAGATCGAAGTTCTTCAACTGGCCGTCGCGCGACGCGATCAGCGCGGGCAACAGATCCGACATCATGCGCAGCATGATGACCTGCGTCTCCGGGTCGCCGAAGCGCACATTATATTCGATCAGCTCCGGACCGTTCTTGGTGATCATGAGGCCGGCGAACAGCACGCCCTTGAATGGCGCGCCGGCTTTCTTCAGCGCCTTGACGGTCGGGATGATGATCTCGTCCATCACGCGCTTGTTCATGGCCTCGGTCATGATCGGCGCCGGCGTATAGGCGCCCATGCCGCCGGTGTTCGGGCCCTTGTCGCCGTCGTAAGCGCGCTTGTGGTCCTGCGCCGAGGCGAGCGGCAGCGCGGTGTCGCCGTCGCATAGCGCGAAGAAGGAGGCTTCCTCGCCGACAAGGCAGTCCTCGATCACGATTTCCCAGGCCCGCTCGCCGAGGCCGCCGCCGAACATCATGTCGATGGCGGCTTCGGCTTCTTCGATCGTTGACGCAACGACCACGCCCTTGCCGGCGGCGAGGCCATCGGCCTTGACCACGATCGGCGCGCCGTGTCTGCGCACGTAGTCCTTGGCGAGGTCGCCGCTCTTGAATCGCTCATAGGCCGCGGTCGGGATGTTGTTGGCCTTGCACAGATCCTTGGTGAAGCCCTTGGAGCCTTCCAGCCGCGCTGCCCACTTGGTCGGGCCGAAGGCCTTGATGCCGGCGGCTTCCAGATCGTCGACGATGCCGGCGACCAGCGGCACTTCCGGACCGACGACGACGAAGTCGATCTTCGCGTCCTTGCAGAAGGCGATCACCGCCTGGTGGTCGGCAGTGTCGAGCGCGACGCATTCGGCCTCCTGCGCGATGCCGGCATTGCCGGGGGCGCAATAGAGCTTCGTCGTCAGCGGGCTCGCGGCGATTTTCCAGGCCAGCGCATGCTCGCGGCCGCCGGAACCGAGAATGAGGATGTTCATGAAAAAGCCGGGCTTCTTGGACTGAGTGCGGGCTGGTGTAACATGCCATCCACCCCCCGCAAGAGATTCGGACCCCATGGCCGAGGCTGCCCTCAATAACGTTGTGGAATGGACCGTTTCGGAGCTGTCCGCGGCGCTCAAGCGCACCGTGGAGGACGCCTACGGTTTCGTGCGGGTGCGCGGCGAGGTCTCGGGCTTCAAGGGGCCGTCGCCCTCCGGGCACTGCTATTTCCGCCTCAAGGACGACCGGGCGGTGATCGAGGGCGTGATCTGGAAGGGCGTCTATGGCCGCATGCGGGTCAAGCCGGAAGAGGGGCTCGATGTCGTCGCCACCGGCAAGCTGACAACCTTCCCAGGGTCGTCGAAATACCAGATCGTCATCGACAGTATCGAGCCCGCCGGCGTCGGCGCCCTGATGAAGCTGCTCGAGGAGCGCAAGAAGAAGCTCGCCGCCGAGGGCCTGTTCGACGAGGCGCGAAAGCAGCTCATCCCGTTCCTGCCCGAGGTCATTGGCGTCGTGACGTCGCCGACCGGGGCGGTGATCCGCGACATCCTGCACCGGCTGGCGGACCGCTTTCCGCGCCATGTGCTGGTGTGGCCGGTCCGGGTGCAGGGCGAGCAGTCGGCCGCCGAGGTGACGGCCGCCATCGAGGGCTTCAACGCGCTGCCGGAAGGCGGCGCCATCCCGCGTCCCGATCTGATTATTGTCGCCCGGGGTGGTGGCTCACTGGAAGATCTGTGGTCGTTCAACGAAGAGATCGTGGTGCGCGCTGCGGCGGCGAGCCTGATCCCGCTGATCTCGGCGGTCGGCCACGAGACTGACATCACGCTGATCGACTTCGCCTCGGACCGCCGAGCGCCGACGCCGACCGCGGCGGCCGAGATGGCGGTGCCGGTGCGCAGTGAGCTGCTGCAGACGCTGAACGGGCTCGCCGCGCGCAAGCTCGCGAGTTTGCAGCGTGGCCATGAGCGGCTGCGGCGCGAATTGACGATGCTCACGCGCGCGCTGCCGAAGGACATCCTCGCCGAGCCGCGGCAGCGCCTTGATAGTTTGTCGGAGCGCCTGCCGCGCGCGTTGCGTGCCAATGCGCAGGTGCATCACACGCAATATACTCGCGTCGCCACGCGGCTGGCGCCGCAGTTGCTCATCAACACATTCGAGCGCCGCAAGGAACGCTACGCCAATCTCAACCAGCGGCTCAAGACCGGCCTGCTCGCCAATGCGCAGGCGCATCAGGCACGGCTCCTGCGCTACCGCGAGCGCGTCACGGCTTTTGGCGAGCGCTCGCAGCGCGCGACCTCGGCGCTCCTGAAGCAGCATCGTACGCGCATCGAGCGTGCCGAGCGGCTGCTCGCGGCGTTCTCGTATCGTGAGGTGCTGAAGCGCGGCTTTGCGCTGGTGCGCGATGAGGCGGGCCAGCCGGTGCGCGCGGCGGCGTCGGTCGCGGCAGGCAGCAGGCTCGATATCGAATTCGCCGACGGCCATATCGCTGCCACGGCGGAGGGCGGGCCGTCGGTGGTGGTCACCGAGACGACGGTGGTCGACGTGACGCCGAAGCCGCCGTCACGACCGAAAAAACCGCCCGGCGAGGGCGGCGGCCAGGGCAGTTTGTTCGGGTGACAGCCTCGTGCCCCGGACGCGGCGCAACACGAAGTGATGCGACGCAGATCCGGGGCCTATTTGCAGGCTTAAGATTGGCTAGGTCCCGGGTCTGCAGCGCGTCACGAAGGCGTGCCGCACCGCGCCCGGGACACGAGCCGCTCAATACTTCACGCTCGCGAACACCCGCACATTGGCGCCTGGCATCAGAATCTCATCCTTGTTGTAGGATGCCGAGTTGCGCATGTCGCGGTTGAGCAGATTGCTGCCGCTGACGCCGACAGAGAATTCGCTCAGCTGATCGAAACGCGGCCGCGCGTTCTTCCAGTTGTAGCTGACCTCGGCGCGCAGGTCGTCGTAGGAGCCAGTCGATGTTTCGGCGACGGCTGCGACATCGTTCTGCGCAAAAGCATGGATGAGCTTCACCCGCGCGAACCAGTTGGCGTCGCGCCAGTAGATGCCGCCGCCGACGCGCATCGGGGGAATGCGTGGTACATTGGTGCCGTCCGAGAAGGTCGCGCGCACCACCTCGAACTGGTTCTCGATGCCGAACAGCCCCGGCCCCAACGGCAGAATATCCCACTGGCTCTGGAATTCACCGCCGCGGAAGGTGGCGTCGGCCTGCGAGTAGATCGCTTCGTTGAGTTCGGCCGCGCCGGTGCAGTCGCCGGCCTCGTCGCAGGTGTTGCCGGTGAAACGGCGATAGATGAAGCCCTTAAAGCGCGTGTAATAGATCGACGCGTC
Organism: Pseudolabrys sp.; assembly: GCA_041662425.1. Taxonomy (GTDB): domain Bacteria; phylum Pseudomonadota; class Alphaproteobacteria; order Rhizobiales; family Xanthobacteraceae; genus Pseudolabrys. The sequence goes on from JBAZSM010000008.1 coordinate 61,909, forward strand.
GAAGCGAATCGGTCCGTTGGCGCGGCGTAAGCCCGCCTCGAACGATTGAGCGGCTTCAACGCCGAGATTGACATTGCCCTTGTCGAAGGTCGTGGTCGCGTCGTGCACTCCGCCGGAGAATAGTTCGGCCGGCTTCGGCGCACGTTCGACATATTGCGCGGTGACGCTGCCGACGAGATCGAGCGGCAGGTTGTGCAGCAGGCCGATGCTGGCGCTCTTCGGCGTGTAGTCACGCGAGGCCGATGCCGAGGTCAGCGCGCCGGTGGCGTCGAAGGTGCGGCCGGTGCCGGAGAGGCTGACGCGCTCGATGCGGCCGGCGAGCTGCACTTTGGTTGCTTCGCTGAGCCTGAATTCGTTGAACATATAACCTGCGATGCGATTGTTGGTGTTCGGGTCCCACAGGCCGATGCCGGCCGGCGCCGGCGCGTCGAGCATCTGGTGACCGCCCTGTACGCCGATCGCGGTGGTCAACGATGCAAAGCGCAGGTCGAACGGCGCTAGTTGCGCCTCGACGCGGCCTTCCTGCTCCTTGTTGATGAAGGTCTGCTGGACGCCGGTGCTGCTGAAATCGGACTGGTCGCTCAAGCCGATTTCATTGTGCTTGTAGTCGGTAAAGCCGCCCCAGAAGCGGATCGCATCGACGGCCGACGATGGCGCGCGCCATTCGCCTTTGGTCAGGATCTTCGTCTGCCTCGCATCGATGCGGGTCTGGTTGCTCTCCGGCTCGGCGCCGGGGATGTGATAGAGCGCGCTGTTAGACGTGATCGCCGCGCCGATGAAACCATCGTTGAAGATGTAAGAGCCGCCGAGCGCCTCCCCGTTGTTGTGCAGGCTCGAATTGGGCTGGGTGCCGTTGAAGCCGCCGGGCAGGGTCGCGTTCGGCAGGCCGGCTGCATCGGGCGCGTTGCGATAGGGATAGGACGGCACTTTGTAGTCTGTGGCGGCGCGGCTGAAGCCGTCGGCGTGCAGTGCGAAGTTGCCGGCGCCGGCGTCGAGCAGCACCGCGCTGTCGAGGCCTTTGTCGGCGCTTGAGAAGCCGGCGCGGAATTCCGTCGACACGTTGCGCGACGGCACGGCGGTTGGAACGCGGTTGTTGTCAGCTTCGACCACGCCGCCGATCGCCTGCGAGCCGAAGCGCAGAGTTGCCGGACCGCGGATAACTTCGACGCGCTCGGTGATGAGCGGATCGACCGGCACGAAATGATCCTCGCCGAGATCGGAGGCGCCGTTGGCGCCGATGCCGTTCTCCTGGATGCGCACGCGGTTGACGTCGAGGCCGCGGATGATGGGCCGGCTCGACGCGCCGGGCGCGAATTGCGAGCCGGTGATGCCGGGCTTGTCGAACAGCAGATCGCCAAGTGTTGCCGCGCCGCTACGGCGGATGTCGGCGCCGGGCACGACGGTCACGGTCGCGAACTGGTCGGTCACGACCGGCAGGGTGCCTTGAAATGCTCCTTGCGGCGGTTCGGCCGGGGCTGCGGTCGCGATGCCGCGCTGGATCGGGCTCGGTGCGGTGACGGTGATCTGCGGCAACGTCAGGGCCGTCTGGGCGAGCGCCGGCGCGGTGGCGAGGGCAAAAAAAGACACAGCAAGCCGCAAGCTGCGGCGGAACCGAAGCGACATGGAAGAACCCCAAGGATGTGAGAGGACAAATGCCGGTATGGCCCCCGATGCCGGCGCGGTCGCCGGGCTTCAGGGTCCACGACCAGCCCCACCTCAGCCAATATGTTATATTATAACATTACATACAGAAAGCTAAGTCAAGCCGTTGCAGCCGCCAGCGAGAAAAACCGCTGGCCGCGGTATCGCCATCCAGCCGCGCAGGACGCCGGGGAAGGAACGGGTTTCGTTCATGGCACTGAGCGATTATGTTGACGTCAGCTTGCGCAATGCCCTTGGAGACTGCCCTTGCTCAACCGCTTCGATCCGAACCAGCCGTCGAATGGCGAGGCGGAGATCAAATATCTCGATGGTGATTTTCGCGTCGTGCGCCCCGGCGGCTTCGTGCGCTGTGCCGTGACCGGTGCGCCGATCGCGATCGACGAGCTCAAATACTGGAGCGTCGATCGCCAGGAAGCCTATGCCTCGCCGGAGGCGGTGCTGGAGCGCTATCGCGGGACGCCGAAGACCTGACCCTCGGTCATGAAGGGCTGGCGCCGGGCGTGGGTCATGAAGGGCTGGCGCCGGGCGTGGGTCATGAAGGGCTTGCGCCGGGCGCGGGGGCCATGAAGGCTAGCGCAGGGCGCCCGTCACCAGGCCGCGCAGCGCTTCGTTCTCGTCGACGACCATGGTCACCGGGAGCACGTGGGCCTTCCTCGCCAGCGCCGCGAGCGCCGGATCGCCCGCCATCCGGGCATGATCCTTCTCGGTGGTCAGCAGCGCCAGCGCGTCGTGTTCCGCCGCCATCACCAGGCCGGCGGCTTCCTCCGCGCTGAAGCGGTGATGATCGGCAAAAGCGCGCCGGGCGGCGATGGCGATGCCGGCCTGCTCGACGGTGGCGAAGAACTTGTCCGGATGGCCGATGCCGGCGAAGGCGAGGACCTTCCGGGTGCCCAGCGCGGTCACCGCGGCCTCATCCGGCGCCAGATGGCCATGCAGCACCGGCCGCGCACCGGCGCCGGCGATCACGTCGCCCGCACCTTGTCCGTCACCGACGATGAGCAGAGCGTCGCAACGCGCCATTTGGGCGTCGAGCGGCGCGCGCAACGGACCGGCCGGAAACACGCAACCATTGCCGATGCCGCGCCGGCCATCGACCACGGCGATGGTCAGAGCCTTGACGAGCGACGCATTCTGCAGGCCGTCATCCATGACGATGACGCCGGCGCCGCGCGCTTTGGCAAGCGCGGCGCCTTCGACACGGTTGCGCGCCACCACGGTGGGAGCAACACGCGCCAGCAACAAGGCCTCGTCGCCGACTTGCGCGGCATTGTTTTTGTCGCGATCGACGAGATACGGGCCTTCGACCGAGCCGCCATAGCCGCGCGTGAGGCAGAACGGCGCCGCGCCCATCTCGCGCAACATCGCCACGAGCATCAGGGCGGTCGGCGTCTTGCCGGCGCCGCCAAGCGTGAAATTGCCGATGCAGATGACCGGCACGCCGGCCAAGGCGCCGCGTCTTGCCATTCGCTTGGCGGCGATTGCGCCATAGCCAAGCCCCAGCGGTGCCAGCAGGTGTGAGGCAACCCCCGGCCGGCGCCACCAGAAAGCCGGCTCACGCATGTTCGCCTCGCTGGCCGCCTGGCTGCCGCAACATCAACTGCATCAGATACGGATCGAGTGATTGCAACGTGCGGCCGAGCGCACCGCCCAACGCATCGACGGTGTTGCGCGCCGCCGTTGCGACGCTGTTACGCATGTCGTCGCTCGCCAGCATCGCGGCGAAGGTGGCGGTCAGCCGGTCGGCGTCGTCAACCGGCTCGGCGCCATGCGCGCGGTCGAGCGCCTCATAGATGTCGGCGAAATTCCAGACATGCGGGCCGTGCAGAATGGCGGCGCCAAGCTTGGCCGGTTCGATCGGATTTTGGCCGCCATGTTCGACCAGCGAGCCGCCGACGAACACGGCCAGCGCCAGGCGATAGATCAGGCCGAGTTCGCCCATCGTGTCGGCGACATAGACATCGGTGTCGGGCCTGATCGGCTCGCCGCGCGAACGCAAGGCCGCCTTGAGCCCGGTGCCGCGCGCGAGCGTCAGCACCTCGTCGCCGCGCTCGGGATGACGCGGTACGATCAGCGTCAGCAATCCGGGGAAATTGCCGCGCAGCCGCCAATGCGCTTCGATCATCAGCTGGTCTTCGCCGGGATGCGTCGACGCCGCGGCAATCATCGGGCGGCGACCGATGGCGTCCGACAGCCTCCTCAGCTTTGCCGCATCGGCCGGCGGCGGCGGCACGTCGAGCTTGAGGTTGCCGGTGGTCACGACGCGCGGCGCGCCGAGTTCGGAAAAGCGCAACGCGTCCGCCGCGGTGCCGGCCAGACATAAATCGAAACGGCGCAGCAGATTCGAGATGGTGCGCGGCAGTTTCTGCCAGCGCTGGAACGAAGCCTCCGACATGCGGCCATTGACCAGGATCATCGGCACGCCGCGCTGCGAGGCCTCGATCACCATGTTCGGCCACAGATCCGATTCGATGAGCAGCGCCAGGTCGGGCTGCCAGCGGTCGAGAAAGCGCCGCATGTAAGTTGGCGAATCGAGCGGCACGAACTGATGGATGACGCCCGGCGGCAGGCGCCGCCTGGCCATCTCGCTCGAGGTCACGGTGCCCGAGGTGACCACCACCTGGACGTTCTGGCTGGCGATGCGCTCGATCAATGGCAGCGCGCTCAGCAGTTCGCCGACACTGGCGCCGTGGAGCCAGACCAGCGGGCCGTCCGGTCTTTCCTTGTCGCTTTTGCCGTAGCGCTCACCGAGGCGCGCGCTGACTTCCTTGCCGCGCTTGAGCCGCCGCGACAGCAGCAGCGGCGCAAGCGGCCTCGCCACCGACGACAAGAGCCGGTAGGCACGCAACACCAGTGTGAGGCGCGTGCTCATGCCGCCGCGTCCCTCTGGATGTCCTGTTTGACCGGCTCCTTGCCGTCGGCGATGGCGTAGGCCCGCGCCGTCATATCGTTGAGCGCGGCCTCGATCTCGAGACGTTTGGCTTCGAGTGTCGCATCGTCGCAATCGCGCGGCACCAGGAAGGGCCCGCAGCCGCAGAACGCGATGCGCGAGAGCGGCAGATTGATGGCGCTGCGATCCCAGTTGTCGAGTTCGATGCGCCGGCTCGAAGCAATGGCGATCGGATAGATCGGCCGACCTGAATGTTGCGCCAGCTTGATAACGCCCATGCCGGCGACACGCGACACTTTCGGCACGTCGGCCGTGAGCGCGACATTGTAGCCTTCGTTCAGCGCGTCGAGCATCGCGGAAAATCCGGCGGCGCCGCCCTTGCGGTGGAACTCGCCGTTATGCGCGCCCGAGCCGCGAATGGTTTCGATGCCGAGTTTGTGCGCGGCGCGTGCATTGATCTCGCCGTCGCGATGCCGGGAGATCAGAACCTTGGTGCGATGGCTGTCATTGTTGCGCTTGATGAAAGGCGCGAGGAAGTGCTGGCCGTGCCAGAACGCGATGATCGCCGGCATCTCGACTTCATCGTACAGGTAAGGCGGATCGTAGACGATACGGCTGGTGTTCCACACCAGCCGCAGGTAATTCGCGGCGAGCGAGCCGGCGGCCGACTGGAATGCGGCCGATGCGACGATCCGCTTCATCAAAGGCATCAGCACTCGCTCACTGTCGTGTCGTCGGGATTGCACCTGACGGCGTGGGGTCTAGCACGTCCCGGCACGGCGGTCTCGACGAGAACCCGCGGCGCACCGGCAGGGCTGTCCGCTCAGTTCTTGTCCGGTCTGTCCGGATCGAGCAGCCGGTGCATGTGCACGATGAAGTAGCGCATCTGCGCGTTGTCGACGCTCTGTTGCGCCTTTGCCTTCCAGACGGCGTGCGCCGAAGCATAGTTCGGATAGACGCCGACCAGATCGACCTTGTCGAGGTCCTTGAATTCGATTCCGTCTAAACTGGTCAGTTCACCGCCGATGACGAGATGAAGTAGCTGCTTGGCAGGTTGGGTGGACATCAATCGATCCTTCAGGAAAGTCCCGGCATCTGTTTCACGAACGCAAACCGAGCGCCCTCAGTCTGCGCGAATGGATTTTTTACACGAACTCGGGCAAGCGGCCGCGCATCAGGTCGATGAGCGCCCCATGACGGTCCGGTCCGGCGGCAACCAGGGCGCCGTGGGTTGTGAGCGGCTGATTGTACCGCAAGACCCGGCCGGCGCTATCGGTCAGAACGCCGCCGGCTTCGTGCACCAAAAGGTCGGCAGCGGCAAGGTCCCAGTCATGGCTGCCGGGGGCGGACAAGGCGGCGTCGATAGCGCCTTCGGCGACGCGCGTCAGCCGCAGCGCCAGCGAGAACACCTTGGGCAGCAGCAGTGCGTCCGGCGAGTCCGCGGTGAGTTCGTCGAGAAACCGTTTCGGTCCGGCAAGGCGGGCGCCGCTCAAGGTGGCGCCGGCGGTCGCGGCGATGGCCGCGCCGTTGCGGGTCGCGCCCTGACCGGCGATGGCGAGGAACATTTCGTCGGTCACCGGCGCGTAAACGGCGGCCAGGCGCGGCCGGCCGCCCGCGACCAGCGCGACGGAAATGGTCCAATCCGGACGATGGGTAATGTAGGCCCTGGTGCCGTCGATCGGGTCGACGATCCACACCAGGTCCATGGCGCGGGCCGCCGGAAGGTCCTCGGTTTCCTCCGACAGCCAGCCGGCCGCCGGCACCAAGGCGGGCAACCGGGCCTGCAGCAGATTGTTGACGGCGATGTCGCCCTCGCTCACCGGCGAATTGTCGTGACCCTTGGTCCAGCGCTTGAACTCGCCGCGCGCGGTCTCGCGCGCCAGCGCACCCGCCTCGCGCATGATGCGTTCGAGCGGCTCGCGGAACGGCAGGACATCGCTGGCAAAATCATTGACCGGCAACGGTCAGTCCCTCCAGCCGGATGGTCGGTGCATTGATGCCGTACTTGAACACAAGATCGTTGGCCGGCGTCAGGCTCCTGAACATGTCGAGCAAATGGCCGGCAATGGTCACTTCGCTCACCGCATAGGTGCGCTTGCCGTTCTCGATCCAGAAGCCGGAGGCGCCGCGGCTGTAATCGCCGGTGACGCCGTTGACACCGCTGCCGATCAGATCGGTGATGTAGAAGCCGTCCTTGATGTCGGCGATCAGGTCGTCCGGCGAGACCTTGCCCGCTTCCATGTGCAGGTTCGATGCCGACGGCGACGGCGTCGATGATGCGCCGCGCGAGGCGTGGCCCGTCGTCGTGAGGCCGAGTTCGCGCGCGGTGGCGCAATCCAGAATCCAGGTGGTGAGCACGCCGTCGTCGATCAGCGCCAGTTGTTTGCCGGCGACGCCTTCGCCGTCGAAGGGATGCGAGCGCAGGCCGCGCTTGCGCAGCGGATTGTCGATGATGCGGATGCCGTCGGCGAACAGTTTCGCGCCCATCTTGTCGCGCAGGAAAGATGTCTTGCGCGCGATCGAAGAACCGTTGATGGCGCCGGCCAGGTGCGACACCAGCGAACTGGCGACGCGCGGATCGAATACCACCGGCACCTTGCGCGTCGTCACCTTGCGCGGATTGAGCCGCTCGACCGCGCGCTCGCCGGCGCTGCGGCCGATCACGTCCGGCTTTTCCAGATCTTCGGCGTGCAGCGTCGAGGAATAATCGTAGTCACGCTCCATGCCGGTGCCTTCACCGGCGATGGCCATGGCGGAGACGCTGTGACGCGAACCGAGATAGGCGCCACGAAAGCCATGGCTCGTCACCAGCACCATGCCGCCAATGCCGGCGGAGGCCGACGCGCCGCCGGACTTGGCGACGCCCTTGACGGAGAGCGCGGCCTCTTCGGCCTGACGCGCCATCGCCTCAAGGTCGGCGACGGCGGGAAGATTGCGATCGATCAGATCGAGATCGGGAAAGTCATGCGCGAGCTGCGCGGCATCGGCGAGACCGGCGTACTTGTCGTCCGGCGCGACGCGCGCCATCGCCACCGCACGCTCGGCGAGGATGCTGAAACCATCGGACGCGGTGTCGTTGGTCGACACCACCGCCTGACGCTTTCCGACGAGGACGCGAAGGCCGAGATCGTCGCCCTCGGAGCTTTCGCTCTCTTCAACCTGGCCGTCACGCACCTCGATCGACTGCGACAGTCCCCGCACCGCGACCGCATCGGCGGCATCGGCGCCGGCGGCAAGCGCGGCCTTCACCAGGCGCTCGGCGCGGTCGGTGAGGGCGGATTGATCGAACAGTGACTGGGCGGGTGCGAGCATGAGATGTCTTTCGGTTTATAACAGGTTTCCGAATGGGGAGATGGCTCTCGCCAGCGCCGCGCGCAACCGCGTGGTCTCGATTTGTGCCGCCGAAATCAACGTCTCGTCAATCATGGCCGGCAACGAGCCGTCAAGCATGGCGCTCGATGCCCCGAGCCCTAACACCGATTAACCGCGAAATTTAAGGGGTTTCGGACGGCTCTGCGTCAATCTCTCGGGCAAGCGATACGGGTCCATAAGCCCGACGCGGGAGAGTTTGAGGCGTCAAAATGCAGAGTGGCGGGGGTACTGCCGGGTCGAGTCGTTCAGGGCGACTCGACCCGTTTGCCCTTCCGGTGGCGTTCGCGACCAGCGACGCCTCGGCAGGCGTGCGGGTCATCGAACTATATCGTGAGCGCGTGGTCATGCGGCGGTCGCTCGCCGGCATGGTGATGGCGATCAATATGCCGCTGTCGTCCTACGACGGCGTCGCGCTGCGCCTGGTGCGCGGATCGCGCGGTGCTGCCGCGACCGTCGAGGTCACGCTCGAGCACAGGGATCCCGGCCTGACGCTGCCGCTCTATGAATCCGAGCAGGGCGCCGAAGCCATGGCCGAATGGCGCAGCTGGAGCGAAGTGCTCGGCCTGCCGATGCTGGTTTCCGATGACGAGGACGGCGCGCGCGAAACGCGGGCGATGCTCGGCGACGTCGAGGTCGCCAGGCCGCGGCCGCGCCGCAGGCGTCACAGTGCGCTCAAGCGCCGCCGGCCGGTGTTTCTGGTCCGGCGCAAGGCCGGCAAGGGCGCGAAGCCGGGCGAGCCGCTCGCGGTCTATCGCGACGAGCACGAGATCATCGCGCGCAATTAGCGGTTA
>JBAZSM010000009.1:0-66652 GCA_041662425.1 Pseudolabrys sp.
AGTTGTGGCTGCCCGGTCGCCAGGGTCGCAGGGCCGCCGCGGCGCGCCCGCAGTTCCGCCTGCACGCCTTCGTTGATCATCAGGGCGCCGACGGTGGTCAGAAGCGTCACGTAGGAAAGGCCGATGACGAGGTCGAGCTGGTCGACCGCGCGCAGCATGGTGAACAGCCAGACTCCTGCGGCGGTGCCGATGATGCCGGCCGCCAGCAGCATCAAGGCGAGCGAGACGTCGACCGCCCGCTTGCGCCAGTAATTGATGGCGCCCGTGAAGGAGGACGCGGCGATGTGGCTTGCGACGGTCGCCACTGACACGGCGGGCGAGATGCCGATGAAGATCAGAAGCGGCGTCATCAGGAAGCCGCCGCCAATGCCGAACATGCCGGAGATGAACCCGATCGTCAGCCCCATCCCGAAAACCAGGAAGATATTGACGGGCAGGTCGGCGATCGGGAGATAGATCTGCAAGCGACGACGTCCGGCGTTCGAGGCGTTGGTCTAAAAAGCGCTGCGGCTCACAGGCCTGGATCGATCCTGACGATGGTTCGTGACACGCGAACGTCTTCGCGCGATTCGCCACTATTGAACACCCCTGACGCCGCGCCGTCACCGCTTTCGCGGGCTTAAACTTAACGGCGTGCCTGAGCGCCGATGTTGAGCGGCGCGTTGGGGGAGACGGCGCGCGACGTGCGCGGCTTGGCCTGCGGCTTCGGGGCCGGCGCGGTCTCGGCATTGCCGCTGTCGTCCCAGCCGCCGTGCGGCGCCGGGATGGCGGTCGCGGCCACCGGCTGCGGCCGGGCGGCGAAGTTCTTCACGGCGTCCTGGGCGGCGGTCAGTTCGTCGGGCTCGAGACGGCTCGCGATTTCGTCGCGTTTGCGGCCTGCTTCGCGGTCGCCCTGCGCGGCGGCCAGCGAGAACCACTGGTAGGCTTCGGTCAGGCTCTTATCGACACCGAGACCGCGGGCGCAGAGCACGCCGAGATTGTACTGGCTGTCGGCGATACCGTGATCGGCGGCTTTGCGGAACCATTGCGCCGCCGTGGCATAATCCGGCTTGCCCTCGATGCCCTCGGCATAGAGCACGGCGAGGTTATGCATCGCCTTGGCGTGGCCCTTGCCGGCGGCGGCGAGATAGAGCTTGCGCGCCTGGGTCAGGCTCTTTTTCACGCCCTGGCCTTTTTCCAGCATGCTGGCGTAGCGGAACTGCGCGGCGGGCAGACCCTTGCCGGCCGACCGTTCGAACCAGCGGGCGGCTTCCTCGGAATTGGCGGCGACGCCGCGGCCCTCGGCAAAACGTTGCGCGATCTCGTAGGTGGCGCCGGCGTCGCCGGCGGCCGCGGCCTCGCGCAGCTTGGCGCTGCCGATCGCGATCGGCAGGTCGGCGTCGGTCTGCGCGGCGGGCGGCTTGGCGACCGGCCGACCGATGCTGCCGGTGATGTCGTTGTTTGGCACCGTCTTTGGCGGCGGATTGAGCGCCGGCGCCGACAGCAGCGATGAATTGTCGCTTCCGAGAATCGCGCCCGGCGTCACGTTGCGGATGGCGCGATTACCCGGAGCTGCCGGCGCCAGGTAGCCGGGCAGATCGATCGATTTGATCGGCGCGGTCAGCGAATGGGTGACGAGTGACTCGTCCGGCTGAGCCGGCGTGGCCGCAGTCGCGGGATTGTCGGCGTCGCCGGCGTCGCCGGCGGCGCCGGCCTCGGGCGTCTGCGCGGTCTGTGGCGACGGGCCGCCGATATTGAAGAACGTGCTGGCGATCTGGATGCCGCCGACCACGATGGCGACGAGGCTCGCGGCGATGAAGACCGACTTGATCTTCCGCATCACCGACGAGCGCAGCGACGACGGGCCTTCGTCGTCGCTGAAGGGCGGAGCATAGGCTTCCGGTTCCGGCGCGCGCGGCTGTGTCGAGGCCATCGCGGCCTGCGCGGCGCGGCGGGCCGCGGCGATGAAGCCGGATTTGCCGGCCGGTCCGGTTTCCGCTTTCGGCCGGGCACCGCCGAGCGCCGCCTCGGAGGCGGCGATGCGGGCGGCCGGGTTGCCGGAAAAGCGCGGTGGGCCGGAGCCCGGCTCAAGCGGCAGGTCGGGCGGCAGATCGGGATTGATCGGCAGGCGCGGGGCCGGCGGCAGGCGCTTGGCCGAAGGCTGCTGCGTGACTTGTTGCGCGACGTGTTGGGTGACTTGCTGTGCCGGCGCGGGCCGGGGCGCGGGTTGCGGCGCCAGCACGGCGGCCAGTTCAGGCGCGGGCTGCGGTGCCGGCGGAACGAGCGGCGGCGCCTCGACCCGTGGCGGCTGCGCCGGCTGAACCGGAGCGCGGGCCGGCGGCTCGCCGAAGACCGCGCGGGCGGCCAGCCTGCCGACCGGCTGGGTCAATTCCATCGCTTCGTCATAGGCGGCGGGCCGCGGATCGCCCCGCACGCCCTTTTCGATGGTGGCGAGGCGGTCGACCACGATGCCGAGCGTGCCATGCATCGCATCGAGGGCCGATTGCGTGCGCGACAATTGCTGCTGCAGATTGGCAACGAGCGGCGAGTCGTCTTCGCGCAAACCGCTGCCGCTCTTGTTGGCGCGGATCTCCTCGATATGCACCAGCAGGTCGCCAAGCCCACGCTCGATCGCTTCGAGATGGCCGAGCCGCGAATCCGAGGCGTCGAGCCGTTGCACCAGCGCGACGATTTGATCCTCAAGATGGCCGGCGGCGACATTGTCGCCACGCGATTGCTGAATCTGTTCGATCTTGTCCGACAGCGACTCGACCAGCGCTTCGAGCCGCGGCGGCACGACCGCGCCGTTCTGCGAGCGCGTTGCCAGCGCATCGGCCAGCGCGCTGATGCGGTGTTCGAGATTGTTGAGGGCGTCGCTGGCGCCGCCGGCGGCGAAATGATCGACCTTGTCGCCGAGCTCGGCGACCTGCGCGGCAAGCCGGCCGACGGCGTCGTTGGAGGCGACGTGGCCGGTCATCTCGCGCAACGTGGTGATGGCGTGCTCGAGCTGGCCGAGCATTTCCGGGTCGCGTTTGGCCACGATCATGTCGATCTTGTGCGACAGGCCGTCGACCGCATCGTTGAAGCCGACCAGGCTTTCGGCCGGGGTCAGGCCGCGCAGCACGTCGCGGACTTCGGCGAGGCCATGCTCGATGCCGGTCAGCGCGCCGGCGTCGCCGCCGTTCTCGCGGCCTTCCGCGATGCGCTGTGTCAGTCCCTGAATCTGCCGCTCGATGGTGTCGATGGCCTGGCGCGGCATCGCGTCGTTGAGCGCGCGGTTGATGTCGCCGAGTTCGGCGCGCAGCGCGTTGATCGCGTCCTCAACGCCGGGACGGCGCAGGGTTTCGATCTGATCGGTGATCTGGCGCAGATGCTCTTCGAGACCGGAGAGGTCCTGCGTCGGCACCGGCGCCGGCATATAAGCGGGGGCCGGCGTCGTCACCGCCTGCGGCAAAGGCTGCTGCGGCCGCTGGATCTGAGGTGCCGGCTGGGGGACATGGGCGGCCGCAGGCGCTTGTGGCGCGCCGTTGAGGCTGCGCTGGCGAGCGGCGATTTCAGCGATCGCGCGGTCGAGGCCCACCGGCATTTGGGGCGGCATTTGCGGCGGCGTCGGCATTTGCGGCCGCATCGCCGGCGGGCTCATCGGCGCCGGAGGCATCGGCCAATGTTGGGCCTGCGGGGCCAGCGGCGGCGCATAGGGCGCCATCATCCGGGGTACTTGGGCGAGCTGCTCGATGCGCTGATCGAGCCGCGAAATCAGCTGGACGAGCTGGTCGTTCGAGGGGTTTGCGGGGTTCTGGGGCTCACGCTGGCGGCGCGGCGCATAGGCTTCCGGGCCCTTGCGGGAAAACTGGTCGAGACGGCGGGTGATGTCGTCCAGCCGTTCATGAACGGCGGACATGTCGTGCCCGTAGGCATCCTCGTCATCGCCGAAATCGTCGGCCTGCTGGAGGATGACCGAGTTGAGCCATTCGCCCAAAGGCACGCCGGACCGGCGAGCCGCTTCCTTGGCTGTCTCGCGGGCTTCGGGCCGTATGCCTTTGACACTCCACGGGACACCAAATTTCATTCTCACACCCAACGTCGAGGTGGAGGCGTAAAGAGCCCAGTCTGCTCGACTCTTTCCAAAGCTGGATTATGCCGGCGAGACGACCGCCGGGTCCGGGCTTCGGGCCACCCGGCGACTTTTTGCCGTTTACGGTAAACAGGCGGTTAACATTTGCCGGAAGTGCCGGAGTTTCCCTGAGAATTGCCGAAACCGGTCTCCGGCCCGGAACGCCCGGGGGGTCCTTAAGCGGACCGTAAAACGCGGCGGGCAATACTGGGGGCGCCAGCCGATTCGACCTTGGCAGGGCCAAGAAGGACGACTAGCTCGATTGTGGGACTTGTCTGAATCGGAAACAAGCCGATCGCGTTAAAGGCGCACGTGCTTCAACAGCACCGGCCGCCAGCGGTCGAACGCCGGGGAGAGAATCGATGCCGACATATAAAGCGCCGGTCGACGACGCGCTGTTCCTGCTCAACGACGTCTTCCACATCGAGCGCTATGGCAATTTGCCCGGCTTCTCCGATGCGTCGCCTGATGTCGTCGAAGCCATCCTGCGCGAAGCCGCCAAACTGTCGGAGGACGTGCTCACCCCGCTCAACCGCGTCGGCGACAAGGAAGGCTGCAAGCGAGCGGCCGATGGCAGCGTGACGACGCCGGCCGGTTTCAAGGACGCCTTCAAGCAAATTGTCGAGGGCGGCTGGATTGGCATTTCAGCGCCGCAGGAATTCGGCGGGCAGGGGCTTCCCGCCACGCTGACCGAAATCGTCAACGAATATTTCTGCTCGGCCAACATGGCCTTCGCCATGTATCCAGGCCTGACGCAGGGCGCGATCGCCGCGCTGATCGTTCATGCCAATGACGAGCTCAAGAAGAAATATCTACCGAAGATGATCGAGGGTGTCTGGACCGGCACCATGAACCTGACCGAGCCGCATTGCGGCACGGATCTCGGCCTTCTGCGCACCAAGGCGGTGAAGCAGGCCGACGGTTCCTACAAGATCACCGGCACCAAGATCTTCATCTCCGCCGGCGAGCACGATCTCGCCGACAACATCATCCATCTTGTGCTCGCGCGCATCGAAGGTGCGCCCGCCGGCACCAAGGGCATATCGCTGTTCGTCGTACCGAAGTTCATGGTCAAGGATGATGGCACGCCTGGCGAACGCAACGGCGTGTCCTGCGGATCGCTCGAAGAGAAGATGGGCATTCACGGCAACTCGACTTGCGTGATGAATTACGACAGCGCCACCGGCTGGCTGATCGGCGAGGAAAACCGCGGCCTCAACGCCATGTTCGTGATGATGAACGAAGCGCGGCTCGGCGTCGGCATTCAGGGGCTCGCAATGTCCGAGGTCGCCTATCAGAACGCCGCGATCTACGCCCGCGAGCGCCTGCAGGGCCGCGCGATTTCCGGCGTGAAATTTCCCGACAAGCCGGCCGATCCGATCATCGTGCATCCGGACGTGCGCCGCACGCTGATGACGATGCGCGCCTTCAACGAAGCCGCACGCGCGCTGGTGCTGTGGGCGGGCCTGAAGAGCGATGTCGCGCATCGCTCCGGCGACGAGAAGGAACGCCAGGCGGCCGACGACGCGCTCGGCCTGATGACGCCGGTGATCAAGGGCGTGCTGACCGATTTGGGCTTTGCCAACACCGTCTCGGCGCAGCAGCTCTATGGCGGCCACGGTTACATCGCCGAGCACGGCATGGAACAGTTCGTGCGCGATGCCCGCATCGCCATGATTTACGAAGGCGCCAACGGCATTCAGGCGCTCGATCTGGTCGGCCGCAAGCTCGGCAAGGATGGCGGCCGCGCCCTGATGGCCTTCCTCGGCGAGATCGGTGCCTACGTGAAGGAAAAGAGCGCCGACGAGGCCATGAAGCCGTTCGTCGCGCCGCTCGGGGCCGCCGCCGCTCACCTGCAGCAAGCCTCGATGTGGTTCATGCAGAATGCGATGGCCAAGCCCGACAATGCCGGCGCCGGCGCCACCGACTACATGCATCTCTTTGGCTTGGTCGCGCTCGGTTACATGTGGTGCCAGATCGCCGACGCCGCCGCCAGGAAGGCGAAGGAGGGCGATGCCGCGCGTTACAACGCCAAGCTCGTCATCGCGCGCTTCTTCATGGAGCGGATGCTGCCGGAGACCGCGACGCGTCTTGTCCGAATCCAGGCGGGCGCAGCCTCGACGATGGAATTGCCGGCGGAGGCGTTTTAGTTCGCAGCCCGGGTTTCGCGGCGCTCCGCCCGGGCTGCTTGCTACGCCGTCGCGGCGACCTGTCCGCCGCGCCGTGAGCGCAGCAGCAGCCACAGCATGATCGATACGTTGAGCGCGTTGAAGGCGATGCCGTTGAGGAAGGCCGCCTGATATGAGCCGGTGAGATCGAAGATCTTGCCCGACATCCAGCCGCCGCCCGCCATGCCGATCACGGTCGAGAAAATCACCAGCCCGACGCGCGTGCTGGCTTCCTTCGGCGAGAAATATTCGCGCACGATGATGGCGTAGCTCGGCACGATGCCGCCCTGGAACAGGCCGAACATCGCCGAGATGACGTAGAGCGAATACAGCCCGTTGAACGGCAGATAGAGAAACAGCGCGACGCCTTGCAGCACCGAACCGAGCAGCAAGGTGCGCACGCCGCCGATCCGGTCGGCGACGAAGCCGGAGCCGACGCGGCTGATGATGCCGAAGGCCAGCATCATCGACAGCATCTCGGCGCCACGCGCCGCGCCGTAACCGAGGTCGCCGCAATAGGCGACGAGATGCACCTGCGGCATCGACATCGCCACGCAGCAGGCGACGCCGGCGATGCAGAGCAGCACTTGCAGCGTGCGCGGTGAGAACGGGCTCTCGGCGCGCCGCCGCGCGTCGCTCAGGGTGGTGAGGTCGCTATGGCCCTCGACGCGCCGCCGCCGCATGACAAGGATCAGCGGAAACATCGCGAAGATGAGGAAGATGCCGATGCCGATATGGGTCGCGCGCCAGCCGCTCGATTCGATGAAGTGCTGCACCACCGGCGGCCAGAACGTGCCGGCGAGATAATTGCCGGCGGCGGCGATGGCGACCGCGGTGCCGCGGCGCTTCGAGAACCAGTGCGAGATGTCGGCCATCAGCGGCCCGAACGAGGTCGAGGCGCCGAGCCCGATCAACAGCCCATGCGCGATCGAAACCTGCCACAGCGCGCCGGCAAGACCGGACAGCACATAGCCGAGGCTGAGCAAAACAGTGCCGAGCGCCATCGGCAAGGCGATGCCGAAACGATCGGAGAGGCGCCCCATGACGATATTGCCGAAGCCGAAGCCGAGCATGGTCAGCGTGAAGGGCACCGAAGCCGCGGCGCGGTCGACGCCGAAATCGGCCTGCATCGCGGGCAGCGCCACCACCACCGACCACATGCCGACGCCGCCGAGCGTGCTGAGCGAAAGGCCAGCGGCCAGCCGCCGCCACGCATAAGGCGATTCGACGCCGAAATCGGCGTCTCCTGTCGTTGCTGTCATGAGATCCGGTCCCGGCTTGGCGCTGTGATTCTACCACGCGCGCCCACGATTAGCGAAACGCCGGCACGACCTCTTTGGCAAACAAATCGATTGAATGGTTGGCATCAGCAAATGTCATGTCGCCGAACACCGTCTGGCACAGCACGTAATTGACGCCGGCCTCGCGCTCAAGCCGGGCCATGTAATCGCGCACCGTGGCCGGCGAGCCGGCGATGCCGTGTCCGATCGCCGCCAGTTCCTCGAAGGTCTGCGGGTAAATGGCCTTCAGCGAGAAATCCTGCCCCGCATGCCGCCACAGCCAGTCCATCGACTGTCGCCAGTGGGCGTAGGCGCTATGCGCGACGCGCTTGGCGTCGGCATCGGTTTCGGCGACGACGACGTGCCGGGTAATGCCGATATGCGGCAGTGCAGCATCGTCGCGGCCGAGCTCGCGCCAATCCTTGCGATAGCGATCGCTGATAGCGCGGGCCCGATCGGCCGGCCCAAGCGAGACGACGTTGATACCTTTCGGCACGGCCCACGCGATCGCGTCCGGGCTCGGGGCGCCGTACCACAAAGGCGGATGCGGCAACTGCGCGGGCTTCGCCTGCACCACGTAGTCCTTGAAGGTGAAGAACCTGCCCTCGAAATTGACGACGTCGCTGTCGAAGGCGCGCATCAGCACGGCGAACGCTTCGTGATACAGCGCAGACGCGTTGGTGGGATCGATCCCATACCGCTCGTGTTCGACCAGCGCGCCGCCGCGGCCCACTCCGACCATCAGGCGGCCGCCGCTCATGTGATCGAGCATGCAGATCTCTTCGTAAACGCGCAGCGGGTGATACAGCGGCAGCACATAGACCAGTGGGCCGAGTCGCAGCGTGCGCGTGCGCTGGATTGCCGCGGCGAGGAAAACGCTCGGGCTCGCGGCGAGGCCCAGCGGCGTCGAATGGTGCTCTGCAAGGTGATAACCGGCGAATCCGGCACGCTCGATCGATTCAACAAGCTTCAGCCGTTCTTCAAAGAATGTGCCTAACGGCGCGCCACTGCTGTCGAGGTGATCGAAAACCGCGAAATTGAGCATTTCTGCATGTCCGTGCGATGAGCGAGCGGCAAGAGAGCGTGACGAATGCCCGGAATGCCGCTAATTTAAGGGACAAGCCGTCTACCAAGGGAACGGCTATTGGGAGGGTATTGATGAAGAAGTCAGTTTTCGTATTGGCGGCCGCGCTGTTGGCCGCAACGACCGCATCCTCGGCCTACGCGCAGGACACGGTCAAGATCGGTTTGATCATGGCCTACTCCGGCCAGTTCGCCGATACCGCCGCGCAGATGGATAACGCCATCAAGCTCTACATCAAGCAGCATGGCGACACCGTCGCCGGCAAGAAGATCGAATTGATCCGCAAGGACACCGGCGGTCCGAACCCGGATGTCGCCAAGCGTCTGGCGCAGGAACTGATCGTGCGCGACAAGGTCGATATCCTCGCCGGCTTCACGCTGACGCCGGAAGCGCTCGGCGCCGCCGGCGCGTCGGAGGAAGGCAAGAAGTTCATGGTCGTCATGAACGCGGCGACCTCGATCATCACCACCAAGTCGCCCTACATGGCGCGTACCTCGCTCACCATTCCGCAGCTCGAGAACACGCTCGGCGGATGGGCGGCGAAGAACGGCGTGAAGAAGGCCTACACCATGGTTTCCGACTATGGTCCGGGCATCGATGCCGAGACCTGGTTCCAGAAGGGCTTCAAGGCCGCCGGCGGCGAGATCGTCGGTTCGGTGCGCATGGCGGTCGCCAATCCAGACTTCTCGGCTTACGTCCAGCGTATGAAGGACCTCAACCCGGAAGCCGTGTTCATCTTCATTCCGGGCGGCGCGCAACCGGTGGCTATCGCCAAGGCGCTGCAGGAGCGTGGCGTCGACCCCAAAAAGGTGAAGGTGATGGGCCAGGGTGAACTCACCATGGACGACACCGCACTCAAGAACATGGGCGACGCCGGCCTCGGTATCATCACCGTGATCCACTATGGCTGGGAGCACAAATCGAAGATGAACGAGGCTTTCGTGAAGTCGTACAACGCCGAATTCAAGCGCAACCCCGACATCTTCTCGATCGGCGGTTGGGACGGCATGCACCTGATCTACGAAGCGCTCAAGAAGACCGGCGGCAAGACCGACGGCGAATCGCTGATCGGCGCCGCCAAGGGCATGAAGTGGGAAAGCCCGCGCGGCCCGATCTCGATCGACCCGCAAACCCGCGACATCGTGCAGACGGTTTACATCCGCCGTGTCGAGAAGGTGAACGGCGTCAATCAGAACGTCGAGTTCGACAAGATCGAGAACGTGAAGGACCCGGCGAAGTAAAGGGCCCCGTGGCGGTCGACCCTCCCCTGGAGGGGGAGGGTCGACCGCCGGAGCAATCGCGAAGACGGTCGGGGTGGGGTGAACGGGCGACAACTCACCCCACCCCGCTGACCTTCGGTTCGCGACCCTCCCCCTCCGGGGGAGGGTAAAAGAAGTGCCGCTTGTCTTGGGGTAACGCCCTCGCATCCCGCCCGTCGGCGCTCTATTCTCCCCGGCAACAAAAACGACTCGCCGGGAAGTCCGATCAATGGAAGCGCTCAATCTGCCGCGCCCGTCATGGATGACGGAAGACCTCGTCCTGCTCGAAGAGCAGGCCCGCCGCTTCATCGCCGATGAATTCACGCCGCATCTCGATGCCTGGCATGACGAAGGCATCTATCCGCGCGACGTCTGGACCAAAGCCGGTGCGGCCGGTCTGCTCGCCGCTTCGATGCCCGAGGAATACGGCGGCTCCGGCGGCACCTTCGCGCATGAGGCGGTAATCTACCGCGAGTATTCGCTCGGCGGTTTCGATTCGTTCGGCGCGCCGCTGCATTCCGGTATCGTCGCACCCTACATTCTTCATTACGGCACCGAAGAGCAGAAGAAGCGCTGGTTGCCGAAGCTCGCCAGCGGCGAAATGGTTGCCGCCATTGCCATGACAGAGCCGGGCACCGGCTCCGACCTGCAAGGCGTACGCACGAAGGCCGTCAAATCCGGTAACGGCTATATCCTCAACGGCGCCAAGACCTTCATCACCAACGGCCAGCACGCCAACCTGATCGTTGTCGTTGCCAAGACCGACCCTGCGGCCGGCTCCAAAGGCGTGTCGCTGCTGGTGGTCGAGACCGACGACGCGCCGGGCTTCCGCCGCGGCCGCAAGCTCAAGAAACTCGGCATGGACGCCGCCGATACGTCGGAATTATTTTTCGACGATGTGAAGCTGCCGGCCGAGGCGCTGCTCGGTACCGAAGAGGGCCAGGGATTCTATCAGTTGATGAAGGAACTGCCGCAGGAGCGGCTGATCGTCGCCGTCAACGCCGTCGCCATGATGGAGCGGGCGCTGGCGCTGACCGTCGATTACGTCAAGCAACGCAAGGCCTTCGGCAAGGCGATCATCGACTTTCAGAACACCCAGTTCGAACTCGCCGCCTGCAAGACCGACGCCACCATTGCGAAAGTATTCCTCGACCATTGCATCGGCCTGCACGTCGAGGGCAAGCTCGACACTGTGACGGCCTCGATGGCCAAGTACCGCCTGACCGACACGCTCGGACAGTTGCTCGACCGCTGCCTGCAACTGTTCGGCGGCTATGGATTCATGGACGAATATCCGATTTCGCGCCTCTACCGCGACGCCCGTGTGCTGCGTATCTATGCGGGGACGAACGAGATCATGAAGCTTCTGATCGCGCGCAGCCTGTAATTTCTCTGTCGCAGACAGCCAGGAGAAACACCTATGCCCGACGCATTCATTTACGACGCCGTCCGCACCCCGCGCGGCCGCGGCAAGTCCGATGGCGCACTGCACGAGGTCACGGCGCTCAACCTCGCCGCGCAGGCGCTGGCCGCTATCAAGGACCGCAACAAGCTTGAGCCCGATCTGGTCGACGACGTCGTGCTCGGCTGTGTCGATCCGGTCGGCGAAGCCGGCGGCGACATCGCCCGCGTCTCGGCGATCATGGCCGGCTTCGGCGAAAAGGTGCCCGGCATCCAGATCAACCGCTTCTGCGCCTCGGGCCTCGACGCGGTGAATTTTGCGGCCGCGCAGGTGATGGCGGGCCAGCACGACATGACCATCGGCGGCGGCGTCGAATCGATGAGTCGCGTCGGCATCGGCGCGTCGGGCGGCGCCTGGCCGGTCGATCCGTCGATTGCGCTCAAGTCCTATTTCGTGCCGCAAGGCATCTCGGCCGACATGATCGCGACCAAATACGGCTTCACGCGCGACGACGTCGATGCCTACGCCGTCGAAAGCCAGAAGCGCACCGGCCGCTCCTGGGACGAGGGGCGCTTTAAAAATTCGGTGATTGCCGTGAAGGATATCAACGGCCTGACCATCCTCGACAAGGACGAGCATATGCGTCCGTCGACGACGATGCAGTCGCTCGCCGCGCTCAACCCGTCTTTCATCCAGATGGGCGAGATGGGCGGCTTCGATGCCGTCGGCATCCAGCGTTATCCCGAGTTTGAATCGATCAATCACATTCACACGCCGGGCAATTCCTCCGGCATTGTCGACGGCGCCGCCGCGGTACTGATCGGCAATGAGGAGGCCGGCAAGAAAGCTGGCCTCAAGCCGCGCGGGCGCATCAAGGCCTTCGCCAATATCGGCTCCGAGCCGTCGATCATGCTGACCGGCCCGGTGCCGGTGACGGAGAAGGTGCTCAAGCGCGCCGGCATGTCGATCGGCGACATCGACCTGTTCGAGCTCAACGAAGCTTTCGCTTCCGTGGTGTTGCGCTACATGCAGGCCTTCGACATTCCGCACGACAAGATGAACGTCAATGGCGGCGCCATCGCCATGGGCCATCCGCTTGGCGCCACCGGCGCGATGATCCTCGGCACCGTGCTCGACGAACTTGAGCGCTCCGGAAAGGAAACCGCCCTCATCACATTGTGCATCGGCGCCGGCATGGGAACGGCGACGATCATCGAGCGGGTGTAATTTTTCTTCCCTCTCGCCGCGTGCGGGGAGAGGGTGGCGAGTATTCGCGAAGCGAATGCGAGTTGACCTCTGCCCGCCTGGCGGGGAGCGGCGAAAGGGAGATCAATGCCCAAGATCGATATCGGCAAGCAGGAAACCCGTATCGGCTCGCCGAATTATCCGGCCGCGTTTCAGCATATCTGCGCCGGCCGTCACAAGACGCCGCTCGGCAACGCCGCCGGCCTGACACAGTTCGGCGTCAACATGACGCGGCTGGAGCCGGGTGCCGCGACCTCGGTGCGGCACTGGCACGAGCGCGAGGACGAATTCGTCTTTATCCTCATGGGCGAATGCGTGCTGATCGAAAATCAGGGCGAGACCATCATGAAGGCCGGCGACTGCGCGGGCTTCAAGGCCGGTGTGCCGAACGGCCACACCATCGTCAATCGCTCGCAGGGCGATGTGGTGTTGCTCGAAATAGGCACCCGCGCGCTGGTCGAGCGCTCGCATTACCCCGGCGAGGATCTCAGATTCGAGCGCGACGGCACCGCGTTGCGCGTCCTGCATCGCGACGGCACGCCCTACTGACGCGGCCGGCAACAGAAAAAATTCAGAGGAACATCCCCATGAGCAGCTTCAAACTCGACATCGACGGCGATGGCATCGCGCTGATCACCTGGGACATGCCCGGCCGCTCGATGAACGTCATCACCATGGAGGTGATCGGCGAATTGTCGGCCATCGTCGACAAGGTGACCAACGATGCCGCGATCAAGGGCGCGGTCATCACCTCGGGCAAGGAGGCGTTCTGCGGCGGCGCTGACTTGACTATGCTCGAAAGCATGGGCGCGATCTACGCCGACAAGGTGAAAAAGGAAGGCGAGGTCGCTGCCGCTAAATATGTCTATGAGGAAAGCGCGAAGCTCTCGCAGCTTTACCGGCGGCTGGAAAAGAGCGGCAAGCCGTGGGTCTGCGCGCTCAACGGCACGGCGATGGGCGGCGGCTTCGAATTGGCGCTCGCCTGCCATCACCGCATCGCCACCGACAATCCGAAGACGCGGCTCGGCCTGCCGGAGATCAAGGTCGGCCTGTTTCCCGGCGCCGGCGGCACACAGCGCATCGCGCGCATGATGATGCCGGCCGACGCGCTGCAATTTTTGCTCAAGGGCGACCAGATCAAGGTCGATCGCGCCAAGGCGGCCAAGCTCGTCGACAATGTCGTGCCGCAGGACAAGCTCGTGGAAACCGCCAAGGCCTGGATCAAGGCCGGCGGCAAAGGCGAGGCGCCGTGGGATGTGAAAGGCTTCAAGTTCCCCGGCGGACTTGTTTATTCCAAGGCCGGCATGATGACCTTCCCGCCGGCCAACGCGATCTATCGCCGCGAGACCTACGATAATTATCCGGCCGCGCGCGCCATTCTCCAGGTCGTCTATGAAGGCCTGCAACTCGACATCGACACCGCGCTGCGCGTCGAGTCGCGCTGGTTCGCCAAGATTCTGCGTTCGCCGGAAGCGACGGCGATGATGCGGACGCTGTTCGTCAACATGCAGGATCTCAACAAGGGGGCGCGCCGCCCGGTCAATGTACCGGCGACGAAGTTCAAGAAGATAGGCGTCGTCGGCGCCGGCTTCATGGGTGCCGGCATCGCGCAGGTGTCCGCCGCCGCGGGCCTCGATGTCGTGCTGATCGACCGCGACCAGGAAACCGCCGACAAGGGCAAGGCCGGCCTGCACAAGGCGATGTCGGACCGCGTCGCCAAAGGCCGCATGAAGGGCGCCGAACGCGACGCCGTGCTCGCGAAGATCACGCCGGGCGCCGACTATGCCGCGCTGTCGGATTGCGATCTCGTCGTCGAAGCCGTGTTTGAGGACCGCAAGGTCAAGGCCGACGTGATCAAGAAAATCCAGGCCGTGATCCGCGACGATGCAACCTTTGCCTCCAACACTTCGACGCTGCCGATCACCTCGCTCGCCACCGAGTTCAAGGAGCCGAAGCGGTTCATCGGCATCCACTTCTTCTCGCCGGTCGATCGCATGATGCTGGTCGAAGTCATCATGGGCAAGGAAACCGGCGACGTGGCGCTGGCCGCTTCGCTCGATTTCATCCGCGCCATCCGCAAGACGCCGATTGTCGTCAACGACTCGCGCGGCTTCTACGCCAATCGCTGCGTGCTCAACTACATCCGCGAGGGCCACCTGATGTTGCAGGAAGGTATCCCCGCGGCGATGATCGAGAACACGGCGCGCATGGCCGGCATGCCGGTCGGCCCGCTGTCGCTCAATGACGAAACCGCGCTCGATCTGGCCCTCAAGATCGTGCGCGCCACCGAAGCGGATCTCGGTGCCGGCGCGGTCGATCCCGGCATGAAGAAGCTGCTTGAGACCATGGTCGAGGGGCAGGGCCGCCTCGGCCGCAAGAACGGAAAGGGCTTCTACGATTATCCGCAAGGCCAGCCGAAGAAACTGTGGCCGGGCCTGGCCGATCTGTTGCCGAAGAAGCTTTCGCGCGACGAGATCGAAGCCCTTGATGTCGAGGAACTCAAGCAGCGCTTCCTCGTCACGCAGGCGGTCGAAGCCGCGCGCACCTTCGAGGAGCATGTTGTGACGGACGTGCGCGAGGCCGATGTCGGTTCGATCCTCGGCTTCGGCTTTGCCCCGTTCACCGGCGGCACCTTGTCCTACATCGACATGATGGGGACGAAGGCTTTCGTCGCGCTGTGCAACAAATTCGTGAAGAAATACGGCGACCGCTTCGCGCCGCCGAAGCTGCTGGTCGAGATGGCGGAGAAGGGCGAGAGCTTCCACACCAAATTCGCGCCGGCGAAGAGGGCGGCATAAGTTTCGTGCCGCCGTAAGCTGACGTATGAGAAAGGGTAATGCCCGAACAAGCTCGCTCTTTCCTCCACTGGCGCGAGATTCCAGGCAGCGTCTGGGCGCTCGGGTTGGTGTCGATGTTCATGGACGTCTCCTCCGAGATGATCCATGCGCTGCTGCCGCTTTACCTTGTCACAGTGCTTGGCGCTTCGACGCTGACCGTCGGTATCATCGAAGGCATCGCCGAGGCCACGGCCTCGATCACGAAAATCTTTTCCGGCGCGCTGAGTGATTATCTCGGCAAGCGCAAATGGCTCGCCGCGCTCGGCTACGGTCTGGCGGCGGTCACCAAGCCCGTGTTTCCACTGGCTTCAAGTATCGGCTGGCTGGTCGCGGCGCGCTTCGTCGATCGCGTCGGCAAGGGCATTCGCGGCGCGCCACGCGACGCCTTGATCGCCGATCTCACGCCTGCGGAATTGCGCGGCAGCGCCTATGGCCTGCGCCAGTCGCTCGATACCGTCGGCGCGGTGCTCGGTCCGTTGCTGGCGATCGTGTTCATGGCGGCCTTCGCGAGCAACTTCACCGCGGTGTTCTGGATTGCGGTGGTGCCGGCCCTGGTTTCGGTCGCCATTGTCGTGTTCGGCGTGCATGAGCCGGAACGTCCGGCCGACCTGCCGACCGTGCGCGCGCCGCTCTCGCGCCGCGAACTTAGGCGTCTCAGCCGGATTTATTGGATGATCGTCGGGGTTGCCGGCATCTTCACGATGGCGCGGTTCAGCGAAGCGTTCCTGTTGCTGCGTGCGCAGTCTGTAGGCA
Source organism: Pseudolabrys sp. (assembly GCA_041662425.1). GTDB lineage: Bacteria > Pseudomonadota > Alphaproteobacteria > Rhizobiales > Xanthobacteraceae > Pseudolabrys. The sequence continues at coordinate 16,122 of JBAZSM010000009.1, forward strand.
TGCCGGTTTCGCTGGTGCCGATCGTGCTGGTCGTCATGAACATCGTCTATACGTTCACGGCTTGGCCGGCCGGAGCGCTTTCCGATCGCATCGGCCGTTATGGCGTCGTCACCGTCGGCTTCGCGTTGTTGATCCTTGCCGACCTCACGCTCGCCATCGCCGACAGCGTTGCGGCCGTCACGATCGGCGTGGCGCTCTGGGGTTTTCATATGGGATTGACGCAAGGGCCGCTCGCCGCGCTGGTGGCGGATGCCGCGCCCGATGAACTGCGTGGCACGGCGTTCGGTGTGTTCAATCTTGTCGGCGGCGTCGCCATGCTGGCCGCCAGTATCATTGCCGGTGCGCTGTGGGATATCACCGGGCCGGCGGCGACGTTTCTCGCCGGCGCGGCATTCACCGCGGTGGCGCTCGCGGCGCTGCCTTTCGTCCGCTGGCGGACGCGGAAAATTACATCACCACTGTCAGCCGCTTCGCGGCGCGGGTGATGCCGGTGTAAAGCCACCTTGCGCGGCTTTCCTGGAACGCAAAACTCTCGTCGAACAGCACGACGTCGTCCCATTGCGAGCCTTGCGCCTTGTGCACGGTGAGCACATAGCCGTAATCGAATTCGTCGTAGGGCTTGCGGCGCTGCCAGTCGATCTGCTCGATGCCGCCGGTGAAGCATTCCGGCCGCACCGACACCTTGACGCCGCGCGTCGCGGTCTCGTCATCGGGCAGCAGGCGGAAGGTCATGATGCCGGTCTTGCGGCCGCCGCGCTCTTTCACCGACCACAGGCCGCCGTTGAACAGGCCTTTCTTGCGGTTGTTGCGCAGGCACACCAGCTTGTCGCCGGCTTCCGGCATCGTTTCCTTGAAGCCGCGGCGCTCGCGCATGCGCTGGTTATAGGCGCGGCGCGTATTGTTGCGGCCGACCAGCACCTGATCGGCCTCGAGCACGCGCTGCGGATCGAGATCGCCTTTGGCGACCACTTCGCTTTCGCCATAGCGGCCCGGCTCGAGATAGTCGCCGGCGCGGATATCCATCGACAGCCGGATGATTGGATTGTCCTGCGCCTGGCGGTGCACTTCGGTGAGCATCACGTCCGGCTCGTGCTCGGTGAAGAAGCCGCCGCCGTTCGCGCCGGTCGTGATCGGCGGCAACTGCGCGGGATCGCCAAGTACCAAAAGTGGCACCCCGAACGACAGCAGGTCGCGGCCGAGTTCGGCATCGACCATCGAACATTCATCGATGATGATGAGCGAGGCCTTCGACGCGGGCGCTTCATCCCACAGGTCGAAGTTAGGCACTTCCTCGCCGCTCTCGCGGGCGCGGTAGATCAGCGAATGGATGGTGGTGGCGCCACGGCAGCCTTTGCCGCGCATCACGCTGGCCGCCTTGCCGGTGAAGGCGGCGAATTTCACCTCGCCGTCGACCGCCTCGGCGAGATGGGTGGCGAGCGTGGTCTTGCCGGTGCCGGCGAAGCCGAACAGGCGGAAGATTTGCGGCGTCGATCCGGTGCCGGGTTTGGCTTTGAGCCAGGCGGCGACGGCCTGGAGTGCGTCGTCCTGATGGGGCGTGAACTGCATGGCGCAGATCAATAGAGCATGGCGGCGGCGGGTCAAAGAACAAATTGGGAACTATCGGCGCCTGCCCGCCACGCTGTCATCCCGGCCAAGGGAGCGGCAGCAAGCGCGAGCCGGTACCCATAGCCACCGCGTTATCGAGAGCGCACGGCGCATGGGTCGCCGCCTTCGCGGGGACGACCGGCAGGCGCTCAAGGAAAATAATCGTGACGCGCGCCGCGCTGTCAGTATATATTCCCATCCTCTCTCCGCCTCGCCAAAAAGGGGTCTCGCAAACCCCTTGGCGCAGAAAACTTGCGCAGAAAACGCACTCGATCTCGGGCAGGCCCGAGATCGAGTGCGCTCCATCCCTTCGGGGAAACGGAAAAAGGGGGCAGGCCCGGCCCGGGCCTTTTCAAACAACGGGGCCGGATTCGCACGCCCGTACAACAGGTTCACGTGTCACCGCGTTGTCATATCGGCCCGGTACAGCATCACCTCACATTTTTATCCGCTTCTGCATTGCGTCTTTCGGGGATTGGGCGATGAGCGACCGCACCTACAACGTCCTGTTCGTGTGCAGCGGCAACTCCGCGCGTTCCGTGATGGCCGAAGCGCTGCTCAACAAACTCGGCAGTCCGCAGTTTTCCGCGCATAGCGCCGGCACCAATCCCTCTGGCGCAATTCATCCGCATGCGATGGCGGTGCTCGGCGCAGCCGGCCTCGATACTGCGGGCCTGCAGCCGAAGAGCTGGCACGATTACGCCACAGCCGGCGCCCCCGAACTCGATTTCGTCATCACCGTCTGCGACGACGCGGCCGGCGAGACCTGCCCGACTTGGCCGGGCGAACCGCTGCTGGCGCATTGGGGCATTCCCGATCCGGCGCGCGCCACCGGCAGCGAGGCGGAAATCGCGGTCGCTTTCGACGAAGCCTTCGGCATGCTCCGCCGCCGTATCGAGCTGCTGCTGGCGTTGCCGGTCGATAGCTTCGACCGCATGGTGCTCGCCTCACACCTGAAAGATATCGGCCGCGGCGAAGGCGCCACCGATATGGCCAAGGCAAGCTGACGCCTTCACGCCGCGAGCGGGGACCATCGCCCGTCGAACGGCAGAGCTCTTGACATGGGCTCTATATTTCAATATTCGTAGAAATATGGAACAAACAAATGCCGTCGCGGCACTGGCCGCGCTCGCCCAGGACAATCGGCTCGATGTCTATCGCCTGCTGGTGCAGGCGGGCCCCGAGGGCATGTCGGCCGGCAACATCGCCGACCAGCTCGGCCTTGCGCCGAACACGCTGACCTTTCATTTCGACCGGCTGCGTGTCGCGGGTCTGGTCGACGTTCGGCGCGATGGCCGCTCGATGATTTACACCGCGCGTTTCGACACCATGAACGCGCTGATCGGCTATCTCACCGACAATTGCTGTGGCGGTCAGCCTGAGAAATGCGCGCCGGCCGCGGTCTGCAAGCCATCAACAAAACGCATCAAACAAACGGCCTGAGGAGGCTTCCCATGAAGCGCCTGCATGTTCACGTCGCGGTGGACGATATTTCGAAATCAATCGGCTTCTATTCGGCGCTGTTCGCCGCCGAACCATCGGTGGTGAAATCCGATTACGCCAAATGGATGCTCGAGGATCCGCGCGTCAACTTCGCGATCTCGTCGCGCGGCCGCGCGCCGGGGCTCGATCATCTCGGCATTCAGGTCGAGAACAAAGGCGAGCTCGCGGAAGTCTATTCGCGGCTTAATCAGGCTGGCGGCGCCGTGATCGACCAGGGCGAAACCGCCTGTTGCTACGCCCAATCGGAAAAGTCGTGGATCGACGATCCGGCGGGTATTGCCTGGGAGACGTTCCACACGACCGGCGAGAGCATCACTTACGGCGATGGCACCGGCGAAAACGAAGCGCGGACGACCGGCGCCAAAGCCTGCTGTGCACCAACGCCGGCGCCTGTGTCGTCAAAATCAAACTGCTGCGCCTGAGGTGACCTATGTCCGACCATGTCTTTAACGTCCTCTTCCTCTGCACCGGCAATTCGGCGCGCTCGGTTATCGGCGAAGCGATCCTCAATCGCGCCGGGCAGGGCCGCTTCAAGGCCTACAGCGCCGGCAGTCATCCGAAGGGGCAGGTCAATCCATACACGCTCGACCTGCTGCGGAATTTCAATCATGACGTCTCGCAGTTGCGCTCTAAAAGCTGGACCGAATTCGCGCAGCCCGGCGCGCCCGAGCTCGATTTCGTCTTCACCGTCTGCGACGACGCGGCCGGCGAATCGTGCCCGATCTGGCCGGGTCAGCCGATGACCGCGCATTGGGGCATTCCCGATCCGGCGGCGGCGACGGGAAGCGAGGCCGAGATCGCGCTGGCTTTCAAGGATGCCTATCGCATGCTCAATCGCCGCATCGAACTGTTCCTCGCTTTGCCGCTCGCCAAGCTCGACAAGCTCGTCCTGCAAAAGCGGCTCAAGGATATCGGCGCCTCCGAAGGCGCGACCAAACTGGCGGCCGGCCGTGTCGAAGTTTGAACGCTATCTGACGCTCTGGGTCGCGCTCTGCATCGTTGTCGGCATCGCGCTCGGCCAACTGATGCCGGCGGTGTTTCACGCCATCGGCTCGGCCGAAATCGCGCGCGTCAACCTGCCGGTCGCGGGCCTGGTCTGGCTGATGATCGTGCCAATGCTGATCAAGATCGACTTCGCCGCGCTGGGGCAGGTCAGGGAGCATTGGCGCGGCATCGGCGTGACGTTGTTCATCAATTGGGCGATCAAGCCGTTCTCGATGGCCGCGCTCGGCTGGCTGTTCGTCGGCTATCTGTTCAGGCCGTATCTGCCGGCGGATCAGATCAACTCGTACATCGCCGGTCTCATTCTGCTCGCCGCTGCGCCGTGCACGGCGATGGTGTTCGTCTGGAGCAACCTCACCAAAGGCGAGCCGCATTTCACGCTGTCACAGGTGGCGCTGAACGACACCATCATGGTATTTGCCTTCGCGCCGCTCGTCGGCCTGCTTCTGGGCCTGTCCGCGATCACCGTGCCGTGGAATACGCTGCTGCTGTCGGTGTTACTGTACATCGTGGTGCCCGTGGCGGCGGCGCAACTGTTGCGTCGCCGGGTGCTTGCGGCGGGCGGCAAGGCGGCGCTCGACCGTCTGCTCGCGGCCCTGCAGCCATTGTCGCTGGTCGCGCTGCTGGCGACGCTGATCATGCTGTTCGGCTTCCAGGGCCAGCAGATCCTGGCGCAACCGCTGGTCATCGCGCTGCTGGCGGTGCCGATCCTGATTCAGGTCTATTTCAATGCCGGTCTGGCTTATCTGCTCAATCGCCTTGCCGGCGAGCAGCATTGCGTCGCCGGCCCGTCCGCCCTGATCGGAGCGAGCAATTTCTTCGAGCTTGCCGTCGCCGCGGCGATCAGTCTGTTCGGCTTCAATTCAGGCGCGGCGCTGGCCACCGTCGTCGGGGTCCTGATCGAAGTACCGGTCATGCTGACCGTGGTCGCGATCGTCAACCGAAGCCGCGGCTGGTACGAGCGAGGCGCAAAATCCGGCGCGGCCGTCATCACGAAGTCTTGACACGGCCGCGGCTCCGGCGGGCCCGCATAGCACCCTTACGTCTTCCGGATTGCCCTTTGGCCGCCGTCATGTTTAAGGTCGCGGCCCCTTCGGCCGGAAGAACTTTATGGCGCGTGACCAGATCGATATGACCCCGCTCGAGACGCGCGACGAACTCGTCGCCTGGCTTGAAGCAGGCTGCAAACCCAAGGCGCAATTCCGCGTCGGCACTGAGCACGAAAAATTCGTCTTCACGCTGAAGGATCACAAGCCGGTGCCTTATGCCGGACGCCAGTCGATCCACGCCCTGCTTCAGGGCATGCACGGCCTGCTCGGCTGGGAGCCGATCATGGAAGGCGAGAACATCATCGGCATGTTCGACGTCACCGGCGGCGGCGCCATTTCGCTGGAACCCGGCGGGCAATTCGAGCTCTCCGGCGCGCCGGTCGACACCGTCCACCAGACCTGCTCGGAATTGATGGCGCATCTGGCGCAAGTGCGCGAGGTGGCGAAGCCCCTCGGCATCGGCTTCATTGGGCTGGGCATGACGCCGGACTGGAGCCGCGCCGACGTGCCGGTCATGCCCAAGGGCCGCTACAAGATCATGACCAATTACATGCCGAAGGTCGGTACGCGCGGCCTCGACATGATGTATCGCACCTGCACCGTGCAGGCGAACCTCGACTTCTCGTCCGAGGCCGACATGGTGAAGAAGCTGCGCGTGTCGCTGGCGCTGCAGCCGGTCGCGACCGCGCTGTTCGCCAATTCGCCTTTCACCGAAGGCAAGCCGAACGGCTTTCTGTCCGCGCGTTCGGAAATCTGGCGCGACACCGATAACAACCGCGCCGGCATGATGCCTTTCGCGTTCGAGGATGGCATGAGCTTCGAGCGTTACGTCGATTATGCGCTCGACGTGCCGATGTACTTCGTCAAGCGCGGCGACGCCTATATCGATGTCGCCGGCAAATCATTTCGCGATTTCTTCGCCGGCAAGCTCGATGCGCTGCCCGGCGAGCGGCCCTGCCTCTCGGATTGGGCCAACCACCTCTCCACGATCTTCCCCGAGGTTCGGCTCAAGCGTTATCTGGAAATGCGTGGCGCCGATGGCGGGCCGTGGCGCCGCCTGCCGTCGCTGTCGGCCTATTGGGTCGGCATTTTCTACGACGACGATGCACTCGACGCCTGCTGGAGCATGGTCAAATCCTGGACCGCCGAAGAACGTCAGAAATTGCGCGACGACGTGCCGAAGCTCGGCTTCAAGGCCGAAATTCGCGGCCGCAACGTGCTCACTTTGGCCCAGGAGACGCTGCGCGCGTCGGCACGCGGGCTTGCCCGCCGCAGGAGGCTCGACCGCAACGGCCGCGATGAAACGCGCTACCTGCGCCCGCTCGAAGAGTCGATCGCCCGCGGCATCACGCCCGCTGAAGAGCTGCTGGAGAAATTCCACGGCGAATGGGGCGGCTCGGTCGATCACATTTATGATGAGTATATGTATTAGATAACGGCGTGCGCTGAGCTCTGACGAATTTTCGGGTACGCTTCATGGCCAAATCCACGCCCGCGACGCTCGCACTCGAAAAGGCCGGCGTCGCGTTCAAGCTCCACGAATACGATTACGATCCGAATGCCGAGCGTATCGGCATGCAGGCGGCCGAAGCGCTCGGCATCGATCCGGCGCGGCTTCTCAAGACCTTGATGGCCAAGGCGGGCAATGAAGTGGTCTGCGTGCTGGCGCCGTCCGATCGTGAAGTGAATCTGAAGCGGCTTGCCGCCGCGGCTGGCGCCAAAAGTGCGGCGATGATGGGGGCGGCGGAGGCCGAACGCATCACCGGCTACCACGTCGGCGGCATCTCGCCCTTCGGCAGCAAGAAACGCGTGCGGGCTTTCATCGAGCAATCGGCGCTCGCCTTTCCGGCCATCCTTTGCAATGGCGGGCGTCGCGGCCTTCAGGTCGAGCTCGCGCCCGCCGATCTTGTGCGCGTCTTGAACGCGACGGCGGCGGATATTTGCTAAGCGTGCGCCGCACCGCATAGCTGCCATTGCCGGTGGGCCGGTTGCCGGAACAGGGCCGGACCGGCACAAGGCGGCTTCGTTTTTCACGAAACCATTGCGATGTCCCAAAGCAACGATTCGAAACCTGCGCGGCCTGGCGGCTCCCAGCTGCGCGCCATGAAGCCGCTCGACCTCACGCTTTTCGTGAGCTCCGTGCTGATCTGGGGGCTGGCCTGGATCGGCACGCATTATCAGGTTGGCGTCGTTGCGCCGGAAGTGTCGATCGTGTGGCGCTACGCGATCGCCACGCCGATGATGTTCGCACTGGCCTTATTGCGCGGCGAGAGCTTGCGATACCGGGCCGTCGAACATCTCTATTTCGTCGGCCTCGGGCTCACGACGTTCTCGCTGAACTACGTCCTGTTCTACTACGCCGCCAAGCACGTCTCGTCGGGGCTGCTGTCGATCCTGTTCACGCTGGCAGCCGTCGGCAACGTCGTGATGGGCGCTGCATTCTTCGGAGCCCGCATTCGTCCGCGCACGATCGCCGGCGGCCTGCTCGGCGTGGCCGGCGTTGCGGCAATGTTCTATCCTGAAGCGAAGGACCTGCGGCTCGATGGCGGCGCGCTGCTCGGCTTCGTGCTGGGCCTTATTGCCACTTCGTGTTTCTGCTTCGGCAACATGATATCGCTCGCCGCGCAGCGCCGCCGGCTGCCTGTGTTTGCCTCGCTCGCCTGGGCGATGGCGTATGGCACCGCCTTCGTCGCTCTGCTCGCTTTGGTGAGGGGCGAAGTTTTTACCGTCGACCTGCGGCCGGCTTATCTCGTCTCGCTGGCTTATCTCAGCGTCATCGGCTCGTTTGTCGGCTTCGGCATCTATTTCACGATGCTCGGCCGCATCGGCGCGGCGCGCGCCGGCTACAGCACCGTTCTCTATCCGGTGATCGCGCTCGTCGCCTCGACATTCCTCGAAGGCTATCGATGGACGCCGCTGGCGGTCGCCGGACTGGTCAGCGTGCTGGCCGGTGTCGTCCTGGTGCTGCGGCAGCGCGCGGCCTGAGTTTTACTCCGCCGCGATCGATGCTTCCGACAAGTTGTCGAGCGACGAGATGATGTGCTCGGCCAGTGCATTCGCGAGCGTCGAGCCCTCATGCGCGTTGCGCACCAGGCCGATCTGGCAGCTCGGCAGATCGGGATAGCCGTCGGCCGGCGTCAAAACGCGCATGCCGGGACGCAATCCGGATTCGGCAAGCACCGACACCGCCAGCCCCGACAGAACGGCGGCCGCGACGGCGCCGGCATTTGAACTCGAATAGAGCAGGCGATAGGGCCGGCCAATGGTATCGAGCCGGTCGCACGCCGAGCGCCGCCACGCGCATGTCGGCCGGCCAAGCGCAAGCGGTACGGTCTCTTCGGTATGCGCGGTGTGCCGGTTCGACGTCACCCACAACAGCCGCTCGCGGCGGAAGGTCTCGACGGCGCGCTGCGATTCGCAATTGGTAACGATGGCGAGATCGATCTCGTTGGCGTCGATGCGCTCCCACAAGTCGACCGACGGCTCGCAGATCACGGAAAGTTCGACGCCGGGATAGGCGCGCGAGAACCGCGCCATGATTTCGGGCAGGTAGCGGTCGGCATAGTCGTCCGGCACGCCAAGCCGCACGCGGCCGGACAATTCCTCGTCTGTAAACGCGGCCAGCGTTTCGATATTCAGCTTGATGATGCGCCGCGCGTAATCGAGCAGGCGCTGTCCGTCTTCGGTGAGCTTGGACGCGCGGCCGTCGCGGACGAAGACCGGTCGGTCGAGCCGCTCCTCCAGTCGCTTCATCTGCATCGATACCGCCGACTGCGTCTTGTTCACGAACTCGGCCGCCTTGGTGAAGCTGCCGGTCTCGGCGATGGCGATAAATGTCCGTAACTGGTCGGCGTCGAGTAGTGCGCTCATTGGCGGCTCCTTTTGACCAACTCCTGACAATCCGGGGCTTTTCTCCCAGCACCGTCATATCATCATTCCTGATTGATCAGATTAAAAACATTCGTTTCACTAATCAATAGGCGAAGCGCATATAGACCCTGCCAGCAGGGATTCGGACGTGGAGATACAGGGTCCGGCAGGCCAGATCAGGGCATAAAGCACTGATTTCGTACATCAAATGGAGATGACCATGACGACTGCTTACCCCGTTCTGCCGCTCGCCGCCGGTACTCTGACCCGCGTCGCCGCTGTTGCGCTGAATGTGGTTGCCGTCTCGGTCAAAGCCGTTGCCCGCGCCGTCCGCAATCGCCGCGACGCCCGGATGCTGGCCGGTCTCGACCACCGCATGCTGGCCGATATCGGCATCACGCGGTCGGACGTGAGCGACGCCTTCTCGGCGCCGCTGTGGCAGGACCCGACGGCCCTGCTCAGCGAGCGCGCCATCGAACGGCGCATGAATCGCGCCCGCGCGCGCACCGTGAACTGGGACGGCGACGGCAAGGCTTTCCGCCGGCCCGCCACCAGCCGGCCCTCGCGTCAGGCGATTTAACCGACACGGAGCGCGCCGCGACGCGCGCTCCAGATAACGGCCGATCCCTCTCATCGGCCGCAGATCCGAGACCTCCGCGAAAATCCCCTCTCGCGCCCGGATCAAGCGCCCGCTGGCCCCTCCGGCGGGCGCTTTCGTTTTTATGGAATGCCGGCGACTTCGGGCGTCAGCAGCGCGCGGCGATCCTTGACGACGCCGATCTTCACGCCGAGCCGCTTGATCTGGGTGATCTCCTTGCCGCCGAGCGCGCGGTCGCAATTCATATGCGTCGGCGCGATGAAGAACTCGGCCTTGGACCAGTCCTTCACCCATTGCAGGCGTGAATTGGCTTCCTTTTCGAACGGCAGGCGCTCGCCGCAGACCGCGACCGTGTAACGATGGGTGTGATGACCGCGGGAGTCGATTTTCGCCACGTAGGCTTCGAGATCGTCGACGGCCTCCGGCATGATGGCGACCCAGTAATCGCCGACATATTTTCCGGACGCACCCTGCAAGCCGCCGACCAGCGGATTGTAAAAGAGATACTGATACGGATGCAGCGCGACCAGAATGCCGGCGTTCCAGCCGAGCACCGCGACGATCGCGAGCGCCGCGGTGCGTGCAAGCCAGGGCCGATAGCCGGCAAACCGCGCGAGCAATCCGTCGAAGCCGATACCCGCAAGCACGGCCAAGACCGGAACCACGAACAGAAAGTGGCGCAGCCCGGTGAAGGCCGGCCCGCGGTCGATCACCTCGCACAGCACCGGAAACGTCGCGATTGCCGCCAGCACCAGCGTTTCGTTGCGCCGGCGCCACTTCTCCCGGACCGCATTGCCGCGTGGCCTTAAAATGAAGACGATCGAAACGACTGCGCCGGCGATGATCGTCAGCGGCAGCTTGATCAGCAGATAAGCCGGTACGTACCAACGCGGTACGTTGGCCATTTCATAGACGTGGCCGTCGAGCAAAGTCCGGATGTGATAATGGAATTCGCCGAAGTCGAATAGTCCGCGGATCGGATTGAGCGGCGACAGCGCCGCCCATGGCCATGCCAGGATCATGATGACGTAGCCGATGATGAAGGCCGGCAATAAAGCGGTTATCGATCGGGCAAAAAAGTCGAAGGCGTCACGCACATTGCCGCGCCAGCGCGGCCCGGTGATGAATATCGCCATCCCGACATAACCGATGAGCAATAGCCCGAGCACGCGGATGCCCAGCGCGGCGCCGAGCAATATGCCGAAACAGATCACATCGCGCCGACGCGGCTGCGGTAGATCGCGGCTTGCGCGCAACAGAAAATAAATAGCGGCCATCATTACCGCGGCGAAGGGGATGTCCTTTGTGTGATTGAACATCGAGCCGTACCAGGGCCCGCAAGCCGCCAGCGCAAAGGCGGCAATCGCCGCGGCGCGCGGGCCGGCCACCAGCCGCGCCGTCGCCCAGGCGGCAATGATGCCGCCAATGCCGGTCATGGCGCACAGGATATGGCGGAGCGTGTAAGCATCGACCATCGGCAGCGCGCGTTGTGTCAGCACCGCGATGACATCGAACAGCCCGCCGTAGAGATACAGATTGACGAAGTGAAACAGCGCCTGATCGGTGAAGCCGCTGGCGTAGTAGGCGACGATCAACTCGCCGTAGCGCTGCTGCACTTCCTCGTCGTTGGTGATGGCGTAGGCGTTGAAGGTGGCCAGGATCAGCGCGACGAGGACGGCGAACAGCGCCGCGGCCGCGACATCGTAGCGATCATACGCGGCGAGTCGGGCGCGCAAACGCGCCGCCGCGCGCGCCGCTCCCTTCCGCAAGAGATCGGGCGTCGTCGTCATATTTATCTCGTCGGGCCGCCGCGGCGTACAGCGAGCGTCCGGCCATGCGTTGGTTCGCACGGTCCGGCCGCCATGATCGGCCGCGGCGACAGGCGGGTACCCGGCAGGACTTCCTCCCCCATCGTCGTGCGGAAGATTTTGTCTTGTTTGGCGGCATCTGTCATGCTGCACCTGCACAAGCGGGGGCGCAGGAAAAGACATCGATTGAGCCTTGGTGAGTGACCGGGCTTGTCCGAAGGAAATAGCGGGCCGGGATGCGACTGCGGATCGATCGAGCCGGGATGAAGCGGAAAACGCGCGCCTGTCTGGCGGCCCTCGCCATGATGGGCGTTGTCATGAGCCTCGCCATGAGCCTCGTGCCGGGGCTTGCTGCAGCGCAAACCGGATTCGACCGCCGTGGCGGCGACTACCTGAAATTCGAGATCAGGAGCGGCGACCCGGAAGTCTGCGCCGCGCGTTGCGAGCGCGATTCGCGCTGCCTGGCCTGGAGCTTTTCCTATCCGCGCACCGCCAACGCGCAGGCGACTTGCTGGCTCAAAAACAAAGTGCCGCCGCGCAATGACGATGCCTGTTGCGTGTCCGGCGTGCGCGGCGCCGGCGTGATCGAACCGCGCATCGGCGAAACCGAATTCTCGATCGACCGGCTGGGCGGCGATTATCGGAATTTCGAGTTGCCGGCGGATGCCAATGGCGCGGCCTGCGGTCAGGCCTGCACCGCCGACAATAAATGCCGCGCCTGGACCTATGTGCGCCCCGGCTATATCGGCTCGGCGGCGCGCTGTTTCCTGAAAGACCGGATCACGCGGCCGCGGGCCAAGCCGTGCTGCATTTCCGGTGTGGTTCGCTGATATGAGCGTCGTCATGCCCGGCCTTGTGCCGGGCATCCATGTCTTCGCGTCATTTCAGAAAGTAAGTCGTGGGTGGCCGGGACAAGCCCGGCCATGACGGGTGTTACTGCACGCCGCTAAAGAACCGCGACAGGCGCAGGCCCTTCGGCCAGGTCCAGACCGGCTCGTGCTTCATGCCGAGGTCCCACGACCCGACAATGGCATCGACGCGGCCGATGAGATTGGCGGTCGGCAGCATGCCGACTCCGCCGGCGCGGAGCGGCACGCGGGAGTCGGCCGAGTTGTCGCGGTTGTCGCCCATGACGAAGACGTGGCCGGGCGGCACGACCGTGTCCGGCACATTGTCGAGGGGATCGAATGACGACAGCTTGAAGATGACGTGCTTGCGGCCGCCGGGCAGCGTCTCGATGAAGCGCGCGGCCTTGGTCTGCGAGCCATCTTCGTTTTCGGATTCGCCGATGCCGTCCGGCGTGATGGTCGCGGCCTCGCCGTTGATGAAGACAACGCCGCGCTCAAGCCGGATGTGATCGCCCGGCAGGCCGATGACACGCTTGACCCAGACCTGCGCGCGGTCGCCCGGCCAGCGGAACACGACGACATCGCCGCGCTTCGGCATCGCGCCGAACAGGCGGTCGCTTGAGGGCAGAACGACGAAAGCCGGCAGCGACGCCGTCGAGTAGCCATAGGCGAACTTGGTCGCCAGCAACTCGTCGCCGATCAGCAAGGTCGGCTCCATCGAGCCCGACGGCACGTAATACGGCTCGGCCAGCGCCGTCTTGGCGACCGTGACGACGAGCAGGATCGAGACGATATCGACGATGCCCTTGCCGAAGCGTCGCAGGCGCGACGGCGATGCGGCGGTCTGTGCTTCTGTCGTCATTGCTTCTTCACGCATGCTCGTAATGTTACGCCGTACCGCCGACGGTGATCTTGTCCATGCGCAAGGTCGGCTGGCCGACGCCGACCGGCACGCCCTGGCCGTTCTTGCCGCAGGTGCCGATGCCCGGATCGAGCGCGAAGTCGTTGCCGATCATGCTGATGCGATGCATGTCGGTCGGGCCGTTGCCGATCAGCATGGCGCCCTTCACCGGGGCGGTGACCTTGCCGTTCTCGATTCTATAAGCCTCGGTGCACTGGAACACGTATTTGCCCGAGGTGATATCCACCTGGCCGCCGCCGAAGTTGACGGCATAGAGGCCGTTCTTCACCGAGGCGATGATCTCGGCCGGCTCGTGCTGGCCGGCCAGCATTGCGGTGTTGGTCATCCGCGGCATCGGCATATGGGCGTGGCTTTCGCGTCGTCCGTTGCCGGTCGGCTTCATGCCCATCAGGCGCGCATTCTGCCGGTCCTGCATGTAGCCGACGAGGATGCCGTCCTCGATCAACACGGTGCGATTGGTCGGCGTGCCTTCGTCGTCGATGGTAAGCGAGCCGCGACGCTGTTGCACCGTGCCGTCGTCGATCACGGTGACGCCCTTGGCCGCGACCTGCTGGCCAAGCAGGCCGGCAAACGCCGATGTTTTCTTGCGATTGAAATCGCCTTCGAGGCCGTGGCCGACCGCTTCATGCAGCATCACGCCCGGCCAGCCGGAGCCGAGCACGACATCCATTTCGCCGGCGGGCGCGGCGACGGCGGTGAGGTTCACCATCGCCTGCCGCACGGCCTCATCGACCGCCATCTGCCACATCGACGGTTCGATGAAACGCTCATAGCCTTCGCGGCCGCCGACGCCATAGCTGCCGGTTTCCTGCCGGTCGCCGTCGCCGGCAACAACCGACACATTGAGCCGCACCAGCGGGCGGATATCGCGATAGGTCTCGCCATCGGCGCGCAGGATTTCGACGACCTGCCAGGTTGCGGCGATCGACGCCGTCACCTGCCGCACGCGCGGATCCTTGGCGCGGGCGTAAGCGTCGATGGTCTCGAGCAGTTTGACCTTGGTCTCGAAGGTCGGCGTGCCGAGTGGGTTCACATCGTCATAGAGCTTGCGGTTGGTGCGGCCGGGCGCTTCGGCATATTTGCCGGTGTAGCCGCCCTTGACCGCGCGCACCGCGTCGGCCGCACGCGCCAGCGCGCCTTCCGACAGGTCGGAAGCGTGGGCGTAGCCGACGGCTTCGTCCTTCACCGCCCGCAGGCCGAAGCCCTGGGTGGTGTCGTAGGTCGCCTGCTTCAGGCGCCCGTTATCGAAGGCCAGAGCCTCGGTCTGCTTGTATTCGAGGAACAGCTCGCCATCGTCAGCGCCTTCCAGGCCGCGGTCGACGAGTTCGCGCACCTTGGTCTTGTCGAGCCCGGCGCGGTCGATCAGGAAAGAAGCGGCTGGATCCATGGCATTTTCTCCGGAAATCGCCCGGTCCCGCGGGACCGGCTTGCCAAGAGATAGGCACAATGCGGCGATTTGGCGAGGGTCGTCCGCGCGAGCCGGCCTTAGGGGCCCCGTGTCGCGGTCCATATGAAATGCCGGGCGCCGCCGCGCGGGCCCTTGGCGCGCAGCGGAATTTCCTTCACCGCGAAGCCGGACTTCTGCAGCAGCATGGTGAATTTCGGATCGGGCGCCGACGACCATACCGCCAGCACGCCGCCTGGCCGCAATGCCCTGTAGGCGGCGTCCAGGCCGTTGAGATCGTACAGCGCATCGTTGGCGGTGCGCGTCAGCCCGGCCGGACCGTTGTCGACGTCGAGCAGAATGGCATCATAAGCGGAGCGTCCGGCGCGGATGAGTTCGCCGACATCGGTTTCGCGAATGGTGACGCGGGAATCAGTGAGGCTGCCGCCGAACAGGGCGGCCATCGGTCCGCGCGCCCATTTGATCACCGCGGGCACCAGTTCGGCGACGACGATCTCGGCCTTGTCGCTGAGCACAATCAGCGCGGCGCGCAATGTAAACCCCATGCCCAGCCCGCCGATCAGGATGCGCGGCTTGTCACGTGTTTTGATCGTGTCGCAGCCGATCGTCGCCAGGGCCTGTTCGGTGGCGCTGAGCCGGCTGCTCATGAGTTCCTGGGAGCCGAGCATGATGACGAATTCGGCGCCGCGCTGTTTAAGGCGCAGCTCTTCCCGGCCGCCGGGAACTTGAGCCGTATCGAGCACAGACCAGGGGATCACGCGTGGTTCTCTCGCAAATAGAAAGGCATCCGCGCTTATGACGCGGATGCCTGTGTTTTGGCCAGTCCGTTGTGGCGGCGATCAGGCCGGCTGCTTCTCCAGCACCGGGTAATCGGTGTAGCCCTTCGGCCCCGGCGTGTAGAGCGTCTCCGCGTCGGGCGGATTTAGCGCAGCGCCGGCCTTGAAGCGCTCAACCAGATCAGGGTTGGCCAAAGCGGGCCTGCCGAACGCGATCAGGTCGGCTTTGCCCGCGGCGAGGTCGGCTTCGGCGTGCTTGGCATCGTAGCCGCCGGCGAGGATCAGCGTCCGCTTGAACGCCTTGCGGAACGTCGCCTTCATCGAATCGGGCACGGCCGGCGCGCCCAACGCCGAATGATCGACGAGATGGACATAGACAAGACCGAGCTCATTGAGCTTCTCGGCGAGATAGCCGTAGTCGGCTTCCATCTCCGGATAGGGATGCATGTCGCTGGCCACGCCAAAGGGCGACAGCCTGATGCCGACTTTGTCCTTGCCGATCTCGGCGATCGTTGCTTGCGCGACTTCGAGCACGAAGCGCGCGCGGTTCTGGATGCTGCCGCCATAGCTGTCGGTGCGGATGTTGGTGTTGGGCCGGATGAACTGTTCGAGCAGGTAGCCATTGGCGGCGTGCAGTTCGATACCGTCAAAGCCCGCCTTGACCGCGTTGGCGGCGGCCCGCACGTACTCGACGGCGGCTGCGACGATGTCGGCTTCGCTCATCGCTTCCGGTGTCGGATAATCCTTCATGCCATCGGCATCGGTGTAGATCTGGCCGGCTGCGGCAACGGCCGAGGGCGCGATGACGCGGGCGCCTTTCGGCAGATTGAGCTGATGGCCGATGCGGCCGGTGTGCATGAGCTGCACAAATATCTTGGCGCCTTTGGCGTGCACGGCGTCGGTCGTTTTCTTCCAGCCGGCAACCTGTTCGGCCGAGAAGATACCGGGGATGCGCGCATAGCCGAGGCCGTTCGGCGAGGGTGAGGTGCCCTCGGTGATAATGAGACCCATGCCGGCGCGCTGACCGTAATAGTCCGCCATCAGATCGTTCGGCACATTGCCGATCGCGCGGCTGCGCGTCAGCGGCGCCATGACCATGTGATTTTGCAGGTCCAATGGACCGAGCCTGGCTTTGTCGAAAAGCGTCATTGAATTCCTCGATGAGAATGAAATACCCCGTAGAGGACATGGGGACTGATGGCGCCGCCACAAGCGCACCCCGGCTAGAACCAAAGTCGGGATAAAAAAGGTGCCTGTCGGACTTTTGCGGGCGGCTGACATGCCCACAAAGGTTTCATTCTCGAGCGAAATTCACTGCCAGACAAAGTTGATCGTCACCTCGCCGATCGGATCGAGCGCGTGGGTATAACCTTTCTCGCCCGCTTCGATGATTTGCGGCAATGTAATCGAGCCGGTGATGATGGTATCGCCGGCGGACAGCTTCTCGCCAAAGGCGGCCAGTGTGTTGGCGACATGGGCGATGACGTCGAGCATCTTGCCGGTCAAGGCTTCGGGGTTCGTGGTGGTCTCGACCACTTGACCGTTGCGCGTTGTGCGCGACGTGAGGCCGGCGACGCTGCCGCCAGCGCGGGTTTTGTCGCCGAGCACGACGTGACGCTGAAACAGCCCGCCTTCGAGCGCTACGTCGATATTGTCCGCGGTCGTCACCAGATCGGAATCGACCACTTCGATCGCGGGGCCGATCTCCTTGATGGCCGCGAGCGTCTCGGCGGCGGTGGCGCCGGCGCCGAGATCGCGCCCCATGCGCACGGCGATTTCCGGCTCAACGACGGGCTTCACATAATTCCTGAATGACACGGTGGCGCCGGACGGCAGGTAGACGCCATGCATGAGATAGCTCACGAGCGGCGCCGCAGTGCCAATCTTTTCCATCGTTGCCGGGGCGCCGAGGCCGACCTTCCAGCCGAAGGGCTTCTCGCCGGCCGCGATGCGCGCGCGGCGCTTGGCCAGCTGCAGCGGCATGCCCTTCTTGATGAGCGGATGGTCCCAGGCCTTCACGATCGTTATTCCTTTCCTGATGCCGCTGCCGGTTCTTTTGGACCGCCGGTCAACAGTCGTGCGTATAATGGCAGATCGACATTGCCACCCGACAGGATGATGCCGACATTCCTGCCGCGCATTTTTTCTTTTTCGCTGAGCAGGGCCGCGAGCGCCGCAGCGCCGGCACCTTCGGCGAGATTATGCGTGTCGCGATAGAGGATGCGCATCGCCTCGCCGATCTCGTCGTCGCTGACTGCGACGATACGGCTCGCGCCTTTGGAATAGATTTCGAACGCCTCGGCGACGGGTACGCGCACCGCCATGCCGTCGGCGATGGTGTTGGCGGAGTTGGTTTCGATGAGCTTGCCGCTTTCGAACGACAGCTTGGCGCCTTGTGCCTCGGTCGACACCACGCCGACGACTTCGGTCGCAAGGCCGAGCGCGTCGCGCGCGGCGATGACGCCGCAAATGCCGGAGCCGCAGCCGATCGGTACGTAAACGGTGTCGAGATCGGGCACCGCGGTGAACAGTTCGAGAGCGTAGGTCGATACGCCGCGCGCCATTTCGCGATGAAACGGCGGCACCGGATAAAGGTTTTCGACCTCGGCCAGATGCATCGCCTCGACACGGGCTTCGTCGAAGTCGCTGCCGAACTCGATGAGCTCGGCGCCGAAGGCGCGCATGGCGGCGTTCTTCTCGACGGAGTTGCCGAACGGCACGAGAATCTTGGCCTTCAGTCCCGCCGCGGTCGCCGCGCGCGCCTGGCTTTGTCCATGATTGCCCCGCGTCGCAGTAATGATGCCGGCGGCTTCAGGGTGCGCGCGCTTGAGCCAGTCCACGAAGGTGATGCCGCCGCGCACCTTGAAGGCGCCGGTCGGCGTATGGTTTTCATGCTTGACCCAGACGGTGGCGCCGGCGCGCTGGCTGAGCAGCGGCCACATATATTGCGGCGTCGGCTGCATGTACCGATAGACGAGGCGGGCCGCGTCCTCGATCTCGTTCCTGTCGAACAGCGCCATGCTTGATCGGCTTTCGCGGCTACAGCTTCCGGAAGCTGCCATCGAGATTTTTCACGATCCGGTCCCAGGGCGCAACCTGCCCGTTCATGGCGACGTAGACGCCCGGCGGCGCGATCAGCGCCGCGCCGATCGCAAGGCCGAGATTGAAGTCGGTGTCCGAGTCGCGCAGCACCGCAGGCTGCGCCGCCCCGGTCAGCACGACGGTCTTGTTCATGTTGCGCGCGGCGACGGTCTCGGCGGTGTTCGGCGTGGTCGAAACCTTGCCGGTCGCGGGATCGATGCGGCGGGTCATCGTGTCGGTGCCATGGGTGACGACGATGCGGCTTTGCGTCGCCTCGGCGCAACGCGCGGCGATGATGTCGCGCTGCGCGTCGGTGATCATGGTCGAGTCCTCGGCGAACAGCCATTCGCAGGCATAGTCGGCCGGGTCCATACGCGCGCGCCGGAGGATTTCGGTGACCGCCGATTCCTGTCCCGGCGGAAAGGTGAACTCCGTCACCCACTGGCCTTCCGGGTAGCGCTTGTCGAACGTACCGCCGGTCGTGAGGACGAGGAGGTTTTTGGACATGAACGACTCGAGGCTGGTCACGGCGCTAGGGCAAAGCGCGCCGCCGGACCGGGCGCGCCGGGCATTATCCCCTATCCGGGCCGGAAGGCGAGGTCGCCTAAGGCAGCTTGTCGTAGCCTTCGCCGAAGCCGGCGAGCGACATCGGGAAGCCGATGCCTTCCTCGGGCGTCTGGTAGATGATGAAGGTTGCGGTCTTGGCGGTGCGCAATTTCTTGAGCAGTTCGTCGTCCATCACCACTTCTGCAATGCAGCCATTCGGCAGGCAGCGGACAAAGCCGGCGCGGCCGATATCGGCGGAGTCGATCTTGAGCCCGAGACCGGACGGCAGCAGCACGCCGAGCGGCGCAACGACGCGCATCAGCTTGCTCTTCTGATCGGCGGTTTTCAGAACGATCACGGTCAGGCCGACATTGGCGCGGTCTTCGGCGGTGACGCTCTGGATCAGCGCGCATTGCTCGGATTTGGCGCCGGGCGGCGTATCGCAGCGAATTTGCCAGTCCTTGTGGACGGATTTCACGGCGCCCTGGGCTACTGCCGGGTCAGAAGCCGCGAAAACCAGCGCGATACCTGCGCACAGCCCCAAGATGCCAAAGGCGATGCTTCGCCCAGTGCCGTCCTGCGCTCGCTTGCGGCGCGTGAAATTGCTCATCCTTCAATCCTTTAGCGCAAGCTTGCGAGGGCTCTTCGGAGCGGCGTGCGGCTCCGAATCACTGGCCTGCCGGCATTCTAGACGGTCGATTCGGGTCGTGCTGCCGGTACCCGGCCGCCGTGGCCTGGTCCGCCATCGTGAACGCCTTCGACTTGGCGGAAATACGGCATTTTCGTCCGCTCTGAGGATAAGCCCTTCGTCGCAGAACTGTTCTAATGAGTAACATTGCGGCACGCTCCGATTTGTGGTTTGAGAAGCCGGGGTTTCCCCCGGCTCGCTGCACCGCAAAACCCGCCACGCCAGTGGCAAAATGCCGTGACGGGCCACGCCAGTTGCCCGCGCGGGTGGGTGGCGGGCAGGGGCAATAAAAGGGGCCTTGTCCAAGGCCGTTTTTCGTCGAGGAGCGCAAAAGAAAATGCTGGTGCTCAAGCGGTTGATCGCTTTCGTGGCCACAAGCTTGGCTGTTCTTTCAGCCGGTTCCGCATTCGCTGCGACCGGCGAGCCGCATCCGTGGCAGATCGGCCTGCAGAATGCCGCGACGCCGGTGATGGAAGACGTCGTCTGGTTCCACAATTTCCTGCTCTGGGTCATCGCGATCATAGTCGCGTTCGTTCTGGCGCTGCTCGTCATCATCATTGTGAAGTTCAACTCCAAGTCCAATCCGGTGCCCTCGCGCACCACCCACAACACCATGATCGAGGTGGTGTGGACCGTGGTTCCGGTCCTCATCCTGGTCGCGATCGCGGTGCCGTCGTTCCGGCTCCTGTTCTACCAGCTCAAGGTGCCGGCGGCCGACGTGACGGTGAAGGCCACCGGCAAGCAGTGGTTCTGGACCTACAACTATCCCGACGCGAAGATCGAATTCGACTCGCTGATGAAGCAGCCCAAGGATCTGAAGGCCGGTGAACCGCGCCTGCTGGCCGTCGACAACTCGATGGTTGTTCCGGTCAACAAGGTGGTGCGCGTCATCACCACCGGTGCCGACGTCATTCACTCCTGGGCGGTGCCGTCGTTCGGCGTGAAAATCGACGCCATCCCGGGCCGGCTTAACGAAACCTGGTTCAAGGCCGAGCGCGAAGGCATGTATTACGGCCAGTGCTCGCAGCTCTGTGGCCGCGACCACGCCTTCATGCCGATCGCCGTCCAGGTCCTGAGCGAGAAGGACTATGCCGCCTGGCTCGAGGCGGCGAAGAAGAAATTTGCCTCCGCCGACGACGCGCCGAAGAACGCCGTCGCCGCGGTGGAGTCCGCCAGCGTCAAGTGACACATAGCTTTAAGCGAATATAATACGCGGGCGATATCAGACAGATCAGGGTCGAAGGAAACTGACAATGGCCGAACACGCAGCAGCACACGGCGCGCACGACACCCACGACACCCACGAACACGCCCACCCGACCGGATGGCGCCGCTACGTCTATTCGACGAACCACAAGGACATCGGCACGATGTACCTGGCGTTCGCGATGGTCGCCGGCGTGATCGGCTTCCTGATGTCGATCGCCATCCGCCTCGAGCTGCAGAATCCGGGTCTTCAGTTCTTCCCGACCCCGCATGAATACAACGTGTTCGCCACCAGCCACGGCCTGATCATGATCTTCTTCATGGTCATGCCGGCCATGATCGGCGGCTTCGGCAACTGGTTCGTGCCGCTGATGATCGGCGCGCCGGACATGGCGTTCCCGCGCATGAACAACATCTCGTTCTGGCTGCTGCCGGCCGCGTTCGCGCTGCTGCTGTGCTCGCTGTTCGTCGAAGGCGAGCCCGGCTCGCTCGGCGCCGGCACCGGCTGGACCATCTATGCGCCGCTGTCGACCACCGGCCACCCCGGCCCGGCGATGGACTTCGCCATCCTGTCGATCCATCTGGCCGGCGCGTCGTCGATCCTCGGCGCCATCAACTTCATCACCACCATCTTCAACATGCGCGCGCCGGGCATGACCCTGCACAAGATGCCGCTGTTCGTGTGGTCGATCCTGGTGACCGTGTTCCTGCTGCTGCTGTCGCTGCCGGTTCTGGCGGGCGGCATCACCATGCTGCTCACCGACCGTAACTTCGGCACCACCTTCTTCTCGCCCGAAGGCGGCGGCGACCCGCTGCTGTTCCAGCACCTGTTCTGGTTCTTCGGCCACCCCGAAGTGTACATCCTGATCTTGCCCGGCTTCGGCATGGTCAGTCAGATCATCTCGACCTTCTCCAAGAAGCCGGTGTTCGGTTATCTCGGCATGGCCTATGCGATGGTCGCGATCGGCGGCATCGGCTTCGTCGTCTGGGCGCACCACATGTACACGGTCGGTCTGTCGACCGGCGCGCAGGCCTACTTCATCGCCGCCACCATGGTCATCGCGGTACCGACCGGCGTGAAGATCTTCTCCTGGATCGCGACGATGTGGGGCGGCTCGATCGAATTCCGCACGCCGATGCTGTGGGCGGTTGGGTTCATCTTCCTGTTTACCGTCGGCGGCGTGACCGGCGTCGTGCTGTCGAACGCGGGCGTCGACCGCGTGCTGCACGACACCTATTACGTCATCGCGCACTTCCACTACGTGCTGTCGCTCGGCGCGGTGTTCGCGATCTTCGCCGGCTGGTACTACTGGTTCCCGAAGATCTCGGGCTACATGTACAACGAGACGATCGCCAAGACCCATTTCTGGGTCACCTTCATCGGCGTCAACATCGTCTTCTTCCCGCAGCACTTCCTCGGTCTCGCCGGCATGCCGCGCCGTACCGTCGATTATCCGGATGCGTTCCACGGCTGGAACGAAGTCTCATCCTACGGCTCCTACATCGCGGCCGTCGGCCTCGTGATCTTCTTCATCGGCGTCGCCGAAGCTTTCATGAAGAAGCGCGCGGCCGGTGCCAATCCGTGGGGCGAAGGCGCGACGACGCTAGAATGGACCTTGTCCTCGCCGCCGCCGTTCCATCAGTTCGAGGTTCTGCCGCGCATCAAGTAATGCGGGTTTTGAAAAGGGCGTAGCCGAGCAATGTCGCTCATCAGCGAAGGCGCGAATGTCGGCGGCCCGATGCAGGGCGGGGCGCGGCTTGTCGAGCCGGGCCTCTATGAGGCCGGCATCCACGAGCCGAGCAGCGCCGAAGTCGGCGATTACATCGCGCTGCTGAAGCCGCGGGTGATGTCGCTTGTCGTCTTCACCGCCTTGGTCGGCCTGGCCGTCGCGCCCGGCTCGATCCATCCGGTCGAGGCCTTCACCGCGCTGCTGTGCATTGCCGTCGGCGCCGGGGCGTCCGGCGCCCTCAACATGTGGTTCGATGCCGACATCGACGCGCTGATGACGCGCACGCAGCGCCGTCCGGTGCCGGCCGGCCGCGTGCGGCCGGGCGAGGCTTTGGCCTTCGGGCTCACTTTGTCGGCCTTCGCGGTGGTCGTGCTCGGCCTCCTGGTGAATATCCTGTCGGCCGCGCTGCTGGCCTTCACGATCTTCTTCTATGCCGTCATTTATACGATGTGGCTGAAGCGCTCGACGCCGCAGAACATCGTCATCGGCGGCGCCGCCGGCGCATTCCCGCCGATGATAGGCTGGGCCGCGGTGACCGGTTCGCTGTCGCTCGAACCGCTGTTGCTGTTCGCGATTATCTTCTTCTGGACGCCGCCGCACTTCTGGGCGCTGGCGATCTACAAGAAGAGCGACTATGGCCGCGCAGGCGTGCCGATGCTGCCGAACGTCGCCGGCGACACGCATACCCGTCTGCAAATCCTGCTGTACACGCTGGTCCTGGTGCCGCTCGGCATCGCGCCGTGGCTGCTTGGCTATGCCAGCGTGCTTTACGGCGCGGTCGCGGCCGTAACCGGCGCGGCGATGGTGCTGCTGGCGGTTCAGGTTTATCGCGAGGCATCGCCGGCCGATCGCGCCTGCCGGCATCTTTTCGCCTTCTCGATCCTCTACCTGTTCCTGCTCTATGCCGTGTTGCTGGTGGATCGCGGCTGGGGCGGGCTGCTCGCGGGAGTGGCCGCGTGAGCGGAGAGATGGCCATGGACGAAAAAAAATCAGGCGAGGGTGTCGTGCTCACCGAGGCGCAGAAGCGCGCCCGGCGTTCGCGCTCGATCGCCATCGCGCTGTCGCTTCTTGCTCTGGTGATCCTGTTTTACGTCATGACCCTGGTGAAGGGCCCGGCCGTGCTGGTGCGCCCGATATGACGCAGACGCCGAACAGAAAGCCCAAGATCAAACGCGATGTCATCGTCGCCGCGACGTGCGGCGCCGTCGTCGCCCTGATGGTCGGCGCGGCCTTCGCCTCGGTGCCGCTCTATGCCTGGTTCTGCAGCACCACCGGTTTCGGCGGCACCACGCAGGTTTCGGAAACCGGCCCCGGCCAGGTCCTCGATCGCACTTTGACCATCCGTTTCGATTCGAACGTGGCGCCCGGCCTGCCGTGGCGCTTCGTGCCCGAGCAGAACACCGTCAAGGTTCGCATCGGCGAAGTGAAGACGGTCTATTACAAGGTCATCAATATGGCGGCGCGGGAGATCACCGCGCAGGCCGGCTACAACGTGACGCCGCCGCAGGTTGGCCTCTACTTCCACAAGATCAACTGTTTCTGTTTCACCGAGCAAACCATGAAGCCCGGCGAAACCCGCGAGATGGCGGTGGTGTTCTACGTCGATCCTTCGATCGTGAAGGACAGCGATCAGGACCCGCTGAACACGATCACGCTGTCCTACACCTTCTTCCCCGTGGAGACGCCGCAAAAGCCGGTCGCCAGCACGGAAACGACGGAACCTAAAAAGCTGTAGAGCATGATCCCGAAAAGCGGATTCCGGTTTTCGGAAAAGATCATGCTCAAATCTGAACGAGTATCTGGGGGGCGCAGCTCGCGCCCATTGCGAACCGACAGGATTTGAACGGAGACGACAATGGCCGAGGCTCATACCAAGCATCACGATTACCACCTGGTCGATCCGTCGCCGTGGCCGGCCGTCGGCTCGCTGGCGGCCTTCATCATGGCCTTCGGCGCCATCGGCTGGATGCATCACATGTATTCGGCAGCGCCGCTGGTGTTCGGCGCCGGTGTGCTCGGCGTGCTCTACACCTTCATCGGCTGGTGGCGCGACGTCATCAAGGAGGCGCAGTTCGGGGGCTTCCACACCCGCGTGGTGCAGATCTCGCATCGCTACGGCATGATCCTGTTCATCGCCTCCGAGGTGATGTTCTTCGTTGCCTGGTTCTGGGCCTATTTCAACACCGCGTTGTTCCCGGACGAAGTCAAGGAAATCGGCCGCATCGCCTTCACCGGCGGCGTCTGGCCGCCGAAGGGCATCGAGACTTTCGATCCCTGGCATCTGCCGCTCCTGAATACGCTGATCCTGCTGACCTCGGGCACCACGGTGACCTGGGCACATCACGCGCTTCTCGAGGACGACCGCCAGGGCCTCAAGTGGGGCCTCATCCTCACCGTCCTGCTCGGTCTTACGTTCACCTGCGTGCAGGCTTTCGAGTACATGCACGCCACTTTTGCCTTCAGCGGCAACATGTACGGCGCCGCCTTCTTCATGGCGACCGGCTTCCATGGCGTGCATGTCATCATCGGCACGATCTTGCTGATCGTCTGCTTGTTACGCGTGCTCAACGGCCACTTCACGCCGACCCAGCATCTCGGCTTCGAGTTCGCCGCCTGGTACTGGCACTTCGTCGACGTGGTCTGGCTGTTCCTGTTCGCCTGCATCTATGTGTGGGGCTCGGGCGCCGAACACGCCGTGGGGCACTAGGCCGCCGGCATTTCGTTGGCAAAGGGCGGCGGCAACGCCGCCCTTTTGTTTTGGAGGTATCGTGATGTCAGAACCGGTCTCAGTCGGCGTACCGATCCGCCGTGGCCTGCTCGGCCGCTGCCCGCGTTGCGGCGAAGGCAAGCTGTTCGACGGCTTTCTGACGCTGCGGCCTTCTTGCGACAAATGCGGGCTCGACTTCGGTTTCGCCGATGCCGGTGACGGTCCCGCGGTGTTCGTGATCCTGATCGGCGGCGCCATCGTCGTGCTCGCCGCGCTGATGACCGAAGTCGTGTATCAGCCACCTTATTGGGTGCATGCAGCGCTATGGCTGCCGTTGATCCTGATCGTAACCCTGCTGCCGCTGCGCATGATCAAGGGCCTGCTGATCGCGCTGCAATTCCATCACAAGGCGGCGCCGGGCCAGTTGCAACGCAAGGACGACGCGTGAGCGCGGCGCAAAGCGGCGGCGTGGCCATGCGCACTATCGTCACGGCGAGCATCGCCGCTCTGGTCGGGCTCGCGATCCTTGTCGGGCTCGGCACCTGGCAGTTGGAGCGCAAGGCGTGGAAAGAAAATCTCATCGCCACGGTGACGGCGCGCATCGATCGGGCGCCCGAGGGGCTGCCGCCGCGCGCGCAATGGCAGGGGCTGACCGAAGCCGGCAGCGAATATGCCCGCGTCAAATTCACCGCGACTTATCTGCCGGGCGAAGCCTTCGTCTATACGGCCGGCTCATCGCTGCGGCCCGATGTGACCGAGCAGGGCTATTGGGTGTTCGCGCCGGCGCGGCTCGCCGATGGCGCGGTCGTGCTGGTCAATCGCGGCTTCGTGCCGACCGCGCGCAAGGATCCGGCGACGCGCGCACCGGGAACGCCAAGCGGCGCGACGGATGTCGTCGGTTACCTGCGCTGGCCCGAAGGCCACGGTCTGTTCGCGGCGGCCGATGATGTGAAAGCAAATATTTTCTTCAGCCGCGATCTGCAGGCGATGGCGGCTGCGCACAACTGGACGCTCGACGCGCCGTTCTACGTCGATCAGGAATCGCCGATGCCGCCGGGTGGCCTGCCGAAGCCGGGCCGGATCGATGTTCAACTGCCGAACAATCATTGGCAGTATGCGCTGACCTGGTACGGCCTGGCGCTGGCGCTGGCCGGCGTCTACGCCGTCTGGCTGTTTGGCCGGCTGCGGCGCGGGTAGTCTTCTCTGAGCAAGATCATTTCCGAAAGCCGGTTCCCATTTCTCGGGATCGTGCTCGGCGCATTCCTTGTACTTGCCCACGGCCAAGGCTAGGGTGCCTGCAAGCCGCTCTATTTCGGAACAAATAACCAAGTATTATCAATGCATTACGTCTCAACTCGGGGCGCTGGCGCCAAGCTTGATTTCGTCGAGGTGATGCTCGCCGGGCTCGCCCGCGACGGCGGCCTGTACGTCCCGACCGCTTGGCCGAGCCTGTCGAAAGAGGCCATCGCCGGATTCGCCGGCAGGCCTTACGCCGAGGTCGCGGTCGAGGTGATCAAGCCTTTCGTCGGCAATGCGATCGCCGAGGCCGATCTCGCGCGCATCGCGCATGAGGCCTACGGCACCTTCCGCCATCCGGCGGTCGCGCCGCTCACGCAGCTTGGCGACAATCTGTTCGTGCTCGAATTGTTTCACGGGCCGACGCTCGCCTTCAAGGACCTCGCCATGCAGCTCGTGGCGCGGCTGATGGATCACGTGCTGACCCAGCGCGGCGAACGCACCACCATCGTCGTCGCGACCTCGGGCGACACCGGCGGCGCGGCGGTCGAAGCCTTCCGCGGCCGCGCCCAGGTCGATGTCGTTGCGCTCTATCCGCACGGCCGCATTTCCGACGTGCAGCGGCGCATGATGACGACGCCGACGGATTCCAATGTTCACGCCGTCGCCGTCGAGGGCAATTTCGACGATTGCCAGGCGCTGGTGAAGGCGATGTTCAATCATCACGCCTTCCGCGATCGCGTGCATCTGTCCGGCGTCAATTCGATCAACTGGGCGCGCATCGTCGCGCAGGCGATCTACTATTTCACGGCGGCGGTGGCGTTAGGCAGCCCGCATCGCAAGATCGCTTTCACGGTGCCAACCGGTAATTTCGGCGACGTCTATGCCGGCTACGTCGCGAGCAGGATGGGGCTGCCGGTCGATCGGCTGGTGGTCGCTACCAACGTCAACGACATCCTGGCGCGTACCCTGACCACCGGCGATTACGAGACGCGCAAGGTGATCGCCACCTCGTCGCCGTCGATGGACATTCAGGTGTCGTCGAATTTCGAGCGCCTGCTGTTCGAGACCTGCGGCCGCGACGCCGCCAAGGTCAACGCACTGATGGGCTCGCTGACGCAATCCGGCCGCTTCACCGTGCCGGGCGAGGCGCTCAAGGCCATGCGCGCGCTGTTCTCGGCCGACCGCGCCGACGAGCAGGAGGTCGATGCCGAAATCCGCGCCTGGATGAAAGAGGCGTCTTACTGCGCCGATCCGCACACTGCGGTGGCGCTGGCCGTTGCCGAAAAGGAGACGCGCGACCCGTCGGTGCCGATGGTCGTGCTGTCGACCGCGCATCCGGCCAAATTCCCGGACGCGGTGGCGGCGGCTTGCGGTGTGACGCCCCCGCTCCCAGATTGGCTGTCGGACCTGCCGAACAAGCCCGAGCGCATCACCGTGCTGCCGGCCGATCAGGGCAAGATCGAAGCATTCGTTGCCAATGCATCGCGCGCGGCGCGTGAAGGAGCTGCTGTATGACCGTTGAAGTCACCCGTCTGCCGTCCGGCCTGTCGGTGGTCACCGACCGCATGCCGCATCTGGAGTCCGCCTCGCTCGGCGTCTGGGTTGGCGCCGGCAGCCGCGACGAAGCCCCGGACGAGCACGGTATTTCGCATCTCCTCGAACACATGGCGTTCAAGGGCACCAAGCGGCGCACCGCGCGCCAGATTGCCGAAACCATCGAAGCCGTCGGCGGCGACCTCAACGCCGCCACCTCGATCGAGAACACCGGCTATTTCGCGCGCGTGCTCAAGGCCGATGTGCCGCTGGCGCTCGACGTGCTGTCCGACATCCTGTCCGAGCCGACCTTCGACCCGGAAGAACTGCGCCGCGAGCAGAACGTCATCACCCAGGAAATCGGCGCCACCGAGGACACGCCGGACGATCTGGTGTTCGACCGCTTGCAGGAAACCGCGTTTCCCGACCAGCCGATCGGCCGTTCGATCCTCGGCACGCCTGACACCGTGCGTTCGTTCAGCGCCAAGAGCCTGCGCGCCTATCTGGCGCGCAATTACCGGGCGCCGAACATGCTGGTCGCGGCTGCGGGTGCCGTCGATCACCAGCAGATCGTTGCCGAGGCCGAGAAGCGTTTCGCCAGCTTCACGGGTCCGGATGCGCCGGCTCATCAGGCCGCCCGCTTCGGCGGCGGCACCAAGGTCGAGTCGCGCGACCTCGAGCAGGTGCACATCGCGCTGGCGCTTGAAGGCGTGCCGGTGAAGGATCCGCAGCTTTACAGCCTGCAGGTTTTCACCAGCGTGCTCGGCGGCGGCATGTCATCGCGCCTGTTTCAGGAGGTGCGCGAGATTCGCGGCCTCTGCTACACCATCCAGGCGTTCCACATGCCTTATTCCGACACCGGGATGTTCGGGCTCTATGCCGGAACCGACGAGACCGATGCGCCCGAGCTGATGCGCGTCGTCATCGACCAGATCGAGAGCGCCACCGAGACCTTGACCGAAGCCGAAATCAACCGCGCCAAGGCGCAGATGAAGGCCGGGCTGCTGATGGCGCTGGAGAGCTCGGAAGCCCGCCTCGGCCAGATCGCGCGCCAGATGCTGGCCTATGGCCGTCCCGTGCCGCTCGACGAGATTGTCGCCCGGGTCGAGGCCGTCACGGTCGAAAGCGCGCGGGCCGCGGGCCGGGCCCTGATCGGGCGAGGCCGGCCGGCCATCGCCGCGCTCGGTCCCGGCAATGGGCTTGAAAGCACGGCGGCGATTGCCGAAAGTCTGGTTCGCCCGGCGGCCTGATATAGGCGGCGGCCGAGTGGACTTCAGGCGCGCTGACAAAGCTCATGGCGTTCTTTCGAACTGTCGGTTTCACCGAGGCCGAACCGGTCGTCGCCGGGAAGGGTATCTATTTGCGCGCGCCGCAGGCCGGCGATTTCGCCGCCTGGGCCACGCTGCGCGGGCAAAGCCGTGACTTCCTCACACCGTGGGAGCCGATCTGGCCGTCGGACGATCTGACGCGCGGCGCCTTCCGCCGCCGGCTGCGGCGCTACAATGAAGATCAGCGCAACGATGTGGCCCATGCCTTCCTGGTGTTCCGTGCCATCGATGGCGCGCTCGTCGGCGGGCTGACGCTGGCCAATATCCGCCGCGGCGTCGCCCAGGCTGGCAGCCTCGGCTATTGGGTCGGGGCACCCTTCGCGCATCGCGGTTACATGAGCGCGGCGGTGCAGGCCTTGCTGACCTATAGCTTCGGCCATTTGCGGCTGCACCGGGTCGAGGCGGCCTGCATCCCGAGCAACGCGCCGTCCATCGGCCTCCTGGAAAAGACCGGTTTCCAGCGCGAGGGCTATGCGCGCCGATATCTGTGCATCAACGGCGTCTGGCACGACCACCTGCTCTATGCCCGCCTCGTCGATGATGTCTGAGGGCCGCGCCTGCGGCAATAAAGCGGGCGGTCTTGGAGACCCCGGTTTCCCGCCTTGGGCTTGCCATGCTTGTTTTGCTATAGAGTGCAGGACTTTAGCCTGACAGGACTTTAGCCTGACCGGACCCGCCGGGGGCGGGGCGACGAACTTCGAGAAACGCGAGTTGAAGAATGGCCGGGGAACGACACGAACAAGGGACGCGGACGCGCAAGGCGCTGACCGCATCGTCAGGCGCCGTGCTGCTGGCGCTGCTGCTGTCAGGCTGCGGCGCCAGCCTGTCGTCGCTCAACATCTTCGATTCCAACAAGGCGACCAATGACGCGGTCGCCAGCGGCGGTCAGCCCATCGTCGACAACGCCGATATCGACTGCCCGAGCGTCTCGGTTCGCACCGGCGCGGCGACGTTGATGATCGGCAGCGGCGGCAACAAGACCGACGGCGATCCGGCCGCGGTCGATCTGCGCTATCAAGGCACCATCATCCGCACGGCGCGCGAATGCCACCTCAATGCCGGCGTCATGACGATGAGGGTCGGCATCGAAGGCCGCGTCATCACCGGTCCGGCCGGCGGGCCGGGCAAGGTCGATGTGCCGCTGCGTGTCGCGGTCGTGCAGGAAGGCATCAATCCGAAGGCGATCGTGTCGAAATTCACGATGGTGCCGGTGGAGATCACGTCGTCGGTCGATCGCGTCACCTTCACCCATATCGAGGAAGGGCTGACCTTCCCGATGCCGGTGCCGGCAGGGCTGCTCGATGCTTATGTGGTCTATGTCGGCTTCGATACGCTGGCCGCTCAGCAGCATAACAAGCCGGCGCCGCGCAAGAAGCGGAAGTAGTGTCGGGAGCAATAACGGCGCTACCAGCCGCGCAGATCGATCACGGTGCTCTTGAGCGCGCGCAAATCGGAGATCACCGCGCGCGCCCCGGCCTGACGTAAATGCGTGCCGAGCATCGAGCTGGCGTGGCTGCCGCCGACGAAGCCGATGACGCTCATGCCGGCGGCGACCGCGGCCGAAACGCCGGCGGGTGAATCCTCGACCACCAGACAATCCCGCGGATTGACGCGCATCTGTCCGGCGACATGCAGGAACAGATCCGGCGCGGGCTTGCCGTTCGGCACGTCGCCGGCCGAGAACAGGTTCGGCTCGAAGTACCGCAACAGATCGGTGGTCTCGAGGCTGAGGCGAATGCGGTCGAGCGATGACGACGAGGCGACGCATTTCGGCCCGCGCAGCCAGGATAGCGCATGCGCGGCATGGGCAGTGGCGCGCAGTTCGGCGCTGAATTTTCGTAACGTGGCGGCGGTGACGGTCTCGGCGAAACCGGCCGGGAGTTTGCGGCCGGCCGCGATTTCCACCTCGGCGAACATGTCGGATTGCCGGCGGCCGGTGAAATAGCGCGCGACAATGTCCGGAGTCAGCGCGAATCCGGCGCGCATGAACTCCTGCGATACGATCGCGGTGGCAAGCGGCTCGCTGTCCACGAGCACGCCATTGCAATCGAAGATGACCACGGGGTCCCCGATACGTGGCCGGAATTGCCGGCAGCTCAAATTGTTGGAATGCAACGCTTACGAATGGGCGGCTATTTGAACCGCTACGCCACTCTTACTAACGAATCGCTTGCTGCGAGCTTAGCCCCGCCGAATCGGTATGCAAGGACCACCTGGAACCCACCGAGGCTCAAAGGGACCGGGCGGTATCGGGGGGAGGCGGCGGCGCCGGATACAAAAAAGGCCGGCCGACCGGCCAGCCTCGATGTTGTTTTAAAAAAGCCCGCCTGAATCGGGGCGGCGTCCTAGTTCAGCTTTTTGCGGACGTCTTCGATGCCCTTGGCGATCAATTCACCGGCCAGCGGGCCCTTGGCCTCGGCCGAGAGGATCTTCTCGGCGGCGGCAATGGCTGCCTCGGCGGCCGCGCTGCGAACGTCGGCCGTGGCCTGCGCCTCAGCCTGAGCGATCTTGGTTTCGGCCATCTTGGTGCGGCGGGCGACGAACTCCTCGATCTTCGCCTTGGCCTCGGTCGCCATGCGGGCGGCGTCGTCCCTGGCGCCGGCGATGATGCCCTGCGCTTCCTTCTCGGCGTCCTGGCGCTTGCGCTGATATTCGGCGAGCACCTGCGCGGCCTCGTCCTTCAGCTTGCGGGCCTCGTCGAGCTCGGCCTTGATGCGCGCGGCGCGGTCGTCGAGCGACTTCGCCAGCATCTTGTGGACGCCGATATAGCCCAAGCCTGCCAGGAACAGGATGAAGGCGAGGGCGACCCAGGTTTCAGCGTCGAGGAATAACTCGGCCATGGTCGATTACCTTTTGAGCGCGTCGGCGACCGCGGCCGTGACCGCCTGTTCGCTCGGCGCCTTGCCGATCAGGCGCTCGACGATGGCGCGGGTGGCGTCCTCGGCGATGCCCCGGACATTGCTCATCGCCGCCTGCTTGGTCGCCGCGATTGTCTTCTCGGCGTCCGCCAGCTTGGCGTTGAGATCGTCTTCCAGCGCCTTGCGGCGGGTTTCAGCGTCCGCCGCCTGCTTGTCGCGCGTCTCGTTGGCGATGGCCTGCGCGTTGGCGCGGGCATCGGCCAGCGCCTTCTCGTAGGCCGCGATCGCCTCGTCCGACTGAGATTTCAGCTTTCCGGCCTCGGCGATGTCGCCATCGATCTT
This sequence comes from Pseudolabrys sp., assembly GCA_041662425.1. GTDB lineage: Bacteria > Pseudomonadota > Alphaproteobacteria > Rhizobiales > Xanthobacteraceae > Pseudolabrys. Next base: position 48,766 of record JBAZSM010000009.1, read on the forward strand.
GTTCTGACGGCGTTCGATGACGCCGCCGACGCGCGGCAGCGCCCATTTCGACATCAGGACGAAGAGCAGCACGAAGGCGATGACCAGCCAGACAAGCTGCGAGGCGTAGGAATGCGAGTCAAAAGGCGGAAAGCCCGCTTTATGCTCACCTGCCGGAACGTGCTCGGTGCTCGTCGTGTGTTGTGGTTCGGCCATCGTCTTTACTGCCCTGGTGCCTTGGTGCGCCCGCTCGAAATTAGAGAGCGAACAGCAGCAGCAGCGCGATCAGCAGCGAGAAGATGCCGAGCGCTTCGGTGATGGCAAAGCCGAAAATCAGGTTGCCGAACTGGCCCTGGGCCGCCGACGGATTGCGGATCGCCGCCGCCAGATAGTTGCCGAAAATGATGCCGACGCCGACGCCCGCGCCGCCCATGCCGATGCAGGCGATGCCCGCGCCGATGTATTTCGCTGCCACTGGATCCATAACCAAGCTCCTTTTTAGGGTGTTAGCTCTATTCGTCGGGCCTTAATGGCCCGGGTGAATTGCGTCGTTGAGGTAGATGCAGGTGAGAATGGCGAAGACGTAGGCCTGCAGGAACGCCACCAGCGTCTCGAGCGCCATCAGGATGACGATCATGCCGAAGGGCAGGATGCCGCCGATCCAGCCGATCGCGCCCATGGCGCTGCCCATCAGGATAATGAAGCCGGCGAAAACCTGCAGCGTGATGTGGCCCGCCAGCATGTTGGCGAACAGACGCACCGAATGCGAAATCGGGCGCGAAACGAACGACAGCACCTCGATGAACACGATCAGCGGCAGGATGGCGATCGGCACGCCCTTGGGCACGAACAGATTGAAGAAGTGGAAGCCGTGACGGTACAGCCCGTACAGCAGCACGGTGAGAAACACCGTGATCGCGAGCGCGGCGGTAACGATGATGTGGCTGGTAACGGTGAAGGTGTATGGCACCAGGCCGATGAAGTTCACGGTCAGGATGAACATGAACAGCGTGAACACGAACGGGAAGAACTTCATGCCTTCCGAACCGGCGGTCGAGCGCACGGTGGTGGCGACGAATTCGTAGGATAATTCCGCGGCCGATTGCAGGCGCGACGGCACCAGGCTCTTTTTGGCGGTGCCGATGATCAGGAAGGCCGTGATGATGATCACCGCGGCGAACATGAACATCGCCGAATTGGTGAAGGCGATCTCGGCGTTGCCGATGTGCACGACGGGAAAGAGTTCGACAATGCGGAACTGATGGATTGGATCGGCGGCCATTATGTTTCGTGCTCTATTTCGGCTTTAATCGATCGGATTGTTCACTTACGACGCCAGCTGCCCGCATCACATTGAGTACCCCGGCCGCAAAGCCGAGCAACAGCAACACGATCAGCCCCCACGGCGAGATACCGAGCCAGCGATCCAAAAGCCAGCCCAATCCCCCACCTACCAGCACGCCGGCCACCAGTTCGGTCGACATGCGGAATCCGCGCGCATAGGCCGAGGCCGCATTCGCGGCTTTGGCATTCGACTGAGCATCGTCATCTTGTTCGGGATGCCGGTTCGCCGATGCGATCCGTTCGCCCAGACGCTCGAGCCTCGCGGAGAGAGCAGCCTCGTCGTCCGACGGTCGTTTGTGGTCTTCTTTGCCGCGCGTGCCGTCAGCCATGCTTTCGACCTGCGTGGTTTAAAAGGCTCCGCAATTGTCCCGCCGCCCTAAAAGCCGCGCGGACCATACTTATGGCGGGGTACCGAGTCAAGGAACCGGCGCGTCGGTATAAGCATTTGATTTCATAGAAAAAGTCACGATTTTTCCGGCGCCTGTGAAGGCCGTCGCGTGCGTTGCGGCAAGCTCGTCAACAGGATTGGCGGCATGGCGGGTACAGGCGTTGCCGTGAGAGTGCTAAACTTGTGAAATCACGCAGTGCCGGAGGGAGCAGCACCATGCGATCCGCGCGCCTCGTTATCACTTTGGCCACGCTGTGGGCCGCAGCCGGCGGCGTTTTGGCGCAGGATGCCGGCCAGCCTCCGGTCAAGGAATTGCCGCCCGCGCCGCCGCCCGCTTTGCCGGCGGATCCGCAGAAAGACGCCATGCCGCAGGGCGCGGGACGTTTCAGTTTCAGCCGCGTCGATGGCGGTTTCCTGCGCCTCGACAGCGCCGGCGGTCAGGTGAGTTTCTGCAGTCAGCGTTCGGTCGGCTGGGTCTGTCAGGCCGTGCCGGACGATCGCGCCGCGCTCGATGACGAAATCGCACGCCTGCAAGGTGAAGTCGCGGCGTTGCAAGACCGGATCGCCGAGGCAGTCCCGCCACGTCCGCCGGCGGATCTTGCGCCGCCGCCCGGCAATGGCAGCGCCAATGGCGACGCCAGACTCAAACTGCCGAGCCGCGAGGAAATGGAACGGGCGCGCGCCGCGCTGGAGCGCGCCTGGCGGCATCTGGTCGATACCATCACCGAGTTTCAAAAAGACATGATGAAGAAGGGCTAGCGCGCCTCATGCCGGCCCCTCTTTCACCCATCAGCGACGTCGTGCCGCAGTCGGTCGCCAGCGCGACCCTGCGTGTCGATACGAACGGCGTCGGCTTTACCGAGATTACCGGCGCGGCGCGGGATTTCATCGCCCAGGCCGGCGCCAGCGAAGGCGTGTTCTTCGCCTTTCTCCGCCACACCTCGGCGTCGCTGACCATTCAGGAAAATGCCGATCCGGATGTGCAGACCGATCTGATCACGGCGCTCGATCGCCTGGCGCCGGAAGCGGCGCCGTGGATCCATGACGCCGAAGGCCCGGATGACATGCCGGCCCATGTGAAGGCGATGCTCAACGGCGTGTCGCTGCATGTGCCGGTCAAGGACGGCAAGCTCGCGCTCGGCACCTGGCAGGGAATTTATCTGGCCGAACATCGGCGGCAGCCGCATGCGCGCGAAGTCATCCTGCAATTCATTGGCAGCCGCCGCCAGAGCTAACGGCCCTCACGTGACCGATATGACGAGCGCCGAGCCATAAAGGACGCCGGCAAGACCGGCGGCGCTTTTGGCGAAACGCAGCAACATGGTCTCGAGTTCGGCCCTGGCCCAAGCCAGCCCGTCATAGCCCTCAGGTTTTTCGTGGTCGTCGAGCGCGCTCCAGGCCTCGCTGCGCTCGAAGCGTCGCTCGGTCAGGAGCGCGACCCGCAACAGCAGGAGGAGGGCGAATACCAGCATCGTGGTCGCGGCCGCGTCGAAGGCGATCGGCAGCGAGAAGCTGAAGGCCAGCATCAGCAGGGCTGCGGCCAGGCCGAAAAAGCCGGCGTCGCGGAACAGGGTAAAATACGCAAATCGTGCAAAGCGGATCATGGCGGGTCCTTTCTCCAGTCCCCTTTGAGCCCCCCCTTTGCCTCGTCCCGGTAACCAGCAAGAGCTATGCCAATTCACTATTCGGATTTCGTGCGACGCTGTGGCGCCAGCGGCAGAACACCGGACCAGCCGTCTTGTTCCGGCGCAGTCTTATTCTTCGCTATCCGTGCCGCAATCGCGGCAACGCGCCTAGCTATACTTGAGCATGGTCACGCGGCGGCAAATGGACGCCGGGACCAAAAAAATATTGATCGGCCGCCATGGCCGTGATCCGCTCCGGCCCATGAATACGGGCTCAAAGGGCTTTCTTGAAATTGCCGGCGGTTACTTGAAATTGCTGCCGTCCCTGCTTGTGCCGCGGCGCGACCGGGAGCCGATCGACAGCGTGGCGGCGCTGACCGATTTCATCGCGACGCGGGCGGCCTATCACGGGCAAAAGACGCTCTATAGCTACGTCAAGGCGCGCATGGGCATCCGTTACCCGGCGATGTTCGAAGACGCTAAAATCATCGCTTCGCTTAATATTGCGAAGATGCACGTTTTTGCCGCCTGCCTGTCGGACCTGGACATTTATGCCGTGGCGCAGGCCACGAACGAGAAAGCGATCGGCAGTGACGACCGCGCCGCGCTCGCCTTACGCATATACCGCGCCGCGCTTGCCGCGAATGTCGGCGAGGCGCCGCCGGAGTTTTTGCCCGACGAGGCCATTGCTGCTTTTTCGAAGCGGCTCGAGAGTACCGATTGGCGCGCGGCGCTCGCGCCCGAGAGCTTCACGGCGAGCCCGGATGCGGTGCTGCGCTGGGCGCCGATTGCCGAAAAGCTGAAGAGGTACGACGGCGAGATCGTCACCAATTCGGTGACATTCGCCTGGCGCGACATCCGCGAGCAATTCCGCAAGCGCCTCAATGCCGAGGCGGTAAGCGCCGATTTGCGCCGGCAGATCGCCGCCGGCTGAGAAGGCCTCACTTCATATAGTGATAGATGAGCGCCGCGATTTCGCTTTCGAGCGGGAACGACAGCATGCCCATGACCGAATAGCCGAGCAGCCAGGGCATCACATAAAATCGGATCATGAAGAAGTACCAGGCGACGTAAAGCGGCACCAGCGGATCGAGCAGGAAGCTCGGCGTAATCGGCGCGAACAGCTTGATCAGCGGATCGGTCGCCTTGACGAAGACTTTCATGAAGAAAAAGTCGGAGGTCGCCGGCAGAAAGAAATTCATCGCGACGCGGCCGATCAGCGTCCACATGATGACGCCGAGGACGTAGTCGATGGCGATGACCCAGATCGGGAGATTCGAGAGGGGAACGGTCGAGAGCGTGTCCATCGTGGCCTTCTACCATGCCGACAAAGCAAAGGGGGCGGGCCTTCACCCGCCCCCTGTTAGTTCTTGACCGCGACCTTAGTGCATCGCGTCGAGGATGGTGCCGCCCGTCGGGATGCGGGTGTTGTCGACCATCTTCTGCGTCTCGGCATCGGGCGCCGGGGTCATGAGACTGACCAGCACCATCGAGACGAGGCTGACCGGCATGCCGATCATGCCGAAGCGCAGGCCGTCGATGCCCCACCACGGCGCACCGCCGGTCTCCACGTAGTACAGATAGGCGCAACCCGCGATGAAGCCGCAGATCATGCCCGCGATCGCACCTTCGCGGTTCGCCCGTTTCCACCACACGCCGAGCACGAGCGGGAAGAACAGGCCGGAGCAGGCGAAGCAGAACGCCCACGCCACCGCACCCAGGATGCCGGTGATGTGCAGGCTGGCGATGAACGCCGCCAGCACGCCGATGACCACGAGGAGAACGCGGGACACGATGAGACGTAGCCTCACATCCGCCTTGGGGTCGATCATCTTGTAGTACAGGTCGTGGCTGAGCGCGTTGGCGATCGCCAGGATCAGACCGTCCGCCGTCGACATGGCGGCGGCAAGACCGCCGGCGGCGACGAGGCCGGAGATGACATAAGGCAGACCGGCGATTTCAGGCGTGGCCAGAACGACGACGTCCGGACGCATGAAGAACTCGTTGATCTGCAAGATGCCGTCTTTATTACTGTCCGAGATCGCCACCATGCCGACGCTCGCCCAGTTCTTGATCCAGGCGAGGTTCGCCACTTCCGCGAACGGCTTGCCGATGATGGCCGTCGGGAGGTTCGGATCGAGCAGCTGGAGCTTGGTCAGCGTGGCAAGGCAAGGCGCCGAGAAGTACAGCAGGAAGATGAAGAACAGCGACCACGCCACCGATTTACGCGCCGACCGGACGGACGGCGTCGTGAAGTAGCGCATCAGGATGTGCGGAAGCGATGCGGTGCCGGCCATCATGCAGAGGGCAAGCGTTGCGAACTTCCAGCTTTCCAGCGGTGCACCCGTCGCGTTGAACGGCGTGGTGAGAATGCTGCGGCCCGCGAACGATTCAGTGGCCTTCAACCCAAGCTTGACCATGGGTTCCAGTTCCTGAATGCGGTGGATCGCTTCGCCATAGGTGAAGTGCGGGATGATGCCGAAGCCCTGACGGTTCGACATCCAGATGATCGGCACCAGATAGGCGATGATCAGCACGATGTACTGCGCCACCTGGGTCCACGTCACGGCCCGCATGCCACCCAGCATCGAGCACATCAGGATGGCCAGGAGGCCGAACCAGACGCCCGTTTCGTAGCGGATGTTCAGCGCGCGCGCGGCGATCGTGCCGGACGCGTCGATCTGCGCCGTCACGTAGGTGAACGACGCCGTCACGAGGATGACCACCGCGCAAAAGCGGGCAACGTTGCCGCCGTAACGGGTGCCGATGAAGTCCGGCACCGTGTAGCAGCCGAACTTGCGCAGATAGGGCGCCATCAACGCGTTGACGAGCACATAGCCGCCGGTCCAGCCGACGATGAATGCCATGTAGCCGTAACCGCCGAAGTAGATGCCGCCGGCGAGGGCGACGAACGAAGCGCCGGACATCCAGTCCGCCGCCGTCGCCATGCCGTTGTAGACCGCCGGCACTTCGCGTCCCGCCACGTAGTCGGCGCCGAGCTCCATGGTGCGCGAAAGCCAGCCGATCAGCGCGTAGATGCAGATCGTGAAGGCGACGAACAGAATGCCGATCGTGGCGGCGCTCACGCCCATCTTGTCGAGGATCGCCATCAGGAAGATGAAGATGACGAAGCCGCCGGTGTAGAGGCCGTAAACCTTTGGAAGGTTATCGACCAGTTTTCCTTGCAAACGAAACATGTGCGATTCCCCCCAGTATTATTCTTCGTGGAAACCGAATTCGTCGTCGATTTTGTCCTGGAACCAGTTCTGGACGAAAATCATGACCACGAATGCGATCAGCGAACCTTGAGCGATGAAGTAGAAGCCGAGCGGAAAGCCCATGAACGTGAAGGCGTTGAGCGCCTTCGTGTACCAGGGCAAAATGAACGCGAACACGAACCACAGGCCCAGGATGATGAAGGTCAGGTTCCTGGTCTTGGCCCAATGCCCCGCAACGCGGTCGGCGTCGTGATTGGATGGCATTGTTGTCTCCCCTTTTCTGATGTCCCCGATGCAGGGACATCGTTGCGCTTCTCTTTGCGGCCGGCCGGTCATCGGGCCGGTTGCTCGCCGCGACACGCATTGGCGCCCCGGCATGCGTAAAGTTCGGAGCCCGCGCTTTTTGCGGATCCGCCGGCGTCTAGGGGAAGTTGTAGGGATCGATTTTTGGCGCCCCCCGGCCGCCGAAATAGCGCCCGGTCTTGTGTGCCGGGTTGCAAAGTGAACAAATCGTAACATTCCCCGCGGATACGGCTTATAAGACTTTCGGCTTATACAGCCTCAAAAGCCTCTGTTATCTAACGGAAAACTTCGGCGTTAATTCCGCGAAAATACGCTGCACCGCGGTATCGCGCGATGCTGTGGCCGCCCGCTCAACGGTCTCGAAACAGCGGCTGGATGCCGCTTCAACAAAATTATTGGCTAGTATCGGCGTATTGGTGCATTGCAACGCCACGCACCGCCGGAAATGCCGGTTGGACGCGGCGGGTTTTGAAGTGCGTGGGATCAGGCCAGTTGGGCCGAACCATCGGTCGCCACGCAGACCGGGATCGAAGGAAGCGCTGGCTTGAATGATGCGGTTCAATATCGGCTGGTAATCGCCGACGACCATCCGCTGTTCCGTGGCGCGTTGCGCGAAGCGGTGGTGGGGCTGCTGGAGGTCGTCGACATCCAGGAAGCCGGAACGTTCGATGAGGTGGTGGCGCTGCTCGACAAAGGCGGCGAGACCGATCTCGTGCTGCTCGACTTGAGTATGCCGGGCGCGCGCGGCTTTTCCGGCCTGATGTATATCCGCGCGCAATATCCGAGCGTGCCGGTGACCGTGGTGTCAGCCAATGACGACCCGGCGGCAATTCGCCGTTGCATGGAATTCGGCGCCTCCGGCTTCATCCCCAAGACCTTGTCGGTCGATGAAATGCGATTGGCGATTTCCGGTATTCTCAAAGGCGGCGTCTGGACACCGAGCGACGTCGATCTCAGCGCCGGCTCGGATGCCGAAACCGCCGCGCTGATGGGGCGCATGGCGACGCTGACGCCGCAGCAGGTGCGCGTCCTGATGATGCTGTCGGAAGGCCTGCTGAACAAGCAGATCGCCTATCAGCTCGGCGTTTCCGAAGCGACGGTGAAGGCCCATGTCTCGGCGATCCTGCAGAAGCTCGGCGTCGAAAGCCGCACGCAGGCGGTGATCGCCGCGGCCAAGATCGAAACCGGCCCGTGGTCTCAGGGCGCCGGCATCGAGGGCTGATCTCCGCGGTCGCGCGACGACATCGCTACTCGGCGTCGCTCGACACCCTGTGTTGTGCCGGGTCGAGCCCGGCAATGACGGTCGAAAGGCCGGTGCCCGATAGCGCTACTCCGCCGCCGCCACGCGCAGGATGCGCCACTGCGCCAAGAGCGCGCGCAAGGCGGCTGGCTTTAGCGGCTTGTTCAGCAGTTGAATATCCTCGGCGTGTGCGCGCTCGCGCACGGCCGGGGACCGGTCGGCGGTGATGAGAATCGCCGGCAGGGGGCCGCAGCGCTGGCGCAGAGCCAGGATAGCGTCGATGCCATTGCCATGGTCGAGGTGATAATCGATCAGCAGGCCGTTGGGCGGCGTCGTGCTGTCTGCCACGGCGGTCAGCGCCTGCTCGAGGTCCGGCGCCTTGATCACCTCGCAGCCCCAGCCGCGCAGCAAAACCGCCATGCCGTCGAGCACCGCCGGTTCGTTGTCGATGCAGATCGCGGTGGTGCCGGCAAGTTGGCTCGGATCGACGCGGCTTTCGTTGCGCGCCGGCAGTTCGACCGGCGTGGCCGCCGAACGCGGCACCGCGATCGCGAAATGCGAGCCGCCCGCCCGCGTCTCATTGACCTCCACGGTGAGAGCCAGCACGCGCCCAATACGCTCGACGATCGACAGGCCCAGCCCCAGTCCGCGCGCAATGCGCGCGCCCTGATCGAGCCGGTGAAATTCGATAAAGATGTCGCGCCGCTTGGATTCCGGAATGCCGACGCCGGTGTCGTAGACGTCGATACGCAAATCGTGCGTCGTGCGTCGGCAGCCGATCAGCACCTTTCCGGTCGGCGTATATTTGATGGCGTTGGAGACGAGGTTCTGCACCACGCGGCGCAGCAGCCGGCGGTCGGACCGCACCACCAGCGCGCAGGGCACGTATTTAAGCTCGATGCCCTTGGCGGTCGCCAGCGGCGAAAATTCGAGCTCGATCTGCCGCATGACGTCGTCGATGCGGAACGACGAGAATTCGGGCCGCATCGAACCGGTGTCGAGCCGCGACATGTCGAGCAGGGCACTGAAGATTTCTTCGACCGCTTCAAGCGATGCATCGATATTGTCGACCAGTCTGCGGTCGTCGCGCGCGCCGCGCTCGATGAGGCTCGTTACATAGAGCCGGGCCGCATTGAGCGGCTGCAGGATGTCGTGGCTGGCGGCGGCGAGAAACTTGGTCTTGGAGATATTGGCGGCGTCGGCCTCGCCTTTGGCATGGGCCAGTTCGGCATTGAGCAGCTCAAGTTCTTCGGTGCGTTCGCGCACGCGCCGTTCGAGCGTCTCGTTGGCGCGCTCCAGCGCTTCGGCCGCTTCGACGCTTGGCGTGATGTCGGTGAAGGTGGTGACGATGCCGCCGTCCGGCATGTGGTTGGCGCGCACCTCGATGACCATGCCGCCTTCGGCATACCGCTCCATGAACACGTCCTTGCCGGACACGTAACGCTCGATCTGTTCGCGCACCGTGTCTTCGACGCGCTTGGCCTCGACATCGGCGCGCCGCAGGTTGAAGCGCAGGATTTCGGCGAGGTCGATGCCGACGCGGATCAGGCTCGGCGGCAGGTCGAGAATTTCGCCGAACTGCCGGTTCCAGCAAATCAGTTGCAGATCGCGATCGAACACCGCGATGCCCTGGCGCACATGATCGAGCGCGGTTTGCAGAATTTCGCGGTTGTACTGGATCGCGGCCGAGGCATCGTCGAGCAGCTTCAGCGCCGCTTTGGTCGTCACTGTGCGCTTGCGCAGCAACAGCGACAGCACGAGCCGCGACGAGGCGCCGCCGATGGCCGAGGCGAGGATATGCTCGGCATGCCGGACCAGCCGGAAGTCGGCTTCGTCCTTGGGCTCGAGGCTGATGCGGTTCGTCGTCGCGAAATTCTCGAGCGCGTTATGGGTGCGCTCCTCGCCGAGATAGCGCGCCACCGTGGCGTTGAGCTCCTCGACCGTGACCGCCGATCGCCACAACCGGAAGGTCGGCGCGATCGGCGCCAGAGTGGGCGGCACGAAGGTGTTGGCCTGCAGCCGCTCGATCGGCGAGGGCTCGCGGCGCAGTGAGAAGCCGATATAGCAGGCGATGTTGACGGCGAGGCTCCAGACGACGCCGTGAACCAGCGGCGCCAGATCGAGGCCGAGGAAATGCTGCGGCCGCAGCAAGGCAAGTCCCAAAGGCCCTTCGGTGAGCACGCGCTGGCCGATGACGCCGATGTCGGCGAAGGTCGGCAGCAGCAGCGTGTAGCCCCACATCAGGATGCCGGCCACCATGCCGGCAATGGCGCCGGCCGCGGTCGCGCGGCGCCAGAACAGCCCGCCAAAGAACGCCGGCGCCAGTTGCGCCACCGCCGCGAATGACAAGAGGCCGATCGAGGCGAGTTGCGCAGGGCCCGCGGCGCGGTAATAGAAATAGGCGAGCACCAGAATTCCGAAGATCGACAGGCGCCGCACTTTCAGCAGCAGCGAGCCGACATTGTCGCGCCCCGACAGCAGCGTCTCGCGCCGTTGCAGCACCAGCGGCATGATGAGGTCGTTGGAGATCATGATCGACAGCGCAACCGATTCGACGATCACCATCGCGGTCGCGGCCGACAGGCCGCCGACGAAGGCGGCGATGGTGAGGACGTAGGAGCCGGTCTGCAATGGCAGCGCCAGCACGAACATGTCGCTGTCGATGGCGTCGCCCTTGAACGTCAGCATGCCGGCGACCGCGATCGGCACCACGAACAGATTGATCAGCACCAGATAGACCGGAAACAGCCACGCGGCGCGGCGGATCTCGCCTTCATTGTTGTTCTCCACCACCGCGACATGAAACTGGCGTGGCAGTAGGATGATGGCGACAAACGACAACAGCGTGCTGGCGAGCAGCGTGTCCAGCGCCGGCTCGCGGGTGAACAGGCCCGCGGTCTGCGGCATTTTCTGCGCCGCTTCGAACAGCGCGTAGGGCCCGCCGAACATCCAGAAGGTGATGTAGATGCCGACAGCGAGGAAGGCGAACAGCTTGACGAGGGATTCCGTCGCGATCGCCAGCATCAGCCCGTCTTGATGTTCGGTCGCATCGATATGCCGCGTGCCGAACAGCACGGCGAAGGTCGCCATCGACAGCGCGACGAACAGCGCGATATCGCCGAGCAGCGGCCGCGACAGATCGTCGGCCGGCGTGACATGGGCGAGGATCGTCTCAAGCGATGATGAAACCGCTTTGAGCTGCAGCGCGATGTACGGGATCGTGCCGATGATCGCGATCAGCGCCACGGTTGCCGCCACGGCCTGACCCTTGCCGTAACGCGCGGCGATGAAATCGGCGATGGAGGTGATGTTCTGCGCCTTGGCCAGCCGCACGATGCGCACCAGCAGCGGCGAGAACAGGCCGATCATCAGCACCGGGCCGATATAGATCGTCAGGAATTCATAGCCGGTGCGCGAGGCCGAGCCGACCGAACCGAAGAAGGTCCACGACGTGCAGTAGATCGCCAGCGACAGCGGATAGATCATCAGCCGGCCGCGGCCGGCGGCGCCGAGGCCCTGCTCGGTGCTTTGACCGGCACCGCCGGGCCCCGCTGGAAGGCCGGGCGTGCGGCTGCGTCCGCGCAGGCGGTCGCCATAGCTCGCGACCAGAAACAGCAGGCCGATGTAGCCCAGCGCGACCGCGATGACGACCCAGCCTTGCAGCATTACCGGCTCCGGACAGGGGCCTAAGCCCCGGCTTCAACCCGTTATTTTATCCCTCTCAACGGCTTATTGGTAGCGCCTCGGGACAAACGCCCGATCATTCCCTGGTCGGCACTGCGGCAATTGCACCTGATCTGGATCATTCATCGGCCCGGCGGGCGGGTTTAGTGTCTCCGTAAAGCGGCAAGCGTCTGCGGGGGGAGGGGCGTCCATGGCAATCTTCGGAAATGCGTCGCCGCTGATATCGCTCGACGCCGTCGTCATTGACACGGAAACCACCGGGCTGGATCCGGCCCGGGCCCGCGTCATCGAGATCGGCGCCGTGCCCCTCAAAGGCGGCAAGCTCGACGAGGCGGCTGCCCTGCGCCAGTTGGTCAATCCCGGCGTGCCGATCCCCGTGGCGTCCACCCGCATCCATCATATCGACGACGGCATGGTCGCGGAGGCGCCGATTTTCGCCGCCACCTGGCCGGCGATAGCAGAGCGCCTGGCCGGCTCGATCATCATCGGCCACACGCTGGGTTTCGATCTTGCCGTTCTCAAGCGCGAATGCGAACGCGCGGGACTGCCCTGGCAGCATCCGCGTACGCTCGATACCAATCTGCTGGCGCAGGTGGCTGAGCCTCGTCTCGGCGGATATTCGCTCGAGCATCTTGCAAGCTGGCTGAACGTGCCGCTATCGGAGCGCCATTCCGCGCTCGGCGATGCCGTGTTGACGGCGCACATCTTTGTCGCGCTGCTGCCCAGGCTGCGCGAGGGCAACATCCGGACTTTGGCGGAAGCCGAGAAAGCCTGTCTGGCGCTGACGGGCGTTCTCGACGAGCAGCATCGCGCCGGCTGGGAAGAAGCCGTCGCGCCGCCGCGGGCGCGGGCTGAGCAGGCGCTCGGCCGCATCGACACTTATCCCTATCGCCATCGCGTCGCGGACGTGATGAGCGCGCCGGTGAAAACCATCTCGGCCTCGGCGCTTCTGTCAGAGGCGCTCGGCGTCATGGCGCGCGACAAGATCTCGTCGTTGCTGGTCGGTCCTGCGAATGACCAGGCACCGTTGCGGGTCGCCGACGCCGCCATCATCACCGAACGTGACGTGATGCGCGCGCTGGGCGAGCGCGGGGCGGCCGCGCTCTCGGAAGCGGTCACCGGCTTCGCGAGCCGGCCGGTGATCGCGCTGCCATCGGCGGCCTTCGTCTATCGCGCGCTTGGCCGCATGAACCGCCACAGGCTGCGCCATCTCGTCGTAACGAACGAGAATGGCGAAGTCTGCGGCATGGTGACGTCGCGCGATCTGCTGCGGTTGCGTGCTCAGGAACTGACGATCCTCGGCGACGCCGTCGACACCGCCGACGACGTCCCCTCGCTCGGCGCGGCCTGGGCGCGGCTGCCGCGCGCGGCGGAAGGTCTGGTCGCCGAAGGCGTCAGCGGGCGCGACGTCGCCGCCGTCATCTCCCGCGAACTCGGCGCATTGACGCGCCGCGCCGGCGTGCTGGCCGAACGGCAAATGATCGCCGAAGGCAAAGGCGGGCCGCCTTGTCCTTATGCCTTGTGCGTACTCGGTTCCGCGGGCCGCGGCGAAAGCCTGCTGGCCATGGATCAGGACAATGCCATCGTCTTTGCCGACGGCGATCCGGGCGGCGCGGCCGACAATTGGTTCGCCGCTTTCGGGGCCATCGTCGCCGATACGCTCGACGAAGTCGGCGTGCCTTATTGCAGCGGCGGCGTGATGGGCAAGAACGAAGCCTGGCGCGGTTCGGTCGCCACGTGGCAGGCACGGATTTCCTCCTGGGTGGCGCGGCAGAGGCCCGAAGATCTGCTGTTGGTCGATATCTTCTTCGACCTGCTCGCCGTGCATGGTGAAGCGCGCCTCGCCAACGACGTCTGGCGCACCGGTTTCGACGCTGCGCGCGGACATGCGGCCTTTGCGAAATTGCTGGCGGAGGCCGGCGGCCATGTGCCGCACAGTTTCACGATGCTCGGCGGCATCCGCACCGACAACGGCCGTATCGATCTCAAGCGCGCGGGTCTGTTTGGCATCGTGACGCTCGCGCGGGTGCTGGCCATCTGCCATCACCTCGTCGAACGCGGCACACCGGCGCGATTGGCGGCGGCGATCGGTGAGCTTGCGCGCAGCGTCGACGATCTCGAAGGGCTGATGCACGCTCAAGAGATATTTCTCGACCTTATCCTGCGGCAGCAGTTGGTTGATATGAACGACGGTTTGCCGCCGGCCAACAAGGTCGAGGTCAAGAGGCTGAGCCGCCAGGAGCGCGAGCGTCTGCGGACCGCGCTCCGCTCGGTGCAGCATCTCGAGACGCTGACGCGCGATCTTTTGTTTTAGCTGCCATGATTTGACGGCGGTCGGACGGCCGGGCATTGATGCCGGTCGAGAAGCCAGCGGCCCCGTGAAAGTCTTCCCGCCTTGTCCGCTCCTTTAATGCCTCGCCATCTGGCCTCGTTCCGCGACGTCGCGGAAACGATGATGTTCGCCGCCGTGGGCGGCCTCACCTTCGGCCTGTTGGGCATCCCGGCCGGGTACCTGTCCGGCTCGATCCTGGCGGTGGCCTGCGCCTCCCTCGCCGGACGGCCGATGCGCGTGCCGACGATGATGATGCGCGTGCTTGTCGTGCTTATCGGGATTTCCCTGGGCGCGGTGGTGACGCCCGAGACCTTGCGCGGCGTCGCCACCTATCCGGTCAGCATCGCCGTCCTGATTGCCGCGACCATCGCCATCAGCGTCGCCGGAACCATGTATCTCCGCGTCGTGCACGGCTGGGACAGGCTGACGGCCTATCTCGCCGCGGTGCCCGGCGGCCTGTCGCAGGTCATGGCGCTGGCGATCGAATTCAAGGCCGATGTCCGCGCCATCGCCATCGTGCAGACCATCCGCATCATTATTCTCGCCGTCGGATTGCCGGCGCTGTTTGCGGCGCTCGGCCTGGTCGATCACGCGACCGGCGTGGTCCACAGCACGTTCCAGGTATCGCAACTCGACGAACTGGCGATCCTGGTCGTTGCGTCGACGGCGGTGGCCATCATTGCCCATGCCGTCAGGTTTCCGGGCGGACTTCTGTTCGGCGCCATGCTGACCTCGGCGGCCCTGCACGGCACCGACACGCTGCGCGTCGTCATGCCGTGGTGGGTGTCTTACCTCGTGATGATCGCGTTCGGCGCCGTGAGCGGTGCGCGCTTTGCCAATACGCCGGTGCGGTTGCTGTTGCGATTTGTCGGCGCGGCGTTCGGCGTGTTCGCCGTCGCGGTGGTGATCACGGCGGGCTTTGCCGTTCTGCTGCTGGCGCTGCTCGACATTCCCGTCGCCGAAGTCATGGTCGCCTACGCGCCCGGCGCGGTCGACGCCATGCTGTTGCTGGCGCTGGCGCTGAATTTCGATCCCGTTTACGTCGGCACGCACCATCTGGTGCGCATCTTTTTCGTGATGGTCAGCACGCCGTTCGTCGTGCGGCTTCGCGCGCGCGGCGCCGCAAGGGGCCCCGCGGTCAAGCCGTCACCGGATTCGGTCGACGATTAGCGCCGTTACTCCGCCGCCTGCGCCTGGCGGTTCTTCGGCAGTTGCAGCCGCTCCCAGACATCGACAAGGGCTTCGGCGAGCCGGTCGATCAGCACGTCGTCGTGATAGGGCGACGGCGTGATGCGCAGCCGCTCTTCGCCGCGCGGCACGGTCGGATAATTGATCGGCTGGATATAGATGCCGTGGTCCGCGAGCAGCATGTCGCTCGCGGTCTTGCACTTCTCGGCATCGCCGACCAGCACCGGCACGATATGCGTCGTCGACGGCATCACCGGCAGGCCGGCGGCATTGAGCACGGCCTTGACGCGCGCGGCGCGGTCCTGATGGCGGTCGCGTTCCCACTGCGAAGTCTTGAGGTGGCGGATCGCGGCGGTGGCGGCGGCGCAGATCGCCGGCGGCAGCGCGGTGGTGAAGATGAAGCCCGGCGCATAGGAACGCACGGCGTCGATCATTGCCGAGGTGCCGGCGATGTAGCCGCCGAGGCAGCCGAACGCCTTGGCCAGCGTGCCTTCGATGACGTCGACGCGATCCGCGGCCTTGTCGCGTTCGGTGACGCCGCCGCCGCGCGGGCCGTACATGCCGACCGCGTGCACTTCATCGACATAAGTCATGGCGCCGTATTTGTCGGCGAGGTCGCAGATGGCGTGCAGCGGCGCGATATCGCCGTCCATCGAATAGAGGCTCTCGAACACGATCAGCTTCGGCCGCTCCGGATCGGCGGCCTTCAGCAGCTCTTCGAGATGCTGCACGTCGTTGTGGCGCCAGATCACTTTCTCGCAGCCGGCCTGACGCACGCCTTCGATCATCGAATTGTGGTTGAGCGCGTCCGACAGGATCAGGCAGTTCGGCAGCAGCTTGGCGATGGTCGGAATGCCGGTCTGGTTCGAGACGTAGCCCGATGTGAACAGCAGCGCGGCTTCCTTGCCATGCAGGTCGGCGAGCTCGCGCTCCAGCTCGACCAGCGGATGATTGGTGCCGGCGATGTTGCGGGTGCCGCCGGCGCCGGTGCCCAGTCGCGCCGCGACGTCGACCATGGCGCCGATCACCTGCGGGTGCTGGGCCATGCCGAGGTAGTCATTCGAGCACCAGATCACCACCTCGCGCTTGCCGTCCGGCGCATGCCAGTAGGCGTGCGGGAAACGCCCGGCAATGCGCTCGAGATCGGCGAAGACGCGGTAGCGGCGTTCCTGATGGAGCTGGTCCAGGGCGGATACGAAAAAGCTATTGTAATCCATGGTATTTTCTACTCTCCCGGCCCCGCTCGCGGTCCCTTTTTAGAGGGGTTCCAAGCCGCTTGTCGAGCCGAGATTCGTATAATTCCAGCATAGCCGCGTTGACCGAGGTCAATGAACGCATTTCCGGCCCGCCGCCGGAACTCCATCGCGGGCGGGCCGGAAAATGGCTATTTCAGGCCGTAGCTGTCGACCAGATCGACGCTGAGCCGGCTCGGCTGCGGCGGTTCCTCGCAACGATCGCGGATCGCCTTTTCGAAGGCCTTGAAGCTCGGAAGATCGGTGACCGCGGCGGAGCTATCCTCCGTCAGGTTGACGAACAGGTGCACGAAGGTCGCGCCGTCGGGCTCCTTGAACAGTCCGTAGGCGATCCCGGACGGCTTCTTCTCGTGCAGTTCGGTGAAGACGGCCCGTGACAAGGCTTCGTTCTCGGCGGTGCGGTCGGGCTTGGTCGTGTAGCGTACCATCGTGATTCTCGGCATCTGGGCCTCCTCGTGGACGGCGCGCGCGGAATGCGCGTGCATACCGGACCTGACGCCCGCGGCCGCCGGAAAGATTCGGCGCGAAAAAATTTCGCCACGCCGAATCCTTTGCCCGCCGCCCATCGTCTTATGGGATTGGACCCAACGACAGGGATTGCAATGGCCGAAGCGGTGATGACCCCGGACGCGTTTGGACGATTATTGTCGCAGATGCGGCCGCGATTGCACCGCTACTGCGCGCGGATGCTCGGTTCGGCGTTCGACGGCGAGGATGTCGTGCAGGACGCCTTGGCCAAGGCGATCGAAGCCTTGCCGGACGCGGGTCATCTGGACAATCCGGAAAGCTGGCTATTCCGCATCGCGCACAATACCGCGCTCGATGCTCTGCGCCGCCGCCGGCTACAGACGGCGCGGCACGCGGCCGTCGAACTGGCGTTGATCGAAGATCCGTCCGCCGATGCCGCGGCGCGGGTGACGGCGGCCGGCAGTTTCGCCGCTTTTCTCGCGCTGCCGGCGACGCAGCGCGCCGGCGTCGTGTTGATGGATGTGCTCGGCTACTCGATTGCCGAGACCGCCGATATTCTCGGTGTCACCATTGCGACGGTGAAAGCCGCGGTGCACCGCGGTCGCGCCAGGCTGCAGGCGCAGAAGGAAGCGCCACCGATCCAGCCCGTTGTCGGCGAGGCCGAGAAGGCGCGGTTGCGCAACTATGCCAATCTGTTCAACGCGCGCGAATTCGACGCGCTGCGCAATCTGCTGGCGGAAGATGTCCGGCTCGATCTGGTGAACCGCACCAGGCTTAATAGCCGCAAGGACGTGTCGGTCTACTTCACCCGCTATGCCGCCGCGCCGCCCTGTCGCTTGACGCCGGGCTTTGTCGAAGGCCGGGC
>JBAZSM010000010.1:0-18295 GCA_041662425.1 Pseudolabrys sp.
GTCGGCGCCGACCATGCGCGCGGCCTGCAAGACGTTCAGCCCGATGCCGCCGAGACCGAACACGGCGACGTTGGCGCCGGGCCAGACCTTGGCGGTGTTGATGACGGCGCCGATGCCGGTGGTGACGCCGCAGCCGATGTAGCAGATCTTGTCGAAGGGCGCGTCCTCACGGACTTTGGCCAGCGCGATCTCCGGCAGCACCGAGAAATTCGAGAAGGTCGAGCAGCCCATATAGTGAAACACCGGCTCGGCGTCGCATTTGAAGCGCGACGTGCCGTCCGGCATCAGGCCCTTGCCCTGCGTGGCGCGGATCGCGGTGCAGAGGTTCGAGCGCTGCGACAGGCAGGTTTTGCAGTTGCGGCATTCCGGCGTGTAGAGCGGGATGACGTGATCGCCTGCCTTCAGCGATGTGACGCCGGCGCCGACCTCGCGCACGATGCCCGCGCCTTCATGACCGAGAATGGCGGGGAAAAGGCCTTCCGGATCGGCGCCCGACAGCGTGTAGGCATCGGTGTGGCAGATGCCCGTCGCCTTCATCTCGACCAGCACCTCGCCGGCTTTTGGGCCCTCGATGTCGATGGTCTCGATGGTGAGGGGCGAAGCGGCCTTCCAGGCCACGGCAGCGCGGGTTTTCATGGTTATCGTCCTCGCAGGCAAATCGACGCGGTCTTCTAACAGCCCGTATCGAAGCTGCCCAGTCGGGATGCTGTCGCGCCGTCAGTTATCGATTCGCGAGCGCACCTTGCCCTGTGGGAACAGGCCGGCCACCCAGTCGATGAAAACGCGCACCCGCGGCGACAGGCCGCGCGATTGCGGATACATCACCGACAAGGGCGTCGGCGATGGCGGATGCTTTGCCAGCACCTCGACCAGCCGGCCGGCCTTGAGATCGTGCAGCACGTGGTAACGCGGGGTTTGCATGAGGCCGATGCCAAGACGTGCCAGCGCGATGGCGGTCTCGCCGCCGGTGACGTTGACGGTTGACGGCAAAATCAGCGTCTCGCGCTTGCCCTTGACCATGAATTCGAGCGGCAGAATGTGCCCCGTGGCCGATGAGACGAAGCCGATCATCAGATGGCCGGCGAAATCGGCGAGGTTGCGCGGCGTGCCATGGCGACGCAGGTAGGCGGGGCTGGCAACCGTGACCTCGTCCATCATCGCGATCTGCCGGGCGACCATCGCCGAATCGCGCAGTTCGCCGGCGCGGACGACGCAGTCGACCCCTTCGCGCACGAGATCGACCAGCCGGTCGCCTTCGCCGATGTGCAGGCGGAGATCGGGATAGGCTTTGAGAAAGTGCGGCAACTCCGGCACCAGCACACGGCGCAACATCGAGCCGTGGACGTCGATGCGCAATTCGCCGCGCGGTGCGATCCCGCCGAAGGCGCTTTCGGCGTCCTCGACCTCGGCGACGATGGACAGACAACGGCGATAATAGGCCTCGCCTTCAAGCGTCGGGCTGACGTGGCGCGTGGTGCGCTGGAGCAGGCTGACGCCGAGCCTCGCCTCCATCTGCCGCACCGCGCTCGTCACGGTGGAACGCGGCAGGCCAAGATCGTTGGCGGCGAGCGTGAAGCTGCGCCGCTCGACGATGCGTGTGAATAGCCGCATGGCGTCCAGCCGGTCCATGATTGTTCATATATCGCGAACAGTGATGGCGAGACAAGGCGGATTATCGGAACAGATCGCCGCGCTATCTCCAAGGTGCAAACGGCAGATCATCAGGAGACGGCAATGACTCAAGAAAATCAGAAAGTGGCGATTGTCACCGGCGGCTCGCGCGGCATCGGCGCGGCCATCGCGCAGCGCCTGGCGGCCGACGGCTTCGCCGTGGTCGTCAACTACGCCGGCAATGCCCAGGCGGCCAATGAGGTGGTGAAGCAGATCGAGGCGACCGGCGGCCGCGCGCGGGCTTTCCAGGCCGACGTCAGCGACGCCGGCGCCACGCGCGCCATGTTCGACGCGGTGGAGAAGGAGTTCGGTGGCGTCGACGTCGTGGTCAACAATGCCGGCATCATGACGGTGGCGCCCATCGCCAACGTGACGGACGACGACTTCGATCGCCTCATCGCGGTCAACCTCAAGGGCACGTTCAACGGCTTGCGCGAGGCGGCACGGCGCGTGCGTGACGGCGGCCGCATCGTGAATTTCTCGACCACCGTTGTCGGCACCAAGCTCGAGACTTACAGCGTCTATACCGCGACCAAGGCGGCGGTCGAAGCCATGACCGGCATCGTGGCGAAGGAGATGCGGGGCCGCAACATCACGGTGAATGCGGTGGCGCCGGGGCCGGTAGCGACCGAACTGCTCCTCAACGGAAAGACGCCGGAGATGCTGGAGATGTTCGCAAAGGCTGCGCCGATGGAACGGCTCGGCACGCCGGACGACATCGCCAATGTGGTGTCGTTCCTCGCCGGACCGGATGGCGGTTGGGTCAACGGTCAGATCATCCGCGCCAATGGCGGATTGGTGTGAGACCCATAGCGGCTCGCCGGGTCAAGTGTTACGACCCGCGCTTGCTTCAGTGATTGGCTTCAGCTTCCGCCGTCGCGGCAGTCGGTTGACTGCTCGCTTCGGCGGCGCCGTCATCGGTCCATTCCGGAGGCGCGCCGAGTATGCCGCCAGCGATCATGCCGCCGACGCCCGGATCTTTTCCGAACACGGCGCAGGCGGCATATTTTGGCGACGAGCCGAGCGAAGCCGATATTTTCTGCATCGACGGCGTCGACAGGTGGCCGAAGGGACTTTTGCCGGTGACCAAAAACTCGCTGAAGTCACCGCCGAACGAGGCGGCGAGGTCGTAGGCGTCGGACGCGGTGGACACGCGCGGCCGATTGCCGAACGAATTGGCGCCGCGGGCCCAGATCATTGCCGCCGTCTGGTCGCCGGTGGGACCTTGGGCCTCGGCTTCCATCGACAGGCTACCCAGCCCGATCGGGAGGCGCGGCACGGGCACTGGCACCCCGAGGCTTAAGGCGGCGGGAATGATCGAGACCACCTTGGAGGCGCCGGCCGCCACTTTGTCGGTTGCGGTCACGTTGGTGATGACCGCGTGCACCGTCAGGTCCGCCGGCTCTGACGCCGGCACCACGCGGAAGCGGTCGCTCAGGCCGATGCACAGCGAACGATCGACGGCATTGCCGATTAGCTGGCGCTGCTGATCGGTGAACGGGACCTGCAAGGTCGCCGCCGCAAACGTGGTCGGCACGATCCTGGCGGTCTTCGCCGCGAGTACAGCATCGGCGTCGATCCGCAACAGGGATTTGGTGACCGTGCCGTTGGCCGGCTGCAGATCGTTGTACGAACTGAGCGCACCGCTTTCCTTCAGCGGCGCCGCGGCGCAGCCGCAGAGCGTAACGGCAATCGGCATTGAGTGCATTATGGTGCGGAGAAAACGGCGCGGGCCGGCGCTATGAGCGCGCGATCTGTCGATTGGAACGATCAATGGATACGGCTTTCTACGAACACCCACGCGTCCTCCGCATTAGGTATTCTGGTAGCGGCGGAATTAAGGCTGCCAGGTCGCGGGCTGCTTGGTCTTCGCCGTCTTGGATTTGTTCGCGGTGCCGACGATCTTGAACAGTTCGCGCAGCACGTCGGTAACGCCTTCGCCGGACGCCGACGACAGAACCAGCGGCGTTTTCTTTGCGGCCTTCTTCAGTTTGGCGACCTGCTTCTTGATTTCGTCGGGCGTCATTGCGTCGGCTTTGGTCAGCGCGACGATCTCCGGCTTGTCTTCGAGGCCATGGCCATAGGCTTCGAGTTCGCCGCGCACGGTCTTGTAGGCGCCGGCGGCATCTTCCGACGTGCCATCGACGAGATGCAGCAGCACGCGGCAGCGTTCGGTGTGGCCGAGGAAGCGATCGCCAAGCCCGACGCCCTCATGCGCGCCTTCGATCAGGCCGGGCAGATCGGCCAGCACGAATTCGCGGTCATCGACGCGCACGACACCTAGCTGCGGATGCAGGGTCGTGAACGGATAGTCGGCGATCTTCGGCTTTGCCGCCGTGACGCGGGCGAGGAAGGTGGACTTGCCGGCATTCGGCAGGCCGACGAGCCCGGCATCGGCAATCAGTTTCAGCCGCAGGCGGATGGTGAGTTCAACGCCCGGCTGGCCCGGATTCGCGTGGCGCGGCGCCTGGTTGGTTGAGGTCTTGAAATAGGCATTGCCGAAGCCGCCATTGCCGCCCTTGGCCAGCATCACGCGATCGCCGATACGAACGAGATCGGCGAGCAGGGTCTCGCCGTCTTCCTCGTATATCTGGGTGCCGGCCGGCACCTTGAGCACGACGTCCTTGCCGCCGGCGCCATGGCGGTCCTTGCCCATGCCGGGCTCGCCGCTTTGCGCCTTGAAGTGCTGCTGGTAGCGATAATCGATCAGCGTGTTCAGGCCGTCGACGGCTTCGACGTAGACGTCGCCGCCCGTGCCGCCGTCGCCGCCGTTCGGCCCGCCGAATTCGATGAACTTCTCGCGCCGGAACGAGATGCAGCCGTTGCCGCCTGCGCCGGACGCGACATAGACCTTGGCTTCGTCGAGGAATTTCATGGCACCGATATAGGTGATCGCGCGGCCGAACGCACGCTTCCCGACGGCAAAACGCGATTTTGGCTCATAAACCACGCCGAAATGGCGCCGTTCGGCTGGGCCGAACGCCGGCCCTGGGCCCTTCGCCAAATCGCCACGGCCCGTATATACCGTGCCGGCCAGGGACCCATTCGTCATGACCGCTTCGACTTCCGGCGCGCCGGCGGGCCGCCCCGTCCAGGACCGCGCGCTCGCCGGCATCGCGTTGATGCTGGTCGGCATCTTTTTCTTTGCCGTCAACGACACCATGGGCAAATGGCTGATCGCGACCTATTCGGTCGGCCAGGTGCTGCTGCTGCGCAGCGCGGCGGCGCTCGTCGTGCTCGCGCCATTCATCAAGCGCGCCGGGCTCTCGGCTTTCATCGCCGCGCCACGACCGGGACTCCAGGTGGCGCGCGCCGTGTTCGCGACCCTGGAAGTCGGGTGCTTCTACTGGGCGCTCACCGGCATGTCGCTCGCCGACACCATGACGTTTTATCTCGCCGGACCGATCTATGTGACGGCGGTGTCGCCGTTCCTGCTGCGCGAGCATGTCGGCTGGCGGCGCTGGCTCGCGGTTGTCGGCGGCTTCGTCGGCGTGATGATCGCGCTTGGCCCGAGCGGTGGCACGTTCTCGCCGCATGCGCTGGTAGCGATTGCCGGCAGCCTGACGTTCTCGATCTTCATGGTCTGCACGCGGCTGGTGCGTGGCACGTCCGACGTCGTGCTGGTAACGACGCAGGTCGTCGCGGCCTTGATCTTCGGCGCCGTCACCGCGCCTTTTACCTGGGTTGCGGTCAGCCTGTTCGACGGCGCGCTGCTGGGGCTGCTCGGCGTGGTGGCGATGATCGCATTTCTCTGCATCAACCGGTCGCTGAGCATCGCGCCGGCATCGATGGTGGTGCCGTATCAATACACGACGATCGTCTGGGCGGTGCTGTTCGGCTTTATCTTCTTCGGCGACATCCCGTCGACGCAAATGCTAGTCGGCGCCGGCATCATCATCGCGGCCGGCATCTATATCTTCATTCGCGAGCAGACACTGGCGAAGCCAGCGGCGTTCACCGAGCCGCCGCCGGCTTAAAGCGTTTTCAGGCGAAGTGAACACCGGATCGCCGTCCGGAAGCGCGACAAAATTAGGGAACGATGGCGTCGGCCTCGATCTCGACCAGCCAGGCCGGATCGATGGCCTGTACGATCTGGATCATGGTCGAGGCCGGGCGGATGTCGCGGAAGAATTCGCCATGGGCGCGCCCGGCCTCCTGCCAGTTCGCGATCTCCTTGAGAAACATGCGCGTGCGGATGATGTGCTCGCGCTTGCCGCCGGCCTCGATGATCGCGCGTTCGATGATGTCGAGGCAACGCTTGGTCTGGCCGTAGAGATCGCCGGGGCAGGCGACGCCGCCGCCTTCGGCAATCGGCGCCGTGCCGGACACGGCGATATGCGGGCCGACGCGCACCGCGCGCGAAAAACCGATCTGCGGCTCGAAAGTCGAACCGGATGAAATGAGTTTGCGTTCCATCTTGTCTCCCGTTCAGCTCAGCGCGAGGCAGGGTTGCTGCGCGCGGCGACTTCAATCGCCATGGCGTTGGCCTCCTCGCCCGCGCCGCTCAGGCCCGCCACCACGCCAGACTGATCGATGGCCGGCCGGTTCTGACTGACCTTCCATTTGCCTTCGAGGCGCGCGATCGGGATTTCGAGCCCGATAATGCCTTTGATCTGCGCCGCGATGAAAGTCTCGGGCGCGTCGTTGACCTGCCAAGGCGCAGCCTGCGACTGCTCCTGATGCTGCGTCAGATCGCCGATCTGCCGGCGCAACCAGCCGGCGTCATCGACGACGCGTGGAGCGCCCCAGGCATGGACCGTGATGTAATTCCACGTCGGCACGACTTTGCCGGTCTCGTGCTTGGTCGCGTAGAGCGATGGGCTGATGTAATGCTGCGGTCCGGCAAACACGACGAGACATTCGGAGACGACGGCCAGTTCGTGCGCCTGCGGGTTGGCGCGCGCCAGATGGGCCCGGAGCGTTCCGCGCTCCGAGGCGGCGGCGTCAATCAGGAACGGAATGTAGTTGGCCTGCAGTCCGCCCGGTCCCGATGTGATCAGGAGGCCGAGCGGCTGCTTGACGATCAGCGCGTGCTGAACGTCGAGACGTTCCTCACGAAAGTGCGGAGGCTGATACATGACGTTAGTCCGTGCACCGTTACGAGACCCGCTTCATCGGCGCCCAGCCCTTGAGCGCCGACCAGATGCCGTGATCGAGCCGGAAGCGGTCGATCGGCGCCGACGACTTGATCGAGTGGATGCGATAGAGGCCGACGCCGGTCCACTGGAAGCCGCACTTCTCCAGCATCCGGCGCGACGCCGGATTGGTGACGCGCGCGCCGGCATGCAGCGCGTCGTAGCCGAGATCGGTGAACGCATAATCGACCAGCGCATGCACCGCTTCGGTGGCGTAGCCCTTGCCCCAATGATTGATGCCCAGCCAGCAGCCGATTTCCGGCGCGCCGTCCAGTTGCGCAATGCTGCAGGCGCCGACGATCGTCTTGTCACGCAGCGTAATGAGATAGACCTGCTCGCCGCCCGGTTGATTGGCGGCTGCGATAAAACGTTCGGCATCCGAGAGATGATACGGATGCGGAATGCGCGCGGTATTCTCGGCAATACGACGATCGGCTGCGAGCATCGATACCAATTTAGCGTCCGCGAGACGGGGCGCGCGCATAACCAGCCGCTCGGTCTCGAGGACGGGGATACTCGCTTCGCGGAAGGTCTCGCTCGGTATTTCTTCCAGCAGGGTCATGGCTCAGGCTCCAGTGTCGAACCCAGGCCAGCCCCAGGTTCAGGAAGTCGAAGAGGTCCCCACATGCGAAAAGGGGGAGCCGGTTTCACCCGTCTCCCCCTCTCGGAGCCTCTTCGAGCCCCTGCCGGTTTGACTGGATGACCGGCAGACCTCGATTTTGGGTCTACCGCTTTACTCGGCCGCTGCCTCCATCATCGGTACAACCGAGACGTAAGTGCGGCCTTTGGATTTGGTAGCGAACTGAACCTTGCCATCTACGAGAGCGAACAACGTGTGATCCTTGCCCATGCCGACATTACGGCCGGGATGCCACACGGTGCCGCGCTGGCGGGCGATAATATTGCCGGCGATCGCCAACTGGCCACCCGACTTCTTCAAGCCGAGGCTGCGACCTTCCGAGTCGCGACCGTTGCGGGATGAACCGCCTGCTTTTTTATGTGCCATAGCTCGTACTCTCTCGAATTCCGTTACTTGATACACCGATTCCGTGGCGGAATCACGTCACTATTTCTTACCTAGTGCCCGACTCCGTCAGGAGCCGATCAGGCCGCCGACTTCTTGGCGGCGGGCTTCTTGCGGGCCGGCTTGGCCGCCTTCTTCGCGGTGGCTTCGCCTTCGGCCGCTTCGACCTTCGGCTTGGCAACCCGCTTCGGGCGCTCCGGCGGCGTCTTTGACGGCTTCTTGCCGTCGGTCAGGATTTCGGTGATGCGGATCACCGAGAATTCGTGACGGAAACCGCGCTTGCGGCGCGAATTCTTGCGGCGGCGCTTCTTGAAAGCGATCACCTTGTCGCCGCGCTCGTGCTGGAGTAGCACGCCGGCGACGGTGGCGCCCGCGACGGTCGGCACGCCGACCAGCGGGTTATCGCCGCCGACCAGCAAAACTTCACCAAATTCAATCACATCGCCCGGTTCGCCCTCTTGGCGGTCGATCCGGATCACATCTTCGGCCACAACGCGGTACTGCTTACCGCCGGCTTTGATGACTGCGAACATCGTTTTTTTCCTTCGTGTTCAAATCCGCGTCTCAGCGCCCGGAGGCCCTGGACCGGCTTCTTGTCAGTCGGTTTTTGCTTTTGTACTCAAGGGCTTATGCCCTCGAACAAAGATGCGAGCCTAAAAGGCTCGCATTGCGGGCAGGTTATGCCGGGGAAAGGCGCCAAATGTCAAGGAAACAACCCGATTTTGACGCCGCCAGAACTCGGCACAGGGCTCGAAACGGCCCCGGCGTTAACCGTCATGGCACCGCGACCGGCGCGGCCACGGTGCTTTCGGCCTCCGTCGAGAGCGCCAGACGGTAGCCGACGCCCAGTTCGGTAACCAGAATCTTGGGCGAATCCGGGGCCGGCTCGATTTTCTGCCGCAGCTTGCGGACGAAGATACGCAGGTAGTGCGTGTCCTGCATGTGGATCGAGCCCCAGACTTCCTTGAGCAGATGCTGGTGGGTGACGACATTGCCGGCGTGCTGGGCGAGCACCTGCAGCAACCGGTATTCCTTCGGCGTCAGCGTCATGCGCTGGCCGTTGAGGGTCACGGCGCGCGAGGCCAGATCGATGGTGAGCGGCCCGACCGTTACCGAGGGTTCGCCGGAGGCCGCGCGGGACTGGCGGCGCAGCGCCACGCGGACGCGGGCCAGCAGCTCGGCGATGCCGAACGGTTTGACGACATAATCGTCGGCGCCCATTTCGAGCAGCCGGACCTTTTGCGTCTCGGCCGAGCGAACCGACAGCACGATGATCGGTACGGTCGACCACGAGCGGATGCGTTCGACCACATCCGATCCATCCATGTCGGGCAGACCGAGATCGACGATCACGATATCGATCGGCCGCAGCGTGGCGGCGCGGATCGCTTCGGTGCCGGTGCTCGCTTCATGCACGACGAAGCCGTTGAGCTCGAAGCCGGTGCGAAGGAAACGGCGGATTTGAATCTCGTCGTCAACAACCAAAACGATCGGGGATGGCTCACTCATCTGAATCGCTTTCCAAAGGGTGAACGGTGGCTGCTTCCACCGGCAGTTCAATTGCCATTGTCGTGCCCCTGCCGGGGCCGTCGCTGACGGCGTTCATCTTGCCGCCATTCGCAGCGATAAAAGCCTTCGCAATCCACAGACCGAGACCGGAACCGCTGGTGGCCGCGGCGAGACGTTCGCCGCGCGCGAAACGATCCCAGATATGCGGCACTTCCGCCGCCATCAAACCCGCGCCCTCGTCGCTGACGCTCATGATCATGCGTCCGTCGCGGGCACGGACCGCCACTGTGATCAACGAACCCGGTGGCGAATATTTGGCGGCGTTGTCGAAAATCTGCACCAGCGCCTGCTTCACCAGTACCGGATCGACATGCACCAGTGGCAGGTCGTTGGGCAAATTCAGAGCCAGCCGGTGGCCGGAAAGCCGTTGGCTGCAACGCTCCAGCGCGCTGTCGACAATGTCGCCGGGATCGGCCCATTCCAGCATCGGCCGCACGCCGTCGCTGGAAATGCGCGTCGCATCGATGAGGTTCTGAATGTCGTCGTTGAGGCGTTCGGCCTCGGAGCGAACATCCTGCACCAGCGCCTGTAGCTTCGGTTCGCCGCACAGCGCGGGCGCCGTGCTCAGGACCGTCGCCGCGCCCATGATCGACGCCAACGGCGTGCGCAATTCGTGGCTCACAGAGCCGATCAGCGCCTCCCGCAACTGGTCCGTTTGCGAGCGCATGCGCGCTTCGTTGATCGCCTGTGCGATGCCAAGACGATCGAGCGTGGCGGTGGCGTCGGAAAGGATGGCGTCAATGCGGACGCGCAGATCGTCGACGCTGTCCTGAGTGGGCTTGCCGATATTGACGGCGATGATGCCGAATTCGGGGTTCTTGGGCGAAACGGCGCGCGCCAGCCAGATTCCGCCCTGATCGGCGATGACGCTGCCGCTCGTCGCGCTGGAGCTATCAGTGCTGCGACTTTGCGGTGCTTCGAGTTTGGCGATCTCGGCAAGGACCGCCGGCGGCACCGCGACATTGGCGCGCCGTCCTTTATCGTCGGGTATGTCGCGCGCGAACAGCACAACCTTGCGCTGGATCGCAGCCGTGAGGTGATCCTCGATCGCGGCCTGAATATCGGACACGTCGAAAGCAACGGCGAGGCGCCGCGTGAAGGCATAAAGATCGGCCAGATCCTTCTCGCGCTTCTGAGACTTTTCGAGTTCGCGCTTGAGGCGCGACGCCAGTTGGCTCACCGCTATCGCGACAATCACGTAGAGAACGAGATTGATGATTTCCTGCGGATCGGTGATGCGAAACGAATAGAGCGGCGGAAAGAAGAAGTAGGCTGAAGCCAGGACGCCGCAGAACGAGGCGAACAGTGCCGAGACCAGGCCCCACCGGATGGCGGCAATCAGGACGGGGATGAGATAAGCAACGGTTCCGCGGGTCAGGCCAGCCTGCCAGACAAAGGCGAAGATCATCAGCGTAACGACGACGACGAGCGCCAGCGTCAACACGATCCCGCGCAATTCGCGGCGGAAAGCGTCTCCAATTGAGATTTTGGCGTAAGGCATGGCCTGCCGGACCGGTAGCGCTTTGTTAGGACCGCCGAATTTATACGCCCGGCGGGCCTTGTTTGTCTTGCTCACGTTCGGTACATAGCGCCGTCCAATTGCGGCCCATTGAGGCCGATTTGGGCTCCGGAGAGGTGGCTGAGCGGTTGAAAGCACCGCACTCGAAATGCGGCATACGGGCAACCGTATCGGGGGTTCGAATCCCTCCCTCTCCGCCAACACTGGGCTAAGCGGCTGATTAGCCGCCCGTTTCTCAACGCCAAAACTCGGCAGCTTCCGTCCCTGGTACAGAAACCTGGCCAGCGAGGAGGCATTTTTTTGTCGCGTTCTATTCCCCGCATCGTGCGTCGAGGCGACGTCTTCTATTTCCGTATGGCCGTGCCGAAACGGTGGGTGTCCACGGCCGGAAAGCAGGAGATAAAACTCTCACTCCGGACTTGCGACCCCACAAAAAGCCGTTTATGGGGCCGCACCCTCAGCAATGCGTTCGATCTGCTGTTCGAGGAGTTGTCGCGTATGCATCCGCTCCCCACGTATACCCTCAACGGACGTGCCAGAGATTATTTCCAGCAGGCTTTGAACCAGGCGCTCGAACACGCCTATCTACTTCCGCTCGACCCGAGATGCGATCTCAACGCGGAGGTCCAGTCTCTCCAGGAACGGATTGGGCAACTGCGTGGTCAGCTGGCCGCTCAAGCCTTCTCTCCAAACGTGCGGAAGGACGCAGAGGCTCTTCTTGAGTCATCCGGTCTGAAGGCGCATTCCAACTCCGATCTCTTTCAGCACACCTGCAACCTGATCTTACGGGGCAAGATCGAGGAGGCACGTATTCTCGCGGCCCAGCTTTCTGGGGACTACACTGCCGCGTCTCCCCGTGATCCGTTTTTTGCCGGAATGTCTGCGACTGGGCTCCCCCCGCTTCCAGGGGAAGAGGTGCCGCCGAGAACCCAGCAAAATCAGTTAGGAAAGGTGGCGGATGAGTTCTTCGCGTTCAAAGCCAAGCACGACTGGGTGAAAAAGACCGCTGCTGATGTGCGACGCGTCCTCGACTTGGCCGTTGCGGTTATCGGCCCGGAGAGGCACATCCAACTGGTTGATGTCCAGGACGTAAAGGACGTCCGCGACGCGCTAGCTAAACTGCCCCCAAACTACACAAAGCGGGAAATAAACAAGGGCGTCAGCGTCAAAGAAATTCTTGCATCGAACAATCCAAATGGGGGCTTGTCGCTCAAGACCCAAGACAAATACTTCACGATGTTTCGCCAGCTTTTGATCTGGGCGGCCAACGAGGGATTAATCGACAAAGTGCCGGGGGCCGGAGTGAAGGTGGCCGGTGTCGGGAAAACTAATCCTGCCGAGCAGCGGGACCCCTATTCAGCCGATCAGCTCAAAGCGATTTTTAGTTCACCTTTGTATGCTGGACATGCTTCGGTCTCATGTCGTCACAAGCCTGGAAAAATCATCTTGAGGGACGGCAAGTTCTGGGTACCTCTCATCGCGCTGTATTCGGGAATGCGTATGGGAGAAATCGTCCAGCTTCTCGTGACTGATCTGAAGCGGGACGGCGATATTTGGTACTTCGACGTTAGCAAAGGCGAAAACAAGAAACTCAAGACGGTTTCAAGCAAGCGTCGAGTGCCAGTGCATCGCATTTTGATCGAGGCTGGATTTTTAGATTTTGCTCACGCTAAAAAGGCGAGCGGTCGCATCTTTGCGGACATCGAGCCGGGAGCCGACGGCTACTTTTCCCACAATTTGAGCAAGTGGTGGGGTCGCTATTCGGGCCAGATAGGCTTCAAGACATCCAAAACAGCTTTCCATTCGTTTCGTCACAACTTCAAAGATAGATTGATGGCCGCCGACGTGCAGGAGTACATCACCAAGGCTCTGATGGGCCATGCTGATAAAGGCGTTCACAGCCAATATGGAAGTGGACCCGGCCTGCCGGCATTGAAGTTGGCCATCGACAAAATCGAGTATCCAGTCGGGCATTGTTTATAAAAGGGGCCAGCTTCTATTCAACTGCTTACTGGCGGTTCGCGTGAACGTTGATTGACCTTAGCAGGCGTCTGTTACAGAGTGACTGCGCCGATATGCCAAGGAGGGCGGCGGCGCCGATGGTTTGGCCATCGAACCGCCCTCTCACGATCTGCGGTCCGGTGGCCCTGTTGCTGCACGGAGACCGCGATGAAAACCCCCGCTCATCAAGATACAAATCCCTCCCGACTAACCCTCTGCATTTTGCTGTCGAGGAAGAACCATATGGCGGGTATGCTCCTATACTCGGTCGTTTACTGGATCAAATACGGAAGGGCAGTAATTCCAGGCGTGGAAGGCTACTGGGTTGCTCATACACGCCACTGGTGGTGTCGTGAGGCCTGCCTGTCCATTCGTCAGTATGACAGGGCCATCGCCAAGCTCGCGAAGTGGGGCTTGGTCGAGAAACGGCAATGGTGGTTTGGCCAAAGAAACATTCTCTACGTGCGCCCATCAGGCACAGTCGAGGACTTCTTAATCGCCGCTAAGACCTGGGCTGCCGCGCATGAACTCGCGGCAGCAAAGTTCGATTTTGCCCCACCCAAGCTTGCCGAAAATGGTAACCCGAGTTTACCTGATGCAGAAATCTCCAATGTGTTTTCCGAAACGGGGGAGCCAAGTCCGCCATCATCGGAAATCTCCAATAACATAATAAACTCACATAATTCCTTCGGAATTAAAAAGAATAATATACCTACAAATCCACTCCCGGCTTCGCCTTCGTGTTCTAACACAGCATCTCATAAGGAAAAGGTTTCGGGAGGAGGAAAGAAAGGTAAGAAAAGCAACAGCGCGCATCCCGTAAAGCTGGAATACTCAAACGCAGCGTATCATATTGCCCCCGTTTTTACACTGCAGCAGCTTTTGAATATCTGGAAAGCAGCAGTCGGCAAGTACCACGCACATGCACTCGCAGCCGGTAAGTTTGAACTTCCATCGGGTCCAGAGGACTTTGGCTCCCTGGCAGAAATTAATGAAACTCTCACCGGCATGTATGGCCCTAACGGCGATGAGAACTTGCAGCAAAATGCCGATGACATTATCGCCTTTGCGATTGAACATTGGTCCGAACTGGGGACGGACAGCTGGGGAAAAACGAAGCCGTATCCGTCTATCGCGTTCTTGAGCGAGACGCTCGGGACTGCAGTGACCATCTGGGATAAGGCAGGACGCCCCACGATGCCGGCTGCTCTCAAGGCTGCGTGTGGACCTTCAGCATCAGTTCTCTCCGATGTGGGAGCCCCATAGCCCATAGAACTGCGGCGCCACTTCTGGGGAGGGTTTACAAATCGTTGAGAACAGATCACAGCGCCGTTAGGAAGCTCGCCTAGCACTAAATTACATCGACGGGCCATTCCCCATAACTCGTCAAAAAAAACGAACGTAGAGGCTTCCCATTCGGATATGGCAGTCGTAGTGGACGGCAATCCAAAACGAAAATCACCCCAAGCTTGTGACGAGGAACGAAAGTTTTGAAGCTAACGACGATGCCCGAAAATTTCACAGATCGGTGACACTGGTCATGAAACTAGACACCACCAACCCTGACATCGCACGCGCGGTTTCGCGCTCGGAGCAGTTTCCGCTCATATCAATCCAGGATGTAGCCAAGAAGTACGGCGTCTCGCTCCGCACGCTTCGCCGGTGGGAAGCGGCCGGGACGATGCCTGCCCGCGTTAAGCACGGTCACCGGCTAAAATACAAAAAGACCGACATCGCGGGGATGATGGCTGCCCGTCAGTCGCCCCAGGCCATGGCTGAGATTTTACCGGAGGAGTGAGCCAAGCTCTCCACTGCGACACGATTTGGGACACCCCCGAAATGAATTGGGCGACGGGGTTGAAATTCGATTGCTGCACCAAAAAAGCGCTACAGCTCAATGTAGTAGAGCACGCCACTGCGATAACAGGCATGATGCACGTGACCGCACTAAACAGTCCCGGCACGGATGAACCAGGGTAGAGACACGCGCGGGACTTCCTGTGCCCCATCGTGTCCCTGGCGATGTCGGCGGCGACAAATTGCAGGCGGCATGGGACACTTGAAACCCGCATCCGTTCAGCAAAAAGTGCTTCAGGACACAGTTAAGCCCGCGTCGAAAGCCCATCATCACCGGGGGCACGAGAGACATGGCGGCGACCGCTATCGGGGGCAAACCGGACATGGCGCGGACAACGAATTTCGGTAGAAAATGACCCAGAGCGGGCCTTGTCCTTAACCCAGCCAAAACCCGACTGCGCATTCGCCACGCGTTCACTGTCCGTTGCTAACTGACTTAAAAAGGTTACCCGGGGGCACCATGGAATAGCCATAGCCAATTGGTTATAGTGGCTAAGCCATGATGGATCCAACCGGCCGCTGACGAATGATATCCAACAGAATTCGCTTTCGACATTTGCACTGCTTTCTTGCCATTGCCCAGCATCACAGCGTGGGCGCGGCTGCCGACGCCTTAGCGATCACTCAGCCGGCCTTATCGAAAACCCTGCGCGAACTTGAGGACGAGCTCGGTGTCCGTCTCTTCGAGCGCGGCCGGCGCGGCATGACCCTGAGCCGCTTCGGCGAGATATTCCTCCAGCATGCCGCCGGTAGCATCGCCTCGCTGCATCACGGCATCGACAGTATCGACGTCGCCCGGGAGGCGGGCGCGCACGCGGTGACGGTCGGCGCGCTGCCGAACGTGGCGGCGCGGCTGATGCCCGAGGCGGTTCGGTTGTTCAACCAAAATGCGTCCGGCACGCTGGTGCGCATCGTCGATGGCGGCAATTCGCGCCTGCTCGATCAGCTACGGCTGGGCGAATTGGAACTCGTCGTCGGCCGGCTGGCGAAGGGGGAGCATATGACAGGACTCATATTCGACCATCTCTATTCCGAGTCGCTGTCGATCGTAGTTCGGCGCAAACATCCGCTCGCGGCGGCTAAACGCTTTACGCTGGCGTCGATTGCCGCGTACCCGTGGATACTCCCTGACCAGGGTACGATCATCCGTCAGGAGGTCGACCGGTTCCTGCTGGCAGAGGGCATAACCGCTTTGGTCACCATTATTGAATCAACCTCAGTCTCCTTCGGCCGCGCCTTTGTTGATGCCTCCGATGTCGTGTGGTTCGTGCCCAGCGGCGTGGTGCAAGCCGACATTGGCAACGGCCGCTTGACAGCCCTGCCGACGCCCGCAGATTCCATGGAAGGTCCGGTCGGCATCACCACCCGCGCCGATGTGGCGCCGACACCCACTGGACGCTTGATGATCGAGGCGGTGCGCCGCGCGGCCCGTGCGCTTTCTGAGCCGGCCGAGCAATAACCGGATGGGCATGACTATCCGCGAAAATCTCATTTCCGTCCGGCTTGATGCCCGGCCAAGCTGCCGCAAATTGCGGCACCAAGGCCGGTAGGAGACCTCATGACGCGCGCGACCAAAAAGCCCAATTTCGTGCTGTTCATCACCGATCAGCACCGTGCGGATTATCTCGGCTGCTATGGCCATCCGGTCTTGCGCACGCCGCACATCGATTCCATCGCCGCGCGCGGCGTCGCCTTCGACCGCTTTTATGTGGCGAGTCCGGTCTGCATGCCGAACCGGGCCAGCTTGATGACCGGCCGTATGCCCTCGGTGCATGGGGTTCGCAGCAACGGCATTCCGCTATCGCGCCGGTCCGTTACCTTCGTCGATCTTCTGCGCGAGGCCGGCTATCGGACCGCGTTGGTCGGCAAGAGCCATTTGCAGAATTTCACCGGCAATGCGCCCTTGGCCAAGCCCCGCGTGCCGGCGCAAGGATATCGCAGCCCGCCGCCGAGCCTTGCGCAGGCGATTCGCAACGATCTCCACAGCGCCGACTATGATCAGGAACAGCCGGACTATTGGCAAAGCAAGGACGCCCGCATTCGGACGCCGTTTTACGGGTTCGATCATGTCGAGCTGGTGCGCGGCCACGGCGATACCGTTACCGGCGACTACACAGGTTGGCTGTTGGCGCGCGAACCCGATGCATTGCATATGCTCGGGCCGGAGAATGCCTTGCCGCATGACTACGTTTGTCCGCAGGCGCATCGCACGCGCATACCCGCCGAACTCTATTCGACCGCCTATATCGCCGAGCGCGTCGCGGCCTATCTCGACCGGCAGGCATCGCAGGATGACGATGCGCCGTTCTTCCTGATGGTATCGTTTCCCGACCCGCACCATCCTTTCAATCCACCGGGCAAGTACTGGGACATGTACCGGCCGGAGCAGTTCGCGGTGCCGCAAGCCTTCACCCGCAACGACTGGACGCCGCCGAAACATGTGCAAGAGGTGATTGACGCGCGCGCCCGTGGCGCGGCCAACCTCAAAGGCATGCGCTCGATCGGGACGACGGCGCGCGAAGCGCAGGAGGCGCAGGCCCTGACCTGCGGCATGATCGCCTGCATCGATGACGCCATCGGCGGTGTGTTGGGCGCGCTTGATAAAGGCGGCCGCGCCGACGATACCGTGGTGATGTTCACCACCGATCATGGCGACCATCTCGGCGATCACCGTCTGCTGCTGAAAGGAGCCGAGCAGTATCAGAGCATCGTGCGGGTGCCGTTCATCTGGTCAGACCCACAGGCACCGCAAGCCGCCGGTCGTACCGGCGCGATTGCATCGACCTTAGATATCCCGGCGACCATCTTGGATCGGGCTCAGCTGGAACCCTATTATGGTCTGCAAGGCCGCAGTCTGCTGCCGAGCATCGCTGGCAGTGATGACGGCCGCGAGGCGGCTTTTATCCAGTATGACCATCAACTGGCGGGCCAGCCGCCGGATATGGGGCTGCGCGTGCACACGCTCGTCGATGCGCGTTGGCGCATTAGCGTTGTGCATGGCAGCGACGACGGCGAGCTCTACGATCTCGTCGCCGACCCCGGCGAATTCGATAATCTATGGGCTTCGCCTGAGCACATGAAGGTGCGCGGCGAACTGATGGAGCGGCTAGCGCGCATTGAGATCGCCCACATCGACCGGGTGCCGGTGCCAACGCAGCAGGCTTGATCAGACGGCGTCTGCTATCGTGAACGCAGTCGGTGATGGCGGTGCCGCTTGCGCACCGCCGCCATCTTTGCCTCAGTTCACTTTGAAGCCGGTCAGCTTTACAAGCGCACGCCAGCGCTCGGTTTGTTTGACGATTTCGTTGGCAAAAGCCGGCCCTGTGAGCCCGGGCACATCGAAGCCGATATCCTCCAGCTTCTTTTTGACAGCCGGGTCGCTGTGCGCCGCCTTGGCTGCTTTTAGCAACCGTTCGACGACGGGCTTCGGCGTGTCGGAACGGACCAACAAACCAAACCAGATCGTCGCAGTATAGTCGTCATGGCCGAGCTCGGCGAAGGTAGGCACCGTCGGCGTCA
>JBAZSM010000010.1:18305-55420 GCA_041662425.1 Pseudolabrys sp.
GAAAGCGACTGGAGCCGGTCGTGGCAATAGGATTGAGTTTTCCGCTTTCGATGTGCTGCAATGTGGACACTATCTGGTCAAAACCGAGTTGCACTTCGCCGGCGAGCAGCGCAGTGGTTTGTGGACCAGAGCCGCGATACGGCACATGGGTCATGTCGAGACCGAACTTCGAATTCATCTGGGCGCCGAGAAAGTGTGATGGCGTGCCGGGACTGAACGAACCAAAGCTGACATGGCCTTTATCCTTTTTGACCCAGGAAACAAGGTCATTCAAATTTCTTGCCGGAACGCTCGGATTTGCTACCAGGATCAATGGCGCTTCTACTCCTTTGATCAATGGCTCGAAGTTCGACATCGCCCATGACAGATTGCTGAAGACGCTCGGATTGATCTCTGTCATCGATTGGGTTCCAACCCAGACAGTGAGGCCGTCCGCCGGTGCTTGTACGACGGTATTAGCCGAAATGTTGCCGTTGGCGCCGGGCTTGTTCTCGATGATGATTGTCTGATTGAGCAGCGTCTTCATGCGATCCGCAACGATACGCGCATACGTATCGATTGCCCCGCCGGCCGGCGTGCCGACTATGAAGCGGATGGTGCCGGTTATGGATTCATCGGCCATTGCGGCCTTGTGCGCAGTACCGAGCGCGAGCGCGGCCACTACCACGGCAGTCAAAATACGTCGCATGTCTCTCCTCCCTGAACACGGATGCGGACGTCTGTGCGCCCTGACCCGATTTTGATTATGGCTGATATTTTATTCTTGTCTCGATCCGCCTTCCCGATTGGCCCTCGATTTCGGTCCTGTGCCACGCATATAATGCCGCTCGGGGCGATAGGTGTTTGGAGCCTCGATGAGTCGGCCAACCCGGCCGAGCCAGTTGGCCAAGGCGCGGAACATGGCCACGGGTGCCGTGGCCAGACCTTTGGTGCAAAGTTTAAATGCGACAATCGCCATGGAGTTACCGCGTCGTTGGCTTCCTGGGGTCGAATGCGGTCCCTTCTCCCACAGGTTAGCGCGGCAAGTGCCGCATCGTTTCACATGACACCGCACGGCAGGACGAATGTAAAATGAGGATTACTGACTTTGAGATAGCCATCCGGCTATGGCAACCGCGAGCCGCCGTTTAATTGAGCACCCGAGCAGGCAGCAGAAACGGCAGCAACTGAAACGGCTGTCTGATTTTGGCCCTTCGCTGCCGTTCGTCGCGCTGCAACATCACGTCTGCAACTTGGTGATGAACGGACATATTGTGGATAGCGCATTTCGCGCGAGAATGGCCGATGCCCCCTGAGAATATTTTGGCAAAAACCCTTTACATGAGTCGTCACAGGTTCATCGTTTAGT
This sequence comes from Pseudolabrys sp., assembly GCA_041662425.1. Lineage (GTDB taxonomy): Bacteria > Pseudomonadota > Alphaproteobacteria > Rhizobiales > Xanthobacteraceae > Pseudolabrys. Next base: position 19,654 of record JBAZSM010000010.1, read on the forward strand.
GGGGCAGATGTTCTCAGGCTTCCCTCCACTCTCAAGGAGGTGAGCATGAACGAACCCGACATCCTCAACACCGCTCGACATCAGCTCGCCGATGCAGTTTCCAAAACACGACCCTTCGCGTTTGAGCCGCTGAACATTTCACCTTGGCTTGCTGCCGCCTTGCTGCAAAAAGCGATCCGGCGCGGAGAAGAAGCGTTGGCACTGCGGGCAACCGCCACGCTGCTCAAAACTGACCCAGCCCGCCTCTGGCGGCGATGCTGCGGTACGGCATTCGAGGATATCGGGATCGTTGACATCGATACCGTGTCGGTCATAAGGGCGGCGCTGACGGGGAAGAGATTTAGGGCCCGGCTCGGCGGCGAGTGGCACGTGGCGAGCTACATCGTGTCGCGCATGGCACGCGCCCCGAAATGTCGATCATCCGACGACCTCCTCATGGCGGTCGAATTTCATCCTGGCCTAGAAACTGCGCGGCGTGAATTTCCAAGAAAGACGACATCGGCGTTGCTGGGGTTATCGACCGGGGTGGCTCCATTGCTGGAACGGGCGCTCGCCATGTGGTTCGCGCTGGGGACCAACAGATGGAATTCACGGCACCTGCTTCCGCGACGGGGAGAGCCCCAGTTCGTGTTCGATCACCTTCTCGATCAGGGCTATCCCACCGTCATAGTCGATCTCGCCAGGGAAGGATTTCGGAAAGGCGCTGGGATGCTCGCACCATTCGTGGCGTTGCTCTTTCCGCTGAACCGCACGGTCACCGCAACCGAGGACGATGTATTGCCGCCGGAAATCATGATCGGCGACGTTCCCAGCTGGGCGTTCGACATTTATTCGCGAGAAGGTCGCGCCAGCCTGGAGACATTCCTAAACGGAAGGAGCGCAACCGCGATCTGGATACGGACCCACATGCCGCCAGCACAGCGCCTACGATTTCTAGGTGGCGTGCTGTTCCGAGCGGAAGGGGGACTCGTCAGAAAACGGGTCCGCTGGGATGTAGGGGATAAGTTGCGGCGGGCGATGGACATCGAGTGCCACGGTCGCCACTGCCCCGACGCCACTGAAATTCTGGCCCTGCTGAGCCGCGACATCCCCCTCCTGAACGAGGTCCGAGCCCATGTCTAACCCCGTTCTCACTCGCGATAACCATCCCTTATCGCGACCCACCCCATTCAACGAGCAGGCCGGCTTTGCAATTAATTGCGCACCAGACTTGCCGCCCAGGGTCTGGGATTACGTGTGCTCCAGCCTCGCCGAGAATACGCACCGAGCTTACGTTTCCGACTTGGCGCATTTCGAGAATTGGGGCGGCCAATTGCCGACAACCGACACCATAGTTGCGTCATATTTGGCGGACCATGCCGGCCGTCTAAGCGTATCCACCCTCTTCCGTCGCCTCGCTGCAATCGCCAAAGTTCATGGCGGAAGTCGATCGAACCCCATCCACTCACCGCTCGTGAGGGCCACGATGCGCGGCATCATGCGTCGGCACCGGCAGCCACCGCGCCAAGCCAAACCCCTGTTACGCGATGAGCTGTTCGTCGTTCTCGGCGCAATGGGAAATGACTTGAAAGATGTCCGCGACCGGACTCTGCTCTTGATAGGCTTTGCGGGAGGGTTCCGTCGGTCCGAGCTTGTCGGTCTCGACAGCGAAGACGTGGAACAGGTCGCCCAGGGCCTAGTCGTAAATCTGAGACGATCCAAGACTGATCAATGCGGCATAGGTCGCCAAGTCGCGATCCCGTTTGGTCATTCGGAATGGTGCCCGGTTCAATCCCTCAGCGAATGGTTGCGGCTTTCAAAAATCAGCGCAGGCGCACTCTTCCGCCGAGTAGATCGCCACGGACATATGCTAGAGCGGCTCTGCGGGGAGGCGGTTTCGCTGATTATCAAGGCTCGCACCGCCGCGGCTGGGCTCTCACCGGATGAGTACTCAGGGCACAGCTTGAGGGCGGGCTTTGCTACCAGCGCTGCACAAGCTGGGCTAACCCCATGGGACATTAGAAGGCAGACCGGCCACGCCTCATATTCTATCTTGGCGACATACGTCCGCCAGCGCGAACTCTTTGCAAACCACCCAATTTCCGCGTTGCTCTAGATCGACTTCGCGCCGGAATAAAAACGCACATCTTGGGACGACCGCTCATCCCTCGAAAGTAGACATTCTTGAGCTTGTTTAGAATGTTGCGGATGGGCCAAAGCAGAAAATTCATTAAGTCCGAGTAGTGTCCGCTTCGCCCCAACATGCAGACATTAGCTAGCTCGGCAATTGGGAACGGCGCTAAATTTAAACTTAGTCCCAACGCCAGCCACTCGGTGCGGTCCGGCGTGCTCACGCCAACGCCAGAAAGTCGACCGTTCCAGCGAACCGCGTCTTCAGCCCGTCTGTCGGGAAGCGCGAAATCGTCTTTATGCCTGATACGCCCTTCAAGAGGGCGTGCCAGTTGTCGGCCTTGCCTTGACCGAGTGATGTCACCACCCCCATGCCGGCGACCGCGTCGGTTCGCGGCTGTTCGACTCCTTCATCGCCAACACCGGTCAACGAGCGTGAAACGTGGTTTGAGCTATTGTCTAATGCTGTATCCCGCGGCCAGAACGCGATTGCAGTTGCGTTTCGAGGCGCTCCACATCGCGTTCAAGATTTTCCACGCGCTTTCCGAGCGAGAGTATGTAATCGCCGACCGGATCGTCGATACCATCCAGGGCTTTGGCGCAGTCCACAATTTTGGCCCATAATCGCTTTAAAGCACTCATGTTTGCCTCCACGATCTGACTCATGACTTGGCGCGCAGGCGTCGTGCATAGCTCCGCGCAAAACTGAAATTGATACCGAACGGTGCTCCGTCGGTTTCGCGGACCTGTTCAGCCGGAGATTTGATCCGGAACCACGCGGCATAGAGCGCCGGAAGGAACAGCAGGATCAGCACCGTGCCGACCGCCGTACCGCCAATGAGCGTGTAGGCCATCGATCCCCAGAACACGGAGTGCGTGAGGGGGATGAAGGCCAGCACGGCGGCCAGAGCCGTCAGGATGACAGGCCGCGTGCGTTGCACCGTAGCCTCAATCACGGCGTGATAGTCGTCGAGGCCTGCCGCACGGTTCTCCTTGATCTGCTCGGTCAGGATCAGCGTGTTGCGCATCAGAATGCCCGCGAGTCCGATCAGGCCGAGAATGGCGTTGAATCCGAAGGGCTGGTTGAAGATGAGCAGTGCCGGTACGGCGCCGACGACGCCGAGCGGCGCCGTGAGCATGACCATGGCCATGGTCGAGAAGGATCGCACCTGGAGCATGATGACGATCAGCGTGGCGGCGATCATGATCGGGAAGATCTTGCCCAGCGCGTCGTTGGCCTTTGCAGCCTCTTCGATCGATCCGCCCATTTCGATGCGGTAGCCGGACGGAAGTGACGCTATCAGCGGCTGAAGAGCCTTCATGACCTGCTTGGAAACCTCCGGGGGCTGAGTCGCCTCGTTGATATCCGAGCGAACCGTGATGACGGGTATGCGATCACGGCGCTTCAAGATCGGCTCTTCCAGACGAATTTCCGAATGCCCGATCTGGTCGAGCGGAATCGGGCGGCCGTCGCGGCTATTCAGCGAGAAGTCCGCCAGTCGCGTCGGATCGAGACGCTCGCCACCCGCGCTGCGTGCCACGATGGGGACGTTGCGAATATCCTCGCGGACCTGTGTCACGGCGACGCCGGTGAGGAGGAACTGCAGTTGCTGCCCGACTTCCGCCGGCGAAAGACCGATAAGGTTCAGTCGATCCTGGTCCGGGACAAAGCGAAGCACAGGCGTGCGATTGCCCCAATCGCGGTTTGCCTCCCGCACGTCGGGGACGGTCCGCATGATGTCGAGCGCCTTTTCGGAAATGGCGTAGAGCTGCTTGGGATCGGGGCCCATGATCCGGAACTCGACCGGGAAGACTGAGGGAGGACCGAAGACGAACTGGGTGGCGCGCACATAGGCCTCGGGCGCGAGCCCTTGGGCCACAGCCTGCCGAAGCCGGATCTTCAGGGCCTCGCGTGCTTCGGCATCCGGTGTCAGCACGACGATCTTGGCGAAGGCCGGATCAGGCAGTTCGGGCGACAGCGCCAGAAAGAACCTCGGGGCGCCCTGGCCGACATAACTTGTGACGATCTTGGCCTCCGGCTGGTCGCGCAGCCAGCGTTCGATTTTCCCGATCGCAGCGGTCGTCGTCTCGATGCTGGTGCCTTCAGGCAGACGAACTTCCACCAGCACCTCGGGACGGTCGGATGTCGGGAAGAACTGTTGTTTGACGGCACCCATTCCGGCGCCTGCAAGCAAGAAAGCAACGGCGACGATGCCGCTGGTTGCGAACTTGTGACGCACGGCAAAGCTGATGAGTGCTCGCAGGCGCCGATAGTTGGGCGTGTCGTAGATCGCGTGGGTTCCGCCTTCGATCGGTTTGATCGCGGGGAGCATCTTGACGCCAAGATAAGGCGTGAAGATTACAGCGACGATCCAGGAAACGATGAGAGCAAAGCCGACGACCCAGAAGATGTTGCCGGCGTACTCGCCAGCGGTCGAACGCGCGAATCCCACCGGCAAGAACCCGGCGATGGTCACGAGCGTTCCGGACAGCATCGGGGCCGCCGTGTGGCTCCACGCATAGGCCGCCGCCTTGATGCGGTCCATGCCTTCCTCCATCTTCACCACCATCACCTCGATGGCGATGATGGCGTCGTCCACGAGAAGACCGAGCGCCAGGATGAGGGCGCCAAGCGTGATGCGGTCGAAGAACCGGCCGGTTTCCAGCATGATGAGAAAGACGACGGCAAGCGTCAGCGGAACGGCAGCCGCCACGACGATGCCGACGCGCCAACCGAGGCTGAGCAGGCTCACGAGCAGCACCACGCCCAGCGCCATCGCGAACTTCATCATGAATTCATCAACGGCCGAGGTGATGTTGACGGCCTGGTCGGTCACCTTGTCGAGGGTCATTCCAAGCGGAAGTGTTTGCGCGATAGCCGCCGTCTTGGCCTCCAGCGCCTTGCCGAGCGCAAGACCATCCCAGCCCTCTTGCATCACCGCCGCGAGCATGATGGTCGGCTCGCCCTGGTGTCGGATTAGGTAGGTGGGTGGGTCCTCGTAGCCGCGGCTGACATTGGCGATGTCCGACAGCTTCAGCGTCCGCCCAGCGGCGACAATGGGCGTGTTGGCGATCGCCTGGACGCTGTCATAAGCGCCATCAACTCGGATAAAGACCCGTGGCCCGCGGGTATCGATCGAGCCTGCCGGTGTGACGGTGTTCTGCCGCTGCAAGGCGGCAACGATGTCTCGTGCCGATATGCCGAGCGTTGCCAACTTCGCATACGAAAAGTCCACGAATATCTGTTCGGGACGCTCGCCTAGAATGTTGATCTTCTTGACGCCAGACACATGCAGGAGGTCCTGGCGGATGGCTTCGGCTTGCCTCGCCAGTTCACGCATCGGCATGCCCTTCGCTTTAAGGGCGTAGAGGGCAAAGCTGACATCGGAATATTCGTCGTTGACGAAGGGCCCGAGCACGCCGGCTGGCAGATTGCGGGCTTCATCCCCGATCTTTTTGCGAGCCTGGTAGAACTCCTCCTGCACGGCGGACGGCGGCGTGTCGTCCTTCAGCGTGACCGTCATGTAGGCGTAGCCCGGCCGCGTGGTCGTCTCCACCCGATCGTACCAGGCCAGCTCCTGGATGCGCTTTTCCAACGGTTCGGCAACGAGGTCCTGCATCTCGCGCGCGGTGGCGCCAGGCCAAACTGTCGTGACTGTCAGCGTCTTGATGGTGAAGTTGGGATCCTCCGCGCGGCCGAGCATGAGGAATGCGTAGACGCCGGCGGCCGCCAGCAGGATGATGAAGAACAGGGTGACGGACCGTTCGCGAACGGCGATTGCGGAAAGATTGAAGGTCATCGGTTGCCCCTGCTCTGAGATGCGGTCCGGACGCGAGCGCCCTCCCGCAGGAGGTGGGCCCCGAGTGAAACAATCGGATCGCTTGAGTTCAGTCCTGAGATCACGGCGGATTCGCTGGTCATGCGAACAAGCTTGATGGCTCGGAAATGCACCGTTGAGGTCCCGGCGTTCAAAATCCAGACGCCGGTCTTGCCGCCGTCATCGAGCACCGCTCCCAGCGGCACCTGTACTTCCGGTTCGCTCGTCCCGCTCGTTAGCCTGATGGTCACCGTCGCGCCAAGCGGCGCTGCCGCCGCGAGCCCCTCGAGCACGTAGCGGGCCTCGTAGGTACGGGTCTGAGCATCGGCGGAGTCGGACAACTGCCGCAGGCGCGCCGTGGAGCGATGCCCGTCGCTTCCGTATACACTGGCCTCGGCCACCGAACCGATCACCGGCCGGATCGTTTCCGGCAGCGCCACCACGGCTTCGCGCGGGCCGGCCTGGGCGAGCCGAACCACGGTCTGGCCCACGGAGACGACCTGTCCCGGCTCGCCAAGCGTTTCGACCACCGTTCCATCCGCGTCCGCCACCAGTGTGGAATAAGTCGCTTCGTTCTCAGCGACCCGTGCGTCCGCTTCGGCGGCGGCGAGTTGCGCTTTGGCTGTATCGGACGCGGCCTTGGCCTGCTCGTAGCGCTGCCGCGACACCCATCCGTCACCTATCAGCTTGGCGTATCGTTGTTCGTCCGCTTCTGTCTGAACGGCAGATGCGCGTGCCGCGATGACGGCGTTGCGCTTGGCTGTGAGCGCCAGGCGGAGGTCGGTTTCGTCAATCCGCATCAACGGCTGACCGGCTTTGACCGACTGTCCGACATTCACCAGTCGTTCGACGATCTTGCCTGGGACGCGAAAACCCAGATTGCTCTGCACCTTCGCGCCGATAAGGCCCGTGAAGCCGCGTTCGGCCCCCGTCACCTGTATCGGTGTCACCAGCCTGACAAACGGCGGAGCCTGCCTTGGGTCGCTCACTGCCGAGGCGTCCTGCGTGCGCAGGAAAAATGTGGCGAATGCGGCCGCCCCCGATACCGCGATCAGGAGGCCTCCCAGCACAAAAGCGGGTCTCTTTTTCATGTCGAGTCTCGTCAAAAAAAATAGATTGCGTTCGAACTCTATATGAACTATATAGATTACGAACGCAAGCTAAAAATGGAGGTCGCGATGCGCGTGAGCCGCATTCAGGCTGAGAAGAACCGGCAAACCGTGATCAATGTGGCAAGCCGCCTGTTTCGGGAACACGGCTTTAACGGCATTGGTCTCAAGGACTTGATGAAAAATGCCGGGCTCACCCAGGGCGCCTTTTACAAACAATTCGCCTCAAAGGAGGACCTGGCGGCGCAGGCCTCCAACCGGGCCTTTGAGGGCGCCACCGACCGATGGGCGAGGGTCGCGGCCGCGAACCCTGAAAATCCGCTGAGCGCGGTGGTCGCATTTTACCTCAGCGCGGACCACCGCGACGAGATGGCGGATGGCTGCCCGATCGTCTCCCTCGGCGCGGATGCGGCCAGGCAGGGCAGCGATGTGAAGGCGTCTTTCGAAGCCGGGATCAAAGCGCATCTCGAAATTCTCAGCCGCTGGATTGGCGGAGCCGACGATGAAGAGACCCGCGGCAAGGCTATGACGATCCTCTCGACCATAGTCGGCGCGGTCGTCCTGTCCCGGGCGATCAATGACGAGCACTTGTCAAAACAGGTCCTGCAATCGGCCGCGAAAAACGTGCTGATGAGATCCTCTGCCGACAATGCGCAGCAAGGATCGATTCGATGACGATGGCTTCTCCAACCGAAACGCGCGATGCAATAGCTTCCATCGCCGAGCTGTCGAACTGCTCAGGCCTCGAACTTGTCGCGCGGCTCGCGGATGGAAGCATCCGCCGTCCGCCGATGGCCGAAACGCTCCCCTTTACCTTGCTGCCGCCGGAGCAAGGCAAGGTGCGGCTTCTCGCCACGCCCGAAGCGCATTTTTACAATCTGACGAACACCGTTCACGGCGGTTGGATCATGACGATGCTCGACACCGCCATGTCACTTGCCGCGCATAGCACGCTCTCTCCCGGCGAGATCTGCCCGACGCACGAAACCACTGCAAAATTCGTCCGCCCGATATCTGACGCTTCCGGCGAGATACACGTCGTCGGCTATGTGGTTTCGCGCGGGCGCACCGTTATCACGCTGGAGGGAAGGATCGAGGACGCCGAAGGCAGGCTCCACGCTCACGGCACGTCGACGTGCCTCATCGTGACCAGGAAGCCGTGATGTCCGCTCTGTCGATCACAACCCAAGCGTCTTCCGAGCGCCGGCTAACTGCCGGAATACTATTCCTGCTCGCTGGCTTGTCTGCGCTCGGCGCACTTGCCACCAACATCATCCTTCCTGCCTTTCCACGGATTGGCGCCAGCCTTGGCGCTTCTTCCCAGGAACTCGGGCTAACGTTGAGCAGCTTCTTTGTTGCCTTCGCGTTCGGGCAGCTTCTGGTCGGACCGTTCTCCGATCGCTTCGGACGCAAATGGCTGGTGCTGGGGGGCCTTGCAGTCTTTGTCGCCGGCAGTGTCCTTTGTGCTGTCGCCGACACCTTGTCATTCCTCATCCTCGGCCGCGTCATCCAGGCACTCGGGGCTTGCGCCGCCTCGGTTCTGTCGCGCGCCATCGCTCGAGACCTGTTCGACGGCGAGGCGCTCGCACGGGGTCTGGCGCTGACCATGATTGCCGGGGCGGCTGCGCCGGGCTTTTCGCCTCTGCTGGGAAGTGTGCTTGACGGCCTATTCGGTTGGCGGATCACCTTCCTCATCGTCGCGGCGTTCGGCGTTGCAGTCGCGCTGCATTATTCAATGAGGGTCGGCGAAACTCATCCGGCCGACCGCAGGGCGTCCCTGGGGGCTTCGGCCGTGGCATCCGCTTATGGCCGCCTGACCGTCGATCCGCGCTTTCTCCTTCCCGCCATTTCGGTAAGCCTTGTCATAGGCGGGCTTTACACCTTCTTCGCAGCGGCGCCCGCCATCCTGATGAGCGAGTTGGGCCTTACCGCCTTTCAACTCGGAATGTCCTTCGCGACCACAGTTTTGATCGTCTTCGCGGCCGGGTTTCTCGCGCCGCACCTGGCTCATCGCTGGGGTCAACGCATCATCGGCCTGATCGGTCTGTTCATCGCGCTCGCTGGCAGCCTTTCCATGTTCGCGTTCGCCGACACGCCGACCTACACGCGCTTTACCATAGCCATCGCGCTGTATCTCCTCGGCATGGGATTGATCAATCCGCTCGGCACTGCGATCGCACTACATCCTTTCGGACGGCAGGCTGGGCTCGCATCCGCGCTGCTCGGTTTTCTGCAAATGGGTTGCGCGGCTATCGGCGCGTCGCTTGCAAGCATTCTGCCTCTTCAGCCGTTTGCCTCCCTTGCTGTCATCCTGACGACGAGTTCGGCGCTTGCCCTGCTTGTCTTTCTCCCTGTCGCGCTGCGTCAGCCCAAAGCGGAGATGGGCGGCGCTGGCGGCGTGCCGGAATCGACAGGAGGATAGATGCGGCGAATTGTTGTCACTGGTCTGGGAGCGGTCACGCCACTCGCAACAGGTGTCGAAACGTCCTGGTCGCGTCTCCTGGCCGGTCGCTCGGGCATCCGGAGGCTTCCGGACGATGTCGTGGGAGATTTGCCGGCGAAGATCGGCGGCGTGGTTCCTTCCCTGGAAGAAGACTCCGAAGCTGGCTTCGATCCGAATACCGTCTTCGCGCCGAAGGACCAGCGCAGGGTAGACCGCTTTATTCTCTTTGCACTCGCAGCGGCAGAAGACGCGCTTGCGCAGGCGAATTGGAAACCTGTCTCCGAAACGGATCGCCGGCGCACAGCCACGATTATCGCTTCGGGCATCGGCGGGTTTCCCGCCCTAACCGAAGCGGTGCGAACGGTTGATCAGCGCGGCGTTCGACGCCTTTCACCGTTCACAGTGCCATCCTTCCTCGTGAACCTCGCGGCGGGCCACATTTCCATCCGTTACGGCTTCAAAGGCCCACTCGGTGCGCCTGTGACGGCGTGCGCGGCCGGCATCCAGGCGATCGGCGATGCGGCTCGTCTTATCCGCGCCGATGAAGCCGACATCGCCGTGTGCGGCGGAACGGAAGCATGCATGAACATTGTCAGTCTCGGAGGTTTTGCTGCCGCTCGCTCCCTGTCCACTGGCTTCAATGAGACGCCGGCTCAAGCCTCGCGACCATTCGACACGTCGCGGGACGGCTTTGTCATGGGCGAAGGAGCCGGCATCCTAGTCATCGAGGAGTTGAACCACGCGCTCGCGCGGGGCGCAAAACCGCTCGCCGAACTCGTCGGCTACGGCACGACAGCGGACGCTCATCACATCACTTCCGGTCCTGAGGACGGCGACGGTGCGCGCGGCGCCATGGAAATCGCGATCACCCAAGCCGGTATTTCGCCGCGTGATATCCGCCACCTCAATGCGCACGCGACCTCCACGCCCGTCGGCGATCTGGGGGAGATCGAGGCGATCAAAAGCGTCTTCGGGCGCGATTCCACCGTTGCTGTGAGCGCAACCAAATCGGCGACAGGACACTTGCTCGGCGCTGCGGGCGGGCTTGGCGCGATCTTCACAATCCTGGCGCTCAGGGATCAGGTAGCCCCGCCGACTCTCAATTTGAGCGCTCCCGATCCGGCCGGCGACGGGATCGACTTTGTCGCAAACGAAGCCCGGCCAATCGAGATGCAGTATGCGATCTGCAATGGCTTCGGCTTCGGAGGCGTCAACGCCAGCGCGCTATTCCGACGCTGGACGGACGATTTGGCCGACGCGAGCGCTGGAGCTGCGCGTGATTGACGCCTTTCGCTCCGGTCTTTCGTCTTCAACCCACACCAATCTAACCCAAAGAAAGAAGTGATCTTTATGAACAAGACCAATCCTCGCGTCGCCCTGGTGACGGGCGCATCCACCGGCATCGGGCATGCAACGGCCAAAGCCTTGCAGAATGAGGGCTTCCAAGTGTTCGGGACCAGCCGTCGCGCCGCCGCCGAAAGATTCGATGGCGTAACCATGCTGACTTGCGACGTAACCGATGACGTGTCCGTGGCGAAACTGGTCGATGAGGTGCTCGCCAAGGCCGGGTGCATCGACCTGCTTGTCAACAATGCCGGCATTGGCCTACTCGGTGGCGCGGAAGAATCCTCGATTGCTCAGGCTCAGGCGTTGTTCGATGTGAATGTCTTCGGTGTTCTCCGCATGACCAGCGCGGTGTTGCCGGCAATGCGACGTCAAGGGAACGGCAGAATCATCAATTTGAGTTCGGTGCTGGGCCTAATCCCAGCTCCCTATTCCGCGCTTTATGCATCGACCAAACATGCCATCGAAGGCTATTCTGAATCACTTGACCACGAGCTGCGCACATTTGGAATTCGCGTTGTGTTGGTCGAGCCCGCCTATACCCGCACGCTATTTGGAGAAAACCTCATCAAGCCGGATCAGTTGCTCGATGTCTATGAGTCTGCGCGCGCTGGCATGAAAGTGATTCTGCGGAAGGCGATGGAAACAGGCGACGCCCCCGAAGTTGTAGCCAAGACGATCTTGAAAGCAGCGACCGATTCCGTTCCGAGGAGGCGCTATGCGGCGGGAAAAATGGTGCGCCAGGTCAGTTTCCTGCGCCGTTTCGTCCCCGCATCCGCATTCGACAAAAGCCTGCGCAAGCAGAACGGGCTGCCGGTCTGACGTCGACATCAACGAGACCTTGCGTCGCTCGACGCGACAAGAGACCTGAGTGTCCCAGGCGTCGACACTCTTGGCACGGCGTATGAGAGCCGCACATCGACGAATTTCCTGGTCCATTGTGGTGCAGGACGTCTAGACATCAGATATTGTTCAGACAGACCTCACAGCTTTCCTTAGAAATTCGGCCGGGAAAGACGGAAGCTGATGAATTCTGAGCGTGCCAGGAAATTGGGTTTGAAAACTACCGGTTCCTGACGGTGAAATTGGTGGAATTTTTGGTGGCGGTTTTCGTGCAGCGAGTGCGCCGCCCTATTGTCCAGACTTTCTGCGGTTAGCTCGTCGCGACGGTTTGGCACCTTTTCGTGTCCGTGGTGCCGCCGAGATCGTTGGCTGATCGGCTCGTCGAGGCGCTAGAGCAGCATCCAAGATGCTACGGACCCATTCGAGGTCGGCGTCGGTGAGCTGTGCCAGCTTCGTTGCGATTTGCCCAAAAGCTCCGCGCCTAATCGCCCCCGCCGCTATTTCAGTCGTGAACAGTTCGGCGGGATCAAGGTCGAGAGCGTCAGCCAGTCGTTGGATCACACCAAAACGAGCACCCGACGTACCGCTCTCCAGCTTAGAGATCATATCTACGCTTATGTCGGCAGCCTCGGCTAATTCCTCTTGCGTAAACCCCGCGCGCCTGCGGTGAGCCGCGACAAGGCGTCCAAATCGCTTCCTCAGATCGGCCATTCCGTCCTCCACACCGGGAGGTGTAGAGGGCCGCGAAAGGAGGTCTTAGGGACGCTAATTACGTATTGTAATAATATCAGTAATTAAAATGCAACTATCGGCAGGTAAAATACGGAAATAAAACTAAATCGTAAGTACGAGCGCGCCCGCGACCAGAGGAACGGGCTGGCGATGGGGAGAAAAGATGAAGCTTAACGCATTGTTTGTTGCGGGGGCGCTGATGGCCAGTACGGCCATTGCCCAGGCAGAGATCGTCCGAACAGTCGGCAAGGGGACCGTTGCTTGTTCAGACTACACCGCCATGAATTTCTTTTGGGAAATGACGAAGGCGGGAAAGCCACCTAAGCGGCACATTGAGAGCTGCTTCATTCTCGGAAGTTCGCTGTACGGGCCGGCCGAGGGTGTCGTAATTGCGCGTGTTGGTGATCTTCTTCAGGCGACATGGGATTATGCGCGCAATACATCAGAATACTGGGTGATTGCGGGTGAGGTGGAAGTCGTGGAGCAGGATGCGAAGTGAGGCCTTCGTGAGCAGTTATTGGCTAACCGGTCCGTGTTCAGGCTTCGCATCCAATCTATCATCCATTTTGAGCCATGGCAGTTAGACCCGCCCCCGCTCGAATAAAGAGGGTCCTGATACTCAGGCCGGAAATTCATTGAGGCGGCGCGCAATTAACTGCACGTGATGGGCGTCCCATCCTATGGCCAGCGGTACAGTACGCTGGTACAGTTTTGCTCAGGGTCGCGGAGTGCTGCCAAGCTAAGTCGTTGATGAGACACGTCGGACGAAATGGGGGTCCTTCTCCCTCCCTCTCCGCCAGCCCTCATAAACCATTGATTTAAAATAACTTATTCCGGCCGAAGGCGGCATTTTTGCTCGCCCGAAATAGTTTAAGTCACGCCGTCATTCGTGACGTGCGGCCCCAAGCGGGCAATGTCGCTCACGGCTGGCCCGCGAACACGACGACGGAGCGCGGCCTGATCGTCCATGGCGAGCCGGTGTGGCCGAGTATGGCTTGCGGATCGCCATTGCCGGTGTCGAGCAGGTTCTGCCACTTGGCGACGCCACCCCATTCGGGAAACGTCGCGTCGACATCGTTATCGGCGCCGTTGAGAATGATGAACAGCGGCATGCCGCCGTCCTGCGCCGGCGCCAGCACGTAAGCGAGAAAGCGCGCGTCGGCGAAATTCCAGTCTTCATCCGACATTTCCTGGCCTGCCGGCGTCAGCCACTTGACGTCGCATGAGCCGTCGGCGCGCTTGCCCTCGAGCCAGCGGTCCTGCCGCAGTTGCGGAAAGCGCTGGCGGATTTGCGCGAGTTCGCCCGAGAGTTTGGTCAGGTCGTCGTCGGTGCCGCCGCGCGACCAGTCGACCCAGCCGATTTCGTTGTCCTGACAATAGGTGTTGTTGTTGCCGGACTGCGAGTTGCCGATTTCGTCGCCGGCCAGCAGCAGCGGAATTCCCTGCGCCAGGAACAGACAGGCGAGCTGGCTGCGCCGCAGCTTGCGGCGGAGCGTCAGGATGCTGTCGTCGTCGGTGGGGCCTTCGGCGCCGCAATTGGTGCTGACATTGTCGTCGGCGCCGTCGCGGTTGTCCTCGCCATTGGCCTCATTGTGTTTGCCCTCGTAGCTGACGAGATCGGCGAGCGTGAAGCCGTCATGCACCGTGACGTGATTGATGCTGGCGCGTGGGCCGCGGCCGTCATGCTGGAACTGCACCGACGAGCCGGTCATCGCATGCGCCAGATCACCCGCAATGCCGCCATCGCCGCGCCAGAAGCGCCGCAGGGTGCGCCGATAAACATCGTTCCATTCCGACCAGCCGTTGGGAAATCCGCCGACTTGATAGCCGCCGAGGCCGACATCCCACGGTTCGGCGATGAGCTTCACGCCGGCGAGCACGGGATCCTGCCGCGCGGCGGCGAAGAACGGGCCGTTGCGGTCGAAGGCCGGGTTACGGCCGAGCGTTGAGGCCAGATCGAAGCGGAAGCCGTCGACGTGATAGGCCTCGACCCAGTGGCGGAGCGAATCCATCACCATCTGCAGCACGCGCGGATGCGCGAGCTTCAGCGAATTGCCGGTGCCGGTGAAGTCGTCGTAGTAGCGCGGCTCGTCGGGCTTGAGCCAATAGTACGAGGCATTGTCGATACCGCGGTAGCACAGCGTCGGCCCCATCTGGTTGCCTTCGCAGGTGTGGTTGTAGACCACGTCGAGGATGACTTCGATGCCGGCATCGTGCAGCGCCGCCACCATGGAGCGGAAGGCGGTGATCTCATCGCCCGGTGCATAGCGCGCCTCGGGCGCGAAAAAGCTCAGCGTGTTGTAGCCCCAGTAGTTCTTGAGCCCCTTGTCGAGCAGATGGCGGTCGTCGAGAAAGGCGTGGATCGGCAGCAGTTCGATCGCCGTGACGCCGAGCTGCCGCAAATGCGCGATCATGCCCGGCTCGCACAGGCCGCGATACGTGCCGCGCAACGCCGGCGGCATATCGCTGCGCAGTTGCGTCAGCCCTTTGACGTGGGCTTCGTAGATGACCGTTTCGTCCCACGCCGTCTGTGACCGGCGCGCGTGCGCCCAAGTGTGGGCGAGATCGACAACCACCGATTTGTACATATAGCGGGAATTATCGCGCCTATCGAAAGACAGGTCCTCCTGCTTCGAGCCGGCGCGATAGGCGAAGTGTGCGTCGTTCCAGGCGAAGTGTCCGCCGAGCCGCTTGCTGTACGGGTCGATCAGTAGCTTGTTCGGATTGAATCGATGTCCGGCCTCCGGCGCGTAAGGTCCGTGCACGCGATAGCCGTAGAGCTGGCCCGGCGCGACGTGCGAGAGATAGATGTGCCAGACATCGTCGGTGCGCTCTTGCAGCGTCACGCGTTCGGTCTCGCGACGGCCGTCGCGATCGAACAGGCACAGCTCGACCTTGGTGGCGTTGGCGGAGAACAGCGCGAAGTTCGTGCCGCGGCCATCCCACGTCGCCCCGAGTGGATAGGGCGCGCCGGTGGATTTCGTCCCGTTAGAGTTCAGGAACGAAAAAGAGGGCAGCAAGCGGTGGGAGAACAATCCGAATCTCCTGACTGTCAGGCGTGGCAACGGTCGAGACGCCTCCGGTGTTCCCGACATTGCTGCCGCCATAAATGGCCGCATCGGAATTGAAGGCCTCGCGCCAGCGCCCGGCGAAGGGGACGCGCAGGCGATAGTCGTGCAGCACCTGTGGCGTGAAATTGACCGCGACGACGCAGCGCTCGCCGGGTTCACGACCTTTGCGCAGCCAGGCGAAGACGCTGTTGTCGGCATCGTCCGTCACCAGCCATTCGAACCCTTCGGGCTGGCAATCGAGCGCGTGCAGCGCCGGCGTGTCGCGGTACAGCCTGTTGAGATCGCGCACCAGCCGCTGGATGCCGGCGTGCTCGGGCTTGTCGAGCAAGTGCCACGGCAGGCTGATATCGTGGTTCCATTCGGTGTCCTGGCCGAATTCGCAGCCCATAAACATCAGCTTCTTGCCGGGATGTCCGAACATGAAAGCGTAATAAGCGCGCAAGTTGGCGAAGCGCTGCCACGGATCGCCCGGCATGCGGCCGAGGATCGAATGTTTGCCGTGCACGACCTCGTCATGCGACAGCGGCAGGACGAAATTCTCCGAAAAGGCGTAGTGCAGGCCGAACAGGATCTTGCCGTGATGATAGCGGCGATGGATCGGATCCTTCGACATGTAGTCGAGGGTGTCGTTCATCCACCCCATGTTCCATTTGTAGCCGAAGCCGAGCCCGCCCCAATCGACCGGGCGCGACACCTGCGGCCACGCGGTCGACTCCTCGGCGACGGTGGTGCCGTGCGGATACTGGCGGAACACTTCGGTATTGGTTCGGCGCAGGAAATCGATGGCGTCGATGTTCTCGCGGCCGCCATGCTTATTGGGTACCCAGCCGTTGGCGGGGCGGCTGTAATCGAGATAGAGCATCGAGGCGACAGCATCGACGCGCAGGCCGTCAATGCCGTAGCGGTCAAACCAGAACAGCGCATTGGACGCCAGGAAGTTCGTCACCTCCACGCGGCCGTAATTGTAGATCAGCGTGCCCCAGTCGAGATGACGGCCCTGGCGCGGGTCCTCGTGCTCGTAGAGGCCGGTGCCATCGAAGCGGGCGAGCCCGTGCGGATCGTCGGGGAAATGACCCGGTACCCAGTCGATGAGCACGCCGATGCCGGCCTGGTGCAAGGCATCGACAAGAAAAGCGAAGTCTGCGGGCGAACCGAAGCGGCTCGTCGGTGCGAACAGTCCGGTCGGCTGATAGCCCCATGAGCCGTCGAACGGGTGTTCCGAGATCGGCAACAGTTCGACATGGGTGAAGCCCATATCGAGGGCGTAGGCCGGAAGCTGCTCAGCCATCTCGCGATAAGTGAGCCAGCCGCCGCCGCGTTCGATGCTGCGCCGCCATGAACCGAGATGGACTTCGTAGATCGAGATCGGCTTGTGGAAGCTGTTGATATCCGGCCGGGTCGGCGCGGGATGCGGAATCGTCGACGGATCGACAACGATCGACGCCGTCAGCGGACGCAATTCGGCGGCAAACGCTACCGGATCGGCCTTCAGCGGCAGCATTTGCCCGAAGCGATCGACGATCTCGAATTTGTATTTGTCGCCGGCCTGCGCGGCCGGCACGAAGATTTCCCAGTAACCCTGGCCGCGCACCTGCATGGGATGCGCGCGGCCGTTCCACGAATTGAAATCGCCGACAACGCTGACGCGCTGGGCGTTGGGCGCGAAGACGACAAAAGCGACGCCCTCGACACCGTCGATCGTCATCGGGTGGGCGCCGAGCTTTTCGTAAAGGCGAAGCTGGTTGCCTTCGCCGAGCAGATAAAGATCGTAATCGGACAACACAGGAACTGTCATGGGCCGATCACTCCGCGCTGCCAGAGAATGCGCGCCGTTGCTTCCAAGGGAATGTTCGACCACGCCGGGCGGTTCGTCAGTTCGTATTCGATTTCGTAGAGCGCCTTTTCCAGCAGGAACAGATCGAGCAGTTTCCGGGCCTGTTCCGCGTCACCGGGCCATAATGCGCTGTCGCCCAGGGTTTCGCGGTAGGAGGTCCAGAATGCGTCGGTCATGCGGTCGCCCCAGCCGCGCATCAGCGGCATGAGGACGCTGCGATCCTCCTCGCTGAGGTCGGCCGCATTGTTCATCGCGGCGCTGACCGCATAGTCGATGGAGCGGATCAGGCCCGCGACATCGCGCGCGGGCGGCGCTTTGTGGCGGCGATCGTGCAGCGCGCGGCGCGGCTCGCCCTCGAAGTCGAGGATATAGGCGTCGTCCTTGGCAATCAGGATCTGGCCGAGGTGGAAATCGCCGTGGTGGCGGATTTTCTGGCCGTGATAGTCGGCGCTCCGGCCGCTCTCGATGTAACCAAGGATGGCGTCGCGGCTATCGAGCAGGTGGCTGGCGACACGGCGCACGCCTTCGGGCAACGACGATACACTGGCGCGGATGAGATCGAGAAGTGCGCGGGTGCGGGCCGTGAGGTCATCGGTCCAGGCGGCCGCGTCGTCCGGCGTGATCGGTTCGAGCGCGAAGTCCGCAATGTCGGGGCGGCTGGCGAGAGCCTTGTGCAATTCGGCGGTGCGTTTGCCGATCTGGCGCATGCGCTGCAGCACCACCAGAGTATCGGGAGTCTCAAGTATCGATTCGGCGAGATTGAGCCGCTGATCGTCGATGAGGCGTTCGAGCGAACCGAGGATCAGGCTCCAGGCGTCGCCCTGATTTTCGACGAAAGCATGCACGACCGCGAGCGCACTACGGCTGTCGCCTTCGACAAATTCCGCCGAGCCGAGCAGGGCCGGCGCGTTCTCGAAAGAAGTTTCGTCGGTGAGGAAACGGCCGATCTCGATTTCCGAATGGATGCCCGAGGTGATACTACGCAGAACCTTCACGACATATTTGTCATCAACGATGATGCTTGAGTTGGATTGCTCGCGCTCGACGGCCTTGACCGTTTTGATTTCCGGCGGCGGCGCGGCGGCGAAGACCGCGGTCGGACGAAATTCAATACGTTTGTCGGAACCCGTCGTCTCACCGGCGCGAATTTTCGCCAGCAGCGCGTTCATGAATTCCGGCTCCGTCGTGGCATCGAGCAAGGTGCCCTCGCGCGGGCCGCGCCGGACGGCGGCCAGCACCGAGGCCGGGCCGCGATCGATCGCGGTGTAGCGCGTCCAGCGAATGGTCAGCGGCATGAAGTAGCGGCTGGTTTTGGAGCCGCCGGCGACATCGGCCATCAGCGCCAGGAAATGGTCGTTGCCGTGATCGAGCGGCACCGCCGCCGAAACCCTGGTCGACAGCTCGCGCAGATCCTTGTCGGCAAACCATCGCCGATGTGGGAGGAAGCCCGGCAAAACGTCGTTCTCGAAGGTGCGCAGCGTCCAGCCCGAGATCAGCGATTCCAGCGCCGGGCCGAGCACCAGTGTCGAGATTTCGCGCGGCAGCTTCATCTCCTCGACGGTGCCGGCATCTTCGTTGAGCTGAAACCAGAAGAAGCCATAAGGCGGCAGCGTGACGAGGTACGGCAGGTCGCCAATGCGCGGGAAATTGGTGCGGCCGAGCATCTCCTGCGGGACGCGGCCTTTCCACTGCGACAAGTCGAGTTCGACGGCCTGTGCCGTGCGCGCCAGATTGGCGACGCAAAGGATGGCTTCGTTGCCGAGCTGGCGGACGTAAGCGAGCACGCTGCGGTTGGCCGGGCGTACGAAGGTCAGCGTGCCGCGACCGAAGACGCGGTTCGATTTACGCACCGCGATCAGGCGGCGCATCCAGCTCAGAAGCGACGACGCCGAACGGCTCTGTGCCTCGACATTGACGGCGGAGAAGCCATAAACCGGGTCCATGATGCAGGGCAGGAACAGCGCGGCCGGATCGCAGCGCGAAAAGCCGCCGTTGCGGTCGGGCGTCCATTGCATCGGCGTGCGCACGCCGTTGCGGTCGCCGAGATAAATATTGTCGCCCATGCCGATCTCGTCGCCGTAATAAATGATCGGCGTGCCGGGCATCGACATCAGGATAGAGTTCATCAGTTCGATCTTGCGCCGGTCATTGTCCATCAGCGGCGCGAGGCGGCGGCGGATGCCGACATTGATGCGGGCGCGGGGGTCGGCGGCGTAGGTCGACCAGAGATAATCGCGCTCGACGTCGGTGACCATTTCCAGCGTCAGTTCGTCGTGGTTGCGCAGGAACATCGCCCACTGGCAGTTCGATGGGATTTCCGGCGTCTGCCGCATGATGTCGGCGATGGGGAAACGGTCTTCCTGCGCGATCGCCATGTAGATGCGCGGCATCAGGGGGAAGTGATAGGCCATCTGGCACTCATCGCCGTCGCCGAAATACTGCTGCACGTCTTCCGGCCACATATTGGCCTCGGCGAGCAGCAGCTTGCCCGGCGCGTAGGCGTCGAGCTCGGCGCGGAGCTGCTTGATGATGACGTGGGTTTCGGGGAGGTTTTCGTTGCTGGTGCCCTCCCGCTCGATCAGATAGGGCACCGCGTCAAGACGAAAGCCGTCGACGCCGGTATCGAGCCAGCGCTTCATTACCTGCAAGACGGCGCTGATCACGCGTGGATTGTCGAAATTCAAATCAGGCTGGTGATGAAAGAAACGATGCCAGTAATAAGCCTTCGCTTCCTCACTCCATGTCCAGTTCGATTTCTCGGTGTCGGTGAAGATGATGCGAGTGCCGGAATATTTCTGGTCGCTGTCGCTCCATACATACCAGTCGCGCGCGCTGGAGCCGGCCGGGCTGCGCTTGGCGCGCTTGAACCAGGTGTGCTGGTCGGAGGTGTGATTGATGACGAGTTCGGTGATAACGCGCAGGCCGCGCTTCTTGGCCTCGACCATGAAGCGGCGGAAGTCCTTCATGGTGCCGAACTGCGCGTTGATATCGCCGTAATCCGCGATGTCGTAACCGTCGTCGCGGCCCGGGCTCGGATAGAACGGCAACAGCCATAGCGCCGTGACGCCGAGATCGCGCAGATAATCGAGCCGTTCGGTCAGGCCGGCAAAGTCGCCGGTGCCGTCGCCATTGCTGTCGTAGAACGCCTTGACGTGTAGCTGGTAGATGATCGCGTCCTTGTACCAGAGGCCATCGTCTGTGACTTCGGTGGTGGCGGGAACGTCCTCGATGCTGGATTGAATATTCATCGGGGCGCTCAAATGTGACAGCGGAAGATGAGGGCGGGATCGGCCTCGGGTTGGATGCGCACGCGCAGTCCGTTCCATTCCAGGAGATGCCGCTGGCCGGTGGCGAGATTCTCGACCATGCGGACCGGCCGCCTGGAATCCGGCGGACCGATCTGGACGTCGCCGAAGTGCAGCCAGAATTCCCTCGGCTCGCGGGACAGCGCGATCGCGCAGGCGACGGCGTTGTCGCCCGCGGGCGATTCCTTGATGAAGCCGGTGACATTACCGTCATTGGTTTGCAGGAAACGCAGGTCGGCAGTTTGCAGCAACGCCGGATTGGCGCGCCGCACGGTGTTGAGGTGCTTGATGTAATCCTTGATGTTGCCGGGCTTGTTCCAGTCGCGGCTGCGGATCTCGTACTTCTCCGAGTCGATGTATTCCTCGCGGCCCGGCAGCGGTTCATATTCGAGCAGTTCAAAGCCGTTATAGATGCCGTAGTTCGACGACAGCATCGCGGCCAGCGCGGCGCGCGCCTTGAACAGCCAGCGGTCGCCCGATTGCAACTGGACGGGAAGAATGTCCGGCGTGGTGACGAAGAAATTGGGCCGGTAATAATCGCGCTCCGGATAATTCGTCAGCTCGCTGAGATAGGCCTCGATCTCTGCCTTATGGGTGCGCCAGGTGAAGTAGGTGTAGGACTGGGTGAAGCCGATCTTGGCGAGGCCCTTCATGATTTTCGGCCGCGTGAACGCTTCGGCCAGAAAGATGACGCCCGGATCGTGCGCCTGCACTTCGCCGATCAGCCATTCCCAGAACGGAAACGGTTTGGTGTGCGGGTTGTCGACGCGGAAGATGCGCACGCCCTGGCCGACCCAGAACAGGAAGACGTCGCGCAACGCGGTCCATAGCCCGATGCGATCGTCGCAATAGAAGTCGGGATTGACGATGTCCTCGTACTTCTTCGGCGGGTTCTCGGCGTATTTGATCGTGCCGTCGGGCCGCTTCCTGAACCACTCGGGATGTTGCGTCACCCACGGGTGATCGGGCGCGCACTGGATGGCGATGTCGAGCGCGACTTCCATGTTGCGTTCCCGGCAGGCGTCAACCAGAGCGCGGAAATCGTCGAGGGTGCCGAGCTCCGGCTCGACCGCGTCATGGCCGCCATGTTCGTTGCCGATGGCGTAGAACGAGCCGACGTCGTCGGGCTCGGCCTTCACGGCGTTGTTCTTGCCCTTGCGGTTGATGCGACCGACCGGATGGATCGGCGTCAGATAAAGAACGTCGAAGCCGAGATCGGCGATCTCCGGCAGGCGCTCGATACAATCGCGGAACGTGCCGTGCTGGCCCGGCACCGGGCTCTGGCTGCGCGGCACCATTTCGTACCATGCGCTGGCGCGCGCGCGTTCGCGGTCCGCCATTAGCGGTACCGAATGGCTGCGGCTCATGTCGGGGCGGGCGCCATGCGCGGTCATCGCCGCGGCCAAAGTGTCGTCGAGCAGGACGGCGGGATCGTTCTCCGCGGCGTAGCGGCGTGCCGCGGTGTCGGCCAGGTGACGCGCCTGCGGATCGTTCGGCGGCAACTGGAGCAGCAGGTCGTAACCTTCGCGGCCTTCGAGCGCGACATCCTGCCCGGCCGCCTGCTTCAGCCGGAATTCCTTGCGCCAGGTACTGAACTGATCGGTCCAGGCTTCGATGGCGAAGAGGTAGAGCCCGGGCGCCGGCGGGGTGAAGCCGCCGTGCCAGCGATCATTGCTATGCGGCTGCATCGGCTCATGACGCCAGTGCGGATCGCCATCGCGCCGCCAGATCAGCGCCGCAGCGATGACGTCATGGCCGTCGCGAAAAATATCGGCCCAGACATCGACCATTTCGCCCGACACGCGTTTAACAGCGTAGCGGCCACCATCGACGCATGGAAAAATATCCTCGATGCGAAATCGCGGGCCGGTCGGATCGCCAGGGGATGACTCGAGTGCTTCATTCAGATCGAAAAAACCCATATTTTCTAGGCTACGGGGGGACATTTGACGGGTTGGTGGTTTGGCGATTTGGTCCTGTTTGCCAACGAGGCGCGGCGCCAAAAGTTCCATCTCCGCGTATTCCGTGGTGACGTTCTACGACGCGATTTTGGAATGATCGCACCATGAGCGAAAGAATTAGTGACGCGGCCCGATGGGGTATCGAACAAGGCTACCATGACGTTTTCGGCAATTGGCACGCGGTAACGGATGAAACCGTTGCGCGGCTGGTGGCCGCCCTGTCGCGCGGACATGACGTGAACCCGGACCGTCCCGGCGCCGATAACGGCGGTGGCGGGACGGAAACCGCGCGTGCGTTTCAGGGAAATGGCCGGCGCGTCTGGGGCATCGCCATCCAGCTTTATGCCTTGCGCTCGCGCCACAATTGGGGGCATGGCGATTTCGGCGACCTCAGGCGTCTGATCGAAATCGCCGCCAAGCGCGGCGCCGCCGCCATTGGGCTTAACCCGCTGCATGCGCTGTTTCGCGATCGCGCCGAGCGGGCGAGTCCCTATGGGCCGAACAGCCGGTTGTTTCTCAACGTGCTGTACATCGACGTGGCCGGTGTTCCGGAATTTCAGGGCACGGATTTCAGCAGTCTTGCCGCGCGCATTGCCGCGCTGCGCGCATCCGAATTGATCGATTATCGGGGTGTCTCGACGGTGAAGCTTGCCGCCTTGCGGCTCGCGCATGCGCGCTTCCGCGTGCAGGCGACGGCCGAGCGTCGCGCGGACTTTGAATCGTTTCGCGCCGAGCGGGGAGAAGCCCTGCTGCGCTTTTCCTGTTTCGAGGCGCTGCGCCAGCGATTCGGATCGAAGCCGTGGACCGAGTGGCCGAGGCCGTGGAACGACCCGGACGTAAAGACGCTGCAGGCGTTTCGCGTTGCGTCGGAGAATGAGGATGAATGCGATTTCCACGAATTCCTGCAATGGACCGCGCACCGGCAACTCGACGCCTGCAAGCAAGTCGCGCGAGAGCTTGGTATGTCGATCGGGCTCTACACCGACCTCGCTGTTGGCATCGATCGGCACGGCGCCGACGCCTGGAGCGAGCAGCAGACCATCATGGCCGATCTTTCGGTCGGCGCGCCGCCCGATGAGTTCAATCCCAAGGGACAGGACTGGGGGCTGGCACCGCACAATCCGCTCACCATGGCGCAAAACGATTTCGCGCCGCTGCGCCGCCTCATGCGCGCGGTGATGCGGCATGCCGGCGCCGTGCGCATCGACCATGTGCTTGGCCTCAACCGCATGTTTCTGATACCGGCCGGAGCGGGAGCCGCGAACGGTGCCTACGTGCGCTATCCGTTCGAGGCCGCGCTGCGGGTGATCGCGGAGGAAAGCAACGCCGCGCGATGCATCGTCATCGGCGAAGACCTCGGCACCGTGCCGGACGGCTTTCGCGATACCATCATGCGCTGGGGTCTGTGGTCCTACCGCGTGCTGCTGTTCGAGCGTGAAGGCGACGGCCGCTTCCGGCCGCCGGAAGCCTACCCGGAACAGGCTTTGGCGACCTTCAACACGCACGACCTGCCAACCTTCCGCGGCTGGATGACGGGCCATGATCTGCGCACCAAGCACGAGATCGGCTTCGATCCCGGCGAGAGCGTCGAAGCACGAACCTGGTGGCAGGGTTCATTGCGCGCGTTGCTCAGCGAGCGCGGCGGCGGCCGTTCGGCCGATGATTTCGCCGCGGTGGCGGCAGTCCTCGGCGCGACGCCGTCGCGGCTGGTGATGGTGGGGCTTGAGGACGTGCTTGGCGTCGTCGATCAGGTCAACATTCCCGGCACGATCGGCGAGCATCCGAACTGGCGGCGCAAGCTGCCGGTCGATGTTGAAGACCTCGACGGCAATCAAGCCCTTGGTGATGTCGCGGCCGCATTCGCTCAGGCCGGCCGAAGTGACTCGTAACTGTCAGGCGACGGGCACTTTCCAGATATCGTTGGCATATTCGCGGATGGCGCGGTCCGACGAGAACCACGCCATGTGAGCGGTGTTGAGGATGCTGACGCGCCACCAATCCGCCGGCGATTGCCACAGGCGATCGATCGCGCGCTGCGCGTCCCAATAGGCATCGAAATCCACGGCCACCATGTAGCGGTCGTAGTCGCGTAACGCCGCCACGACGGGTGCGTAGCGGTCGCGGTCGCCGCCGGAGAAAAAACCCGAGGCGAGCGCCTCGATCGCCGCCGCAAGCCGCGGCGATTGGGCGATGGCCTGGTCGCCGCGGACGTGCGCCCTTTGGCGTTCCGCCACCTCGGCGGCCGTGAGCCCGAAGATGACGATGTTTTCGCGGCCGACATGCTCGCAGATTTCGATATTGGCGCCGTCCATCGTGCCGATGGTGATGGCGCCATTGAGCGCGAGCTTCATGTTGCCGGTGCCGGAGGCTTCGAGCCCGGCGGTCGAAATCTGCTCCGAGACGTCGGCGGCAGGAATGATCGCTTCGGCGAGGCTGGCGCTGTAATTGGGCACGAACACCACCTTCAGCCGGTCGCCGATTTCGGGATCGTTGTTGACGACCTGCGCGACGTCGTTCGCCAGCTTGATGATGAGCTTGGCGCGGTCATAGCTGGCCGCGGCCTTGCCGGCGAATATTTTGACGCGGGGCACCTGTCCGCCGCCGGGCCGCGCCTTCATGTCCTGATAAAGCGCGATGGTCTCCAGTAGATTGAGGAGTTGCCGCTTATACTCGTGGATGCGCTTGATATGCACATCGAACAGCACGTTCGGATCGACCTTCACACCGGTCTTGGAGCGCAGTAATGCCGCCAGGTTCGCTTTGTTGGCGGTCCGGGCATATTCATAGCGCGCCAGAAATTTGGGGTCGCTCGCGCGCGGCGCGATGTCCTTGAGCCTGGCCGGGTCGTCGAGAATGCCTTCGCCGAGCGTCTCCACAAGCAGCGATGTGAGGTGCGGGTTGGCTTCATAGAGCCAGCGGCGGAAGGTGATGCCGTTGGTCTTGTTGACGATGCGGGTCGTGGGCGACGAGCGGGCAAGATCGCCGAACACGTTTTTGCGCAACAGATCGGTATGCAGCGCCGAGACGCCATTGACGGTGTGCGTGCCGATGAAGGCCAGATGCGCCATGCGAACGCGGCGCTGGCCGTCTTCGTGCACCAGCGAAACGTTTTTGATGAAGTCCGGATCGGACAGGCCGCGCCGATCCAACTCGCGCAGATGTTGCCAGTTGATGGCGTAGATGATCTGCAGGTGGCGCGGCAGCAGCCGCCCCATCAGTTCGACGGGCCAGCTTTCCAGCGCCTCCGGCAGCAAAGTGTGGTTGGTGTAGCTCAAGGTTGCGCGGGTGATATCCCAAGCCTTGAACCATTCGATCTCATGCTCGTCGACCAGGATGCGCATCAGCTCGGCGACCGCGATCGCCGGATGCGTGTCGTTGAGCTGGACCGCGGCATGATCGGGCAGCGTGTCGAGCGCGCCGAATTCATCGACATGCCGCTTGGTCAAGTCCTGCAGCGTTGCCGACGTGAAGAAGTATTCCTGCCGCAGCCGCAATTCCTGGCCGATGGCGGTGCCGTCATTCGGATACAGCACGCGTGAGATCGCCTCGGTGTGGGCGCGTGCGGCGGTGGCGCCGATAAGATCGCCGCGGTTGAATGCCTCGAGGTGAATGGGATCGGGCGCTCGCGCCGACCACAGCCGCAGCGCATTGGCGTGACGGCCGCGCCAGCCGACGATCGGCGTGTCGTAAGGCACGGCGAGCGCGATTTCGCCAGGAGACCACCGCACCCGCGCCGTCGGCGCCGCCGCGCCGGCATATTCGACGCGGCCGCCGAAGCCGACCGGGAAGCGCGTGTCGGCGCGGCTGAACTCCCACGGATTGCCGCTGACCAGCCAGTCCTCGGGCACTTCATGTTGCCAACCGTCGACAATGCGTTGTTCGAACAACCCGTTCTCGTACCGGATGCCATAGCCATAGGCGGGGATTTGCAGTGCCGACAGGCTGTCCATGAAACAGGCTGCAAGGCGGCCGAGACCGCCATTGCCAAGCGCGGCATCCGGTTCACCTGTCCGCAGACGGTCAAGATCGACGCCAAAGCTTGCCAGCGCACGCCGCGCCGGCTCGACAAGGCGCAGATTAGTGAGCGTGTCGAGCAGTAGCCGGCCGATGAGGAATTCGATCGAGAGATAATAAACGCGCTTCGTTCGCTGCGCCTTGGTCTGGCGCCTTGACGCCATCCAGATGTCAACGATGCGGTCGCGTACCGCTAACGCGGTCGCGTGATACCAGTCATTGTCGGTGGCGGAACGGTAGCTCTTGCCGAGGCTGTACGTGAGCTTGCTCTCGATGGCCTGTCGCAACTCGGCTTCAAGTTTGGCTTCGTCGGGACGGTCCGCTGGTGTCGCAAAGTATTGCTGCTGCATTCAGTCGCTCAAGTGAAAAGTAAATTCCAGGATCAAGTACAGCCCCTACATATGAGCCAGATTACGCCAATTCTGGACGACAACGTCTGTGTACGCGATCATTTCCAGAAAAAGCAGAATTTCGACGGCGCGCGCCTGATGGTGGGAACTTCGGGCTAACCCTAATTGTTCCAATCGGCCTTGATTTGAATCGGCGGTTGCTTAACCGCGGATAGCTTGGACGAGACGCGCGATGCCCTGCTCGGGCGCCCCGCCGTTGTCGATCGCGATATCGGCGGCGAGGCCGGGATAGGCGTCATTGCGTTTGATACGGGCATCGAGCGGGCCGTCGCCGTCGCGGTTGCGGCCGGCGAGCCGTGCCGCCAGCATATCCGCCGGCGCGGTGATGAGGATCGCGACAACGTTGGTATACTTGGCGCGGACATCGTCCACGATGGCGCGCGATACATTGGCGACTACGGTGCGGCCGGCGCGGATCGCTTCATCGGCGCTGGCGGGAATCGCGTAGCTGTTGCCATGGGCCTGCCACCACGACGCAAAAGCGCCGTTGTCACGCGCGGCCTTGAAGGCCGCGTCGCCGAGGCTATCGTGATCTTCGGCGTGGTTGCCGGCGCGGGTGACAATGCGGCGGGCGAAGACAACGGCACTGTCGTCCGCAAGAATTTTCTTGGCGCCGTCGATCAGCGTGTCCTTGCCGGCGCCACTCGGACCCACGATCAGGACGAAGCGTCCCGGTCCGATGGGCTCGGTGCCCGTCATGCGACGCGGCGGCCGGCGCTCCAGACGCTGCGCACGGCGGCGCCTTCCGGCGTGACGTGCACGCGAATGACATCGGCGCGCTTGCCGGTGGCGATCTCGCCGCGATCGTTGAGGCCGACCGCTTCGGCCGGCGTCTTGCTCACGGTGCGCATCGCCGCGGGCAGATCGTAGTTCGGCGCTGCCTTCGGCAGCATCAGCGCGGCCAGCAACAGGCTCGACGGCACATAGTCGGACGACATCAGGTCGAGCAGGCCGGCGCGGGCGAGATCGGCGGTCGCGACATTGCCGGAGTGCGAACCGCCGCGCACCAGGTTCGGCGCGCCCATCATCACCTTGATGCCCTTGGCGTGGAGGGCGTGGGCGGCGGGCACGTTGGTCGGGAACTCAGCAACTGACACACGGTCATGAATCGCCTGCGCGACGTGGGCCGGCGTGGTGTCGTCATGGCTGGCGAGCGGCGTGCCGTGCCTGCCGGCGAGCTCGACGAGGCCCTTATAGTTGCCGGCGGCATACTGCTCCGAATGCGAAATGCGGCGCGCGAACATTTCGTCGAGCTCGGCGTCGGTCATGCCGCCCGATTTGCCGCGATAATACTCGCGCAGCTTCTGCGGGTCCTGAAACTGGCGCTGGCCGGGCGTGTGGTCCATGAGCGACATCAGGCGGACGTCGGGGCGCTCGATCAAGTCGGCGGTGTCGGCGACGACCATCGGCATCGGCACCTCGCAGCGCAGATGCAGATAGTGGTCGATGCGCAGCAGGCCGGCGGCGCGGGCTTTGTCGATGGCATTCGCGAGCAGGGCGGCCTGGCCGTCGGCCCCCTCGGTGTTGCCTTCCTCGCGCCAGACGCGGAGCGAATCGAGCACGGTGGTAATTCCGCTGGTTGCGATCTGCGCGTCGTAGGACATCACCGCCGCCACCGGATCCCACTGCACCTTCGGGCGAGGCTGCACATGGGCTTCGAGATGATCGGTGTGAAGTTCGACGAGCCCCGGCAACAGCAAGTCACCTTCGGCATCGACACCGCGCTCCGGCGCCTTGCCTTCGCCGATCTCGGCGATCTTGCCGTTATCGAAAGCGACATAGCCGCGCTCGACCACCCGGTCGGCAAGGACGATGCGGGCGTTTTCGATGATGCAAGTCTTGTTGGGAGTGTCGGGCATTGTTCTCTACGCGGCGAATGCGAAACGGGTGACGTCGACGGCGACATCGGCAATGTCGTCGCGCACCTGCTCGTCGTGGACGATGGCGACGATCGCCGCACCGCGCGCCTTGCGCTCGCGCACGATGTCGACGACGACGGCGCGGTTGGCGGCATCGAGCGAGGCTGTCGGCTCATCCAGCAGAAGAATGGGATGTTCAGGCAACAGGCCGCGCGCCAGATTGATACGTTGCTGCTCGCCGCCGGAGAAGGTCGCGGGCGGCAGGCTCCACAGCCGCTCCGGCACGTTGAAGCGCGTGAGCATGGCGGCGGCAGCTTCGGTCGCTTCGGCGGCAACGGCACCTTCGGCGATCAGCGGCTCGGCGACGATATCGAGCGCCGAGACGCGCGGCACGGCGCGCAGGAACTGGGTGACGTAACCGAGCGAGCGCCGGCGCACGGCGAGGATGCGGCGCGGCGGCGCGGTGGCGAGATCGACCCTGGTGTCGCCGTCGCGCACCAGGATGGCGCCTTCGTCGCAGCGGTAGTTGCCATAGATCAGCTTGAGGATCGACGACTTGCCGGCGCCGGACGGCCCGGTGAGCACGACGCATTGTCCGGCATCGGCGGCGAAGCTCACGTCATGCAGCACCGGCAGCTTGAGGCCGCCCTGCAGATGCATGATGAAGGTCTTGGCGACATCCTTGAGTTCAAGCGCGGGCATTGTTGGTTCTCACACCGGCAGGATCGAGGAAACGAGGAGCTGCGTATAGGGCTGGTGCGGATCGTCCAGCACCTGATCGGTCAGGCCGGCCTCGATGACCTCGCCGCCTTTCATTACCATGATGCGGTTCGACAGCAGCCGCGCCACGGCGAGATCGTGGGTGACGACGATGGCCGCGATGCGCATTTCCGAGACGATACGGCGCAACAAATCGAGCAGGCGCGCCTGTACCGAGACGTCGAGGCCGCCGGTCGGTTCGTCCATGAAAATGAGCCGCGGCGCGGTGACGAGATTGCGCGCGATCTGCAGGCGCTGGCGCATGCCGCCGGAATAGGTGCGCGGCGTATCGTCGATACGGTCTTCCGGAATTTCGACGCGGCCGAGCCAGTCGGCGGCGGTGGCGCGAATGCTGGCGTAGTTGCGCTGGCCGACCGCCATCAGCCGCTCGCCGACATTGCCGCCGGCGGATACGCCCATGCGCAGGCCGTGCTGGGGGTCCTGATGCACGTAGCCCCAATCGGTGCGCAATAAAAAGCGGCGCTCCGGCTCGGACATATCCCAGAGCGACTTCATCGCGCCGTCGCGCATGCGATAAAGAATGCGGCCGGCGCTCGGCTCGATCTGGGTCGACAGCAATTGCAGCAGCGTCGATTTGCCGGAGCCGGATTCGCCGACCACGGCCATGACCTCGCCCTCGTAGAGTTCGAACGAGGCGTCGCGGCAGCCGAGCTGGCGGCCGTAATATTTGGTCAGGCCCTCGGCGACCAGAAGCGGCTTGTCGTCTTCGAATGTATTCATGTCAGACGAGCTCATGCCGGGACCTCGTCAAGCACGACGCGGAAGCTGTAGCCGTGGCGCTCGAAGCCGATCTGCTCGTAGAACGAATGGGCGCGTTCGCGTTTGGCGTTCGATGACAGAACGACCTTGTAGCAATGCTTCTCCCTGGCGCGCTCCATGGCAAAGGCCATCATGGCGCGGCCGACGCCGCGACCGTGCAGCACCGGGCCGACGGCGACGTCTTCAACGACGGCCGAGGGCGCGCCGAGATGGCCGAGATTGTCCATGATCAGCAGCGCGAAGGTGCCGACGATGCGGCCATCGAGCTCGGCGATATAGAGTGTGTAGTCGGGATAGCGCCCAAAGCGCGCGAAGATGCGCTCGGCGTCGATGATCGGCAGCACGGCGCCGTCATCGAGGTCGGGCTGCGCGTAGAGCGCCAGCACGCCGGGCAAATCGCGCTTTTCCGCCTCGCGGATCGTAATGGCGTCAGGCTCAACCATGGGCGTGCTCTTTGTCGACCGGCGCTTGCTGTCCGTGGCCGGCGGCGCGGCGCTGTTCGCAGAAATCGGTGTCGGAACAGACGAACATGCGGCTGCCGGCATCGTCGGTGATGACTTCGTCGAGGTAGCTGTCGGCGGCGCCGCACAGTTCGCATTGCGCGTCGTGACGGTAGGGCTCGAACGGATGGTCCTCGAAGTCCAGCGACTTCACATGCGTATAGGGCGGAATGGCGTAGATGCGCTTTTCACGGCCGGCGCCGAACAGTTGCAGCGCGGCGCAATCCGACAGCTTCGGATTGTCGAATTTCGGGATCGGCGAGGGATCCATGACATAACGGCCGTCGACCTCGACCGGATAGGCGTAGGTCGTGGCGATGTGGCCGTGGTGCGCGATGTCCTCGTACAGCTTCACATGCATGAGGCCGTATTCGGACAAGGCATGCATACGACGCGTCTCGGTCTCGCGCGGTTCGAGGAAGCGCAGCGGTTCCGGGATCGGCACCTGATAGACCAGCACCTGATCTTCGGTCAGCGCCATTTCCGGCACGCGATGGCGTGTCTGGATGACGGTGGCTTCTTCCGTGCGCGTCGTCGTTTCGACACCCGCGGTCTTGACGAAGAACTTGCGGATCGAGACCGCGTTGGTGGTGTCGTCGGAGCCCTGGTCGATCACCTTTAACATATCGTCCGGCCCGAGGATCGAGGCGGTGACCTGCACGCCGCCGGTGCCCCAGCCGTAAGGCATCGGCATCTCTCTGGATGCGAACGGCACCTGATAGCCGGGAATGGCGATCGCTTTGAGGATCGCGCGCCGGATCATGCGCTTGGTCTGCTCATCGAGATAAGCGAAGTTGTAAACCGGCGCGCTCATTCGGCGGCGTCCTGAATCGGGGTTTCGGGTTGCGCGTCGCGCGCGTGGAATTCGGCCTGAAGCTTGCGCAGCAGGCCAAGCTCGGACTGGAAGTCGACATAATGCGGCAGCTTCAGGTGCTCGACGAAGCCGGTCGCCTGCACATTGTCGGAGTGGCTCAGGACAAATTCCTCGTCTTGCGCCGGCGCTCCCATTTCCTCGCCGAGTTCGCGGGCGCGCAACGCGCGATCGACCAGAGCCATGGCCATGGCCTTGCGCTCGCTCTGGCCGAACGAAAGCCCATAGCCGCGCGTAAAGCGCGGCGCCTGCGTGCCGTTGCCGGTGAACTGGTTGACCATCTGGCATTCGGTGACGGCGATGGGTCCAAGCGGCACGGCAAAGCCGGCATCCTCGGCGAAGAATTCGACCTCGACCTCGCCGTAACGGATTTCGCCGGCGAACGGATGGGTGCGGCCGAAGCCGCGCTGTGTCGAATAAGCCAGCGCCAAAAGAAAGCCTTCGTCGCCGCGCGCCAGATTCTGCAGACGCAGATCGCGGCTGGCGGGAAAGGACAGCGGCTCGCGGGTGAGATCGCCGATTTCCTCGGCGGCCGGATCATCGCCTTCAATGAGACCGCCGCCGGCGAGCAATTCGGCGACCGACTTGAAGCGCGCGCCATCAGCCGGCGCGGTCGCAGGCTCCTCGACGTCGCTCTGTTCGGCCAGCGTATGATCGAGCAGGCGGTGGGTGTAATCGAAGGTGGGGCCGAGCACCTGGCCGCCCGGCAGATCCTTGAACGTCGCCGAGACGCGGCGGCGAATATCCATGGCGCCGGTCTCGAGCGGTTCGGACGCGCCGAAGCGCGGCAGCGTCGTGCGATAGGCGCGCAACAGGAAGATGGCTTCGATCAGATCGCCGCGCGCCTGCTTGATGGCGAGCGCCGCCAGTTCG
Source organism: Pseudolabrys sp. (assembly GCA_041662425.1). GTDB lineage: Bacteria > Pseudomonadota > Alphaproteobacteria > Rhizobiales > Xanthobacteraceae > Pseudolabrys. Next base: position 52,289 of record JBAZSM010000010.1, read on the forward strand.
CGGTCGTAGAGCGAGCCCTCGCACATCACGCGGTCGACGCCCAGCGCGAGCTGGTTGTCGATCTGGTCGAGCGAGATCTCCGGCACGTCGCGGTCGCCGCGCCGCGCGTCGGCAAGGAGCTTGTGGGCGTTTTCAATGGCGCGTTCGCCGCCCTTGACTGCGACATACATGGCCTAGCGCTCCACAACCGTGACCGACCGCGGCAGCGCCGCGATCTCGCGACCCGCGACCAGCACGACATCGACGCCGCGAGGAAACAGCGCGCGGTTTTCGCGCATGCGGGCGGCAAAATCGGCGGGCAAAGGCGAGGCGGCGAAATTGCGGGTCGCCTTCACGCCGGGACCGCGCAACGTCATCGTTTCGCCGGTGAAACCGTCGATCTGGATGATCAGCGTCGTCGAGCGGTCGGGATATTCCGAGGTGCCTTGCGCGAACCGGGCGAAATCCGGCAGAGCCCGCCCATCCGCGATCAGAGCGAAGGCGGCGTCGCCCGGCTCGCGAACGACCGGCGCACCGGTGTGAAAGCGAATCCAGCCCGCAACCTGCGGCGCGGCGGCGAACGCGGGATCGAGCCACAACGAAGACTCGTAATCGGCGAGGCTCCTGATCAAAGCGGCGGTGGCGGGCGCGAAAGGCGCGGGAGCGTCGACGACATCGAGCGTGCGAATTTCACCGGGCCGCGCGATGCACTCCATCAGGGCGCGAAACGCTGACTGGCTGGCGTAAGCCGGCGCCATATCGACAATATCGACGGTGCTGTCGAGCATGTTCAGTCTTCCCCGCGCACGAGGGTGAAGAAATCGACGCGCGTTGCCGCCGTCTGCTGCCGCGTGCGCTGCCGCTGTTCTTTCTGCTTCTGACGCAGCGGCGTGAGCACATGCGCCTCGACCGCGCCGCGCTTGTCGGTGAGCTGCCAGAGCGCGTCGCACAGCGCGACGAGGCGGGCTTTCTCGCGATCGCGCCCGAGCGCATAGCCGAAGCCCATTTCGCCGGACGACAATTGCACGGCAGCGCGCGTCACGGTCGCCTCGCCGGCGTTGAACGGCGCGCCGCGCGAGCCGATGCGGCCGCGCAACATGACGAGGCCAATTTCCGGTGGCCGCGGTTCGGAATAAGCGAGCCCGTCATCCAGCTGACGCAGACCGCGCGCAATCTCCGCCGATTCGGCACGCGCCAGCACGGCGAGGGCTTCACGGCGTTTGGTGTGATCCGGCAAGGGGTTACCGGCACTGGCGTTGGTCGTGGCGGTCATGCAGTCGCCGCTCCCTGATGCGATACGAAAAGTTGTCTAGCAGACTAGACAAGTGCCGTTATAACTTGTCTAGTCCAGTAGACAAGTTATAAATGCGCAGCCGTGACGCTGTGATGACAGGGCCGATATGCTCACACGCACACCCCGGGGTGCTTCGAGAGGGTCTTCCGACCGCGACGATCTGCTCGCCCGCGGCGTCATGCTGTGGCGCTGCATCGCCGATGATTTCGAGCAGGCGATCCTGGTCGGCAAGCACGAGAACGACTCGAAGCTGCCGCCGGAGAGCGAGATCGCCGCGCGCTATGGCGTGAACCGCCACACCGTGCGCCGCGCCATGTCGGAACTCAGCGCGCGCGGTCTGGTGCGCACCGAACGCGGCAGCGGCACTTTCGTCAAAACCGACAAGTTGGCTTATCCGATCAGCAAGCATATGCGCTTTTCGGAAATCGTCGCCGCCGCGGGCCATGAAGCGGAAGGCCGGCTTCAGGGCCATCGCCACGAACCTGCGAGCGAAGATGTCGCGCGCGATCTTGGCATCAAGCCGGGCGAGGAAGTGGTGCGGCTGGAAATCCTGCGCGCCGCCGATCGCGTGCCGATTTCGGTGTCGACGACATGGCTGCCGGCCGATAAGTATGGCGACGCCGCTAAGATCTTTCGCCGCGCGCGTTCGATCACGCGCATGCTCGAGCATTTCGGCGTCAAAAGTTATCGCCGCAAATGGACGCGCATCAGCGCCGGCTTCACCGACGCGGTCGACGCCGGGCGGCTGCGCCTGTCGGTGCATCGCCCGATCCTGATCGCCGAAGGGCTCAACGTCACCGAAGGCGGCGAGCCGATCATGCTGGCACGCGCGCGCTTTTCCGCCGACCGCGTCGCGTTGATTGTGGAAAGCTGAATAGAGCCGTCACGCCCGGCCTTATGCCGGGCATCCACGTCTTGCCTGATAGCAGTAAGGCGTGGATGGCCGGAACAAGTCCGGCCATGACAGTAGAAAATGTCATGTGGCTGTCTTGAAAGAGTCGTGTCTAGTATCATGGCAAAGAAACTGTCGCTTACGCCGCTGGTCGACCCGACCGCGGAAGTCACCCAAGTGTCGCTCGGCGCCTATACCGAAGTCGGCGCCCGCACCGCGCTGCACGAGGTCGAACTCGGCGATTACTCCTACGTCGTCAACGATAGCGACATCGCCTATACGGTCATCGGCAAGTTCACCTCGATCGCGGCGATGACGCGGATCAATCCCGGCAATCACCCGATGCATCGCGCCACGCAGGCGCATTTCACCTACCGCGCCAGCGCCTATTTCGACGGCGCGGATGACGAGGAAGAGTTTTTCGCCTGGCGGCGTTCGTTTCAGGTCAGTATCGGTCACGATGTCTGGATCGGTCACGGCGCCATCGTGCTGCCGGGCCGCAGCATCGGCACCGGCGCGGTGGTCGGCGCCGGCGCGGTCGTCACCAAGGACATTCCGCCGTACGCCATCGCCGTCGGCAATCCGGCGCGTGTGTTGCGGCCGCGCTTTCCGGCCGACGTCGCCGCGCGCATGTTGAAACTCGCCTGGTGGGACTGGCCGCACCAGCGGCTGCACAGGGCGCTTCACGATTTTCGCGCGCTGTCGGCGGAGCGGTTTCTCGACAAATACGAAGGCGACGCGGAGCCGGCGCTGCAGGCAGTTCGCTGAAGGACTGGAGCTGAAGGACTGGGAATGCGCATTCAGGGCGGACAGACTTTGATCGGCGGGCAATTGGTCGACGCCGATATCGTGATCGATGACAGAGACGGCGCGATTGCCGCCGTGGGCGCCAATGGCGGTAATGGCCGCGCCTTCGACGCGCGCGGGCTCTACGTGCTGCCGGGCATCGTCGATATCCATGCCGACG
>JBAZSM010000010.1:55430-62261 GCA_041662425.1 Pseudolabrys sp.
TGCCTTGCAGGAGAGCGACCGCCAGGCGGTCGGCAATGGCATCACAACCCTGTTTCACGGCGTGACCTGGTCATGGGAGCCGGGTCTGCGCAGCGCCGATAATGCGCGCGCGGTGCTCGGCGCGATCGAAGCGCTGGCGCCCTCGCTCGGCGCCGACACGCGTTGCCATCTGCGGCACGAAACCTTCAATCTCGAAGCCGAGACCGAGTTGACCGATTGGCTCGCCGCGCGCCGCATCGGCATGCTCGGCTTCAACGATCACATGCCGAGCGCCAGCGCGCCGCCGCGCACGCGCAAGATTGCCGAGATGGCGGCGCGCGCCGGCCTGTCGGTCGAGGATTTCAACGCGCTGGTCGAGCGGCTGCGCGCCCGCGCCAATGAGGTGCCCGGTTCGATCGCGCGTCTGGCGCGCGCGGCGCATGCGAGCGCGGTGGCGACTTTGTCGCATGACGACATGTCGCCGGCGCAGCGGCAGTGGTTCCGGGCGCTCGATTGCCGGGTTGCTGAGTTTCCGGTGAACGTCGAAACCGCCGACGACGCGACGCAAGCCGGCGATCATGTCGTGATGGGCGCGCCCAATGTCGTGCGCGGCGGCAGCCATATCGGCTGGGTGGCGGCGGCGGACATGATCGCGCGCGGTTTATGCACAGTGCTGGCGTCGGATTATTACTATCCGGCGCCGCTGCTGGCGGCCTTCCGTCTTGCCGCCGACAAGGTCGCGCCGCTGGAGAAGGCCTGGGCCTATGTGTCCGAACATCCGGCGCGCGCCGCGGGGCTGGCCGATCGCGGCGTCATCGAAAGCGGCAGGCGCGCCGATATCGTCATCGTCGACGCGACCGATCCGCTGCGGCCGAAGGCGGTCGCGACCATGTCAAAGGGCCGCTTCGTGCATATGACGGACAGCAGCCGCCTGCACTGACGCTGGAGTAACGAGTCATGGCGGCGCGCTACGCCATCTATTATGTGCCGGCGGCGGCAACGGCGCTCTACCGCTTCGGGGCGGCGGTGCTCGGCTATGACGCCTATCGCGGCGCCGATTGCGGCTATCTCGACGGTGTCGATAAGACGGCGTGGCGCGCGCTGGTGCGCGAGCCGCGGGTCTATGGCTTTCACGCCACCATGAAGCCGCCGATGCGGTTGATGAACGGCGCCGGCGAAGGCGACCTCGAGGAAGCCTTCCTCACCTTCGCGGCGAAGCACACGCCATTCGACGCCGGTCAACTCGTCGTCCGCGAACTCGGTTCGTTCATCGCGCTGGTGCCGGAGGCGCCACGCGCGGCGCTCAACAACCTGGCCGACGCCTGCGTCACGAACTTCGACAGATTCCGCGCCAGGATGACCGAGCAGGAACTGGCGCGGCGGCTGACGCCGGGCTTGAGCGACCGGCAGATCGAGCACCTCTACCGCTGGGGCTATCCTCACGTGTTCGAGGACTTCCGCTTTCATATGACCTTGACCGGCGCGCTGGCGGTGCAGAAGCGGACCGCGGCGTTCCGGTTTCTCTGCGAGAAATTTGAGCAAGTGCCGGAGGCGGCGGCCCTGACCGTTGATCGTCTCGTCATCGCGCGTCAAAGCGAACCCGGTACACCGTTCACGGTGCTTCGGGAGGCGGCGCTCGGCGCCTCGTCCTAATGGCCGGCGGCCGCTAAGCCGCTTCTTCGTCTGACGAATTTCACTTCGCCGCCGGCTGCCTTGTGAACAGCGGCGGAAATCCGCCCGCCATTCATCCGACTGTCACACGCCGTTGTTAGCGATTGTGACAACAGTCGTGGAGGGTGCGCGCCGTGACAACGGAAGCTGTCATCGACGCTAAAGGCATTTCTAAATCGTACCTGCGCGGCGTCACCGTGCTGGACAATATTTCGCTGTCGCTTGCGCGCGGCGAGATGGTGGCGCTGATCGGCGCCTCCGGCTCCGGCAAGTCGACGCTGATCAGGGCCATTGCCGGGCTCATCCCGGTCGACCGCTCGCGCGGCAACGGCAAGGACACCAGCGGCCAGATCAGCGTACTCGGTCAGCCGATCCAGCGCGGCGGCCGCATCAACTGCAACCGCAATCTGCGCGCCCGCATCGGCGTGATCTTCCAGCAGTTCAATCTGGTGCCGCGGCTGTCGCTGCTCACCAATGTCTGCTTCGGTCTGCTCGGCCGCCTGCCGCTCGGCCGCGGCACGCTGGGCCGCTTCAGCGACGATGAGAAGCGCGTCGCGATGCAGGCTTTGTCGCGCGTCGGTATTGCCGAGCACGCGCTGCGTCGCGCCAACGACCTGTCCGGCGGTCAACAGCAGCGTGCCGCAATCGCGCGCTCGCTGGTGCAGGGCGCCGAGCTTCTGATCGCCGACGAGCCGATCGCCTCGCTTGATCCGATGTCATCGCGCCGGGTCATGGATCTGCTCGCGGACATGAACCGCAATGACGGCCTTACCGTTCTGGTGTCGCTGCATCAGGTCGAATACGCGATGAAATACTGTCCGCGCACCATCGCGCTCAAGGGCGGCAAGATCGCCTATGACGGCCCGTCAAGCGCGCTGACGCCGGCCTTCCTCAGCCAGATCTACGGCGCCGAGTCCGAAGAGCTGTTCCTGCCTTCGTTCGGCGAAAATCTCGCCGCCGCAAGCAGCGCCGAAGACGATTCGATGGCGCCACTCCCACCCCGGACCATCGCATTCGAGATCGAGCGGGTCTCCGCCTGAAGGCGGCGCCCCGCTCGCGTTTGACGTCACTAAGAAAAAATCAAACCAATCAAAACAGGAGAAGCGACATGCGCAAGCTAGCCCTGCTCGGTACGGCATTGGCCGTTGCCGCCAGCTTTTCGGCGGCGGTTGCCCGCGCCGAAACGACCGAACTCAACTTCGGCATCATCGCCACCGAGGCGAGCAGCAACCTGAAGACCATCTGGGAGCCCTTCCTCGTCGACATGGCCAAGGGCACCGGCTTCAAGGTCAACGGATTCTATGCGTCGGACTATGCCGGCGTGATCGAAGCCATGCGCTTCAAGAAAGTGCAGATCGCCTGGTTCGGCAACAAGTCGGCGATGGAAGCGACCAACCGCTCCGATGGCCAGATCTTTGCGCAGTCGGTCGACGCGGACGGCAACCCCGGTTACTGGTCGCATCTGATCGTGCAGAAGGACTCGCCGATCAAGAACCTCGACGATGTTCTCAAGTGCAACAAGAGCATCAATTTCGGCATCGGCGACCCGAATTCGACCTCGGGCTTCCTGGTTCCGACTTCGTATATCTTCGCCGCCAAAAACATCGATCCGAAGGACTGCTTCAAGACGCTGCGCAATGCCTCGCATGAAGCCAACGCCATGGCGGTAGCCAACAACCAGATCGATGTCGGCACCAACAACAGCGAGAATCTGCGCCGCCTCGAACTGACCGCGCCGGAAGCCCGCAAGAAAATCCGCATCATCTGGACCTCGCCGCTGATCCCGAGCGACCCGATCGTCTGGCGCAAGGACCTGCCGACCGAAACCAAGACCAAGCTCTACACCTGGATCCTGAGCTATGGCCGCATCGGTACGCCGGACGAAATCACCGCGGCCAAGAAGATTCTGACCGGCCTGCAGTGGGCGCCGTTCAACCCGTCGGGCGACGACCAGCTGCTGCCGATCCGCGTTCTCGAAGCCAACAAGACGATCATGAAGATCAAGGGCGACGCCAAGCTGTCGGCCGACGAGAAGGCCGCGAAGATCAAGCCGCTCGAAGCCGACATCAAGACGTATCAGGCTGAGGCCGACAAGGCTGCCGGCACCGCCTTCCGCAAGAAGGTTGCCGAGTTCGAAGCCGCCGACAAGGCGGGCGACCAGGCCAAGCTGAAGACGATCATTGCCGAACTCGCGGCCACCGTCGCCGTGACCCCGACCAACTAACGCTGCCGGAGGGCGCGGCTCAACCCGGGCCGCGCCCTTTTTCTTTCCATTGTTATGACCCGGCCAGTGCCATGACCGACGCCACTGCTCATCTGAGGCCGCGCCCGGCCAAGCTCACACCGGATATCGGCATTCCGCAGCACCCGCTGACGCATCGGCTGAAAAGCTGGTCGATCTGGGCGCTCATTTTCGGGCTTCTGGTCTGGAGCTGGTCGCCGGCCGAGATGTTCCGCGCCACGTCGCTGGTCACCGACTGGCGCAACATGGCCGAATTCGGCCACGCCTTTCTCAGCCCGAATTTTCACAACTGGGACCAATACGTTTCGGACATGGTGGTGACGATCCAGATCGCGATCTGGGGCACCGCGCTGGCCGTTGTGTTCGGCATTCCCTTTTCGATTCTGTGCTCGTCCAATGTCTGCCCGGCCTGGATCGTGCAGCCGGTACGGCGCCTGATGGATACCTGCCGCGCCATCAATGAAATCGTGTTCGCACTGCTGTTCGTCGTCGCGGTCGGCCTCGGGCCGTTCGCCGGCGTGATGGCGCTGTTCGTTCACAATCTCGGCGTCTTCGCCAAGCTGTTCTCGGAAGCCGTCGAGGCGGTCGATCCGCGGCCGGTCGAAGGCATTCGCGTCACCGGCGCGGTGCGCGTGCAGGAAGTCGTCTTCGGCGTCATTCCGCAGGTGATGCCGCTGTGGAGCTCGTTCACGCTCTATCGGCTCGAAACGAATGTGCGCTCGGCCACCACGCTCGGCATTGTCGGCGCCGGCGGCATCGGCCAGACTTTGTACGAAAGCATCCGCAGCTTTCAGTATGCCGAGACGGCCGCGCAGATCATCATCATGGTCGTCACGGTGATCGTGCTCGACATGGTGAGCGCGCGCATCCGCAAGACGCTCGTCTGACGTTCCGTGTTTAATGCCGAGTCGGCAAAGGGCGGCGCTCGAAGGCGCTGGCTTTGCGCCGGGCAACGTCTGCGTTCAACGCCGTTCGCGCCTGACGCGGCTCGATATCGCCGGCGAGAATGCGCTTGGCCATCTCCAGCCAATACAGCGCCTCGTTCTCATCGTCGTGCAATGCTGATGTCGGAGTTGTCATGGACGCGGCACGCTCAAACTCGAGGACGTTCACCAACGCCGGCAATGGTAACGAAGCCAGTGCGCGGATGTAAACCGTGCGCGGCTCGTATCGAGGAAAATTGCATACAGAATGATGTTTGTCATAAAACTGTCATGGAAGGTTTCGGTTTGCGGCATCGCGTTACCTTTCATCCAATTTCGACGCTTCGAATAGCCTAGCTGCATCAGCGCTTTAAAGCGCGCCTCGCGTTGTCATTGACCGCAGTGCCGTTCTCGTTACGCTGACAGGGTCCTTGCGGGCGGGTTCTCTCCTCGTCCAACCGGCCTCAAGCGATCGGCCGGCCCATGCGGGTGCCGCTTAGCTATGTCAGTGCGCAACAGGATCGGCGAGTGCGACCATGTCAAAAAAAGACGACACCATCAAAGCGTTGAAGAAAAAGCTGAAGAAGCTGAAAGCTGAGTTCGAGTCGTTGAAAGGCGCCGGTAAAAAGGGCGAGAAAAAAGCCAGCAGCGCAAAGTCCGACGAAAAAGCCAAAGACAAGACCAAGAAGAAAGACAAGGCCACCGCCAAGGCCAAATCGGTCAAATCCAAATCGAAGAAGTCGGACAAGAAGGGTAGGGCTAAGCTTGCCAACCCCGAACCGATGAAGGTCGTCGCCAAGGAAGCGCCGCCCAAAGAAATTTCGCCGATGCAGGTTGCTCCCCGCGTCGCCGCCGGCTGATCGGCAATCGCCTATGCCGATGCTCCGTCAGCTCGCGAATGCGGGCTTCAGGCGTTGCCGACGTCGTTGCAACAGGACAATGCCGGCCAGCACCGCGATGGCTGGCAACGTCAGCCAATAGCGGCTGGGTCGATCGGCCGGCACCAGGACGGCGGTGATCTCATCGCCGCCGGCGAGGCCGTATTTGGTCGCCTGGCTGCCGAAGCGCACCGTCCCGATCTGGGTACGGTCGCCGAGCGTCGTCACACTAAGGCCGGCGGCACGCAGGCGTTCCGGGCCGGTCGCGCCTTCACGCAAGGTCAGCCGGACGACCTTTTCCACATCATCGCCGGCGCGTGTCTGACTGTTGACGCGGAAGCGCAACGTCGCGCCCTGCGGGACGTCACCAGCGAATTTGACAAATTCGCTGGCCGGACGCGCCTCGAATGGATCGATGATCTGATCGAGCCAGAAGCCGGGCCGGAACAACGTGAAGCAGATGAGCAGCAGCAGCACCGTCTCATACCAGCGGCTGCGGGTGAGCAGCCAGCCTTGTGTCGCCGCGACGAAGCAGCCCATCGCAATGATTGACGAAAGGACAACCGCGATCAGTTGAAACGCGCTTTCGATGTCGATCATCAAGAGCTGCGTGTTGAAAATGAAAATAAACGGCAACAGCGCCGTGCGGATTTCGTAGCGGAAAGCCTGCACGCCCGTTTTCACCGGGTCGGCGCCGGATATCGCCGCGGCCGCATAAGCTGCAAGCCCCACCGGCGGGGTCACGTCGGCCATCAGGCCGAAGTAGAAGACGAACAAATGCACGGCCACCAGCGGCACGGCGAGGTCGTTCTGGGCCGCGAGCTCCACCAGCACCGGCGCCATCAGCGTCGCGACGACGACATAGCTCGCGGTCGTCGGCATGCCCATGCCGAGAATGAGGCAGATCACCGCCGTCAGCATCAACATGATGATTAGGTTGCCGCCGGAGACCGCCTCGACGATCTCGGTCATCACCAGGCCGATACCGGTAAGCGATACGGTGCCGACGATGATGCCGGCCGACGCCGTGGCGATGCCGACGGACGTCATGTTGCGCGAGGCGCCCTGGAACGACTCGATGAGGTCGGTAAGGCCGTCGCGCAGGCGCGCGGCGTAACTGTGCTCGTTGCGGAAGAAG
>JBAZSM010000011.1:0-62206 GCA_041662425.1 Pseudolabrys sp.
GACCGCTTTGCGCGATGGTGAAGCAGCGCCGGCGCCGGACACGCTCGCCCTCGCCGATGTCAGCCGCCTCACCGGCCTATCCGGCGGCAAAGGCGGCAGCCTGCACCGGCTCGTCATGGATCTGCACAAGGCGCTCAATCGCCTCGCCGCCGCGCATGCCGAGGAAGATTTCGCCGGCGCGCACGTCCATGGCCTCAATGCCGACGATCGCATGGCCGTCGCGGCCTTCATGCGCGGGTTGGACGCCACCCGCAAACTCAAATTCGATCATCCGGGTCTTGCCACCACCGCCGCGCGCGCGAACAACCGTCTCGTTATCCAGAACGACATCGGCGAGACCGACGCCCATGTCGTCGTCATCGCCGTCGAAGGCCGTGACGTGACCGTCACCTATACCGACGTACACCTGCCGCGCGCCAAGTTCTTCACCGCGCTGATGCGCGATTTCCCCGTCGCGTGGAGCGGGCTCGATCGCAAGACCGCCGAGGGTCTCGGCGACGACGGCGTGTTCTATCTGGTCAGCGGACGTCTCACCGCGACTGACGACACGATGCGCGAGGCCTTCCTGGAAACGCTCGGCGCTTCGCTGGTCTTCCTCATCGACTGGAACAAGGCGCGCAAGGTACTGCGCAACTGGGTGTCGAAAAGCGATGCCATCGGCATTCTCGACTGGGGCGCGCGCAACAAGGTCGGCCATCGCGGCTTTCTCGCGCTCGGCGGCGACGAACTGGTCGCCTCCGCCGTGCATCACGCTGCGGCGAACCGCATCGGCTTCGGCGAAAAACTCGATCGCGCGCTGGGCCGCGACGCAGCGGTGGATTTCCTCAGAAGCGTACTGCGCGTGTCGGCCGAAGCCTTGCTCGAAGGCGGCTCGGTGCGGCTGGCGCGCGACCGCATCGAAGCCGAGCTGGTACGTCACCTGCAACGCGCCGACCGGTTGCTGCTGGCGATCGTCATTCGTCAATTGGGGCTGGCGCGCGACATCGCCGCCGGCATCGCGCTGTTCGTCGCCGAGCGCCAGGCCGGACGCCCCTTCGACAGCGACGCCTTCGCCACGCAGGCGCGCCGCATCGAGGAGAAGGCGGACAAGATCGTGCTCGAAGCGCGACAGGAAATCGAACGCTTCGAAACCGACGGCGCCATCAAGAAACTGGTCGATCAGGCCGAGCAGGCCATCGACGAGCTCGAACAGGCCGCCTTCATCGCTTCGCTGGCGCCGGAGGCGATTGACGCCGAACTCTTGAAGCCGCTCGCCGATCTTGCCGCCGCGGCGGTCACCGGCGCGGAAGCATCGGCGAAAGGCGCCACGGCGGCAGCCGACGTGCCGGACGGACGCCGCGTCGATTCCGAAGATGCCTTCGCCGCCATCGCCAGCCTCATCGAAGCCGAACACGCCGGCGACCGCGCTGAGCGCGCCATTACAAGCCTCGTGCTGCGCGACGATACCGACCTCAAGACCGCGCTGTCGGTGCTCGAGCTGGCACGCGCCATCGAACGCGCCACCGACCGTTTCGCCGGCTTCGGCCATCTGCTGCGCGAACGCGTCCTTGACGACTTGGCGACCTGACGGAGAAACGCTTATGCCAATCGCCCGCGTCGGCGGCGACTCAACCGAACAGCCTGTGGCCGGCATCGTCGGCGGCAAGGCCGCCAATCTGGCGCGCATGGCGGCGCTTAGGCTGCCGGTGCCGCCGGCCTTCGTGCTGCCGATCGATCTCTGCGCCGCCATCGTCGCCGGCGAAGCCGATGCCCGCGCCACCGTCGCAAGCGCGTTGCGCGACGGCATCGCGTTTCTGGAAAGCGCGACCGGCCGCGGCTTCGGCGACCCACGCAATCCCCTGCTCGTCTCGGTGCGCTCGGGTGCGGCACGCTCGATGCCCGGCATGCTCGATACCGTGCTCGATGTCGGATGCGTGCCGGATGCCGTAAACGGGTTGATCCGCATCAGCGGCCATCCGCGCTTTGCCTGGGATTGCCGGCGGCGCTTCATCGAAAGCTACGCCCAGGTCGTGCTCGGCCTCGATGCCGCGCCTTTTGCCCGATGCCTTGCCGCGTTGATCGCAGCCGAACAGGCCGGCGCCGAGCACGCGCTCGACAGCGAAGCGCTCGAACGTCTTGCCGGCGATTACAAACAGATCGTCGAGAACGAAGACGAAGCCCTACCCGACGATGCCCTGCAGCAACTGGAAGCCGCCGCCCATGCGGTCTATCGCTCCTGGATGAGCCCGCGCGCGGTGACCTATCGCAAGCTGCAGGGTCTCGACGATCTCAAGGGCACCGCCGTCACCGTGCAGGCCATGGTCTATGGCAACCGCAATTTCAATTCGGGATCGGGCGTCGCCTTCTCGCGCGATCCGTCGACCGGCGCCAAGGAGCCGGTGATCGACGTGCTGTTTGCCGCGCAAGGCGAGGATGTCGTCTCTGGCGAGCGCACGCCGGACAACGAGACGGCGCTTGCCGGCCGCCTGCCCGGCGTCGCGGCGCAACTGCGCGACACCTTGCGCCTGCTCGAGCGCGATTTCGCCGAAGTGCAGGATGTCGAGTTCACCATCGAAGACGGCAAATTATGGGTGCTGCAGACGCGCGCGGCCAAGCGCACGCCGCGCGCCGCGCTGCGCATCGCCATCGATCTCGTCCATGAGGGCGTGATCGACAAGGCCGAAGCTTTACGCCGGCTCGACGGCGTGCCGTTCGACCGGCTGTTGCGCCAGCATCTTTCCCATGACAGCGAGCCGGTCGCGCATGGTATTTCCGCGTCTCCGGGTGTCGCCGTCGGGCGCGCGGTGTTTAATTCCGAGCGCGCCGTGATGATCGCGGCGACCGGCGAGCCTGTCGTGCTGCTGCGACCGGACACCAGCACGGCGGATGTCTCCGGCTTTTCTGCCGCGGCCGGGATCGTCACCGCGGTCGGCGGCCGCACCGCGCATGCGGCGCTGGTGGCACGGCAGATGGGCAAGCCCTGCGTCGTTGGCTGTTCGGCGTTGCAGGTCGATGCCGGCGGCCAAGCCGCCAGTCTCGGCGACGCGTCGATCAAGGAAGGCGACTGGCTGTCGATCGATGGCGAGGCTGGCGCAATTTACCTGGAACGCGGCACGGTGATCACCGAACGCGCCGAAGCCGAGCTTGTCGAAATTGAAAACTGGCGCAGCAAAGTCGCCTGACGCGCTTTGAAAACGCCTAACGGTCATTCCGGGGCGCGAACGAAGTGAGCGCCCCCGGAATCCATAACCCCGGCGCTGCGGTGTATGGATTGCTGGCCCAGTCCCTTTGAGGCCGTCCCGGAATGACCGCAAGACGCTTTTCGGCGAGTTGCTGGACGTTACTTCCCCGGCCAGCCGCGCATGGCGAGATCGGCGATGTTGCGCAGTTCCTTGCGGTCTGCGCCGCCGGCGGCACGTACCGACATGCCTTCCAGCACCGTCATGTAGTAGCGGGCGAGATCTTCGGGATCGATGTCGTCCGGCAATTCATTGTTGGCTTTCGCCTGCCTGAAGCGCTCGACGATCATCGTCTCGCTTTCGGCGCGCTTGGCACTGAGATGCTGGGCGAGCAGTTCACCGCAATCGCCGCTCGACATGGTGCCCTTGACCAGCATGCAGCAGTTCGGATTGCCCTCTTCGGCATAGAAATCGATGACGCGTTCAAACAGCCGCGCCATCATGGCGCGCGCGGTCGGCTCCTTCATGAGCTCCTGCCAGAGCTGCTTGCGCACCTCGGCGTAGCGGTCGAGCGCCGAGCGAAAAAGTTTCTCTTTATTGCCGAAGGCGGCATAGAGACTCGGTGGACTGATACCCATGGCGTGGGTCAGCTCGGAGATCGAGGCGCCCTCATAGCCGTTGCGCCAGAATACGTCCAAGGCCTTGTCCAAGGCCTTTTCCGCGTCAAACTCCCGCGGCCTTCCCATTGTTCCCATTACGGAATTTCCCTCTCGAGCCGTTCCCCACCAAAGTCGGCTATCCTTTTTGTAACAGCAGTTATATAAGTCCCTTGACAGATTCGTCCAGCCGGTACATCTGTAGCGCTCGTTACAGAACGCTACTTACGATGTGGATGGAGAATTTGCAAATGGAAAAGGGACCTACTCGCGCACGCCTTTGGGGCGCAGGGCTGGTTGCCATCACGATCGTCGCGGCGGTAGGCGCGTATGTGCTGCTGCCGGGTACGGATGAACCGACCAAGGCGGCGGCCGCAGCGGCGCCGCCCGCGGCGGTGCCCGTTTCGGTGGCGATCGTCGAACCACGCTCCGTCAAACTCTGGGATGAATTCTCGGGCCGGCTCGAAGCGGTGGAGCGCGTCGACATCCGCTCGCGCGTTGCCGGCGCCATCGAATCCGTTCACTTCCGCGAAGGCGCGCTGGTCGCCAAGGGCGATGTGCTCATCAGCATCGATCCGGCGCCCTACGCCGCCGAAGTGATGCGCGCGCAAGCGCAGCTCGCCGCCGCGCAGGCCCGTTCGGCGCTGACGCAGACCGATCTCGAACGCGGCCGCCAGTTGATCGACTCGCGCACGCTGTCGCAGCGCGACCTCGACCAGCGTGAAAATGCCGCGCGCGAAGCCGACGCCAATGTGCGGGCGGCGCAGGCGAGTCTTGAATCGGCGCAGCTCAATCTCGATTACACCAAGATCCACGCGCCGGTCGCCGGCCGCATGGGCCGGCTCAATGTCACCGTCGGCAATCTCGTCGCCGCCGGTGCCTCAGGTCCGGTGTTGACCACCCTCGTCTCGGTCAATCCGATGTATGCGAGCTTCGACGCCGATGAAGCCTCGGTCCGCCGCGCGCTCGGCGCATTGCCGACGCAAGCGGCCCGTGACGAGATCGACCGTATCCCGGTGCAGATGGTGCTCGGCGACAGTGATAAACCGCGGGTCGGCAAGCTGCAGCTCATCGACAACCAGGTCGCGACGACCACCGGCACGGTGCGGCTACGCGCCGTGTTCGACAACACCGATGGTGCGTTGATCCCCGGCCAGTTCGCGCGTCTCTTCCTCGGCCGCGCCGACGACAAGCCGGTGCTGCTGGTCAATGAACGCGCGATCGGCACCGACCAGGACAAGCGTTTCGTGCTCGTCGTCGACAAGGACAAGAAGGCAGCCTATCGCGAGGTGAACCTTGGCTCCTCGGCCGATGGCCTGCGCGTCGTCTCGAGCGGCCTTGCCGCCGGCGACCAGGTCATCGTCAGCGGCCTGATGCGCGTGCGCCCCGGCGCCCCGGTCGAGCCGAAGCTCGTGCCGATGCTCGCGTCCAACGACCAGACGAGCCGCCAGTAAAGGCGGCTCGCCTACTTCCATTCGCCTTTTCGTCAAACAGCCGGTGCTGTCATGAATATTTCGCGCTTTTTTATTGATCGTCCGATTTTCGCCGGTGTGCTGTCGGTCATCATCTTCCTGTCCGGCCTGCTGGCGCTGCGTGCGATGCCGATCTCGGAATATCCGGAAGTGGTGCCGCCCTCGGTGGTTGTGCGCGCGCAATATCCGGGCGCCAATCCGCGTGTCATCGCCGAAACGGTGGCGACGCCGATCGAGGAGTCCGTCAACGGCGTCGAAGGCATGCTCTATATGGCGAGCCAGGCGACGACCGACGGCACGATGACGCTGACCGTTACCTTCGCGCTCGGCACCGACCCCGACAAGGCGACGCAGCTCGTGCAGAACCGCGTCTCGCAGGCCGAAGCCCGCCTGCCCGACGAAGTGCGCCAGCTTGGCGTCACCACGACCAAGAGCTCGACCGACCTGACGATGGTGGTTCACCTGTTGTCGCCGAACGGCCGCTACGACATGACCTATCTGCGCAATTACGGCATCCTCAACGTCAAGGATCGCCTGACGCGCATCAAGGGCATCGGCGACGTCCAGTTGTTCGGCGCCGGCGACTACGCCATGCGCGTCTGGCTCGACCCGCAGAAGGTCGCCGCGCGCGGCCTGTCGGCCGGCGATATCGTCCGTGAAATCCGCGCCCAGAACGTGCAGGCCGCCGCCGGCATCGTCGGCGCCTCGCCCAGCGTGCCCGGCCTCGATCTCCAGCTTTCATTGAATGCGCAAGGACGTCTCAACACCGTCGAGGACTTCGGCAACATCATCATCCGCACCGGCACCGACGGCCAGGTGACGCGCCTCAAGGACGTCGCGCGCCTCGAACTGGGTTCCGCCGATTACGCGCTGCGCTCCCTGCTCGACAACAAGGACGCCGTCGGTATCGGCATTTTCCAGGCGCCCGGCTCGAACGCGCTCGACGTGTCGGCCAATGTCCGCAAGACCATGGCCGAGTTGAAGCTCGCCATGCCCGACGGCGTCGATTACGCCATCGCCTACGACCCGACGCAGTTCATCCGCGCCTCGATCGAGGCCGTGGTGCACACCTTGCTCGAAGCCATCATCCTCGTCGTCCTCGTCGTCATCCTGTTTCTGCAAACCTGGCGCGCCTCGATCATCCCGCTTCTCGCCGTGCCGGTGTCGATCATCGGCACCTTCGCGGTGATGTTTGCGCTCGGTTTCTCGATCAACGCGCTGTCGCTGTTCGGCCTCGTTCTGGCCATCGGCATCGTGGTCGATGACGCCATCGTCGTGGTCGAGAACGTCGAGCGCAATATCGAGAACGGGCTGTCGGCGCGGGACGCCACCTACAAGGCCATGAGCGAAGTGTCCGGTCCGATCGTCGCCATCGCGCTGGTGCTGGTCGCGGTGTTCGTGCCGCTCGCCTTCATCAGCGGCCTGTCGGGCCAGTTCTACAACCAGTTCGCGCTGACCATCGCGATCTCGACGGTGATCTCGGCGATCAATTCGCTGACTTTGTCGCCGGCGCTCGCCGCCATGCTGCTCAAGGGCCACGACGCGCCGAAGGATGCGCTGACGCGCGGTATGGACAAGGTGCTCGGGCCGTTCTTCCGGCTGTTCAACAAAGGCTTCTCGCGCGGCACCCGGGCTTACTCAGGCGGCGTCAAGGGCCTGCTCGGCCGCAAGGGCATCATGATGGGCGTCTATGCCGTGCTGGTCGGCATCACCATCGGCATGTTCAATATCGTGCCCGGCGGCTTCGTGCCGGCGCAGGACAAGCAGTATCTCGTCGGCTTCGCCCAATTGCCCGACGGCGCCACGCTCGATCGCACCGAAGACGTCATCCGCAGGATGACCGACATCGCGCTCAAGGAACCGGGCGTCGAAAGCGCCATCGCCTTCCCGGGCCTGTCGATCGCCGGCTTCACCAACTCGTCGAATGCCGGCATCGCCTTCATCACGCTCAAGCCCTTCGCCGAGCGCAAGACGCCGAACCTGTCGGGCGGCGCCATCGCCATGTCGCTGAACAAGAAGTTCTTCGGCATCGATGAGGCTTTCATCGCCATGTTCCCGCCGCCCCCGGTTCTGGGTCTCGGCACCATTGGCGGCTTCAAGCTCCAGATCGAGGACCGCGCCGGCCTCGGCTATGCCGCGCTCAACGACGCCACCAGCGCCTTCCTCGGCAAGGCGATGCAGGCGCCCGAACTGGCTGGCCTGTTCACCAGCTTCCGCGTGAACGTGCCGCAGCTATATGCCGACATCGACCGCACCGCCGCGCGTCAGCTCGGCGTGCCGGTGCCGGACATCTTCGAGACTTTGCAAGCCTATCTCGGCTCGGCCTACGTCAACGACTTCAACAAGTTCGGCCGCACTTATTCGGTGCGCGTCCAGGCCGACGCCAAGTATCGCGCCCATGCCGAGGATATCGGTCGGCTTCAGGTTCGCTCCGCCACCGGGCAGATGGTGCCGCTCGGCGCCGTGCTTAAGATGAAGACGACCGCGGGCCCCGAGCGTGCGCAGCGCTATAACGGCTTCCTGTCGTCCGACGTCTCCGGCGGCCCTGCTCCCGGCTATTCGTCCGGCCAGGCGCAGGAAGCGGTCGATCGCATCGCCAGGGAAACGCTGCCGACCGGCATCAGCTACGAATGGACCGAACTGACGTACCAGCAGATCCTCGCCGGCAGTTCCGCCAACCTGATCTATCCGCTAGCGATCCTGCTCGTGTTCCTGGTGCTCGCCGCGCTATATGAAAGCCTCATCCTGCCGGTGGCGATTTTGATGATCGTGCCGATGGGTCTGATGGCGGCGATGGTCGGCGTCTGGCTCACCGGCGGCGACAACAACATCTTCACCCAGATCGGCCTGTTCGTGCTGGTCGGATTGTCGGCCAAGAACGCCATCCTGATCGTCGAGTTCGCGCGCGAACTGGAGTTCGTCGGCGAGACGCCGCTCAACGCCGCGATCACCGCCAGCCGCTTGCGGCTGCGGCCGATCCTGATGACGTCGATGGCCTTCATCATGGGCGTGGTGCCGCTCGTCACCTCCGAAGGCGCCGGTGCGGAAATGCGTCACGCCATGGGCGTCGCCGTGTTCGCCGGCATGATCGGCGTCACCATCTTCGGCATCTTCCTGACGCCGGTATTCTACCTCGTGGTGCGCGCGCTCTCCGGCTTCAAGCCGTTGCGCCAGCACGATAAGGCAGCGCCCGAAGAAGTCCCTGCCGTCGCGTCTGCCCCCTGAAGCGGCGGTCAGTGGCGATGCCGTCCCCAACGGCGGCATCGCCACTTTCATTCATGCCAACGCCAACCCGTCAGCGCCACCCCATACCCGGCGCGACGTGCTTGACGATCGCCTCGATGACATGGGCGTTGTAATCGACGCCGAGCTGGTTCGGCACCGTCAGCAACAGCGTGTCCGCCTCCGCGATCGCCTCATCGGCCTTCAACTGCTCGATCAGTTTGTCCGGCTCGTCGGCGTAAGAGCGGCCGAAAATCGCGCGCTCCTTCTCGCCGAGGAATCCGATCTGGTCCGCGCTCTCGTCGCGGCCGAAATACATGCGGTCGCGGTCGTCCACCAGCGCGAAGATCGAGCGCGACACCGACACCCGCGGCGTCCACGTGTGCCCCGCCTCTTTCCACGCCTCGCGATAGAGCCGGATCTGCTCGGCCTGCTGCACATGAAACGGCTTGCCGCTTTCGTCGATCTTCAAAGTCGACGACTGCAAGTTCATGCCGAGCTTGGCCGCCCACTGCGCCGTGGCGTTGGTGGCGGCGCCCCACCAGATGCGCTCGCGCAAGCCTGCGGAGAACGGCTCGAGCCGCAGCAGCCCCGGCGGATTTGAAAACATCGGCCGCGGGTTCGGCTTGGCGAAGCCCTCGCCCTTCAACACCTCGAGCAGCACCTCGGTGTGTTGCCGCGCCATGTCGGCATCGGTCATGCCGTCCGCCGGCGCGTAGCCGAAATAGCGGAAGCCGTCGATCACCTGCTCCGGCGAGCCGCGCGAAATGCCGAGCTGCAAACGCCCGCCGGCGATGAGGTCGGCGCTGCCGGCATCCTCCGCCATGTAAAGCGGGTTCTCGTAGCGCATGTCGATGACGGCGGTGCCGATCTCGATGCGCTTGGTGCGCGCGCCGATGGCGGCGAGCAGCGGAAACGGCGAAGCCAGCTGCCGCGCGAAATGATGGACGCGGAAATAGGCGCCGTCGGCGCCCAGTTCCTCGGCCGCGACGGCAAGATCGATGGATTGCAGCAGCGCGTCGGCGGCCGAGCGCGTGCCCGAATTGGGCGACGGGGTCCAGTGGCCGAAGGAGAGAAAGCCCAGATGCTTCTTTGCGTTTGTCATGGGGCGTTATGTAGAGGCCCCGGCCGCGAATGTCAGTGGAGGAACAGCGATGATACCACAGCCTCGTCATGGCCGGGCTTGTCCCGGCCAGCCACGTCTTGGCGACACGGAAGGCGTGGATGCCCGGCACAAGGCCGGGCATGACGGAAACGACGCCTTGCCCCGGCACCCTCTTCAGCTTATATTCCTAGCCATGCCGCTCGTCCCCCTCTTCCACCGCATCGGCCGCCTCCGCGTCACGCCCGACGATCCGGAGGCCATCGTCGGCGCGCGGCCGCAGGGCCCGCAGGGTCAGCCCTCGCGCCGCCCGCACACCGACGAACGCGTCGCCATGGTGCGCCGCCTGATCGAACAGACCACGCTGACCTACGGCCAGATCGCCGCGCGCACGCAGGTCGGCCGCGCCTCGATCTGCCGCTGGACGCGCGACTTCGGCTGGGTGCGGCCGGCTTTCGCGCCGCGCGCCACCGACCGCATTCCGCGCCCGCGCGCCGGGCAAAAACTGAAATTGCGGCTGCTGGCCGAGCGGCTGCGCGCGCTCGCCGAGCGCCGTGTGCGCGAACTGGAGGAAGCCGCCGCGATCGACCCCGACAAACTGATGCAGGCGCTGCAGGTGTTGAAGATGGCGCGGCTCGAGGCGATGGGCCGGCGGCGGCGCCGCAAGTCCTCCGACGCGCCGGCGCGCACCGGCCGGCAATGGATGTCGGAGCAGGACGCCATCCGCACCGCGATCAAGGAAATGCACCGCGGCGGCGTCACTGTCGACCTCGCGCCGGACGAAGCAGTCGAAATGGTGATCGACGCGAAACGGCCGCCGGAGGATCACCCGGCGCTGCGGCCGAGGGGCAGAAGGCGATAGCCTTCTTCACCCTCCCCCATAGGCGAGCGGACGCTCGCCGTCCGGCGAGCTATGTGGGGAGGGTCGGCGCGCCAAGCGCGCCGGGGTGGGGGTAGCGGCCGTAGCCCGGATGGAGCGCAGCGAAATCCGGGGACCTCGTACCCGCGGAGCCTCGGATGTCGTTAGGCTCCATTCCTCGTTGAGGTTTCGCTTGGCGCCTAACGCGAGCAACTGCATACTTCTGCAACCCGATTGAGCGCCCCCGGGGGAACGCGCCCCGCCACACATCCAGCTTGCTTGTGCTTCAAACTGGAGAATTCCAATGGATACCTTGAAAGCCATGGCCGCGATGGTCATGATTTTGGGAGCCGTTCTGGTCGGTTTTATTGTCGCTCCTCTCCTGGTCTTTGCGGTGAAGGCGAGCCTGATAAAGCCGCAGGTGAACAAGGACACCGGCATCGGGAGTATTGCAGGTCAGTCGGTTATGTTGGCCGGTACCTTCGTTCTCGCGTTGATCCCACTCTCAATATGTTGGCATTGGGGGATCGCGGCGTTTCACAAGGACCTCGTACCCGTCTTTTCTCGCCACTACGCCAACGGATGCAGCGACTGCGGCTTATCGGCATATTGGAACATGCTGGGTAGCGAGGCCTGGCCCTATTTCCTGGCAACTGCAGTAGCCATGTTTGCCAAAGGATGCGGCGAATTAGGACGAAAGGCGACGGGCTCCACCGTTGCGGCGATTACGCCCGCTGTCGTTGCGGGCTTCGTCTTCGTCCTGTTCCTCTATGGCGACGATATAATTTTGACAGCGAAGCAATTGGGACTCCCTTCGGCTTTGTTGGCGATCTTCGCAAGGTGGGCCGAAGAAATTATCTCTATCAAAGAGCCCATTGTCGCGATGATGAACGGGCAATCTTTCTGGGCATGGCTGCACGACGAAGTGGCACAATTGCATGTCAGTCTTTTCAAGCTAAGCGCGCTGTATCCCAAGGTATTCTGGGTATTTGCAGCTTATAATTTCTTTTCCTGGTCGCATGCCGATACCCATTAACGTTTTTCGCACTCCGGATATTGGGCTGCATCGCGTCGGGATTTGAGGCGCAAAGCGCCGTAACCGGTTACGGTGACTTGCAACAAGCGACAGCCTGGTGGGTCACTTACCGTCGCCGCTCACCGACCCTCCGTCACCCTCACCCCAACCAGTTCTCCACCTTCACGCCACGCACGCGCTTGAATTCCTGTGTGTTCGCCGTGACGATGGTCGCGCCCAGCGCCCGGGCATGCGCGGCGATCAGAAGATCATTGCTGCCGATCGACCTGCCGGCCGCTTCCAGCGCTGCGCGGATATCGCCATAGTCGGCGTCGGCCGGCACTTCGAACGGCAGCACGTCGATCTCGGCCAGCAGGTCCTCGACCGCCTTGCGCAGCCGCGCCGATCCGCTCTTGGCGCAGCCATAGCGCAGTTCGCAAGCAACGATGATGCTGGTGCAGATGGTGTCTTCCCCGGCGCTGGCGGCGGCAGGCGCCTTCGTACCGGGTGCGGCCGGGCTTTACGGATTGTCATCGCTGCCGATCGGCAGCGTCAATCTCTTGGCGATTGCCCTTGCTTGTATCACCGCAGGCACGGGCATACATGTTGCGGCAGCGGCTCTGATCGGGAGGCTTCGCGAATGAGTGGTTTTGGCATCGTTGCGATGGTCTGGCCGTTCGTCACGATCGGCTTGTCCATCGCCTGCGTCCTCGCTTTCCACCTGTACCTGGACCGGCGCGAACAGCAGCGTCATCGCGCGGCGGAGTGAGCCTGCGGCACCTTGGCCGCACCGACACGCCGTCCCCGCCGTCCGTAGGTACGGCGTTCTGTCACAACGCCTATTGTCGCATCCAAAGGACGGCGTTCTGTCAGAACGCCCTTCGCGGCGATCTATTCGCCGAGCCGGTCGAGAGCACACAGCGTATGGATCCCGGGTCTCGTTGCCCCACCACTCCCCTCAAACGCCCGTCTTGTCCGACCGCCCCGTAAACCAGCCGCGGATCCTCGGAAAATACAGGACGGCAATGGAGACACCCAGGATCAGCAGGAGGACAACCACGAACTGCACGATCGTGTAGCCGAGTTGATCGCGCGGCACGAACCAGCCGGCCACGACACCGGCGCCGGCGATGACAAGGCGAATGAGCCAACCCATAGTGAAGAATCCAGTGGTTGAACACCGCGCCGACTAAATCACCCGTCCGCCCGCGGCGCGAAGGCTTACGTTCGCGCGTCGTTTATGGCTTCGGCTCCGCCGCGTCCGCGGGTTTGCCCTTGAACAGGCCGCGAATGAACACGAACAGAACCGGCACAAAGAAAATACCGAGCACGGTGGCTGCGATCATGCCGCCCATGACGCCGATGCCGATGGAATTCTGCGCCCCGGAGCCGGCCCCGCTCGCAATCGCCAAGGGTGTGACGCCGAGAATGAAGGCGAAGGACGTCATCAGGATCGGACGCAGCCGCTGACGCGCAGCCTCCAGCGTCGCTTCCACCAGGCCCATTCCGGACGCCTGCCGCTCGAGCGCGAACTCGATGATCAGGATCGCGTTCTTGGCGGCAAGGCCAATGGTCGTCAGCAGACCGACCTTGAAGTAGACGTCGTTAGACTGGCCAAACAGCAGCGCCGCGAGCAGCGCGCCGAAGATGCCGATCGGCAACGCCAGCATGACCGCGAACGGAATGGACCAGCTTTCGTATAGCGCGGCGAGACAGAGGAACACCACCAGCGCCGATATCAAATAGAGCGATGTCGCCTGATTGCTCGACAGGCGCTCCTGCGCCGACAAGCCTGTCCACTGGTGGCTATACCCGGCCGGCAACTTCGCCACCATATTGTCGATCTCGTCCATGGCGGCGCCGGAACTCACGCCGCTGGCCGCCTCGCCCTGGATCTGCACCGCGGCCGAGCCGTTGTATCGCTCCAATCTCGGCGATCCGAAGGTCCAGTGTCCCGATGCGAAGGCGGAGAACGGCACCATGTCGCCCAACGCATTGCGCACGTACCAGCGGTCCAGATCGCTCGGCTGCATGCGATAGCCTTTGTCAGACTGAAGGTAGACCTTCTTGACGCGTCCGCGGTCGATGAAGTCGTTGACGTAGTTGCTGCCCCAGGCAGTCGACAAAGTCGTATTGATGTCGGACAGGCTCAAGCCGAGCGCGCTGGCTTTCTCCTGATCGATCTCGATCTGGTATTGCGGCTCGTCTTCCTGTCCGTTCGGGCGGGTATTGGCGATGAGCTTGCTTTGGCCGGCCGCTCCCAGCAGGGCATTGCGGGTTTCGATCAGCTTGGCGTGGCCGGCGCCGTTCACATCCTGCAGAAAGAAATCGAAGCCGTTCGAATTGCCGACGCCCTGGATAGCCGGCGGCGCCAGCGCGAAGGCCCGGGCGTCGGTGAATTTCATGAAAGCCATCATGGCGCGTCCCGCCACCGCCTGCGCTTTCAGGGCGGCCGCCTTGCGCTCGTCGAACGGCTTCAGCCGGATGAAGGCGAGGCCCACGTTCTGGCCTTGCCCGCCGAAGCCGAAACCGGCGATGGTGAACACGCCCTCGACCGCATCCTTTTCCTGCTCCGCGTAGTATTTGCGCACGTCATCAAGGGCGCGAAGCGTGCGGTCCTGCGTCGCGCCGACCGGCAACTGCACGCTGGTGATCAGGATGCCCTGGTCTTCCTGCGGCAGGAACGAACTCGGCAGCCGCACATACATCAGTCCCATCACGACGATGAGGGCGACGAAAATGAGCAGCATGCGCTTCGACCGGTCGATCATGCTGTGCGCGCCGGTGCGATAGGCGATGGTGCCGCGCTCGAAGTTGCGGTTGAACCAGCCGAACACGCCCTTACGCTCGCCATGATTCTTGGGCGACCGCAGAATGGTGGCACACAGCGCCGGCGTCAGAATGAGCGCGACGAGGACGGACAGCACCATCGCCGAAACAATGGTGATCGAGAACTGCCGGTAGATGACGCCGACCGACCCGCTATAAAACGCCATGGGGACGAACACCGCGGACAGAACCGTCGTGATGCCGATCAGCGCGCCGGTGATTTCATCCATCGACTTGCGCGTGGCTTCCTTCGGCGGCAATCCTTCTTCCTGCATCACGCGCTCGACGTTCTCGACCACCACGATCGCGTCGTCGACCAGCAGGCCGATCGCCAGCACCATGGCGAACATGGTCAACGTGTTGATCGAATAACCGAGCACGGAGAGCACACCGAAGGTGCCGAGCAGAACCACCGGTATAGCCAGCGTCGGAATAATGGTCGCGCGCAGGTTCTGAAGGAAAACGAACATCACGATAAAGACGAGCACGATGGCCTCGAGCAAAGTCTTGACCACCTCCTCGATCGACAGCCGCACGAACGGCGTGGTGTCGTAAGGGTAGACGGCCTTGACCCCCTCGGGAAAGGTGGGCGACAGGCGGTTGATGGTCGCCTGCACCGCCTCGGACGTGCTGATGGCGTTGGCGCCGGTGGCCAGGGTCACGGCGAGGCCAGCCGCCGGCATGCCGTTATAGGCCGACAAGGTGGTATAGCTTTCGGCACCGAGTTCGACGGTCGCGACGTCGCTTAAGCGCACCAGCGAGCCTTCGGTGGCGCTCTTGAGGATGATGTTGCGAAACTGCTCCGCGGTTTGCAGGCGGCTTTGCGCGGTCACGGTCGCGTTGAGCTGTTGTCCCTTGCGGGCCGGCAGGCCGCCCAACTGACCCGCCGAGACTTGCGCGTTCTGGGCGGAGATCGCCGCGGAGATGTCGCTCGGCATCAGCGAATATTTGGCGAGCTTGTCGGGATCCATCCAGATTCGCATCGCGTAACTGGAGCTGAAAAGCTGCGTGTCGCCGACGCCTTGAACGCGTTTGATCGTATCGTTGAGGGTGCTGTTGACGTAGTCGGCAAGGTCCGTGGCCGAGAGTTTGCCGTCGGACGAGACAAAGGCGATGACCATCAGGAAGCCGGTCGACGATTTCGTCACCGACAAGCCGTTGTTCTGCACGGTCTGCGGCAGCAGCGAGGTGACGAGTTGAAGCTTGTTCTGCACCTGCACCTGCGCGGTGTCGGCATTGCCCGCGGTGGTGAACGTGAGGGTGATCTGCGCGGACCCGGTCGATGTCGACGTCGAGGTCATGTAGTCGAGATTGTCGATGCCGGTCATGCCTTGCTCGATGATCTTGGTCACCGAGTTTTCGACGGTCTGGGCGTCGGCGCCCGGATAGCTGGCGCTGATCTGCACGGTGGTCGGCGCGATCTGCGGGTATTGCGCGATCGACAGTGAGTTCAGCGCCAGCAGGCCACCCAGCATGATGACGATGGCGATGACCCAGGCAAAGACCGGACGGTCGATGAAAAATCGGGACATGATTATTTCCCGATCGCGGCGGTTCGCTCAGAACCATCCGATGGCAGCGCGCCCTGCTTGCGCCCGCGAACCTCACCGCTGTTCTCGTCGATGGTGACCTCGGCGGCGGTGACGTCCATGCCGACGCGCACCAATTGGGTTCCCTCGACGATGACGCGGTCGCCGTCGTTGATGCCCGCATTGACGAGCCAGCTATTGCCGACGTTGCGCCCGACCGTCAGCACGCGCTGTTCGACCTTGCCATCGGCGGTGACGAACATGGCCGTCGCCTCGCCTTTGGTGTTGCGGGTGACGCCGCGCTGCGGCACCAGATAGCTGTTTTGCGCCACGCCCTCCGCGATCACCGCGCGCACATACATGCCCGGCAGCAGCAGGCGGTCGGGGTTGGGGAATTCGGCCCGCAACGCGAACGTGCCGGTGGTCTGGCTGACGTTGGACTCGACGAAGGCGACCTTGCCGTTATGCGGATAGTCCATGCCGTTATCGAGCTTCAGCTTGACGCTGACATCGGCCCCGCTGAATTTGAGCCGGCCATCCTTGATCGCCTGGCGCCAGTTGAGCAGGTCGGTGCTTGACGCGCTCACGTCGACATTGATCGGGTCGATGGTGCGGATCGTCGTCAACACGGTGGTCTGGCTCGCCGTCACCAGCGCGCCGGGCGTGAGCGCGGATTTGTCGATGCGGCCGCCGATCGGCGCCACGATCTTGGTATAATCGAGGTTGATGCGGGCGGATTCGACATTGGCCTTGGCCACCGCCACGTCGGCTTTGGCCTGTGCAAGCGCGGCGTTGGCGTCGTCGAAGTCCTGCTTGCTGACCGCGCTTTGCCTGACCAGTCCCTGATAGCGCTCGACTTTGGCCTCGGCGCTCGGGATTGCGGCTTCGGCCTTCTGGAGAGACGCCAAGGCGCTGTCCAGCGCCGCCTGATAGGTCGCCGGATCGATCTGATAGAGCGGGTCGCCGGCTTTCACCTCGCCGCCTTCCTTGAACAGGCGCGTCTGAATGATGCCGCCCACCTGCGGGCGGACTTCCGCGGTCAGGGATGCGGTCGTGCGCCCCGGCAGTTCGGCCGTGATCGCGACCGACTGGGGGTGCAGCGTGACCACGCTGACCTGCGGTTTGGGAACCGCAGCGGATTGCGCGGCTTTGTCGCCTTGTCCGTCGCACCCGGGCAGCGCGAACGCCAGCAGCAAGACAAGCCATGTCTGGCCCGAACGGCGCCGTAGCCGGCCATTCGAGAGGCCGCCCGCTGGATTTAAAACCACGTCACCATGTCTCCCTATTTACAGTACTGAGTAGTACCAATATGTTCGGGCCTTGCGAATGTCAAACGCGGCCTGCCCTTCCGGCGATCACGAGAAAGGGAACAGGCAATCGGAGCATTATGGTAAAAAAACTACCTGGACCGCCGGGCCGCAAGATTCTGCATCGCCCGCGCGGCCGTCCCAAGGTCATGTCCGACGCCGCGCAACGCGCCCGCATCGTGGAAGAGGCCCGAAACCTCCTGGTCGAGAAGGGGTACGGCCGCACCACCACCGACGATATTGCGTCACACTGCCGAATCTCGAAACAGACCCTTTACCGGCATTTTTCTGGAAAGCATGCCTTGTTCGCCGCGATTGTCGATTCGCACCGGCACAGCATGCTGGCTTTGCCCGGCGATTATGGCGACATGCCGCTCGGCCGCGCGCTTGAAACGATATTCAGAATCGATATCGACCCGAAGGCCGACAAGGAGCGCGTGGCGCTGCTGCGGTTCATCATGGTGGAAAGCCGGCAATTCCCCGAACTGGAAAAGATCCTCAGGCGTCATGGCGCGGACCCGGCCCGCGCCGAGCTGGCCCAATGGCTGGCCGAGCGCGCACGCCAAAAGCAGATCGCGATCGACGACGCCGACAGCACGGCGCTCATTCTGATGGACATGATCTTCGGCGCCGCCGCGCGCCACGCCACCTGGCAGACCGCGTGGCCAAGCGCGAGCGAACGGCGGGCCCATATCCGCCGATGCCTTTCCATTTTCCTCGCCGGTGTGGTGCCGCGGTGATGGCGGGGTGATTGCTGCCGTCCTTGAACGCGAAGCCGAATGGACGGGGAAAACGCGATCCGCGAACCGCACCTCGGTGGGGTGAATGTAGACCGCGTGCCTCAGGACGCGGTGGAGGCGAATTTGCAGACGGGGCGTTCAGGGCAAGGGGGGACGACGTAGAGGTCGATCAAAAAACTAATATCTCAGAAGGTCTCATTGATGGAATCGGCATTTCGGAAACGCACTTCGATCGCTAAACTTCTATCACAATCGGCACGCCGATCTCGTTAGCTACAGGAGTGTAAAGGTCCACAGCTTGCTCGGGCGTCGCAATGGTTACAATCAGCGAATACCGCGTCGATTTTTTCCAACCTTCAAGTTGCTCACGCTTGTTCCACCATCCCATTGTCGGATGGATGGCAATATATTCGCGGGAAGCCAAATCGACGGCCTTTCCGGTCCAGGTATCGGAATGAATGGAGCCGGTCGAACGGAGATTTCTTCCAAGGGTCCAGCCGGGGTCCGGCAGGTTGGCCGGAACGTAGTCTTCGCGCTCGAACTTGTTGATGCGTAGTTGAAAAGCATCCGGTGTTTCGAGCGGGTTGATGACGTGAAAACGCAACCCATGCGATTGGTACCCGTAACGAGGAGTCCATCCGCGTTCACCAGGACTTGGCTCGATGAAATAGGAAAGCGTCACCCGCATTGTGACGTCAATATTCGGAAGGTCCGTAAGTGCCTGCTTAGGCCACGGCAGACGATGCAAGAGCATTTCCCGCGTCTTGACACGCGGATTGTCCTCTTCTTCATCTTTGAAAAATGGTTCTATTTCGCTTTCGGCCAGCAGCGTGAGTGAGTTGTCGAGGCTCGAAAGCAGGCGATCTAAGTTGGGAACTCCGTGACCGCAGTAGCGCAGCAAATTCTTATAGTCCACCACACCATGCGCATCCGTAAACCGGGCAAGCAATGCCGGAGTCCATTCCGCACAATGGACGATCAGAGCTCTGATACTTTCCGGGGTCAATTGGGGGTACTTAGCCCAAACCATTCCGCAATAGCGCGCGGCAAGTGCGCTCGCAGCGCTAGTTTCGCGCATAATCGAAAGTGGGCGAGTACCAAGTGGGTTAGCACTCGTGCTTAAGAGCGAAAGGCCGTCATCGATGTAGTCGGGTTCGGCATGGGCGGGGTTAATGGCCATGTTTCCCGCCTCCATCACAATGTCCGGCTTAAAGGGCCACCTTGACCAGCCCGTTGATGTGCAACTGCATGGCGAAAGGTCGCCATGCGGCGCGAGTGGTGACCAACCAGGATAACGTCCAGTGTCTATAGTCGATTTCTCAGTGTATCCGCCAACGGTCAGCCCATTCCACGCCTGTGCAGGGTCGTGAATGCCATCTGTCATATTGGAGTCAGGATAGTTTCCGCGTTGCGCCTCGTCTGTATTGCCGGCGGCAAGTACGAACAAGCGGCGTTGACCGTCGTCGGCGCCGGATGCCAGGGCGTCAACGGCGGCCGACCAAGACGTAGGCTTGCCCCGCTCGCGGCCATCCGTTGCCGTAACAGCCATACAGAATATGCGACTCCGATCAGGGGCCACTTCGACGCGGTAAGTGCTCTCTTGGGTGACTGCGCCATACAGCTCTGGATCGTGTGGATCAGGGTCGTGAATCATTTTCACGGATTCAAGCCGATGCGTAGTTATGATCGGATCGCCGCTAGCGAGGGCCTCGGTGAGGTCCCCAAATGCTGCGAGACCCGCCATCGGCGTGCCGTGGTTTTTGCGGTCGTCCAGCCCCCAAGCTGGTTTATACGTATGAAGGTCTGCCTGATTCACGACGCTCGTAAGTAGCGGGTGCGCATGGTTAAGGCCAGTGTCGAACAGGCAAACGTAAGGCGTTGTTGCCGGCGGCGCTTGAACGCGGGCAACGAGATTGTTCACCCAATCTTGCTGCTCGATGCCGTTCAGGTCGGCAAAGAATGCTGCACTCGTCTTTGGAAGTCGGAGTTCGGCAATCATACCCAGAATGTCGGCGGAACGAGACAGGCTTCTGGCTGTCGCTGTGACGATGACAACCGTTCTATCCACGAACCCAAGCGTCTGCCTGCCTATTGTAAGGTTGAAGGCTTCGCCGTGAGCCCGAAGCCGTTCAAGGTGGTTCAACTCGCCTTTTGTTCGGCGCAACCACACCTCCCAAGTTGTCACCGCGTCCTTGTCTGGAAAGGGTAATGTGGTTTCTGTCCAAAGCGCCTCGATGGCCGCAAGTTTAATTTCATCGACGCTTTCTACGAGGTCTTGATTGCTGGGTCGCGGCTCCCGTCCCTTCTTCGGCTTCGTATTCTTGTCACGGTACGCCTCAATCTTCTTTAGGAAGCGCCCGAGCTTGCCGTCGGGCACCCAAAGAGTGGCTTGCATTCTGTTGTCGGCGAGCGTTTTGACGGTGAGAAGCTCGATGCCTGCTCCGGCCATGTCGAGGCTCTCAAATTTTAAAGGAAAATTCGGCGCGCTTTCAAATGTGAGATAGATGCCATTTCCTTCGCTAATGCCTTCAGCGCGTTGATTCTCGGCGCGAGCTTCAGCTTCATCCTTGATTTCATTCACCTGCCCGAGAAGATTTCGGGCGTGTCCTGCGCGTTCGCGGTCTGGACGTTCATAAGCTCCGCGCGGGCCCGCACTTGGGCTCGTATAACGGCAAGATTCAGCGGCAGTTGAAATTATAATATGAGGATGTTGCGCCATACCGCCCCTTCGGCAGTGAAACTATCAATTCTCTTTATGTGTTGTTGCAAATCGTCGGTCTTCAAGCGCATGTGCCATCTCTGCATGCGTTACGTACAAACGCTCATGAATAAGGGCGTCTTTTATCGCTTCTTCACAGGAGCGCGTAACATCCGCGAAGCTTAAGCCGTCCGCCAATTCTGCAAGCTTGGCCCATTGGACTTTCTGCGTCTTGAAGCCGCCAAGCTTTGCCTTAAGCGCTTCGATGATTCGTTCTTTGTCTGGCATTTCGTATCGGATCATATCGTCAAAACGGCGGAATAGTGCGCGATCCAAAATGTTCGCATGATTGGTCGCCGCAATTATGAGACTATCGGAATTATCCTGCTCTACCATTTGCAGGAAGCTATTCACCACGCGACGGATTTCTCCAACATCATTTCCGATGCCGCGTGACGAACCAATGCTATCGAATTCGTCAAAAAGATAGACACCGCGCGTTTGACTCAATGCTTCGAATACAATGCGGAGCTTCGCGGCTGTTTCGCCCATGAACTTTGTAATGAGCCCATCGAGACGAACTACAAAGAGAGGCAACCCCAATTCGCCTGCGAGCACGGCTGCGGTAAGAGTCTTGCCGGTACCGGGTGCGCCGGACAGCAGAAGCTTTCTCCGCGGCGAGAGGCCGCGACCGCGAATGACTTGAATGTGTCGATGCTCGCGGATGACCCGTTCGAGCCGTTTTTTGGTGCCTGGCGAAAGCACCATGTCCTGCAAGCGTGCAGTCGGATAAGAAACGCTGAGAATTTCGGCGGCTTCGCCACGGGGGCGATTGATTGGAATAGGTCCTCTTCCGGGAAGATGCGGCCGCGCCTTTGCCTTGTCGATGAGCGTGCGAATTTCTTCGGCAAGCTTGCCGTGGCCGCTGCGCGCTTCGTGTGCAGCGATCTGCATAGCGACCGCAAAGAAATGTGTTTCGTCTCCCTCCGTGAGAGATGAGATGAGAGCTTTTACTTGGTCGGCACTAGGCATTTGATCCCAACGTGTCTTAGCGAATCTACCACAACCGTGAGTTAGTTCGGTGGAAATTTTAGCCGAATTTAGTGAATAACCCATGTTTGTGGCGGACATTTTTCGGGTGAGAGCTAGATTACATACTTGCCAGTATTTCCAGGATCACAAAGAAAAAGGGCGGCGATTCGGCCGACGCGTCTCGTCATCACAGCTTTGTTCTGTAGTCGAGTTTGGAGGATTTCCCTACCGCGGTGCCCCATGTTCCTCGTTCACAACGAACGCACCAAGCTGATGGCGAATTGGTTTAACACGCTGGCCGCGGCGCTGTTGACCGCTGGTGTTTTCGCGCCAGTCGCCGCGCTCTTTTGCCGTGTGTCACAAGGGCCACAGGACAGTCTGCGGCTTGTACTGGCGACGAGCGCTTATATTGCCGGCGGCGCATTTCTACATTGGCTGTGACGAGCCGTTCTCGGGAGGTTGCAGGAATGACACCGACCCAGGCTGATTGGCTGCTGAATTACATGATCGCCGCGCCGTTCATTGTCGTCGGCTTCGGCCTCTTCCTGTACTGGTTCACCGGCTGGCTTGACCGGCGCGAGCAGCGGCGTCATCGCGCGGCGGAGTGAGGCGTAGCACCTTGTAGCCCGGATGGAGTGAAACGAAATCCGGGGGACGATAACCGCTCATCTTCGCCCCGGATTACGCTGCGCTCCATCCGGGCTACAAGCACCCTCTCCCGAACCGCTTCGCGGTTCGACCTCCCCCTCCAGGGGGAGGTAAAGAAGGGCTACTCCTCCTTGAACCCCAACTGCATCTCGTTGCCCTTGGCGCCGTAATATTTGAACGGCAGGAATTTCCCCGTCATGCCGATCGCGACGCGGTCGCCCTTGGCGTCGGCCTTGCGCGTGATGTCCATGTCGAAATCGATCGCCGACATGATGCCGTCGCCGAACTCCTCCTCGATCAGCACCTTGATCGCCGGGCCGTTGACCAGGATGAGTTCGTAGAAACGGTAGATCAACGGGTCGGTCGGCGGCATCGGCGTCGCCGCACCGCGCATCGGCACCTCGTTGAGCAGCGCGGCTTCGCTCTTCGTCAGCCCGAACAGCTCGGCCGCCTTGGCCGCCATCGGCTTGGTCATCTTGTGCTGGCCGAGCACCGCGCCGGTCACCAGGATCGGCGACATGCCGCCGATCTGCTCGCAGATATATTTCCAGGTCCAGCCTTTCTCGCGCTTGATGTCGAGAAGCTTTTCGGTGAGATCGACGCGCTTCATGTGTTTTCTCCTCGTATCGGGTGTTTGCTTGAGCCTCCCCTGACGGGCGAGGGTCGACTGTCTGTGTGAAACGAAGACAGTCGGGGTGGGTTGAGCTTTTTTGCCACGCCGATCACCCCACCCCGGCGCGCGACTTCGTCGCTTGCCAACCCTCCCCCTCCAGGGGAGGATCAGGCAGCCCTGGGCGCACCACGCGAACATGACGCGGATCGTAAGATGCGCCCATCTCGTCCCGGAAGGTGCGGCTGCGCTCGACCAGGAAGTCGATGATGTGGTTGCGCACCGCGTAATACAGCGGGTGCTTGTGGAAGTCGGTGCGGACGCGGTCGCGCGGCAGCGGGTTGTCGACGATCTCGGCGAGCACGGCGCCGGGGCCGTTGGTCATCAGCACGATGCGGTCGGCCAGATAGATCGCCTCGTCGACGTCATGCGTGATCATGAACACGGTCTGGGAGGTCGTCCGGCAGATGCGGCGCACCTCGTCCTGCAGCGTGCCGCGCGTCAGCGCGTCGAGCGCCGAGAACGGCTCGTCCATCAGCATGATCTTCGGCTCGATGGAGAGCGCGCGGGCGATGCCGACGCGCTGCTTCATGCCGCCGGACAGTTCGGACGGGCGCTTGTGCTCCGAGCCGGTGAGGCCGACGAGATCGATGAAGGTTTGCGCGTGCGCGTTGATCTGGGCTTTGGACCAGGAACGGTGGCGCGACGACACCGCGTAGGCGACGTTGCCGAGCACGGTGCGCCATGGCAGCAGCGAGTGGCCCTGGAAGATGACGGCGCGGTCGAGGCTGGGCTTGTCGATCGCCTGGCCGTCGACAATGACGGCGCCCGCGGACGGCGCGTCGAGGCCGGCGAGGATGTTCAGCACCGTGGTCTTGCCGCAGCCGGAATGGCCGATGACGCAGACGAATTCTCCGCGCTGCATCGACAGCCACAGGTTCTCGAAGATCGCGGTGTCGCCGAACCGGCGCGCGATGGCCTCGATCGAGATGAAGGCGTCCGCCATGCTCACTCCGGGAACGTCACGAGTCGCGCCAGCCGGGCCAGCATCAGGTCCAGCAGCATGCCGACGACGCCGATCGCCACGATCGCCACAATCACGTTCGTAATCGACAAATTATTCCATTCGTTCCAGACAAAGTAACCGATGCCGGTTCCACCGACGAGCATCTCGGCTGCAACTATGACAAGCCACGCAATGCCGATAGAAATGCGCATGCCAGTGAGAATAGTCGGGGCCGCGGCCGGCAGAATAATCGTGAGGGCGCGGCGCAGCGTACCGACCTCGAGCGTCTTGGCGACGTTGAGCCATTCCTTACGCACCTGCGCGACACCGAATGCGGTGTTAATAAGTGTCGGCCATAGCGAGCAGATGAAGATGACGAAGATCGCCGACAGGCTTGAATCCTTGATGGTGTAGAGCGCGAGCGGCATCCAGGCGAGTGGCGAAATCGGCTTCAAGACTTGGATAAAAGGATCGAGCGCCTTGCTCATCAAAGGCGACATGCCGATGAGGAAACCAGCCGGAACAGCAAATAGCACGGCCAGCGAATAGCCGATCAACACGCGCAGGATCGAATAGGCGAGCTGAATGCCAACGCCCTTGTCGTTCGGGCCATTGTCGTAAAACGGCCTGCGCAAGTGAAACCACAGTTGCTGTCCAACCTCGAGCGGGCCCGGCATAGCTGACTTACCTTGCGTCGCGGTTGTGCCCATCAGCTTGGCGTACTCGGGATCCATGGTCGCGATGGCGCCGGTGCCCTGGGTCGCCAGATGCCAAGCGAATATGAAGCACGCGAAGATCGCCACAGAGACAATTGCCGCGCGCCAGTGCAGTGAAACAGTCATGGAACCTCCTTAAGCCCCCTCCGCTGTCTGCGGAGAGGGATCAAAGTGCGAGACAGCCTTCGCCATCACGCGTCCTTCTTGATCTTGAAGCTCTTGATATATTCCTCGGGCTTTGAGGGGTTGAAGGGCTTGCCCATGACGACAAATGTCTTTGTCGTCGTCTTCGGCGGCGTCAGGCCGGCCTCTTCCATCAGCCTGGCCGTGTCGGTGGCGAGGAAAACCTCCCTGGCGATCTTGTCGTAGTCGATATCGCCCTTGACCTGGCCCCAGCGCTTCATCTGCGTCATGATCCAGACCGCGAAGGACTGCCACGGGAACGGATCGAAATCGATCCGGTTGGCGTCCTTCTTCACCGTGCCGAGGCCGTCGGCATAGGTTCCGGTAAGGATCTGCTCGAGCACCGTGACCGGCTGGTTGATGTAGTTCGCCGGCGCGATCGCCTCGGCGATCTGCTTGCGATTCTCCGGCTTGTGCGCGAAGGCCGTGGCATCGATGATCGCCTTGAGCAGCGCCGCGTAGGTGTTCGGCGACGTCGTGACGAACTCCTTCGAAGCGGCGAAGGCGCAACACGGATGCCCCTCCCAGATGTCCTTGGTCAGGATGTGGATGAAGCCGACGCCATCGAACACGGCGCGCTGGTTCATCGGATCGGGGCCGAGGAAGCCGTCGATATTGTCGGCGCGGAGATTGGCGACCATTTCCGGCGGCGGCACGGCGCGGATCTGGACGTCCTTGTCCGGATCGATGCCATGTTCGGCGAGATAATAGCGCAGCAAGTAGTTGTGCATCGAAAAGTCGAACGGCACCGCGAACTTGAAGCCCTTCCAGTCCTTCGGATCGCGCTTGTCTTTGTGCTTCATCGACAGCGTGATGGCCTGGCCGTTGATATTCTCCACCGCCGGCATCGTGTAGGGGATCGGCTGCGAGCCGACGCCCATGGTGATGGCGATCGGCATCGGCGATAGCATATGCGCCGCATCGTATTCCTTATTCAGCGTCTTATCGCGGACCACCGCCCAGCCGGCGGTCTTGATGACATCGACATTGAGGCCGTGCTTCTCATAGAAGCCCATCGGCTTCGCCATGATGATCGGCGTCGCGCAGGTGATCGGGATGAAGCCGACCTTAAGGTCCTTCTTTTCGATCGGACCCGCCGCGGCGAAAGCTTCGGTCGCGGCCTTGATCGGAAAGAACTGCGAGACCGCGGCGAGCGCGGTGGAGGCGCCAAGCGATTGCAGGAAGGCACGGCGGCCGACATCCTGCGGAAAAAGTTTCCGCATCACGGCGGAAGCGACAATGTTCTCGTATGACGTCTCTTCGCTGCTATCCGGCGTTGCCACCTGCATGTTCAACGAAGCGGCGTGATCGTGATCGACCTGACTGGCATGGTGGCCGCAGGAGCAGCCGGCGCTATGGAGGCTTCGCTTACCGTCAAAAGGATCGTCGAAGGTGGACATGGGTCGCTCCCAGGTTGGTCATCCGCAGTTACCCCGTGAAAGAGCAACTTCGGTGCCAAGTCCCCAAACCCGAGACGCCTTCCCGCCCGGCAGATGCTAAGTGTCTGACATTGGCCCGCTTCTTGCGTACGATATTTCGTAGTCAACGACATTTCGTACTTCGCATGACGAAATGCCGCATCCAGCCGGGAGTACATCATGACCGGGCCAGCGCCCCTGCATCCGGATCGGGCAGATGCCGCATCCGATGCCGCTTTCGGTCGCATCGAGCGCGAGAACCAGCTCATCCTGCGCGCCGCCGGCGAAGGCATCTACGGCGTCAACGCCGAGGGCAAAACCACCTTCGTCAATCCGGCCGCCGAGCGCATGCTGGGCTGGTCGGCGGACGATCTGGTCGGTCGCGACATGCACTCGATGGTGCACCACACCCATCCGGACGGTTCGCACTATCACCAGCACGAATGCCCGATCTACGCCGCCTTCCGCGACGGCGCGATCCACACAGTCGAGCACGAGAAATTCTGGCGCAAGGACGGCACCGCGTTTTGGGTCGAATACACATCGACGCCGATCCGCGACAATGGCGTGCTGATTGGCGCGGTGATCGTGTTCCGCGATGTCACGCAACGGTATGAAGCCGACGAAAAGCTGCGCGCGGCGCACGAAGAAGTCGACATGCTGCGCAAGCGGCTTGAACTGGAAAACGCCTATCTGCAGGAGCAGATCAGGATCGACGGCAATCACCACGGCATTATCGGCCGCAGCGCCGCGATCCAGCAGACTTTGCGGCAGGTTGACCTTGTCGCCCCGACGGACGCCACCGTGCTGATCACAGGCGAAAGCGGCACTGGCAAGGAACTGGTCGCGCGCGCCATCCATGAAGCGAGCCGCCGCGCACAGCGCCCACTGATCCGCGTCAACTGCGCGGCGATCCCGCGCGACCTGTTCGAGAGTGAATTCTTCGGCCACGCCAAGGCCGCCTTCCCCGGCGCATTGCGCGACCGTATTGGCCGCTTTGAGCTCGCCGACGGCGGCACCCTGTTGCTCGACGAGGTCGGCGAAATTCCGCCGGAGCTGCAGGGCAAACTGCTCCGCGTCCTGCAGGAGGGCCAATTCGAGCGCGTCGGGGAAGCGCGCACGC
This sequence comes from Pseudolabrys sp., assembly GCA_041662425.1. Taxonomy (GTDB): domain Bacteria; phylum Pseudomonadota; class Alphaproteobacteria; order Rhizobiales; family Xanthobacteraceae; genus Pseudolabrys. The sequence continues at coordinate 27,324 of JBAZSM010000011.1, forward strand.
GCAAGGTCGACGTCCGTGTCATCGCCGCAACCAATCACGACCTCAAGGCCCAGGTTAAGCGCGGGCACTTCCGCGAGGACCTTTATTTCCGCCTCAACGTCTTCCCGGTGGATCTGGTACCGTTGCGCGAACGCGCCGACGACATTCCCCTCATCGCCATGCATCTCCTCACTAACGCCAGCAAGAAACTCAACACCGGCGAGTTGCGCATGACGCAGGGCGACGCGCGCCGGCTCACACAATATGACTGGCCCGGCAATGTGCGGGAATTGCAGAACATCATCGAGCGCGCCGCGATTCTGGCGCGCAATGGCCGCATCCGTCTCGATTTGCCCGACGTGCCGGCGAGCGGCGCCGGCCGCCGCGGCCCGACGGCCGTGGTCAGGCCGCAGGTCTTGACCGACGACGACCGGCGCGAACGCGACCGCAGCAACATCATGGCGGCGCTCGCCGCCAGCGGCGGCAAGATCTTCGGCCAAGGGGGCGCTGCCGAATTACTCGACGTCAAACCGACAACCCTGGCCTCCCGCATGAAGGCGCTCGGCATCCGGCCGCTGCGCGCCACCCGACGACAACAGGAAACGGAGCTGCACGCGCCATGAGTCAACATCACGTTCTGCGCGGCGATGTCGGTACGGTACATCGCGGCACTTTCGACGCCGCGATCAAGCCGGTGCTGCGCATACAACCCGGCGACACCGTCGAAGTCACAACCCTGTCCGGCAACGATGAGAACCTGCCGCCCGCGGGCTCGGGCTTCGATGTCATGCCGGAGCACGCCCATGTGCTGGCCGAGGTGCCGCGCGGCATCGGCGCACATCTGATGACCGGGCCGATCGAAGTCGCGGGCGCGATGCCCGGCGACGAACTCATCGTCGAAGTGCTCGAACTCGGTTTTCCCCAGCCGTGGGGCTGGAACATGATCAAGCCCGGCGCCGGCACCCTGCCCGCCGATTTCCCGAACCTCCGGCATATCTTTGTCCCGATCGATGAAGCTCGCGGCATCGTCACCATGCCGTGGGGCCTCGAACTTAAAGTGTCGCCCTTCTTCGGCGTGATGGGTGTCGCCCCGAAGCCCGGCGACGGCACCTGCATCTCCAATATTCCGCGCGCCTTCGGCGGCAACATCGACAACAAGAATTTCGGCGTCGGCGTGAAGCTGCACCTGCCCGTGTTCAATGACGGCGCGCAGCTGTCGGTCGGCGACGGCCACGCCGTGCAGGGCGATGGCGAAGTCTGCGTCACAGCGATCGAGACGGCGCTGCGCGGCAAGCTGCGCGTGACGTTGCTCAAGGCAACCGGCATCGATCATCCCTGGGCGGAGACGCCGACGCATATCATCACCATGGGTTTCAATGAAGACCTCGACCGCGCCGCGGAATTCGCGCTGCGCGCGATGATCCGGAAGATCGGCGAGGTCAATGGGCTGTCGGCGGAAGACGCCTATTCGCTCTGTAGCGTCGCCGCCGATGTCAGTGTGACGCAGCTCGTCAACATCGCCAAGGGCGTGCATGTGATGATCGCGAAGGAGTTGTTGAAGAGGTAGCCGTCATACCGGGGCGCGGGCGTTAGCCCGCGAACCCGGTATCCAGCAACACATTCAGACGATCCCGGCTGGATTCCGGGTTCGCGCGTTTCACGCGCGTCCCGGAATGACTGTTCAGGCGCTTCGCGCCACAATCAGCGCCACAGGCCCGCCGCCATCGGGGCCCTGATGCTCGGCGCCGCCCGAGACATAAATCTCTGCGTGGCCGACGAGGCCGGCGAGCGCACCGCAGACAAAAGCGCGGGCGTGTCGCGTCGAGGCGATATCGCTGTCGTCAAGCATGGTGTGACGGTTGCCGCGCAGACGTCCGTCATGGCTGGCTTCCGCCTTGCCAAGCAACGCGATCAGTTTATCGCTCTGCGTGGCGCTGAGCTGTCCGTTCGAAGCGAGTCCCAGCCGCGCCAGCGCCGCGCGCACCGGTTCGACGTCGATGCCGTCTTTCATCACCGCATGATCGATGACCAGCGGCCCCGACCAGGCTTTCGACATGCCGAGCACGACGATCTCGTGATTGACCAGCTCGATGCCTGACGACGTTGAGGCCCGGCCCGACCATAGCGACCAGTCGGTTGCAATCTGCGCCTCGCCGATCGCATCGCGCGCGATCTCGCCGAGCGCAACGGCGACACCCAGCGCGCTCGCCGCGCGCGACAGGCCCATTGATTTCAAGGTGTCGCGCGTTGCGATCGACACGCCGCGCGCATCGGCCTCGGCGACGCGCTGCGCCGTCAGCAGCGGACATTTGATTTGCACGAAATGGACGTCCGCGGCATCCGTGATGCCGGCGTCGTGCATCGCAATGCGGACGCCATCGGCCACCTGGTCGATCTCGCCGCCGCGCCCGAGTTGTTCATAAGGCAAAGCCGGCGTATGCGCGCGTCCGATCGCCAGGGTGGGCGACGCACCGCCCTCCCCTTCGGCACGCTCGAACACCACCCAGTGCGGCGCCATGCCGCCTTCGGTGCCGCCGGACATGACGAGGCAGACTTTCGCAGCGTCGGCTTTGTCGAGATATCGCTCGAACATCTGCGACAGCGCCGTCGTCGCCATGCCGCGGCTGAAATCGTTAACCAGGCCGTTGCCCTCGGTCTTGCCGAGCACGGCTATGACGCCCCTTGGATCGATGCGACCCTGGGCCATGGCGACTTCGATGCCGCTCACATCGTTGGGCGCCGACGTAGAAATGCGGTGAACTTTGGCGACAGGCATGATGTCACGCGCAATAGAGGGGGCCGGTATAGTGCTTGCGCAATGCCGATTTCAGTTCCGGCATGGCGGCGCGCACATCGGCGGTGGTCGGATATTTGGCTCGCAGCATGGCGAGAAGCTCGGCTTCAAGCGCCGCCAGATCGACGCCCGTCACCTTGCCGTCGCGCACCACGTCGCGGCCGGCGACGATCAGGCCCTTCACATGCCGTTTCACGCCCTTGGCCAGCAGCAGCTCAAAAGGCGGCACGTCCGGTTCGATCAGGTCGGCGGACAATGATTGCCAGTCGAGCAGCAGAAGATCGGCCGGCGCGCCCGCCACGATATCGGCGTTGGTGGCGCCCGTGACGGCGAACCGTCCGTTGGCGCTGGCGAAGCGCAGCAGATCGTCCGGCGACACGCGGATGTCGAAACCGGAGGCCTTGTGGACGTTGTAGGCCAGCCGCATCTCACGCAGCGCGTCCTCGTCCTCGTCAAAAGCAAGTCCGTCGAGCCCCATGGCGACCCGGCAGCCGCGCTTGATGAACTCACCGAGCGGCGCGCAGCCCGAACTGACGATGAAATTCGAGCTCGTGTTGACGACGATGGTCGCGCCGCGCTCGGCGATCAGGTCCATTTCATCGGGACGCAGATAGATGCAGTGGGCGAAGGACACGCGCTCATTGACGAGGCCGATCTCGTCGAGATAACGCACGATGCCTTGCGGAAACGTGCGGTCGGCCCAGTTGCGCTGGTATTTTGTTTCGAGCAAATGCATGTGGACACGGCGATTGTGCCGCGCAGATGCCTCGCCGATCAGCCGCAGCATGGCGTCGGTGCACCATTGCACGCCGGCAGGGCCGTACTGCACAGTGACGCCGTCGCCTTCAATCTCCTGCGCAACGGTTTCAACCATCGCCACCTGATCGACGGCGGCGACGGGCTTGCGCAGGAAGCGCCGCGTCACGCAGGCGCAGGCTTCGGGTGACAATTCCGCCAGCAATTTCTCGTGCGGGTCATAGACCAGCGGATTGAGATCGCGGCAATGCACGGCGAGCGCCATGCGGATGCCGACATCGCGCGCCGCCTTGGCGACGGCCTTCGCTTCGGTCGGAAAATCGGTCAGGCCCTGCACGCGCGTGTAATGCGCCATGACGGCGCCGACGCCGCCGCGCGCGCTGCGGGCGAACGACACCGCGCTCGACAGGTACGGATCGACCGCCGGAAGCAGCGTCAGATACGGCAGCCAGGCCTCGAGCGGCACATCGTAACTGCCGACCTGGCTCAGCCGGGCAATGCGCGCGTGATCGTGCGCGTTGCCGAGTGCCGGCATGACGAGGGCCCCCCGACCCTCGCCCGCCGTCACCCCCGCGATCGTGCCGTCGCCGATGGCGACGGACTGGTTTGACATCGCCGCCTTCCCGGCGCCGGGAAGCAGCCAGGAGGCTGCGACTGTCTTTTGCATGGCGGTCACGCAGCGCCGGGCATCAGAACGCTAGCTTGAGCACGCGGTCGCTCTTCGGCGGCAGGAACGAGCGATCGAACACGTCCTTCACCGCCGGCGTATTCGGCAGCTTGTAGGTGTCGACCAGCAGCTTGATGCCCTTTTCCATGCGGGCGTCGCTGACATCGCCGATGCCGTTGGCGTCGGTCTCCTTGGAGACAAAGTGGGTCTTGAGCGCATAGACCAGACGCTGGGTCTCGATGTCTCCATTCATCAACGGCTCGACCTTCAGCATTTCCTTGACGCCGGCGGCTGGATCGGCCGCGACCTCGATCATGGCGCGGTTGAGTGCGCGCACCAGACCGGCGACCGCCTTCGGCTTCTCGGCGATCAGTGCCTTCGACACCATGATGCCGTTGGAATAAAGGTCGATGCCGTAATCCGAGAAATAGAACCAGCGGAAGTCCTTGAGCGGATCGAGTTTCATACCGATCAGGTTGGCGTAGCTGGTCACCGTGAAGATGGCGGAGAAATCGACATCGCCCTTCACCAGCATCTGCTCCTGCAGGTTCGGCGCCATGTTGACGATCGAGACCTTGTCGGGATCGACGCCGTTGAGCTTGGCCAGCGCCGGGAACAGGATGCCGGAAGCGCCGCCCGCGGGCGTGCCCATCTTGTGGCCTTCGAGGTCCTTGAGCGTCTTGATCGGGCTGTCTTTCTTGACGATCAGCGCGAAGGGCGGCGTGTTGTAGATCATGTAGACCATCACCGGCTGCTGGCCCGGCTTGGTGCCGGCGAGCTGGATGATGGCGTTCATGTCACCGAACCCGGCGTCATAGGTGCCCGACACGATTCGCGACACGGTCGCGGCCGAGCCGGTGCCCTGGTCGATGGTGACGTCGAGGCCTTCCTTGGCGAAATAGCCGTGCTCCTTGGCCCAGAAGATGTAGGCGTGCAGGCCCTGGTATTTCCAATCGAGCGTGAAGCGGATCTTGGTCGGCTCGTCGGCATTGGCGCCGGAAACCAGACAGCACAGCGCGACAACGAGCGCCATGCCGAGACGGAAGATGGACATTGAGTAACTCCTGTTGAATCGAATACCCGGCAAGCTTGTCGAGCGACGGCGGTCAGCCCATCGCGAATTCGTCCTTGCGATGCGCCCAGCCCGTGATGCGGCTCTCGATCAGCGAGAACACCGCGTAAAGCGCGACGCCCATGATGGCGAGGATGATGAGGCCCGCGAATACCAGCGGCACGTCGAAGTTCGACGACGCGATCATCATGACGTTGCCGATGCCGCGGTTGGACGCCACCGTCTCGGAGATGACGGTGCCGACGAAAGCGAGCGTGACCGCCACTTTCAGCGAGGCGAAGAAATACGGCATGGTGCGCGGCAGGCCGACATTCCAGAGAATGTCGAGCTTTGTGGCACGCAGCGCCTTCATGACATCCTCGAGCTCGGGTTCGGTGGTGGCGAGCCCGGTCGCGACGTTCACGACGATCGGGAACAGGCTCATGATCATCGCGGTGAGGATCGCCGGCACCGCGCCGGAGCCGAACCACAGCACGAAGATCGGCACCACCGCGACTTTCGGGATCGAAGCGAAGCCGATCAGCAGCGGATAAGCCACGTCATAGGCCAGCCGCGACGAGCCGATGACGACGCCGATCAGCACGCCGGACAGGATGCCGAAGGCAAAGCCGACCAGCGTTGTGTACAAAGTCTGTACCGTGTGCGGCCACAGAGCCGGCATGCGCGTCACCAGCGTATAGAAAACCTGGCTCGGCTTTGGCAGCACGATGTCGCTGATATGGAACAGCCAGCAGAACGCCTCCCACAAAGCGAAAAATCCGATGATGAAAAGAGCCGACCACAGACGACGGCGCCATTGCTGTTCCATCACACGGTCTCCTTCACGGGGCGCGCGGAAACGATCAGCTCGCGCAGGCGCTGCGTCATGGCGACGAATTCGGGCGTATAGGACATGTCGATATTGCGCGGCCGCGTGAACGGCACCACGGTGTCGTCGATGATCAGCCCCGGCCGCGAACGCATCACGCAGATGCGGGTGGCGAGGTAGCCGGCTTCCTTGAGGTCGTGGGTCACCAGGATCACCGTGGGCTTGAGCTTCATCCACAGTTCCTGCATGACCGCCCAGAGTTCCTCGCGCGTGAACTGGTCGAGCGCGCCGAATGGTTCGTCCAGCATCAGAAGCTGCGGCTCGTGAATGAGGGCGCGGCACAGAGAGGCGCGCTGCAGCATGCCGCCGGACAATTGCCACGGATGCTTGTCGCCGAAACTGCCGAGTCCGACTTCCTTAAGCAGCGCGTCGGCGCGGTCGCGAAACTCCGTCTTCTTCTTGCTGCGATACTCCTGTCGGAACGGCGGCACGATCTTCAACGGCATCATCACGTTGTCGCGGACGCTAAGCCACGGCAGCATGGTCGGATTCTGAAACGCCATGCCGACCCGCACCTGTTCGGCGCCGACTTCGCGGCCGGCGACGTAGACATAGCCGGTGCTCGCGGTGATAAGACCGGTGACAAGCTTGAGTATCGTCGACTTGCCGCAGCCGGATGGGCCGACCAGAGCGACGAAGTCGCCCTGGTCGATGCGCAAATCGGTCTCGCCGAGCGCGACGATCTTCTTGTCGCCGCGGCCGTAGGCCAAAGTCACCTTCTCCAGTTCCACGAAAGTGTGGTCGGTTCGCGCGTATGCCTCGCCGGTCATCGCCCCATCCTTATGCTGTCGTCTTCACGATCGCCTGCATCGTATGCTCTGCGTTCAACACGACCGGCGCCGGCATCGCCTGAATCGTGTGAACCGAACGTCCCCAGCCTTTGGTATCCGCGATCAGCTTGCGGTCTTTCATGACGAAGCGGCCGCGCACCAATGTATGGATCGGCAGGCCCTTGACCCTGCGGCCATCCCACGGCGAGCACTTCGAGCGCGATTGCGTCTCGGCGTCGCGAATGACGTGATCGCGCGATAGATCGACAATAGCGATGTCGGCGTCGGAGCCTGGCAGTAGCGCGCCTTTGCGCGGGAACAGGCCCCAGATGCGTGCCGGATTGTACGCACTCATGCGCACATAGTCCGAAAGGCTCATGCGGCCGGCATTCACCTCGGTCAGCATCAGCGACATCTGCGTCTCGACACCGGGAAACCCGCAATCGACGGTCCAGATGTCGTTGCGGGTCTTCTCTTCGTAGGCATGCGGCGCATGGTCTGTGGCGATGACATCGATGGTGCCGTCCAGAAGCGCGCCGAAGATCGGTTCCTGATTCTGCTTCTCGCGAACCGGCGGATTGACGGCGATAATACCGGGCACGCGGGCATAGTCCTCGGTCGACAGCATGAGGTAATGCGGGCAGGTCTCGCCGGTGACGTCGACGCCGCGCGCCTTGGCCTCGCGCAGCGGCCGCAATTCATCGGCGGTCGAAATGTGCAGCACATGAATGCGCGCGCCGGTCCATTCGGCCAGTATCGCCGCGCGGCTCACCGCTTCGACTGCGACGACATTAGGCCGTGCGGCCAGATGCGCCCACTGATCCTTCTTGCCGGCAGCCATCAGGCGCTTTTGTCGCCGCTCCATGATGTCGTTGTTCTCGGCATGAAGTGACACACGCTTTCCGGTCGCGGCCGCCACCTCGAAACATTCCAGCGTCGCGCCGGTGTCCGGTGACGGGATCTTGCCGAAGGTATTGCCCATATAGAGTTTGAAGCCGATGATGCCGCCATCGATCAGTTCCGGCACGGTCTCGATCGTGTTGTCACCGAGCAGGCCGTAGAGGCCGTAATCGACGTGCGCCTTCGACGACGCGATCTTGTGCTTGGCGGCGAGGATTTCGCCATTGGCAACCGGCGGAAGTGTGTTCGGCATCTCGAACACGCAGGTGACTCCACCGAAGGCAGCGGCCGCCGTGCCACTTTCCCAATCCTCTTTGTGCGTCATGCCCGGATCGCGGAAGTGCACATGATCGTCGATCGCGCCAGGCAGGATGTGCATGCCGGCAGCGTCAAAAACCTCCGTCGCGGCCGGCATCGCGTCGGCAGCGCCGACGGCGAGAACCTTGCCGTCCTTGATGGCAATGGCGGCATCGATCACGCCGTCAGGCGAGACGATCTTGCCGTTGATGATGACGAGGTCCGCGGTCATGGTGCGGCCCCTCACAACATCGCCCAGCCGCCATCGACCGGAAGGTCGACGCCGGTGATCTGGCGCGAGGTGTCGCTCGCCATGAAGAGGCAGGCGTTGGCGACATCGGCGTCAACAGTGACGCGCTTGAGAGCGTAATCAGCGGCGTGGCGCTCCATCGCTTCTTCCAGCGTGATGTTGAGGCGCTTGGCCATATCGGCGCAGACTTTGTCACGGAAGCGCGGGCCATCGACCATGCCCGGCGCCACGCAATTGACGTTGATGTTGTATTGGCCGACTTCCAGCGCGAAGCTCTTGGTAATGCCGCGCAGCCCCCATTTCGATGCCGAATAGGCCAGCCGGCCGGCGCGGCCGCGCATGCCGAAGGTGCCGCCGACATTGACGATCTTGCCGTAGCGCTGGGCGATCATGGTCGGCAGCACGGCGCGCATGCTGTGGAAACAGCCGTTCATATTAAGAGTGACGATGTCGTCGAATTCCTCCGGCGTCGTCTCGATGCCGGTCTTGCCGACCGGGCCGGAGCCGCCGGCGACGTTGACAAGAATATCGATGCGGTCGCCAAAGGCGGCTTTGGTCTTTTGCACCGCCACTTCGCATTGTTCGGCGTCGGTCAGGTCGCAGGCGATAATGACGGCCTCGCCGCCCGCCTGACGCACTTCTTCGGCCACTGGCTCGATCGCCGAGACGTCGCGTCCGAGCAGCGCCAGTTTGGCACCCTCGTCGGCGAAGGCCTTGGTGATGGCCGCGCCCATCCCTTTGGCCGGTCCGGTGATCATCGTGACCCGGCCTTCAAGATTCAATTGCATCGCGCACCCAGAGATATCGGAAAGAAAGGCCGTTCCCCGTTGACGAGGAACGGCCGAGTTTGCGGGCAGATCTAGAACGGCTTCTTGGGCAGTTCCGAGATCGGCGGCAGGAACGACGGGTTCCAGACTTCACTGACCGTCGGCGTGCGTGTCAGCGCGAGCGCATCGACCATGATGTCGATCGACCGCTTCAGACGAACTTCGTCGACATTGCCGAGACCGATCTTCGCGATCTCGGGGTGGTTCATTTCGTCCGAGACGGTCGCGTCGTAGCGTTCGCGCTCGACCTTGACGTTGATCAGCGGCTCGCGCTTGGCGACGGCGGCGACCGAGGCGTCGGGATCCTTGATCGAATCCAGCATCCCCTTGTTGAGCGCACGGATGAAGCCTTTCACGACTTCCGGCTTTTCCTTGACCAGCTTTTTCGGAAACATGATGACGTTCGAATACAGGTCCATGCCGAAATCGCCGTACTTGATGTAGCGGATCTTGCTTTCATCGATCTTGGCGAGCTTGGCCGAGAAGCGAATGGTGTTGACGTAGCCGAACACGCCGTCGACCTGACCCTGCATCAGCATATTTTCGCGCAGGTTCGGCTGCATGTTGGTGATCGTGATCTTGGTGCAGTCGATCTTGGCGATCTTGCAGAAAGCCGGGAACAGCTTGAGCGCGCCGTCATTGGCCGGGCCGCCGATGGTCTTGCCTTCGAGATCCTTCGGCGTCTTGATCGGACTGTCGGCCTTCACCGCGATGGCGAAAGGCGGCTGGTTGTACATGGCGTACACCGCGACCGGCGCATCGTCCGGCTTCTTCGCGGCAAGTTCGATCAGCGCGTTCATGTCGCCGAAGCCGACATCGTAAGTACCGTTGGCGACAAGCGCCGGCACACCGCCGGAGCCGTTACCCTGGTCAAGCTGGACTTCGATGCCTTCGGCTTTGAAATAGCCGCGGTCGTCAGCAAGGAAAAACATGCCCTGAGGGCCTTGGTACTTCCAGTTCAGCACCACCTTGAGCTTGGTTTGGGCGGCGGCAGGCGCCGGAGCGAGCATCGGAGCGGTCAATCCGACCACCACTGTCGCGGCAATCAGGAAAGAACGGGCGGAAAACGTCATGTTCGAACTCCTGTCAGGACTTTGGGCGTGTCTGAGGCGGATTTGGTCCCGGCGAACCGTCCGTTCTCGTTTCGGGATGCGTCGAAAATTGTCACTTCGTTTGAAGCCCTTTCGACGCGACCATGGATCGATCCATGCAATTGCGATGCCGAATGCTAGCCCGCGCCAGCGTTGCCCTCTGCCGCCGATTTTTTGCTAGAGTGGTGCCGAAAAAGCATCACTCTCGCCAAGTGCGGTCCCGGCAGCGGAGCCCGCCAAGCCCTCGGATGGACACCTAAACCGATGAAACATTTGCGGATTCTTGACTACGTCGACGAAGTCGCGCGGGCCCGCTCGATCCGCAAGGCGGCCGAGCACCTCAATGTCACCGCCTCTGCGGTGAACCGCCGCATCGCCGATCTCGAGGAAGAATTGGGCGCCACATTGTTCGAGCGGCTGCCGCGCGGCGTGCGGCTGACTGCGGCCGGCGAAGTTTTCGTCACCTATTTGCGCAAGCAAGGTGGCGAAGTCGAGCGCATGAAATCCCAGATTGAGGATCTCAAGGGGCTGCGCCGCGGCACGGTGCGACTCGCCTGCAGCCAGGCGCTCGCGCTCGATTTTCTGCCGCGCGCAATTGCCGAATTCCGCAAGACGCATCCCAAAGTGCAATTCGACGTTAAAGTAGTCGACCACGAATATGCGCTGGCGGCACTGTCGGCCTTTGAAGTCGATCTCGTGCTGGTGTTCCGGCCGCCTTTCCTCTCCAACTTCCAGCCGTTGATGACGGTGGAGCAAAGCCTGGTCGCGGTGATGGCGAAAACACACCCGCTCGCCAAACGGCCGAAAATCCGCCTGCGCGACTGCGCCAATTATCCCGTAGCGCTGCCCGAGCGTTCGATCGGCGGCCGTCAGTTGCTTGAAGAAGTCGTGGCGCGCACCGGATTGAATTTCAGTGTCGCCGTCGAATCGAATTCATTCGAGATGTTGCGCGGCATGGTCATTCATGCCGGACTGATCTCGTTCCAGATCGCCATCGGCACGATGCCGCAAGGGAACAAACTCGGCCTGGTCGCGCGCGAAATCGACGGTCGCGACGTACCCTCGGCCAAGCTCGTATTCGGCCAACTGCGAGAACGTAATCTGCCGGTTGCAACCGCCATATTCGCCGAACATATAAACAACAGACTTGCGGCCTTGGTTAAGCCTGCGTGACAGGCGCCGCGAAGTTCGAATGCCAGTCATGCGCGTTGAGGATTGCGCGATTTAAAAAAAGCGCTATATTGCTTCTTTAAGGGACGACCTCAACGACCGGATCGCTGATCCGGCGGGGGAAATGAGGCGGCCCTTAAAACCGAGTAAGCAACCGAATGTGCTGGCCCGTCTTATGGCGGGCTTTATCCATTTGGATTCGTCCATCTGGATTCAGTGCTTCGGAACTAGTGGACGACGACTCTGGTTTTAACAACTTCGGCCAAACCAATGACACGCTCCAATAGACCCGACCATATCCGCCTCACCTCCCATCCGACTCCGGGCGGCAAACCGCGCTTTCCGATCCATTGGGGTGCGCCGAGCGCGCGCGAGCGCGGGCCGATCATCGGCACCGTTTCGCGCCCCGGCGACCGCAACGTCATCGGCAGCCATGGCGGCTCCTATTCGGTGTATCGCGCGCTGGCGGTTTCTTCCGGCGCGCTTGATCCGATCCGCCGTCCCGATCTCACCAATACCTATCCGGCGGCAGACATCGGACCGTTCGGCCAGTGGGCCGAGTCGAAGCGCATCGTCTCGCTCGATCCGTGGGGCCATCGCGTCGCGGCCGACTTCAAGGACGAGATCGCCGAGGGCATCGACATTCGCCCGAGCATCGCGATCACCAAGGCGCGCCTCGATCTCATCGAGATGCAGGACGCCGTTCGCGCCGGGCGTCTGAAGGCCGATGGCGATGTGGTGCGGGAGAACGGCAGCATCGGCGTTACCAAGATCGCGGTCGATCCGGTGTGGTATCTGCCGGGTATTGCCGAACGCTTCGACACGTCCGAAAGCGCGCTGCGCCGCGTACTGTTCGAACAGACTGCCGGCATGTTTCCCGAACTGGTGACCAGGCCGGACCTGCAGGTGTTTCTGCCGCCGATCGGCGGCATCACCGTCTATCTGTTCGGCGACATCGCTAAACTCAGCAAGCCGGCGACCAAGATCACCTGCCGCGTGCATGACGAATGCAACGGCTCGGACGTGTTCGGCTCCGATATCTGCACCTGCCGCCCTTACCTCATTCACGGCATCGAGGAATGCGCGCGCGGCGCGCAGGAAGGCGGACTCGGCGTCATCGTTTATAACCGCAAGGAAGGCCGCGCCCTCGGCGAAGTCACCAAATTCCTGGTCTACAATGCGCGCAAGCGCCAGGAAGGCGGCGATGCAGCGGCTGCCTATTTCGAGCGCACCGAATGCGTCGCGGGCGTGCAGGACGCGCGCTTCCAGCAATTGATGCCGGACGTCATCCACTGGCTCGGCCTCAAGCGCCTCGACCGCTTCATCTCGATGAGCGACATGAAGCACGACGCGCTGGTGTCGCAGGGCGTGGAGATCGTCGAACGGGTATCGATCCCGGACGAGATGATACCGGCAGACGCGCATGTCGAGATGGCAGCCAAGAAGGCGGCCGGCTATTTCTCGACCGACGCGGTCAAACCCGAAGACCTGACCGACACCGTTGGCCGCTCGCTCAACAAATACTGAGCGCGCATTCCCTTTTCTCCTGACGCGATTGGTCCGATGACTTCGGAGACTGCCGCCGCTATTTCTCTTCTGTCCGCCGAGGCCGTGCGCACGCGCGCGACCCGAATACTGACCCTCGGTCATGAAGGCAAACTGCCGAATTTCACCGTCGATATGGCGAAGCTCGATACCGTGGCCGACCGCGTCATTGCCACGACGCGCGCCGCCTATCCCTCGCTCGACGTGCCGTTCCATTCGCGCTGGCGGCATTTCGTGCACAAGGGCAACGACCGGTACGCCGCTTTGGCCGCCAAGGCTTCGTGGAAAGAAGCAGCGGCGCGGGCGCGCGCCGAATTCGACCTGGCCATCGTCAGCGTCTTCCTCGATGCCGGCGCCGGCGCGCAATGGCGCTATGCCGATCCGAATACCGGCGAGAAAATCGGCCGCTCGGAAGGCCTGGCGCTCGCCAGCCTCGACATGTTCGCCGCCGGCCTGTTCTCGGCCGACGCGAACGACCCGTTGCGCGTCGATGCCGCCAGGCTCGCGCAATTGACCGCCGACGATCTGGCCCGCGGCTTTCAGGTCACGCCGGACAATCCGCTGATCGGCCTGGAGGGCCGCGCCGCGCTGCTGCGCCGGCTTGGCGAACTCGCATCGTCAAAGCCCGACGTATTTGCGCGCCATGACAACGCGCGGCCGGGCGGCCTGTTCGACCATCTGGTCGCGCTGCACGGCCGGGCCTTGGCCGCGCCGGATATTCTGGCCGCCCTGCTTCGTCAGCTCGGGCCGATCTGGCCATCGCGACTATCGCTTGGCGGCATCCCGCTCGGCGACTGCTGGAAGCATTCGTCGCTCGTCACATCCGACGCGACCACCGGCCTCGTGCCGCTGCACAAGCTGTCGCAGTGGCTGTCATACTCTCTCATCGAGCCGTTGCAGCGGGCTGGCGTCGCCGTTTCCAATGTCGACGGCCTCACGGGCCTGGCCGAGTACCGCAATGGCGGTCTGTTCGTCGATGCCGAGGTGCTGAACCTGCGCGATCCCGCGCAATCCGGCATTGCCCACGCGGTCGATTCCGAGCTGGTCGTCGAATGGCGCAGCCTCACCGTCGCGCTGCTCGACAGGCTCGGCGACCTGATCCGCCAGCGCCTCGGCATGAACGCCGAAACCTTGCCGCTCGCCAAGGTTCTCGAAGGCGGCACCTGGGCCGCCGGCCGCGCCATCGCGCGCGAGAAGCGCGCCGACGGCTCGCCACCGATTACCGTCATCAGCGACGGCACCGTGTTTTAGGGAGATAAGATTATGGAAGGCGTCACCGTCGTCGACCATCCGCTGGTGCAGCACAAGCTCACTTTGATCCGCGACAAGGAGCGTTCGACCAAGTCGTTTCGCGAGCTGTTGAGCGAAGTCGGAATGCTGTTGTGCTACGAGGTGACGCGCGACCTGCCGCTCGAACCGGTTGAGATCGAAACACCGCTGGCGAAAATGAAATCGCCGATGCTTGCCGGCAAGAAGCTGGTGTTCGCACCGATCCTCCGCTCCGGCCTCACTTTGATGCAGGGCATGATGGACCTGGTGCCGGCGGCGCGCGTCGCCCATATCGGCATGTACCGCGAACCGGAGACACGTTCGGCGGTCGAATATTTTTTCAAGGCGCCGACCGATCTGGACGAACGTCTTGTCATCGTTGTCGTGCCGGTGCTCGCTACCGCTAATACCGCGGTCGCAGCCGTCGACCGGCTTAAAGAGCGCGGCGCCAAGGACATCCGGCTCGTCTGCCTGATCTGCGCGCCGGAGGGCCTCGAACGCATCCGCGGCATCCATCCGGACGTCCGCGTCTGGACCGCGGCGATCGACGACGGCCTCGACGAAAACGCCTTCATCATCCCCGGTCTCGGCGACGCCGGCGACCGGGCCTACGGCACGCGCTGAGCGCTATCTCTTGCCGCCGCCCGCGTTGGCGTGCTGATCTTCCCGCACAAACAATAAAGCGCGGGGAGACGACATGCCGGGCTACAGCGAATTCGCCGACGAACTGCTCCAGCACGGCACCTCGACCTTATGCGAAGCCTCCGGCGTGCCCGGCGCGCTCGATACGGCTTTGCGGCCGGTCTGGCCGGGCGCAACCATTATCGGCACGGCCCTGCCGGTCCGCTGCGCCGCCGGCGATAACCTCGCCATCCACCTTGCCGTGGCGCAGGCGTCTCCCGGCGACGTGCTGGTGGTCGACGGCCAGCAATATATCGGCGGCTACTGGGGCGAGATATTGACCGTCGCGGCGCAGGCGCGCGGCCTATCCGGCCTCGTCATCGATGGCGGCGTGCGCGATATCGCGGCGCTCGAGAAGCGGCGCTTTCCGGTGTTCGCGCGCGGCGTCGGCATGCGGGCCTGCGTCAAGGTGACGGCACCACCGCCAAGCGAGACCGTGGCCGTCGCCGGCGTGCCGATCACCCGCGGCGATCTCATCGTCGCCGATGCCGATGGCGTCTGCGCGATCCCGCAGGCGCTCGTCGAGCGCACGCTGGCCGCCGCGCGCCAGCGCACGGAGCGCGAAAGCTCGATCATGCAAAGGCTTCAGGCCGGCGAAACCACGGTGCAGATTCTCGGCCTCGCCGCGAAAGCGACGCCGTAGCGACTCACATCGTCGCGCCGATCTGCCACGGCACGAATTCGAGATCGCCATACCCCAAGTCTTCCGACTTGGTGCGCACTCCGGACGCGACCTTGAGCACCTTGTCGAAAATCTCCGCGCCCTTGTCCTCGAGCGACACGCCATCGAGCACGTCGCCGCAATTGATGTCCATGTCGTCGATCATCGTCTCGTAGACATAATGATTGGTCGCGAGCTTGATCGACGGCGTCGGCTTGCAGCCGAAGGCCGACCCGCGCCCCGTGGTGAAGCACATCACGTTGCAGCCGCCGGCCACCTGCCCGGTGGCGCCGACCGGGTCATAGCCCGGCGTGTCCATGAAGACGAAGCCGTGTTCCTTGATCGGCTCGGCATATTCATAGACGGCGCGCAAGGTGGTCGAACCGCCTTTGGCGGCCGCGCCGAGCGACTTCTCCAGAATGGTCGTGAGCCCGCCTGCCTTGTTGCCGGGCGATGGATTGTTGTTCATCTCGCCGCGATTTCGCTCGGTGTATTCCTCCCACCAGCGAATGCGCTCGACCAGCTTCTCGCCGACTTTGGTGTTGACGGCGCGGCGCGTCAGCAGGTGTTCGGCGCCATAGATTTCCGGCGTCTCGGCGAGCACGCCGGTGCCGCCGTGCTTGACCAGCTTGTCGACCGCCGCGCCCAGCGCCGGGTTCGCGGTAATGCCGGAATAGCCGTCGGAGCCGCCGCATTGCAGCGCCAGCACGACCTCGGATGCCGGCCTCGTCTCGCGCTTGGCCCGCGCCGCGACCGGCAACATCGCCTTGATACGCTCGACGCCTTCGGCCACCGTCTTTTTCGTGCCGCCGACGGCCTGAATGGTCATGGTCTGGAAGTGATCGCCTTCCACGAGATTGTAGTCATCCTTCATGCGGTCGATCTGGAACACCTCGCAGCCGAGCCCGACCATCAAGGCCGCGCCAAGATTGGGATGCGTGGCGTACCCCCACTGGGTTCGCTGCAGCACGTCCCATCCCTCACCGCGCGCCGCCATGCCGCAGCCGGTGCCATGAACGAAAGGCACGACGCCGTCGATGCCGGGATAATCGTCGAGCAGGCCGGAGCGGTTGACCGTCTCGGCGATGAATTTCGCCACCGAGACGGAGCAGTTCACCGAGGTCAGGATGCCGATGTAATTGCGCGTGCCGGTCTTGCCGTTCGGCCTCACATAGCCCTCGAAGGTGGCGCGAAGTTCGGGCGCCAGCACCTCGTCGTTCCTGGCGCCTTCGGCGTGGCGATAGTCGCGAACGAAGTCGTGCAGCGCGACGTTCTGCTCGTGAACCCATTCGCCGGGCCGGATTGGCCTGGAGGCAAAGCCGATCACCTGGCCGTATTTGCGCACCGGCTCGTCCTGGTGGATCGGCGCGATCGCCATTTTGTGGCCACGCGGAACGCGCTCGCGGGCCGTCGCGCCATGGACCGCGGTTCCCTCCGGAATCTGGTCCACCGCGACGATGACATTGTCGTCGGCGGCTAGTCGGATGGTGCGTGGTGGGCTCATCTTGTCCTCGTCAGCGGTAGAAATACTTCGGCACCGCAAGCGTCAGCTCGGGAATGACCGAGATCAGCAATAGCACGATCAGCAGCGGTATGAGGAATGGCGAAACCGCCCGGACCGTCCGGTCGAAGGGCATATTGGCCACCCGCGACAGGATGAACAGCACCATCCCGACCGGCGGCGTCAGCAGCCCGATCATCAGGTTCAATACCATGATGACGCCGAACTGCACCGGGTCGATGCCGACCTTGAGCACTACCGGCATCAGGACCGGCACCAGGATCGAAATGGCCGCGATCGTCTCCATGAAGCAGCCGACAACAAGCAGCAGCACATTGATGATCAGCAGAATCAACAGCGGGTTGTCGGTAATCGACAGCAGCAATACGGAAAACTTCTCGGTCACCTGCGTCGTCGTCAGCACCCAGCCGAACAACGAGGCGGCGCCTACGATCAGCAGCACCGCCGCCGTGGTTTCGATCGTATCGAGCGTGATCTTGTAGAAATGCCTGAACGTCAGCGTGCGGTACAGCAGCGCGCCGAGGATCAGCGCCCAGACGCAGGCGGCAATGGCGGCCTCGGTCGGCGTGAACCAGCCGAAGGTCATCCCGCCGATGATGATGGCGGGCGTCAACAGCGCCGGCACCGCGGCGATCAACGAATGGCCGAGCACCCGCCAGCGAAACGCCTGATCGCTGCCGATGCCGTGACGCCGAGCATACCAGGTCGTGTAGATCATCAGCGACAAGGCCATCAGCAGACCGGGGACGAACCCGGCGGCGAACAATTGCCCGATCGAAGCATTGGCCATGACGCCGAACACGACCATCGGCAGCGACGGCGGAATGATCGGGCCGATGGTCGATGAGGCGGCGGTGATGCCGACCGAGAAATCGGCCGGGTAGCCGTGATCGCGCATCGCCTTGATTTCGATCGTGCCGAGCCCTCCTGCATCGGCCACCGCCGTCCCCGACATGCCCGCGAAAATCACCGAGCCGACCACATTCACATGCCCCAACCCACCCCGCAGCCAGCCGACCGCCGCCGTTGCGAAGGCGAAGATGCGGTTGGTGATGCCGGCCGAATTCATCAGATTGCCGGCAAGAATGAAAAAAGGCACTGCCAGCAATGGGAAACTGTCGACGCCGCCCGCCATGCGGTGCAGCACCACGAAGTCCGGAATGCCGGCGACGAAGTGCGTGTAGACCAGCGACGACACGCCTAGCGCGATGAAGATCGGAACGCCGACGGCGAGCAGGACGAAAAAGGCAACAAACAGGGCTGTCATTCCAAAATCCTCAGTCGACTACCACGCCGGAGCCGATCGTCTCGGACGCTCGGCGCCAACCATCGCGGGCATTGCGCCAGAAGCACTGGATTTGCCGGGCCAGCATCACAAAGCAACCGAAGGCGATGCCGCCGTAGACATATGACATCGACCAGTCGATCACCGTCATGGTCTGCATGCCCATCCGGTCTGTGATCGTGACCGAGAAATAGGCGAGCAACGCGATGAAGCCGAGCTTGATGATGTCGACCACTGCAAGAAGGACGCGCGCGATGTGCGGCGGGGCAAAATGCAACAGCACCTCGACGGCGATATTGGCCTGCTTGCGCACGACGATGCCGCCGCCGATGAAAGTGATCCACATCAGCCCGTAACGCGCGATTTCCTCGGTCCAGGCCAGGCTGTCGTTGAGGATATAACGCGTGTAGAATTGAAGGAAGACGATGAAGGCCAACGCCCAGAACAAGGCGAAGGCAAGCCAGTCCTCCGGATAGTGCTCGATCACGACCTCTTGGTCGCTGGCTACGATCAACGGTGCGCCGACGGCATCGCCTTTGCGACGGTCGGCGGAATTCCCCCCGCTCATTGACAAATTCCCAGTTCAGCCGAATGCAGCGGCGAGCTGCTACGGCGCCATTGCCACCTGCAAATGCGAAGACGGCCGCGGCAATTTCGATGCCGCGGCCGTCCGGAGCGTTACTTCAGCGCCTGCAGCGCGTCGTACTCGGCCTTGCTCCAGCCGGCGCCGGCCGAGGCGTCGTTGTGCAGCGGGATTGCCGCGGCGCGGAAGGCGGCGCGATCCGGCTCGATCACGGTCTTGCCCATTTTGCGGAATTCATCCGCCAGCTTGAGCTCCGACTCGCGGATCTGCTTGGTGGCGTTGGTCGCCGCGGTGTTCAGCACTTCCTCGAACACCTTCTTGTCCGCGTCGTTCAATTTCGACCAGACATGGCTGCCGACGATGGTGAGCAGCGACTCGGTGATGTGGCCGGTCAGGATGATGTGCGACTGCACCTCGTAGAACTTCTTGGCCATGATAGTCGGCAGCGGATTTTCCTGGCCGTCCACGGTGCCCTGCTGAAGTGCGAGATAGACTTCGGCAAAGGCGATCGGCGTGGCGTTGGCGCCGACCGACTTGGTGAACATCAGGAACAAAGGCGCCGGCGGGACGCGCAGCTTCATGCCCTTCATATCTTCCGGCTTGTTGATCGCCTTGTTGGCGGTGACGTGACGCTGGCCGTAATAGGTCAGGGCCACCACCTTGTGCTTGGTCTTGTCCTCGTAACCCTTGGCGATGTCGCGGAACAGCTTGCTGTTGCGATAGGCCATGAAGTGGTCGAAGTCGCGCAGAACGTAGGGCGCATTGGTGATCGAGATCGGCTTGTGGATCGAGCCGGCAAAGGCGACGCCGGTATAGATGATGTCGACGGTGCCGAGCCCTAAGCCTTCGTTGATCTGGTTCTCGTTGCCGAGCTGCGAAGCCGGGAACACGCCGATTTCATAGCGGCCGTTGGTCCGCTTCTTGATCTCTTCGGCGGCCCACAGCGCCTGTATATGGTACGGCTCGGACGTCTCGTAAACGTGAGCCCATTTGAGCTTGGTCTGGGCCGAGGCCGGGCCGGCCGATCCCGTGACGAAGAAGCCCGCAAACGCAAGAGCCATCGCCGCGCCCGTCATGAGGCGCGCTGTCATCCGCAGCATGATATTCCCTCCCCTAGGGGTTCTGACGCGGGCTTTTTTGCGGCCCGCTTTCTTGAACTCACGAGCCGAACTTCGTTGAGTTCGGCCCGGTCGCCGACTAACATGTTACTATGGCCGCCAGCATGCGCAAGCACCCTTACGCATTTCTTCCCGTTCTCGACCGTCACGAGCGCGGCGGCACGGTGCAGCGCATTCAGGACGCGATCCGGAATGCCATTGTCCGCCTGGAATTCAAGCCGGGCGAGCCGATCGACAAGTCCGCGCTATGCGACCGGCTGCAGGTGTCACGGTTTCCGGTTTCGGAAGCATTGGGCAAGCTCGCCGAGGAAGGCTTCGTCGTCGTATTGCCCCAGCGCGGCACGCTTGTATCGCGCATCGACCTTGCCGATTGCCGGCAGGCAATGTTCATCCGGCGCGCGCTCGAATGCGAGGCCGTGCGTTGCATCGCCCCTGGCATCACCGGCAGCCTGATCGAGCAGTTGCGCCAGAACATGGCGGCGCAAAGTCGCGCCATGGCGTCCGACGACCGCGCCGCGTTCCATGCGCTGGATCTCGACTTTCACGACCGGCTGCTCGAGACGCTGGGCTACGAGCGCGTCGTGTCCGCCGTCGAGGCGGCGCGCGCCAATCTCGATCGCATGCGGCTCTTTCTATGTACGCCGACGCGCCAGGCCGCGACCTTCGCGGAACATGAACGAATTTTCGCCGCCCTGCGCGCCAACTCACCCGTCGAATCGGCGCAGGCGATGATGTCTCATCTCGACGCGGTCATGCTGGAGCTGGAGGAGTTTGCCAAAGCTCATCCGGAGTCGGTGACGGCCAGTCGCGATCCGGACAAAATGCGTCTTGTGGGCGACGCCGGCGCCGCGAAATTAGATCAGCACTACTGACATATCTACGTTCGCCGCGACGCCGAACGACGCGTGCCATGCGCGCCGACAAAATTTGTCGCTTGCACACCAATAGTCACATTACGAACTTGTTAGATTGCTGCGTTGCGGAAGCGCGCACATTAAATTTCCGAATTTTCTGACGACGATATGTTTATTCGCTTTTCGCCGCAAAAATCGCGGGCTAATCTTTTTAGCAAGGCAGAAAACAAAAATAGCCTTTTGGGAGGACTAACATGAGTTCACTGTCACGCCGTTCGGTATTGAAGACCGCCGCGCTGGGTTCTGCCGCGGCGATCGCGTCTCCTTATGTCAGCGATACTTACGCAGCCGGCACGCTGACGCTCGGCTGCTGGGATCACTGGGTCCCCGGCGCCAACAAGGCGCTCGACAAGCTCGCCAAGGACTGGGGCGACAAGAACAAGGTCGAGGTCCACATCGACTACATCACGTCGCAAGGCGAGAAGGACAAGCTCACCGCCGCCGCCGAAGCGCAGGCCGGCACCGGTCACGACATCATGTCGCATCGTGACTGGAACATCCGGATCCATCAGGACAAGCTCGAGCCGCTCGACGATCTCGTCAACGGCCTCATCAAGCAATATGGCCCGATCAGCCCGGTCGCCGAATATCTCGCCAAGATCAAGGGCACCTGGCGCGGCGTTCCGACCACGGTCGGCAGCCAGGTGAAACCGTGCTGCTCACGCTTCGATCTCTACAAGGAGCACGCCGGGCTCGACCTGCGCGAACTGTTCCCCGCCGATGTGAGCAAGTGGGACAAGGCCAAGGTCGACGCCTGGAACTGGGAGGCCTACGTCACCTCGGCGCAGAAGCTGTACAAGGCCGGATTCCCGATCGGCAATCCGCTCGGCCAGACTTCGGACGCCGTCGACTGGGTCGGCGGTCTGTTCAACGCCTATGGCGTGGTGATGGTCGACGAGAAGGACAACATCAAGATCAACTCGAACGAGACCCGGCAGGCGATGGAAATCGCCCGCAAGATCGCCGAGGTCATGCCGCCCGACGTGTTCGCCTGGGACGACGCCGGCAATAACCGCTGGCTCATTTCGGGCAAAGGCTCGGGCATCATGAACCCGCCGAGCGCCTGGGCCGTCGCCAAGCGCGACAACCCGAAAGTCGCCGAGCAGTGCTGGACCCATCCGGTGCCGCGCGGACCGAAGGGCCGCTTCGTCGGCCAGTTGCCGCAGTTTTATGGCCTCTGGCAGTTCTCCAAGAACAAGCAGGCGGCCAAGGACTTCCTGACCTACATCTCGCAGAAGGACTCGGTCGCGAGCCTCGTCGAGGCGTCGGTCGGCTACGACCTGCCCTCCTTCAAGTCGATGTACGACCTCAAGACCTGGAACATCGTCGAGCCGCCGAACGGCACCGTGTACGGCTATCCGCCGCGCGGCGACGAGCAGACCTCGATCACTGGCGCTCCGGCCCGTTCGGAAGTCGGCGCCCAGATCTACAACCAGGCGATCAACACCGTCATGGTCTCCAAGTTCACGCAGGGCAAGGAGAAGCTTGACGACGTGATCAAATGGGCCGAGCGCGAGCTCGAAGGCACCTTGCGCGCCTGAGGCCTTTCGACGTTACGAAAAACGGATAGCATGCCGGCCCTGGTTGGCCGGCATGCTTGGTATTCGCAAAAATTTTAGTTCGCAAACCAGAGCAAGGGACCGGCCTCAAAGCCGGCATCGCGGGATGGCAGATACTGTCCAGTCGTGGGAAGCGGTCAATACGACGGCCGCCGCGCCGATCCGGCGCAGCAGCATGCACCGCTTTATCCGGCGTCGATCCACGATCGCCTTCCTGATGTGCCTGCCGTTGATTGTCATCATCTGCGGATTGGTCATCTATCCCGCCTTCTATTCGATCTATTTGTCGATGCTGAACAAGGCGCAGACGCGGTTCATCGGCCTTTCGAATTTCACCTTTCTGATGTCACGCGACACATTCTGGATGGTGGTGCGGCAATCGACGCTGTTCGCGGTCTCGGCCGTATTTTTCAAGGCGCTGATCGGCCTGATCACCGCGCATCTGGTCAACAATTTGCCGGCAAAAGGCCAGCGCAAATGGCGCGGCATGTTGCTGGTGCCGTGGGTCATCCCGCTGGCACTATCGACGCTGGGCTGGTGGTGGATGTTCGACCCGACCAATTCGGCTTTCAATTACACCTTGCGCAGCCTCGGCTTCGAGGGAATCCCCTTCCTGAGCGACCCCTATTGGGCGCGCTTCTCGGTCATCCTGGTGAATGTCTGGTACGGCGCGCCGTTCTTCCTGATCATGTATCTGGCGGCGCTCAAATCGGTGCCGGAACAACTGTATGAGGCAGCCTCGATCGATGGCGCCTCGGCGTGGCAAAAATTCATCCATATCACTTTGCCGATGATGCATAACATCATCGCAATCACTGTGTTGTTTTCGCTGATCGTCACCTTCGCCAATTTCGACGTCGTTCAGATCATGACCGGCGGCGGTCCACGCAACATGACGCACATGTTCGCCACCTATTCGTTCCTTCTCGGCATCCGCTCCGGCGACTTGCCGCTGGGCGCGGCGACATCGTTGTTCATGCTGCCGATCCTGGCGCTCGCCGCCGTCTTCATTCTGCGCGGGGTGCGCAAGCGCGGGAGAGAAATAGGATGAGCACGGCAACGATCTCAGTACCGGCCACAAAGCGCATCGGCGTTGGCGCCAGTCTCAAGCGCAATCGCCGCTGGTCGCTATACGCGTCGTATTTCTTTCTCATTCTGTTCGCGATCTTCTTCCTTGCGCCGCCTTATTACATGGTGGTCACGGCGTTGAAGACGGACGGCGAGATGGCGCGGCTCGCCACCAATCCGTGGATCATCGCCGACGGCGTGACGCTCGACCAATTCCGGATTCTGCTCAAGAACACCGATTTTCTCATCTTCTTCAAGAACACCATTGTCGTCACGGTTTGCGTGGTGGCGATCACCATGGTGGTCAGCGTCTTCGCCGCCTTCGCGCTCGGCCGCATGCGATTCTGGGGGTCATCGATTTTGGCGACCGGCATCTTTCTCACTTACCTGGTGCCCGACACGTTGCTGTTCATTCCGATGTTCCAGATCGTCAAGGGTATCGGCCTGTTGAACTCCTATTGGGGCATGGTGCTGGTCTACCCGACTTTGACGGTGCCGTTCTGCACCTGGATCATGATCGGTTATTTCCAATCGATCCCGAAGGAGCTCGACGAGGCGGCGTTGATCGATGGTGCCGGCCACATGCAGATGCTGTTCAAGATATTCATACCGGTCGCGCTCCCCGGCATCATCGCGGCCATGATCTTCGCCTTCACCGTATCCTGGGCCGCCTTCGTCTATCCGATGGCTTTTCTCTATTCGTCGGACCAGCAGGTGCTTACGGTCGGCACGGTGACAAGCCTGATCCGCGGCGACGTCTACAAGTGGGGCATGCTGATGGCCGGCGCCCTGCTCGCGGCCGCGCCGCCGCTCGTCATCTACGCCTTCCTGATGGACTATTACATCGCCGGCCTGACGGCGGGCGCGACCAAAGGCTGACAACAGGCGCAACGGACGACAACCAAAAAGACAAAAAGAACCGAAGGGAATTTGCTTATGGCTGATGTTGAATTGCGCAACGTAGTAAAGAAGTATGACGACGTCGTCGCGGTCGCGAGCATCAACCTCGACATTCCCAACCACGAGTTTGTCGTCCTGGTCGGCCCGTCGGGCTGCGGCAAGAGCACGACCCTGCGCATGATCGCGGGCCTCGAGGAGATCACCGATGGCGAAATCTCGATCGGCGGCGCGGTCGTCAACGACCTGCCGCCGAAGGACCGCGACATTGCCATGGTGTTCCAGAACTACGCGCTCTACCCGCATATGACGGTCGCCGAGAACATGTCGTTCGGACTGAAGCTGCGAAAATTTCCGAAATCGGAGATCAAGATCCGCGTCGATAACGCCGCGCGCATTCTCGATATTACCGAACTGCTCGGACGACGGCCGAAACAACTGTCCGGCGGCCAGCGCCAGCGCGTCGCCATGGGCCGCGCTATCGTCCGCAATCCGAAAGTCTTTTTGTTCGACGAGCCGCTGTCCAATCTGGACGCCAAGTTGCGCGTGCAAATGCGCACCGAAATCAAGCGGGTCCATCAGAAGGTCAAGACCACGACGGTCTACGTGACCCACGACCAGGTCGAGGCCATGACCCTGGCCGACCGTGTCGTCGTCATGAACGCCGGCAAGATCGAGCAGATCGGTACGCCGAACGACCTCTACCACCACCCGGCGACGCGCTTCGTCGCCGGCTTCATCGGTTCGCCGGCGATGAACTTCGTGCCCGGCACGCTTGAGGGTAACGGCGCGGCCCTGCGCATTCGGCTATCCGACAAATTGTCGTTCGACGTGCCGGAAAGCCGCACCGCCCGCTACAAGCCGCACGCCGGAAAGCCGGTCCTTTTCGGCCTTCGCCCCGAGCACATCACCGAGACGCGCGGCACCGAGAACGGCGTCGGCCAAGTCTTTGCCACCGAACTCGACGTCGTCGAGCCGATGGGCATGGAGACAATGGTCTATTTCCGTGTTGACGGCACCGAGATCTGCGGCCGCGTCGAACCGACCATGGCCAAGGACGGCGGCGAGACGATGGAGTTGCGCGCCAATCTCGACCATATGCATCTGATCGATCCGGCGACCGGGCTGGTGCTGTAAGCGCCGACTCCACGAATGGCATGACGCGTCAGCTCCGATTGATCGGGGCCGATGGCGTTTCGGGCGCGCCCCACGCACCTGCAACTCGGTCGCAGGTGCGATCATCGCGGTCGAAATGCCGCCGCGATTGGGCTACATAGCCCGCATCCATTCCACGAAAGCGCAAGGGCCGCCCGGCACGATATGCAGCGCGAGAAAGAATACGTCGCCCTTACCTCGATCGCGGCTTCGGCCGGCCTGACCATTGCCAAGGGCCTGGTTGGCGTGTCGACCGGCTCGCTCGCGATCCTTTCCGAGGCGGGCCATTCGCTGATCGATTGCGGCGCCGCGATCATGACCTATCTTGCCGTGCGGGTATCCGGCAAACCGGCCGATGACGAGCACCATTACGGCCACGACAAGGTCGAGAGCGTCTCTGCTCTCGGCGAGACCGCGCTCCTGTTCCTGCTGTCCGGCATCGTGATCTGGGAGGCCGTGATGCGCCTCATCAATCACGAACCGCACGACGTCGTCGCCAATTATTGGGCGTTCGGCGTCATCATCGCCTCCATCGTCATTGACTACTACCGCGCCCGGGCCCTGACGCGCACCGCCAAGGCCACGCAGAGTCAGGCGCTCGAGGCTGACGCCCTGCATTTCTCCTCCGGCATGTGGTCGTCGGGCGCGGTGCTGATCTGCCTGGTCAGCGTCACCTTCGGCTTCGGCTGGGCGGATTCGGCGTCCGCACTCGCGGTCGCCGTTCTGGTCTGCGTTGCCGGCTGGCGGCTCGGCCGGCGCACCATCGAAACGCTCACCGACACCGCTCCGGCAGGCGCAGCCGAGAAGATCACCTCGATCGCCCTCGAAGTCCCGGGCGTCGTAGGCGTCGAGCAAGTTCGCGCACGCGGCGTCGGCGACAAGACCTTCGTCGATCTCACCGTCGCGGTCAGCCGCACCTTGCCGCTCGATCGCGTCGCCGAGATCAAGGCCGGGGTCGCCTCCGCTTTGGCCAAGGACATACCGGGCGCCGATGCCAGCGTTACCACCGATCCGGTCGCCATCGACGACGAAACCGTGGTCGATCGCATCATGGTCATCGCCCGCAACCGGGCACTCGCGGTGCATCACGTCATGGTGCACGCCATTCAGGACAAATTGGCCGTCGCGCTCGATCTCGAGGTCGACGGCAAATTGTCATTGACCGAGGCTCACGATATTGCCGACGGGCTGGAAGAGGCCATCGCCGTCGAACTCGGCGACAATGTCGAGGTGGAAACGCATATCGAACCCTTGCAGCCGGGCGACGTTTCCGGCCGCGAAGCGCCGCCGGAGCGCGTCAATGTCGTGACCGCGGCGCTGAAGGAGCTAGCGGCGCAGGACAAGACGCTGCGTCATATCCACGACGTGCGGGTGCGCGAAACCGACGCTGGCGAGATCGTCAATTTTCACTGTGACGTCGACCCAGAAATGACCGTGCAGGCAGTCCATGAAAAAGTCGACAAGCTGGAACGCGCGCTCAAGGAACACTCCTCCATGATTACGCGCGTGATCGGCCACGCCGAACCGATGCGCTGAGCCTCTCCCCCCCGCCGCGTGCCCGATGACAGCCGCGTTTCGGCCCGCTAGACTGGCGGCACAATAATATCCAGGGGGAAACCGAATGCTTCGTTCCATGAAGGTCGCGGCTGTTTTGGCCGTCGCCGCCATTGCCGCCGGCACGACCGCTTTCGTTACGCCGGCGATCGCGCAAGCGCCGGCTTCGCGTCTCGACTCGATTGTCGCCGCCGGCACTTTGCGCGTCGGCATGACCGGCGATTACCGGCCCTTCACCTTCTTCAACAAGGAGACCTCCAAGTTCGAGGGCTTCGATGTCGACATGGCGGAAGCGCTGGGCAAGGCGCTGGGCGTCAAGGTCGAGTTCGTGCAGACGAGCTGGCCGACCCTGATGAAGGACTTTGAAGCCGACAAATTCGACGTCGCGACCGGTGGCGTCTCGATCACGCTCGACCGGCAGAAGAAGGGCTATTTCTCGGTGCCCATGATGCGCGAAGGCAAGACGCCGATCGCGCGGTGCGGCGACGTGTCGAAATACCAGACCATCGCCGACATCGACAAGCCCGGCGTCCGCGTCATCGTCAATCCGGGTGGCACCAATGAGCGCTTCGCCCGCGCCCATCTCAAGAACGCGCCGATCGAGGTCTACAAGGACAACATCACCATTTTCGACCAGATCGCCGCCGGCAAGGCCGACCTGATGATGACCGACTCGTCGGAGACCCTGTTCCAGCAGAAGCAGCACCCAGGCGTGCTGTGTTCGGTGCATCCCGACAAGCCCTTCGACTTCGCCGAGAAGGCCATCTGGATTCAGCGCGACCAGCCGCTGAAGGAGTTTGTCGACCAGTGGCTGCATATCATGCGCGAGACCGGCGGCTTCAATGCGGTGTTTGCCAAATACTTCAACTGATCGCCGGCAAGCGGCATGACAAGGCGCGGCCGCCCCTGCGGGCGGCCGTTTACGTTTTCCAGCCATGCCTGCAACCGGGCGCCGCCTGCTTCCCATGAGCGCCGGAACGGCTTAGATCAATAAGATGCGCACAGATACCGCCCCCCTCATTCGCCTGCAGGACTATCGCCCGCCGGACTGGCTGGTAGAGACGGTCCATCTCGATGTCAGCCTGCACCCAAGCGCGACCAAAGTGCGGGCGACGCTCGCTCTGACGCCGAACCCGGCCACCGCGCCCGCCCCGCTGGTGCTCGACGGTGACGGCCTGACACTGGTTTCGCTCAAGCGCGACGGCAGGCTGCTGCCCCCGGAGAGCTATATTGCCGCGCCGGACAAGCTCACCATTCCGCAACCGCCGAACGGACCCTTCACGCTCGAGATCGAGACGCTGGTCGATCCGACCGCCAACACCCAGCTCTCGGGCCTGTACCGCTCCAGCGGCACCTGGTGCACGCAATGCGAGGCCGAAGGCTTCCGCCGCATCACGTATTTCCCGGACCGCCCCGATGTGATGGCCGTCTATACGACGCGCATCGAGGCCGACAAGGCGCAAGCTCCGGTGCTGCTCGCCAATGGCAACCTCGTCGAGGCCGGCGATTTGCCCGAGGGCCGGCACTTCGCGGTCTGGCACGATCCGCACAAGAAACCGTCATATCTTTTTGCGCTGGTGGGCGGCGACCTCGCCTGCGTCGAAGACACCTTCCGCACACAGTCCGGCCGCGACGTGACTTTGCGCATCTATGTCGAGCACGGCAACGAACCGCGCTCCGGCTATGCCATGGATGCGCTCAAGCGCTCGATGCGCTGGGACGAGGAAGCCTTCGGTCGCGAATACGACCTCGACATTTTCATGATCGTCGCCGTCTCCGACTTCAATATGGGGGCAATGGAGAACAAGGGCCTCAACGTCTTCAACGACAAATACGTGCTGGCCTCCGGCGACACCGCGACCGATGCCGACTTCGCCGGCATCGAAAGCGTCATCGCCCACGAATACTTCCACAACTGGACCGGCAATCGCATCACCTGCCGCGACTGGTTCCAGCTTTGCCTGAAGGAAGGGCTGACGGTGTTCCGCGACCAGGAATTCACGAGCGACATGCGCTCGCGTCCGGTCAAGCGAATTGCCGATGTGCGGGGCCTGCGCGCCGCGCAATTCGTCGAGGACTCCGGTCCGCTGGCGCATCCGGTGCGGCCGGAGGCCTACAAGGAGATCAACAACTTCTATACGAGCACCGTGTACGAGAAGGGCGCGGAAGTCGTGCGCATGGTGCAGACGCTGATCGGCCGCGACAAAATCCGCGCCGGCATGGATCTGTATTTCGAGCGCCACGACGGCGAAGCCGCGACCGTCGAACAGTTCATCCAGTGCTTCGCCGATGTCAGCGGCCGCGACATGACGCAGTTCATGCGCTGGTATCGCCAAGCCGGCACGCCCGAAGTGTCGGTCAAGACGCGTTACGACGCGGAACGGCAGACCTACACCCTTGCCGTCAAGCAGACGATGCAGCCGACCCCGGGCCAGCCGCTCAAGGAGCCGATGCTGATCCCGCTGAAGCTGGCGCTGGTCGACAGGAACGGCGATAACCTGCCGATCGTCACGACAAAAGACGGCTCGATCGAGCGCGATGTGCTGATCCTCGACCGGGCGGAGCGGACTTTCGCCTTTACCGGCATGTCGGAGCGTCCGGTCCTGTCGATCAATCGCGGCTTCTCGGCTCCGATCAAGCTCGTGACCGATCTGACCGGCGCCGACTTCGCGCTGCTGGCGCGTCATGACAGCGATCCGTTCAACCGCTGGCAGGCGCTGCAGACCACGGCGATGCGCCTGCTCATCGACAATGTCGGCCGCCTGCGCGTCGGCGGCACGCCGCGCGCCGACGACAGCCTGATCTCGGCGCTGGCTGCCATTCTCGACGACAAGCGTCTGGAGCGCGCCTTCATCGCGCTGGCGCTGACGCCGCCGGGCGAAGGCGACATCGCCCGCGAGCTCGGTCGCGACATCGACCCCGACAAGATTTATCGTGCGCGCCTTGCCTTGCGCGAGGACATCGGCATCCGCCTCGGCGGCGAATTGTCGGCGGCTTATGAGCGCCTTGTCTCGCCCGACGCCTATTCGCCGGACTCAGCCTCCGCCGGACGCCGCGCCTTGCGGAATGTTGCCCTCGACCTCATGGCCGCGGCTGGCTCACCGCCCGCCATCACCCGCGCCGCCGAGCAATACGCCACGGCCGACAACATGACGGACCGCATGGCGGCCTTGTCGACGCTTGCCCAGCACGACGTGCCCGAACGCGCCGAGATGCTGGCCGACTTCTATACGCGTTACGCCGACAACGCGCTGGTCATCGACAAGTGGTTCTCGTTGCAGGCGGCCAGCCCGCACAAGTCGACGCTCGACAAGGTGCGCGCGCTCACCGCGCATCCCGCCTTCTCGATGGGCAACCCGAACCGCGTGCGGGCGCTGATCGGCGCCTTCGCCCAGGGCAATCTCACGCAGTTCAATCGTGCCGATGGCGCCGGCTTTGCGTTCGTCGCCGACGCGATCCTGTCGATTGATCCGAAGAACCCGCAACTGGCGGCGCGTCTCGCCACCAGCTTCCGAAGCTGGCGCACGCTCGAGGCCGGGCGCCGCACACTCGCCGAGAGCCACCTGCGCCGCATCCGATCGGCCGCGAACCTGTCCCGCGATACCACCGACATCGTCGAACGCGCGCTGAGCTGATCCGGTTTGCCGAAACCGGAACGGCGGCACCGGCGACTCGCGCCGGCCGCCCGTTGTTAGTGATTGATCCGACTCATATTTCCGTGGGTAACGATTTTTAAATAATTGACTCTTTCGGACTCTCGACAAATCAGCCGGCATCGATTCCAATCGCCTTGCTGATTCGGCGCGATTGTCTGTCGTCCGATTCAGGGCCGGCAGGGGATCTTTTCAAAACGGAGGCCTATATGGCGCGCGCCCACGTGGCGAGTGCGTCTGCATCCAGCGATTCCATCAAGGGCCTTGCGCAATCGATCGCCAAACCGGCGTATCGGCGCCTCCTGACAGCGGAGCCCTTGTTGCGTCGCGCGGTGCCGGTGCTCATCATTGCATTCCTCGTGACGATTTGCGTCGGCGCGGTGGTGCAGGTGCTGGACCAGCGCCGCCAGAGCCTCGACATTATGGTGCTTTCGCTCGATGCGGCCGGCGACGTCGCCGCCGAGCGCCTGCAACGTCCCCTCCACAACCCGCGCGACGCCATCGAGCGCCCGCAACAACTGCTCGCCGCCGCCCTGCCCGACTGGGCGACCGCCAATGGCCGCAGCTTCCTCATCACCGACAGGCACGGCGTCGTCATCGCCGCCATCCCGTCGGCGGATGCGACCATTGGCCGTCGCCTGATCGACCTGGTGGGATCGACGCAACCGCTCACCACCTTTGGCGCCGCGGCCGGCGTTCTCAACATCGCCACACCCGCCGGCGACGATGCGCTGGCGACGGTGCGAACGCTGACGGAACCGTTCGGCCAACTGGCGGTGGTGCAGACGCGCGGCGCGGCGGTGGCGGCTTCGCGCTCGCTGACCACGCTAACCGTGACACTGTCCGCGACCACCGGCTTCGTTGTCCTGATCCTCGGCTTTGCCTTTCACTGGCAGGCGACGCGGGCGCGCGAAGCCGACGTCATCTACGAGACCGTTCGCTCACGCATCGACACCGCGCTCAACCGCGGCCGCTGCGGCCTGTGGGATTGGGATCTGGCGCGCGGCCGCATCTTCTGGTCGCAGTCGATGTTCGACATTCTCGGGCTCGAGGCGAAGGACGACTTGCTGTCCTTCGGCGACGTCAGCGCGCTGGTGCATCCCGACGATGCCCAGCTTTACGATCTCGCCCGCGACCTCGCGGAAGCCAAGACCACGACCATCGATCAGGCGTTCCGCATGCGCCACGCCGACGGCCACTGGGTCTGGCTGCGGGCCCGCTGCGAACTGGTGCGCCAGCCCGGCGATCCCGGCCTGCACCTCATCGGCATTGCCGTCGATGTCACCGAACAGAAAAGCCTCGTCGAAAAGACCGTCGCCGCCGACCTGCGCCTGCGCGACGCCATCGAGACCATCCCCGAGGCCTTCGTGCTGTGGGACGCCGACAATCGGCTGGTGCTGTGCAACTCGAACTTCCAGGATCTGCACAACCTGCCGGACGATGCCCTCATCGCCGGGGCTTCTTACGAAGCCGTTGTGGCGCAAGGCCGTCAGCCGATCGTCCGGACGACCGCTTCAAGCGGGGCGCCGACGCAGCCTGGCGCACGCACCTTCGAAGCGCAGCTTGACGATGGCCGCTGGCTCCATGTCAGCGAACGCCGCACCAAGGATGGCGGCTATGTCTCCGTTGGCACCGACATCACCAATATCAAGGAGCATGAGCAGAAGCTGGTCGACAGCGAGAAGCGGCTGATCGCGACCGTCGCCGACCTGCGCGCGTCGCAGCAGCGCGCCGAAGAACTCGCCGAGAAGTACGCCATCGAAAAGACCCGTGCCGAAGATGCCAATCAGGCCAAATCGAGCTTCCTCGCCAATATGAGCCACGAGCTTCGCACGCCGCTCAACGCCATCATCGGCTTTTCCGAGATCATGCAGTCGGGCATGTTCGGCCCGCTCGGTGCGGAGAAGTATGAGGAATACTGCACCGACATTCACTCCAGCGGCCAATACCTGCTCGACGTCATCAACGACATCCTGGATATGTCGAAGATCGAAGCCGGCCGCATGCGCCTCGATTTCGAGGACCTCGCGCTCGATGCCCTGCTCGCCGAATCGATGCGCGTGCTGTCAGCCCGTGCCGAGGAGAAGCAACTGACGGTGAGCGCCCGCATCGCGCCGGACCTGCAATTGCGCGCCGACCGCCGCGCGCTCAAACAGATCGCGCTCAATCTGTTGTCGAACGCGGTCAAGTTCACGCCGACGGGCGGGCAAATCACTGTACGTGGCCGCACCAACGACGAGTGCGTCGTGCTCAGCATCGCCGACAGCGGCATCGGCATCGCATCGGATGCCCTCGCCAGGCTCGGCCGGCCGTTCGAGCAGGTCGAGAGCCACGTATCCAAAACGCAACAGGGCTCGGGCCTCGGCCTCGCCATCGCCAAGTCGCTGGTTGAATTGCACGGCGGCTGCATGCGCATGCGCTCGGCGCTGGGCAAAGGCACCATGGTCGTGGTGCGGCTGCCGCTGTCGCCGCAGTGTCCGCTGCCGAAGGACGAAGCGGCCTGAATTCAGGCGTCCGGCGCCCGCCCCAAAATTCGCACGAAACTCGCGCGAACCTTCTCCTGTGTGCCGATCAGCGTGGCGTTGAGCGTAGCGAAATCGGGCACGTCGGCAGCGCGGGTCAATAGCCGCAACAGACCGGGGCCGGCGGTTTTGGCGTCGAACGGCCCGGAGAGACACAGCCGCAGGATCTGCGTGAGGTCGTGATAAAGCTGCGCCGCAGAGCGCAGTACCTCGCCATCCTCCACCGAAATCAGCCGCAACTGCCGCGCCACGTCGAGCACACGCGCCGTCGACGGCTCGAGAACGGCCGGCCGGTCATGCGCATGCACAAGTTGAAGAAACTGCGCGATGAATTCGAGATCGACGAGCCCGCCGGCGGCATATTTGAGGTCCCACGGATTGCCGTCGCCCTTCTCCTTGGCGATGGCTGCGCGCATCTCGGCGACATCGCCGGCGATCAGGACGGCGTCGCGTGGCCGGCGCAGGATATCCTTGATGACCGCCTCCACCCGCGCGCCGAATTCAGGCGACGCCGAGACGACGCGGGCGCGCGTCAGCGCCATGTGTTCCCAGGTCCAGGCTTCGTTTTCCTGATAGTGGATGAAACTGCCGAGTTGCGTCGCCAAAGGCCCCGCTTGCCCCGACGGACGCAGCCGCATGTCCACCTGATAAAGCGCGCCGTAATTGGTCTGCGCCGTCAGCGTATTGATGAGCCGTTGCGTCAGCCGCGCGAAATATTGCCCGCCGTAAAGCGAGCGCTGGCCGTCCGACTCCGGCGCATCGCCGTCGAAATCATAGATCAGCATGAGATCGAGATCGGAGGCCGCCGTCATCTCGCGGCCGCCGAGCTTGCCCATGGCCAGCACCGTGGTCTGCTCGTCCTTCACGTGGCCATAAGTGAGTGCGAAATTCTCCGTCACCGCGCGATGCACCGCGCGCAGCACGGCATCGGCAAGCCGAGCATAGGCCTCACCCGCCGCGCGCGCGGTCAGCGTGCCGGTGAGAATACGCACGCCGATCAGGAATATGTATTCCAGCCCGAACATGCGAATGCGTTCGAGCAGGTCCTCGTCATAGCGCGCCTGCGACAGCGCCGCGTCGAGCCGGCGTTGCAGTTCCGCGTCGTCCGGCAGCACGCCGAAGAAGCTCGGATCGACCAGCGCGTCCATCACCTGCGGATGCCGCGCCAGAATGTCGCCGAGACGCGGCGCCGCGCCCAGCACCAGCGCAATCAAGGCAATAAGTTCGGGCTTCTGCCGCAGCAGCGACAGCAGCCGCGCCGCACCGAACAGATTGCCCAGAAAGCGGTCGAACAGAACCAGCGTCGCGTTCGGGTTATCGGTGCGGCCGATCTGTTCGAGCAGAACCGGCAGCAGCGCGACCAGATGGCTGCGCGCGACCTCGCCGTTGAGCGAGCGATGTTCACCCGCGAGCCACTGCCGGACGATCCCCGAGGTCTCGAGCGGCGAGCGAAAGC
>JBAZSM010000012.1:0-61879 GCA_041662425.1 Pseudolabrys sp.
GAAGGAGGTGCATCGGGACCGTGCGGCTTGGACCGCCGATGGGTTTGTTGCGCCGAATCTCCGACACCCCCACCGGCCACCGCTCCCCGCCCCAGCATCTGACGACGCTGATCAAACGCCCCCTCGTAGTCGGGACGGGATGGGGCGGAATATAGACCTAGTAGGAATTAAAGTCAAGGGATAAATTCCGTCATTCCGGGACGGCCGCAGGCCGGACCCGGAATCCAGCGCCACGTTCGCGGTCGCATCTGGATTCCGGGTTCGCGGGCTTCGCCCGCGCCCCGGAATGACGAAGAGGAACGGGGCCCCGGAATGACAAAGAAGGACAGCGCCGCGGAATGACGAAGAACGACAGCGCCGGAATGATCGCGGGCGGTCAGCCGTCGAGGCCTAGGCTTCCGGGTCCCGGCGGCTCGGCATCCTTGGCCTTTTTGGCCGCTTTCGGCGCCGGCTTCTCTCCAAAACCCTTGTCTTCCGGAAACCCCTTGCCTTCCAGCGCCTCGATCCGCGCCATGAGCGCCTCGTTTTCCTCGCGGGCGAGGCGCGCCATATCCTTGACCGCCTCGAACTCCTCGCGGGACACCACGTCGAGGTCGCGCAGCATCTTCTCGGCCTGGGCGCGGAACAGCGTATCGACCTCGCGGCGGACGCCCGTCGCAACGCCGGCCGCATCATTCATCAGGCGCGCCATCTCGTCGAAAATCCGGTTGCTGGTCTGGGTCATTGTCGTTTCTCCACTGGGAATGCGATGTCCCCGGGCCGTGCTCGCGGCCACAATGGCGCGCGGGTCATCGGCCCGCAAGGGGTGCTGTGCTAAGAGCCTTGGCGGGCGACTCACTCACTTTTGCGAAAGGCCGCGATGCCTCTTTTCGTGATCCCGTTTCCGTATATCGATCCGGTGCTGGTGCATATCGGTCCGCTCGCGATCCGCTGGTACGCGCTCGCCTATATTTGCGGCATCGTCGCCGGCTGGGTCTACTCCCGCCATATCATCCAGACCGAGCGTCTGTGGGGCGGCGCCGCGCCGCTCAAGGTCCTCGACTTCGACGACTTCGTCCTGTGGGTGACGCTCGGCATCATCCTCGGCGGCCGGACCGGTTACGTCCTGTTCTACAACCTGCCGTATTTCGCCGCGCATCCCCTGGAGATCTTCCAGCTCTGGAACGGCGGCATGTCGTTTCACGGCGGCTTCACCGGCTGCGTGGTCGCGGTCGTGCTGTTCGGCCGCGCCCGCCGCATCCCGATCCTGTCGCTCGGCGACCTGACCTGCGCGGCCGCGCCGATCGGCATTTTCCTCGGCCGCATCGCCAATTTCATCAATGGCGAATTGTGGGGCCGGCCGGCCGACGTGCCGTGGGCGATGATCTTTCCCAATGGCGGCCCGCTGCCGCGGCATCCGAGCCAGCTTTACGAGGCCTCGCTCGAAGGCATCGGGATGTTCATCGTGCTGGCCGTGATGATC
This sequence comes from Pseudolabrys sp., assembly GCA_041662425.1. Classification (GTDB taxonomy): domain Bacteria; phylum Pseudomonadota; class Alphaproteobacteria; order Rhizobiales; family Xanthobacteraceae; genus Pseudolabrys. Next base: position 1,463 of record JBAZSM010000012.1, read on the forward strand.
CGCCTCGGCGCGCTGAAACGGCCGGGGCTGATCGTCGGCGCCTTTGCCTGTTATTATGCGGTGGCGCGCAGCTTCGGCGAGTTCTTCCGCGAGCCCGACGCGCAGCTCGGTTTCCTCTGGGGCGGCGCCACGATGGGGCAATTGCTGTCGATTCCGCTGTTCATCGTCGGCGTCTGCTTTATCGTCTATGCGCAGAAGCATCCGCTGCAACAGAAGGCCTCATGAACGCGCCATCGCCGCTGGAAATCGATATCCGCCGGCGCATCGCGGCAGCCGGGCCGATGCCCGTTTCGCAATACATGGGCATGTGCCTGTCCGATCCGCAGCATGGCTATTACATCACGCGCGATCCGCTCGGCGCGCGCGGCGACTTCATCACCGCGCCGGAAGTGAGCCAGATGTTCGGCGAACTGATCGGCATCTGGATGTCGGCGGTGTGGAAGCAGATCGGCGCGCCGGAGCAGGTCCGTGTCGTCGAGCTGGGGCCGGGCCGCGGCACCCTGATGAAGGACGCGATGCGCGCGGCGCAGGTCGTGCCGGCGTTCCGTCAGGCGGTGGTGATCGATCTCGTCGAAATCAGCCCGGTGCTGCGCGAACAGCAGCGGCTGGCGCTACAGCCTCACGGCATCCCGACCAACTGGTACGCCTCGATCAATGATGTGCCGGACGGGCCGGCCATCGTCATCGCCAATGAATTCTTCGACGCCCTTCCGGTCTCCCAGGCGGTCAAACTTGAGACCGGCTGGCATGAGCGCTGCGTCGGCATCGGCGACGACGGCAGGCTCGCCTTCGTTCTCGGCCCCGAGCCGATGCGCCATCTCGACGTGCTGTTGCCGCAGGCGGCGCGCGAAGCCCCGGTCGACTCCATCTTCGAGTGGCGCGCCGACACCGCGGCGGTCGATCTCGGCCGCCGCGTCGCCAAAGGCGGCGCCGCGCTGGTGATCGACTACGGTCATTCCCGAACCGACTTCGGCGATACGCTGCAGGCCGTCGGCAGCCACGCTTATGCCGACCCGCTGATCGAGCCGGGCCAGATCGATCTCACCGCGCATGTCGATTTCGAACCGCTGGCGCGCGTCATCGAGGCGATGGGCGCGAAGGCCTACGGGCCGATCACGCAGTCTTTGTTGCTGCGCCGCCTCGGCATCGAGACACGCGCGACCACGCTGAAAGCGAAAGCGACGCGGGCTCAGGCGGCCGAAGTCGATCTCGCGCTGGCGCGGCTGATCGGCATTGGCCGCACCGGCATGGGCGAACTGTTCAAGGCCGCGGCCTATGTCGCGCCATCGCTCGGACCACCGCCAGCTTTCGATGCCTGATTACGGACAGCGATGGCGGCGGCCGTCATAACCGACATAGGTGCCGCTGCGCGGATCGTAGCTGCGGTAGCGCTGCATGCAGTAGTCGACGCTGTTCTGCTGCTGTGCCTGATTGGCGATGATCGCGCCGAGCAGCAAGCCGCCGAGCACGCCCGCCGCCACCGCGCCGCCATCGCCGCCGCGATCATGTCCCCGGTACGGACCATGACGCGGGCCCGGACGCGGACCGCCGTGGCGATATTGCACCAACTCGACAGCAGCCTTGTCCGCCATCGCCGGCGCGAATTTCGACGCCGCTCCGGAAAGCGGCACGGCATAGGCCGAACCAGTTACCACCGCCATTGAAAAGAGTACCGCCGTCAGCGCAAACCAGCTCCGCATCAGAAAAGCTCCTTCTATTCCAATTGCCGTGAGACACATCTAGAAATGAACATCTACTCTGAACCCGATTGGCTGGATGCCACATTGATTTAGGTCACGAGAGGAGCCGCTGCCGATGCTGCAATCCGCCCTGATCGCCACACTGCCCGGCATCCGCCACGCGTTCTTCACGCGCAAAGGCGGCGTCTCGCAAGGTGTCTACGACAGCCTCAATGGCGGCGTCGGATCGAACGACACACCGGACCATGTCGCGGAGAACCGGGCGCGCATGGCGCAATTGCTCGGCGTCGTGCCGGAACGCTTTCTCACGCCGTATCAGATTCATTCGCCGGATGTCGTCGTCGCCGACGAACTCTGGACCGCGGACAATCGTCCGCGAGCCGACGCGGTGGTGACGCGCATCCCCGAACTCGCCATCGGAGTCTCGACCGCCGATTGCGGCCCGCTGCTGTTTGCCGACGATCAGGCCCGCGTCATTGGCGCGGCCCATGCCGGCTGGCGCGGCGCCTTCACCGGCGTGATCGAGGCGACCATCGCCGCGATGGAAAAGCTCGGCGCCTCGCGCGACAACATCTCCGTCGCGCTTGGGCCGACCATCAGCCAATCGAACTACGAAGTCGGTCCGGAATTCGTCGCGCGCTTTGTCGCCGCCGATATGGACAATATGCGCTTCTTCACCGACGCGGAGCGCGAAGGCCATTCGATGTTCGATCTGACCGGCTATATCGGTTCGCGCGTTCAACAGGCCGGCATTGTGAATTTCGAGGATCTCGGTCTCTGCACTTATGCGGAGCCGGAGCGGTTCTTCAGCTTCCGCCGCGCGACGCACCGGAGCGAGCCGGATTACGGCCGTCATATCAACGCGATCGCCTTGCACGGCTGAGCACTTTATCCAACGCGACGGCCGGTCCAGTCCTGCGACTGGACTTGCAGACTGGACTTGGATGCGCAGCAGCACCTAAACTCCGCGATGGCCGTGGGGGAGTTATCGGCCGGGTTGCGGGGGATTGAATGCAGTCGCGTCACGGCGGGCCGTCGGCTCGCACGGCCGTTACAATCGTCGCACGCATGGCCGTTGCCGCGTGCTGCGCCAGTCTGCTCGTCGCCTGCAACGAACAGATGCCGGCGAATATCGCGCTGGCGCAGCCGCGCGGCGCCACCGTCGCATTCGACTCGATCGACGGCCTGCCGCGCCCGCAATTCCAGACACTGGTGCAAAAACTCAATGACGAGGCGCAGTCGCGCCGTCTGGCCGTGATCTCGCGCGAAGGCAGTTCGGCCTATCGGGTGCGCGGCTATCTCACCGCCACGGTGGCGCGCGACCAGACGACCATCGCCTGGGTCTGGGACGTGTTCGATTCCGGCCAGCAGCGCGTCCTGCAGATCAAGGGCGAGGAAGCGGCCACGCAACCGTTGCGCAATGTCGAGGAAGCCTGGAAGGTCGCCGATGACGCCATGCTCAGGCGCATCGCGCAATCGAGCATGGATCAGCTCAGCGTGTTTCTGACATCGCCGGACGTGGCGCCGAATGGACCGGCGGCCGCGCAGAATGTGGTGCAGGACGACAGTTCACCGGAGGCCGCGGGCATCTTCCAGATTTACCGCGCCAATGCAGATCCGCTGCTGGCCGCGCCGCTCCCGGCCGGCCCGCAGCCGGGCGGGCCGCCCGCGACGGTCCATGCCAAGGACGATTCCAGGGACGGTGCCGGCAGCGCGCCGCTACCACCGCGCCGGCCGCAGGCTTCGGCCGCACGCTCGGCAAACGCAGCGCCAGCGGCCGCCAGGCCGGCGCTGGCGTTGCTGGAGCGCAAGTTTCAGGCGCCCGGCCGAACGCGTGAAGCGACGGCTGATTAACCCTGTCCGTGCCCGGAAAAGGCGCGGGACAGGGGACTTACCGTGTATTGCCCACCCGGTCCGGCCTTGTTATGACCTCCGCGCCCCGAGCGTGAAATTTCGTCGCACCCCGCCTCCGGACCTGATCCGTGGAGCGCCGCATCCGGAATTCGCTCGAGACAACGGCGCGATGTGACGAGGACGTTGGGATGTCGGGTAAGAACGGTGCGATCAAACTGGTCGCCGGAAACTCCAATCCCGTCCTGGCCGCCGCTATTGGCGATTACCTCAACACGCCGCTGACCAAAGCCGTGGTCCGCCGCTTCGCCGATGGCGAAGTGTTCGTCGAGATTCAGGAGAACGTGCGCGGCGCCGACTGCTTCGTGATCCAGTCGACCTCGGCGCCAGCCAACGACCACCTGATGGAACTGCTGATCATCATGGACGCGCTGCGCCGCTCCTCGGCGCGCCGTATCACCGCGGTGGTCCCCTATTTCGGCTATGCGCGGCAGGACCGCAAACCGGGACCGCGCACGCCGATTTCGGCGAAGCTGGTCGCCAACCTGATTACCCATGCCGGCGCCGATCGCGTCATGACGCTCGACCTGCACGCCGGCCAGATCCAGGGCTTCTTCGATATCCCGACCGACAACCTCTACGCCTCGCCGGTGATGGTGCGCGACATCAAGGAAAACTTCGACCTCGCCAAGGTGATGGTGGTGTCGCCCGATGTCGGCGGCGTGGTTCGCGCGCGCGGCCTTGCCAAGCGCATCAACGCGCCGCTCGCCATCATCGACAAGCGCCGCGAACGCGCCGGCGAATCCGAAGTGATGAATGTGATCGGCGATGCCGCCGGCTACACCTGTATCCTGATCGACGACATCGTCGATTCCGGCGGCACGCTGGTGAACGCCGCCGACGCGCTGCTCAAGCACGGCGCCAAGGATGTCTACGCCTACATCACCCACGGCGTGCTGTCGGGCGGCGCGGTGGCGCGGATCGCCAAGTCGCAGCTCAAGGAACTCGTCATCACCGACTCCATCCAGCCGACCGCCGGCGTTATGGCCGCGCCGAATATTCGCGTGCTGCCGATCGCGGCGCTGATCGGCGAAGCGGTCGCCCGCACCGCGCATGAAGAGTCGGTGTCGAGCCTGTTCGACGACTTGCCGTCGAAAGACTGATTTGCCGTCGAAAGACTGATTTGCGGTCGACGAACCGACGGCAAAAGACTCCCGGCACCGTGAACAAAACGGAATCAAATTCCGCCCCGGGATTCATCCCCGCACTTATCCACCACAGAGTCATCAAGCCGCAGCATTCTTTGTGGAGAGTCGACTCAGGTGCCGTTGCGTCGCTGACGCAAATCACGGCTCATAAGGCTCACAGATTGCCTATGGCGGCCTGAATCGAGTTGGTTATAGTGAAGTGGCTCAGTGATTCGGTATCGCCGTCAAGGCAGTCCGGTTCCCCGCGTATCACCTCATCGTCGTCCCAAGTCGAACCTTTATCGGGTCCGATGAGCGTACTGTGTCGTGCGTTTCCTACAGAAGCTCTCTCGTGAGAGCTCTCATTGGCAAGCGGAGACGCCATGTCCCTCTCGACCTACACCGACGATATCCGCCACAATCCGCTCGACGTGGTCGAGCGCCTCGCGGCCGGTAACGACTGGTCGTTCGAACGGGCGAGCGAAGACGAGATCACCATTCTGGTGAGCGGCCGCTGGGCCGAATATCAGCTGTCCTACACCTGGATGATCGATATCGAGGCGCTGCATCTGGCCTGCGCCTTCGATCTCAAGGTGCCCGACCGCCGCCAGGGCGAAGTGCAGGCGCTGATCGCGCTGATCAACGAACGCCTGTGGGTCGGCCACTTCGACATCTGGGTCAACGAAGGCATCGTCATGTTCCGCCACGCGCTGCAGTTGCCGGCGGGCATGGAGCCGTCGGGCAAGCAGTGCGAAGCGCTGCTCGGCACCGCGCTCGATACCTGCGAGCGCTACTTCACCGCCTTCCAGTTCGTGGTCTGGGCCGGCAAGGCCGCCAAGGAAGCCCTCGAAGCCGCGATGTTCGAGACGTCGGGCGAGGCTTAGTTGTCGTCATGGCCGGGCTTGTCCCGGCCGTCCACGACTTCCTTTATCGATTTGTCAAAGACGTGGATGCCCGGCACAAGGCCGGGCATGACGAAGAGTTTGCCGCTATAATCACGGCATGAAGAAGCCAGCCAAAAAATCCGCCGTCACCAAACCGCTAGCCAAATTGGCCGGCCCCCTCGTGTTGCTCGGCGCCGGCAAGATGGGCCAGGCCATGCTCGATGGCTGGCTGGCGCGCGGGCTTGCCGCGAAAAAGGTGATCGCGCTCGATCCGCAGCCGTCGAAGGCGATCAAGGCGTCCGCCAAACGCGGCGTCATTCTCAATCCCAAGGCCGGGCCCAAAGCCAAAGCCGACGCGCAGGCCATCGTGATTTCGGTGAAGCCGCAAATGGCGCCGGACGCGGTGCCGCCGCTCGGCCTCTATGTCGGCAAATCAACCCTGGTCGTCTCGATCATGGCCGGCCGCACCATGGCTTTCCTCGAGAAGGCGCTGCCGCCGGGCACCGCCATCGTGCGCGCCATGCCGAATACGCCGGCCGCGGTCGGCCGCGGCATCAGCGTCGCGGTCGCCAACAAGCTGGTCACGCCGAAGCAGCGCAAGCTGGCCACCGACCTGCTCACCGCCATCGGCAAGGTCGAATGGGTTGGCGATGAAGGCCTGATCGACGCCGTCACCGCGACATCCGGTTCGGGACCGGCCTATGTGTTCCTGCTGGTCGAAGCCATGGCCAAAGCCGGCATCGCGGCCGGGCTGCCGCCGGAGCTCTCCGCCCGGCTCGCCCGCGAAACCGTGGCCGGCTCCGGCGAACTGCTGCACCAGTCCGAGCTCGACGCCGCGACCTTGCGCCAGAACGTGACGTCGCCCGGCGGTACCACCGCCGCCGCGCTCGCCGTGCTGATGGCCCCCGGCGGTTTCGACAAATTGCTGACCGAAGCCATTGCGGCGGCCACGAAAAGGTCGAAGGAACTGGCGGGATAGCGTCTTCTTTCCCTCGCCCCGTAAACGGAGAGAGGGGAAAAGCGCCGCCCTCAAACCGTCGCCTTTGCCGCCTTACATCGCCCTCACGCCCAATTGTGAGGGAGACCGGCTATGGCCCGAAAAACCCGCAAGCGCTCGTCCGAACGCAAAGCTCCCGTCGCGCCGCCGCCCCGCGGCACCTCCGATCGCGACAAGGCGAAAGACGCGTTGGTCGCACTGCTCGCCGAGCATCCCTTCGAAGACATCGGGCTTGCCGAAGTCGCCGGCCGCGCCGGCCTCAAGCTGTCCGCGCTGCGCGCCGAATTCGGCTCGACGCTGTCCATCTACGCCGCGCACATCAAGGACATCGACAACGCCGTCCTCTCCGGCGGCGATGGCGACATGGCCGAAGAGCCGCTGCGCGACCGCCTGTTCGACGTGCTGATGCGCCGGCTCGAGGCGATGGCGCCCTATCGCGACGCGGTGCGTTCGATGATGCGCTCCGTGCGGCGCAATCCGGGGCTGGCGCTGGCCTTGAATGCGATGGCCGTGCGTTCGCAGGTCTGGATGCTGGAAGCCGCCGGCATCGCGGCGTCCGGTCCGCGCGGCGCGTTGCGCGCGCAGGGCGCGGCGCTGATGTTTGCCCGCGTCGTCAAGGACTGGCTCGAGGCCGAGGACGACGAGGAAGCCAGCGACCGTGCGATGGCGGCGCTCGATCGCGGGCTGGCCAGCGCCGAGCGCTGGGACGGATTCATGCGCGATCTCTGCGCGCTGCCCCGCTGCATCATGCGCGGCCCGCGACCGCGGCGCAGGCGCCCGATCGATGAGGGCGCCGCAGAAGCGAGCGCGGCTTAGGGGGCGCCGTCGCTTAGTTCCAGCGGCGGCGGAGGCACGAGATCGACCTTGATCCGGCCGTCGCGGATAGCGATCAGGTCGTCTACGGCACGAAGAATGTCCGGCAGATCGATGTCCACGACGAAATCCTTCCTGGCATGGGTCACGCCATCGCCACTGCTGAGACGCAGCTGTCCGTCAAAGAGAGCGTCTCCAACGAGTTTAAGCATCGTCACGACGGTATCGTGATCGGCGTAGTGATAGGTCCACTCATCGGTGACGACCTTGCCGTGCCAACCGAGCTCGTCGAATTTCATCCAGTCGGGCCGGCCGGCCATCGGTTTAAAGCCGGCGCGCTCCAAGTTCCTGCGGCTATCGTCATTGTTCTTTTTGACGATCGAAATCAGCGAATGCGTGCCGGAAAGCGCCTCGCGTTGCGACACGACAAATCCAATGACGCGCAGGGCGGCAAGCAGAACTTGCACACTTATGGGCTTGAGACCGGCAATGGCCTTGTCGCGCGCCATGCCGGACAGTTCGGCAACGTAGGTCGCCGCTTCGGTCGGGGTCAGCTCGAACAGGGCGGCCACTGCCAGAAGCCGCAACGGGGCATCTGTATCCACGACCAGCATACGACCGGACCTGATCGTGTCTGCGATCAATTTGGTTTGCGGCAGGGGTAAATAAGCGCTGGGATGGGCTCGGTAGAAACCCTGTATCGTATTGATTTCTCTAAGATTTGCCTTACGCACGCGAACTTGGATCATGTCGCCTCGCTGGCTGCGCCGTGCCAATATAACGGAACGTTGATATTTTTGAGGAATAATGCACTAAACGTTGCATGGTGCATCGCGCATGGCTAGGATATGCAACCTTTTACCATGGGTAGCAAGATGGCAAAAATCGCGCAAAAGAAGAAGATCACGGAGCACGCGTCCGGGCAACCGCGGCGACAGCAGGAGGCCCTCATGGACTCCCGCTTCGAACAGCAGGAGAAGGTGCTCGTATCCGCCTACGTGCAGGTTCTTCGCGATACGGACGAGAGCGACGCGAAGGCCTGGGCCTATATCGTGACGAAGGCCGTCGACGGCGGGCTAAGCAAAGAGATTCTTTGCCAGGAGCTTTCCTATGACTGGTCCACAATGACCCGCTGGATGGCCGGACGCAGCGCGCCACCGCCATTCACTCGTCGCGCCCTGAAACAAGAGTTCATCCGGCTGCTGCAGACACGGCCATTCGTGTTCGCTGCGGAATAGTTACACCGGCACCTTCACGATCGCGCGCAGGCCGCCGATCGGTGAATCGGCGAGCATGATGTCGCCGCCATGCGAGCGCGCGATGTCGCGCGCGATCGCCAGTCCGAGACCGGTGCCGCCCTCGTCCTGATTGCGCGCATCGTCGAGCCGCAGGAACGGCTTGAACACGTCCTCGCGCTGCGCCTGCGGAATGCCGGGACCGTCATCGTCCACCGTGATGGTGAGATAGCGATGATCGCGATGGCCGGTGATGGCGATCGAATGCGCGTAGCGCGCGGCGTTCGACACCAGATTGCCGAGGCAGCGCTTGAACGCCGCCGGCCGCACTGTCACCACCGGCGTGCCGTGGAACACGATGCTGGTGGTGTGGCCGTTGCGCTCGGCGTCGTCCTTGAGCTCCTCGAGGAAGGCCGCCATATCGGTCGGCGCCGCGACCTCGCCGAGATCGCCGCGCGCGAAGGCGAGATACGCCTCCAGCATGCGCGCCATCTCATCGACGTCCTTCTTCATCGCGTCGATTTCCGGGCTTTCGTCGAGCAGCGCCAGTTCGAGCTTGAAGCGCGTCAGGATGGTGCGAAGGTCGTGGCTGACGCCGGCCAGCATCGCCGTGCGCTGCTCCATGGCGCGCTCGACGCGCGTCTTCATCTCGATGAAGGCGGCCGCCGCGCGCCGCACCTCGCGCGCGCCGCGCGGGCGGAAGTTCGGCACATCGCGGCCCTTGCCGAAACTCTCGGCCGCGTCGGCGAGCTTGAGGATCGGCCGGATCTGGTTGCGCAGGAAGATGATGGCGACCGAGAGCAGCACCACCGAGGTGCCGACCATCCAGATCAGGAAGATTTCCGAATTCGACGCATAGGCGGCGCTGCGCCGCGCGAACACCCGCATGATGTTGTTGTCGAGCTGGACGCGGATCTCGACCAGCGACGACTTGCCGACGGTGTCGATCCAGTAAGGCCGCGCGATCTGCTTGCGCAGCTCTTCCGACAGCGTCTGGTCGAGCAGCGAAAAGAACGGTTTCGGCCGCGGCGGCGGCATTTCGCTGATCGGCAGGAAATCGACGACCAGGCCGAGCCGGTCCTGCGCGATGCGCCGAAGCTTCGCCTGATCGGCGTCCTGCGGATAGTTCTTGTAGACATCGACCAGCGCCGCGATGTCGGAGACCACGCCGGCCGACAGGCGCTGCGTCACCACGTTCCAGTGCCGCTCCATGAACACGAAGGCGACCACCGACTGCAGGATCACCATCGGCAGAATGATGATGAGCAGCGCGCGCGCAAACAGGCCCTTGGGCATCACGCCGTTGAGCCAGCGGCTCATGCGCCGCCAGGCGTCGGCGATGCGGGCAAGCTGCGCGTGTATGCGGCGGATCGGCGGGATCGAATCATACCATTCCCACGCGGCGCGCAGGCGGTCGACCGCGTGCCGCACATTGGTGCCGATGTCGAGCGAGGTCATGTCGTGCTCACCAGCCGGTAGCCGATGCCGCGCACGGTCTGCACGAACAGCGGATTGGCCGGGCTCTTCTCGATCTTGCGGCGCAGGCGGTTGACCTGCACGTCGACGGCGCGCTCGCTGACCTGATCGCCGTTGCCGGCAAGCGCCATGCGCGTCACCGTCTCGCCCGGCGTCGCGGCCAGGATGCGCAGCATCTCGCGCTCGCGGTCGGTCAGGCGGATGACGTCGTCGCCGTGGCGTAATTCGCCGCGCGCCAGATGATAGACGAACGGCCCGAAGCGAACCGATTCGACCGGCGCCGACACCGGCGGCTGCGCGCGCTTGAGAATATTCGAGATGCGCAACGACAATTCGCGCGGCTCGAACGGCTTCGACAGATAATCGTCGGCGCCGAGCGTCAGTCCCTCGATGCGGCTTTCGGCGCCGTCGCGCGCCGTGAGCATCAGGATCGGAACGCTGGAGGTGCCGCGCAGCGACTTGGCGAACTCGAAGCCGGTCTCGCCGGGCATCATCACGTCGAGGATGATGAGATCGAAGGAGAGACCCGACAGCTTGGCCCGCGCGTCGATGGCATTGTCGGCGGTCGTGACCCGGTAGCCTTCACCGGCGAGAAACCGCGACAGCAGATCGCGAATGCGGCGGTCGTCATCGACTACCAGCAAATGCGGCGCGTCGTCGGGCAGTTGAATGACCTTGTTGATCATCGATGGTCTTCCGTCATTCCGGGGCGCGAACAAAATTCGCGAAACCGGAATCCAGCCCTTGCACAAGCCTCTGGATTCCGGCTTCGCCGCTTCGCGGCGCCCCGGAATGACAGAGAAAGGTTATCCCCGCTTCGCGCGATCCGCGCGCGCGATCAGCCGCAGCACGTCCTCGCGGTTATCGTTGTCGATCATCGCGGTCAAAAAACGGCGGGCGGCGTCGTGCGAGCCGGCTCCGAGTTCGCCGAAGGCGCGTTCGATGCGCTCGGTCTGAAGCTGCGCCAGCTTGAGCGACAGCGCCTCGCCCTTGGGCGTGACGTAGAGGAGACGCTGGCGGCGGTCCTGCTCGCCTTCCTTCTGCACGACATAGCCCTGATCGACCAGTTGCTTGAGGACCCGGCCGAGCGACTGCTTGGTGATGTTGAGGATGTCGAGCAGGTCGGCAACCTTCATGCCGGGATTGCGGTTGACGAAGTGCAGGACGCGGTGATGGGCGCGGCCGAAGGCGAACTTGGCCAGCACCTCGTCGGGGTCGCCGACGAAATCGCGATAGGCGAAGAACAACAGCTCGATGATGTCCCAGATCGGCCGGTCGGGGGCGCCCTCTTTCGGTCCTGCCCCCTTGCCGGAGCCAGCCGCGCCGGCGCCATCCGAGGCGCCCTCGGCGCTCAGGCCCGGATGATCGGCCGAATTTTCGCTACTGTTATTTATGTCAGCCATGTTGACATATTTTGGTTTTATGTTACAAAAACTCATCCTGGAACGAAACGATCGTTCCCTGCGGCTCAGTCTCGCCGCGCCGGCGTGACCCCGAAGGCCCTCCGGTGGACGAAAGTCAGTCATACCGGGTGTTGCCGGGTGACGCAAAGTGTTGGAATAAGCCCGGAAAATCCGCCAGACCGGCGGCGCCCCCTGGCCTATTCTTTGGGGGCTTCGGCCCCGTCATGGATCAAAGGTTCACGGAGGAAGTCATGGCTGCGCAATCCTACGACAAGCTCGACGGCGTCATCTGGTATGACGGCAAGCTGGTTCCGTGGGCGGATGCGAAGGTGCACGTGCTGACGCACGCCCTGCACTACGCCAGCGCGGTGTTCGAAGGCGAGCGCGCCTATGGCGGCCACATCTTCAAGTGCACCGAGCACTCCGAGCGCCTCCGGCGTTCGGCGCAGGTGCTCGATTTCGAGATTCCCTATTCGGTCGCCGAGATCGACGCCGCCAAGAAGCTGGTGCTCGAGAAGAACGGCAAGGCAAACGCCTATCTTCGGCCGATCGCCTGGCGCGGCTCGGAGATGATGGGCGTCTCGGCGCAGAGCAACACCATTCATCTGGCCATCGCCAGTTGGGAATGGCCAAGCTATTTCGATCCCGAGCAGCGGCTCAAGGGCATCCGCCTCGATCTCGCCGACTATCGCCGGCCCGACCCTGCGACCGCGCCGTCGCTCGCCAAGGCGGCCGGCCTGTACATGATCTGCACCATCTCCAAGCACAGGGCGGAGCGCAAAGGCTACGCCGACGCCATGATGCTGGACTGGCAGGGCCGGGTCGCCGAATGCACCGGCGCCAACATCTTCTTCGTCAAGGACGGCAAGATCCACACGCCGATCGCCGACTGCTTCCTCGCCGGCATCACCCGCTCGACCGTGATCGATCTGGCCAAGAAGCGCGGCTTCGAAGTGATCGAACGGCGCATCATGCCGGACGAACTGACCGGCTTCTCGGAATGCTTCATCACCGGCTCGGCCGCGGAAGTGACCGCGGTGGCCGAAGTCGCCGAGTGGAAGTTCACGCCCGGCTCCATCACCAAGACGCTGATGGACGACTACACGGCCGAAGTGAATGCCCTCGGCAAGGCTGCCGCGGCGGCGTAAGCGCCGGTGTTATATGGAATGAAAGCGGCGCCGTTATCCGGCGCCGTTTTTGTTTGAGACGACGCCTTCGTCGGAGAAATGAATGAGGGACGACCAGCAAGGCGTCTTCGACTTTCTTGCCGCGCGGCCCGGCGAAAAAGTCACGCGCATCAATACCCATGCGGCCAGCGTGTTTCTGTCCGGCGACCGCGCGCTGAAAGTGAAACGCGCGGTGCGCTTTCCATTTCTCGACTTTTCGACGCTTGAAAAGCGCAAGGTGGCCTGCGACGCCGAGATCGAGGTCAACAAGCCTTACGCACCGGCGATCTATCGCGGCGTGGTTGCGATCACCCGCGCCGGCGACGGCTCGCTGCACATCGGCGGCGATGGCGTGCCGGTGGAATATGCCGTCGAGATGGCGCGTTTCGACGAGACGCAGACGCTCGATCACCTGAGCGAGCAGGATCTTATCGACGACGAACTCGCCGGCCGCCTCGGCCGCGCCGTGGCCAGGGCGCACGGCATCGCGCCGGTCATGCGCGGCGCCCATTTTTCCGCGACGCTCGATGACATCATCGTCCAGAACGATGGCGAACTTGCCGGCTTTCCCGATCTGTTCGACCCTGCCGCCACCGCCGCGCTGACGGCGGCGAGCGCCGCCGCGCTGAAGCGCCTGCGTCCCCTGCTCGATGCGCGCGAGCGCGACGGCTGCGTGCGGCGCTGCCATGGCGATCTGCATCTCGGCAATCTGGTGCTGATCGGCAAGGAGCCGATGCTGTTCGACGCCATCGAATTCAATGACAGACTCGCCATCATCGACCGCATCTACGATCTTGCTTTCCTGCTGATGGACCTGATCGAGCGCAAGCGCGAGCGCGCCGCCTCGATCGTGCTCAATCGGTATCTCGCGGACACGGCCTATGACGACGACCTCGATGCGCTGGCGCTGCTGCCGCTGTTTATGTCGTTGCGCGCCGCGATCCGCGCCAAGGTCACCGCGGCGCGGCTCAAGACAGAGCCAAAGCGCGATACCGCGCTTGATGCCCAGGCGCGCGCTTATTTCGCGCTGGCGCGCAGGTTGATGGCGCCGCCTCAGCCGCGGCTCGTCGCCATCGGCGGCCTCTCGGGCACCGGCAAGTCGGTGCTGGCGCGCGCCCTGATGGCGCAAATTCCGCCGCTGCCCGGCGCGATCTGGCTGCGCAGCGACACCATCCGCAAGGCGCTGTTCGGCAAATCCGAAACCGAGCCGCTGCCGGCCGAAGCCTATACCGCGCCGGTCACCGCCAGGGTCTACGACACCCTCGCGCTCCGGGCCGCCCGCGTCATCGCCGCCGGCCAGTCGGTCATCGTCGATGCGGTGTTCGCCCGTGCCGACGAGCGGGCGCGGATCGAACAGGCCGCGCCCGGCGCCTTCCACGGGCTGTTTCTTGACGCCGATCTCGACACGCGGCTCGCCCGCGTCGGCGGCCGTCAGGGCGACGCGTCGGATGCCGACGCCAAGGTCGCCCGTGCGCAGGAGAGCTACGACCTCGGCGATCTCACCTGGGCCGAGGTCGATGCCTCCGGCAGCGCGGACCGGACGCTCCAAAATGCCCGCGCGGCGTTGAGCGTATAAAGCCATGCGCCAGACGGCCAACCGCCCCGCCGCCGCGGGCCGTGGTATCGTCGCGCAAAACCATGCATAGCTTGGTCCTGCTTCGCTCTCCGCCGCCGGGTTCCGATCATGTCTGCCGCGCGAAAAACGGGAATCACGGCGCGCCATCTGGCCGTAGGCATTGTCGGCTTTTCCGCTTTCATCAATCTCTATTCACCGCAGGCGATCCTGCCGCTGCTGTCGCAGGAGTTCGGCGCCGGCGCGGCCAGCATCTCCACCATCATGACGGCCAGCACGCTGGCGGTCGCGCTCACCGCGCCGTTTACCGGCACCGTGGCCGATGTGCTTGGCCGCAAGCGCGTCATCGTCACCGCGATGCTGCTGCTCGGCATCCCGACGGTGATGTGCGCGCTGGCGCCGGACCTGCACAGCCTGGTGATCTGGCGTTTCGTCCAGGGGCTGGTGCTGCCGCCGGTGTTCGCGGTCGCCGTCGCCTATATCGGCGACGAGTGGGAACCGCACGAGGTCACCGCCGCCGCCGGCATCTACACCTCCGGCGCGAGTCTCGGCGGATTCAGCGGCCGTTTCATCACCGGCGTTCTATCGGATCTGATCGGATGGCGCGGCGCCCTCGTCACGATCGCGGTGATAACTTTCGCCGGCGGGCTGGCCGTGTGGGCGCTGTTGCCGCGCGAACGCAAGTTCGTGCGGTCCGAGGGACTCATCGCTTCGGGCCGGCAGATGCTCCAGCATTTCCGCAACGGGCAATTGCTCGCAACCTATGCGGTCGGCTTCGGCGTGCTGTTCTGCTTCGTGCTGACCTTCACCTACATCAACTTCCGCCTTGCCGCCCCGCCTTACAATCTGTCGGCGACGTGGCTCGGGGCCATCTTCGTTGTTTACCTCGTCGGCGCCGGGCTCGCGCCGCTGGCCGGCTGGGCGGTCAGCCGTTTCGGTCGCCGGCGTTTCATGATCCCGGTCATCTGCTTCTGGGTGGTGGGCGTCGCGCTGACGCTGTCGGCGCCGCTGCCCGTTATCTTCCTCGGTCTGGTCATCTCGGCCGCCTGCGGCCTGATCTGCCAGACGATTTCGACGGGTTATGTCACCATCACCGCCAAGGTCGGGCGCTCGTCCGCCGTCGGGCTTTACGTCACCAGCTTCTATATCGGCGGCAGCTTCGGCGCCGCGCTGGGCGGCATTGCCTGGACCGTCGGCGGCTGGCCGGCCTGCGTTGCGCTGCTCGCGGCCATGCTGACGATCATGGCCCTGATTGTTTATTTCCTGTGGGCGCGCCGTGTGCCGCCGGGGCCGCAACTGGCGGCCGTCGAGCCGCCCTGATTGACCGGAGCGGGACGGCCCCCTAGCGTTCGCCTCCCGCGGCCGGGGCCGCGCATCGTCAACACCAGCGCGGCAACCACCATGTCTCCAACTTTGTCACAGGCGCAGCGGGACTTTCTGGTCTCGATCGACACGCCGACCGTCTGCAATCTCATCGAGATCGTCGCGCCCGAACGGCGCGGCTTCGGCTACACGGTGCGTCACCTGCACTGTCCGTTTCCCGATCTGCCGCCGATGGTCGGCTTCGCCAAGACCGTGACCATGCGCGCGCAGGACCGCGTGCCGCTCAGCGAAGCGGGCTACATGGCCAAGCGTCTCGATTATCTCGATTACGTCGCCGCCGAACCGCAGCCCGGCATCGCCGTGATCCAGGACATCGACGACATCGTCGGCTACGGCGCCTTCTGGGGCGAGGTGCAGTCCAACGTGCACAAGGCGCTCGGTTGTCTCGGCACCATCACCAACGGTTCGGTGCGCGACATCCCGATGATCCCGCACGGCTTCCAGATGCTCGCCGGCTCGATTGCGCCGTCGCATGCTTTCGTGCACGTCGTCGATTACGGCGTACCGGTGAACATTCACGGCATGGCAGTGCGCAGTGGCGATCTGATCCACGCCGACCGCCATGGCGCTGTCGTCGTGCCGCTTGAGATCGTCGACGCGATGACGGCGGCGCTGCCGGGGCTCAACGCCAAGGAAGCCAAGATCATCGACGCGGCGAAAGCCGGCGCCGGGCTTGAGGCCATCAAGGCGGCGATGAAAGGCTAGTGCGCGCGCGATCGCTATTGATGGCGCGCGACCTGAAGTCCCCATGAAAGCCAGAGACATCGCATCCTACGTTTTCCTGGCGGTGATCTGGGGCCTGTCGTTCGTGGTGCTGCTGCGTGTCGTCGCCGCCTTCGGCTGGGTCGGCGCGGTGACGCTGCGCTGCTTCGTCGCCGCCGCGACCCTGTTCGTCATCGCCGCCGTGACGCGGCGGCGCATGAATTTCAGCGCCGGCTGGCGGCCGTTCGCCTTGGTCGGCGCAACCACGGTCGCGGGCCAGCTCATCGGCCTGTCGTTCGGGCTGCCGCTGATCGGCACCGCGATGTCGGCCATCGTCGTTGCCACCATTCCCCTGTTCTCGATGCTGATCGCCAGGCTCTGGGGGATCGAGCGCCTGACGCGGCGGCACCTGTTCGGCCTCGTGCTCGGCTTGGCCGGCATGGTGGTGCTGGTCGGGTTTCCCGCCGTGCCCTTCACCGCCGATTTCGCCATCGGCTGTGCGAGCACGTTGCTGGCCTGCCTGTCGGCGGCCTTCGGCAGTTGCTATGCGAGCTTCCGCCTGCGCGGCGTCAGTTCATGGGACATCACCGCCGGCTCGTTCCTGGCCGGCGGCATCATGACGGTGCCGCTATTGGCCTTCGTCCCGGTGCCGGGCACGCCGCATCTCATCGACTTCGGTTATCTGCTCATCCTCGGCGCCGTCATGAGCGCGACGACCTATGTACTGTATTTCCGGCTGGTCGCGACCATCGGCGCGACCAAGGCGATCAGCGTCGAGTTCGCCGTGACCGTCGTCGCGGTTCTGGTCGGCGCGCTCATTTTGCACGAGCCGCTGTCGGCGATGCAGATCGCCGGCGCCGCGACCATCATTGGCGGCTGCGCGCTGGTGATCGGTATTATCCCGGACTGGCCGGTGGCGCGGCATCGCCGCCCCTGAGTTGCGCGCTGGGATGCCAGAGCGGCGCATAGCCTCGCACCAGAACCGTAAGGATCGACGGCGGCGTGAGCACATCGACGTCCACGCCGCGCGGCCGCGGCTCGGCCTGCACATAGCCCGAAGGTTCCCAGCGCAGCAGATGCCGGCCGCACACGGCGAAAGCATCCCGGCCGCGGGCGATCGTCGCACCATCCGGCAGCGCGTCGATGACCTGGCGATGCGTTCGCTTGCTCCGGCCGTCGAGCCGCTCGCCATGCAGCACGCGGTCGATCTCCGGCGCCTTGTGCGCGCGGGGAAACAGCCGGGCGAACTCCTGTGCATCCTTGCGGCGGCACTCGAAACACGGCCGGTGCCCGGCGGCAAAAGCCGTCACCTCGTCGAGGAAGAACAGTTCGGTGTAACTGTCGCCCCAGACCTTACGATGGCGATTGTTGAATTCGAGCTTGCAGCAAATCCACTGCTTCGAGGCCCAGCGCCGCGCGGTAAGTTCACGTTCGCGGTCATGAATCCGGCCGCCGCGATTGCCCATCATGAGCCCGCGCGCAGCGTCGCTGATCAGTTCGGCAAAAGGCGTGACGCGGTTTGAGAGCGGCATCCGCCCAGTCTAGCGCAGATGATAACGCCGCGCGCTGGCTTACAGCCCGAAGGCGAAGGCCGCCGCGGCGACCGCAACACCGGCCACCACGGCGAAGAAGTCCTTGCGAATGGCGATCATCACCAGCGCGGTGACCGCGAGAGCCAAAATGGCGCGCGGGCCGCCCTGCACCAAAGTCGGCGCCACCGTCGCTGCAATGATCGCGCCGGGCAGCGCGTCGAGCATGCGGCGCAGCCGCGGCCCGATGACGAGGCGGCCGATCAGCCAGTAGCCGGCGATGCGCGTCAGGTAGGCGATCACGGTCATGCCGGCCAGCGCGACGAGAAAGCCGAAGGCGTCCTTCTCAATCATCGTTGAAGGCCCCGGCAATGCAGCCGGCCACCGCGCCGACGATGAGATACCAGAAGCCGCCAACCACATATTCCGTGACGACGGCCGCCAGCGCGCCGACGATCATCCCGTAGGAACGCCGCGGGCCGCGCCACAGCGGCACCATCATGGCGACGAAGAAGGCCGGCATCACCAGATCGATGCCGAACTGTTGCGGATTGCCGACCGCCGCGCCGGCGATATAGCCCGGGATCGCCGTCGTGACCCAGATGAAATACAGCGTCACGCCGCCGCCGAGCAGATAGGCCGGATCGCGTCCGCCATTGGCGTGATAGCGCAACGACATCAGCCAGGGCGGCTCGACCAGAAAAAACAGGGTCGGATAAACCTTGCGGGGCGGTTCGCTATTGAGCAGCGGCCGCAGGGTCGCGCCGATCATCAGATAGCGCGCATTCACCAGCGCAGTGAGCGCCAGGATGCCGACGATGGCGCCAAAGGTCAGCGCCTCCGGCCAGCTATCAAGCACGATCATCTGCACCACGCCGGCAAACACCGTGGCGCTCATCAGCAGCGTTTCGAATAAAGTCATGCCCTTGCGTGCCGCGACCGTGCCGTAGGCCATCGCGAATGCGGCGAGCCCCGGCACAAACGGCAGGATCTCGAGCGCGCCCTGGCGGAAGGCGGCGAAGGTCCAGCGCGCATTGTTGTCGGTGCTTGAAGTTGGCGGGGTCATTGCAGTGACAAGCGCTATCGCAGGCGGGCCTGACGGGAAAGCCCTATTTCCGGGCGGTGGTCATGCGGGCGGCCCCGCCCTCTCAAAAGCAAAATGGCCGGGCTATCTGCCCGGCCATTGCCATTGTTTATATCGAGCCCTCAGCCCTGCGGCTGCGGCGCCACTTCGCCGGGCGCGTCGGGACGCGGACGCGGCTTGCCGGCCGGCGGCACGGCCGAACCGCGCGGCGTCGCCGGCTCGATCACGGTCTCGCGCACCGGACGGATGCCGTTGAGCAGATCCTTGATCTCGTCGCCGGTCAGCGTCTCGAACTCGAGCAGGCCCCTGGCCAAAGTTTCGAGATCGGCACGCCGCTCGGTCAGGATGCGGCGGGCTTCGGATTGACCGGTCTCGACCAGCTTGCGCACTTCGCCGTCGATCTTGCGGTTGGTTTCCTCGGAGACATTCTGCTGACGCGAAACCTGATAGCCGAGGAAAACCTCGTCGCCATTGTCGCCGTAAGCGACAGGGCCGAGCTCATCCGACAGACCCCAGCGCGTCACCATCATGCGGGCGAGCTTGGTGCCCTGCTCGATGTCCGACGCCGCGCCCGACGTGACCTTGTCGCGGCCGAAGATCAGGTCTTCGGCGACGCGGCCGGCCATGATGATGGCGAGACGCGATTCCATCTGCTCGAGCGACATCGACAGCTTGTCGCGCTCCGGCAACTGCATGACCATGCCGAGCGCACGGCCGCGCGGAATGATGGTCGCCTTGTGCACCGGATCCGTCGCCTTGACGCTGAGCGCGACCAGAGCGTGGCCGCCTTCGTGATAGGCGGTCAGCATCTTCTCTTCGTCGGTCATGACGAGCGACTTGCGCTCGGCGCCCATCATCACCTTGTCCTTGGCGTCCTCGAATTCGGCCTGCATGACCATGCGCTTGTTGCGGCGCGCAGCCATCAGGGCCGCCTCGTTGACGAGGTTGGCGAGATCGGCGCCCGAGAAACCGGGCGTGCCGCGCGCGATGGTCTTGAGGTTCACGTCCGGCGCCAGCGGCACCTTCTTGACGTGCACCTTCAGGATGGCCTCGCGGCCGACCACATCCGGGTTCGGCACCACGACCTGACGGTCGAAGCGGCCGGGACGCAGCAGCGCCGGGTCAAGCACGTCCGGACGGTTGGTCGCGGCGATGAGGATGATGCCCTCGTTCGCCTCGAAGCCGTCCATCTCGACCAGCAACTGGTTGAGCGTCTGCTCGCGTTCGTCGTTACCGCCGCCCATGCCGGCGCCACGATGACGGCCGACGGCGTCGATTTCGTCGATGAAGATGATGCAGGGCGCGTTCTTCTTGGCCTGCTCGAACATGTCGCGCACGCGCGAGGCGCCGACGCCGACGAACATTTCGACGAAGTCGGAGCCCGAGATGGTGAAGAACGGCACATTGGCTTCGCCGGCGACCGCGCGCGCGATCAAGGTCTTGCCGGTGCCCGGAGGACCGACGAGCAAAACGCCGCGCGGGATGCGTCCGCCAAGCCGCTGGAACTTGCCCGGGTCGCGGAGGAATTCGACGATCTCGGTGAGGTCCTGCTTGGCTTCGTCGACACCGGCGACATCGTCAAACGTCACGCGGCCATGCGCTTCGGTGAGCAGCTTGGCGCGCGATTTGCCGAAGCCCATCGCCTTGCCGGCGCCGCCCTGCATCTGCCGCGAGAGAAATATCCAAACGCCGATGAGCGCGATGAATGGCAGCCACGACACCAGAAGCGACACGAACCACGGCACGTTGTCGGTGAGCGGACGCGCGGTGATCGCGACGCCCTTGGCATAGAGCTTCTGCACCAGGCCCGGATCGCTCGGCGCGTAGGTCTGGAAAGCGGTGCCGTTGGCGAAGGTGCCGCGAATTTCGGGACCCTGGATCACGACGTCGCGCACGCGGCCCTGATCGACCTCGGACAACAGCTGCGAGAACGAAATCTCCTGCGCACTGGTGCGCTGGCCTGGATTCTGAAACAGCGTGAAAAGGGCAAGCAGCAGAAGGACGATAATCACCCAGAGGGCGAAATTGCGCAGATTGGCGTTCATCTGACGTTCCTACCCGCGCGCAGACTTGGGCGCCGCGGCTTGTCTGTTATGTGAGCCGGCGGGCTTTGAGCTCCCCACCCGCTTCTACGGCAATGTAGGCACCCTATCCCTGCATGGAAAGGGCTCGATTCTCACATATCCTAGCGGGACTTTGCTGCTCCCGCGCGCTTCCGTCCCGCCGTGGTTAAGGCATTTCGGCCGTTTCTGCCATGCCCCGCGCGGCGGGCTGGGGCTGCTTCCACGGTAATCCGGCCCTTGTCCAGGGTCACAAGCGCGCCGGCCAGTGTCCGCCGCCAGCGTCCGCCAGCTTTGCCGGCCTCGGTCAGCGCCGCAAACAGCGCTTCGAGCTTGGCGAGTTCGACCCGGAAATTGGCGCCCAAAACGACAATCGCGCGGCCCAGGGCCCGCAGCGCGAGTTCCTCCGGCAGGACGAAAAAGCCGGCCGCGTCGAAACGAGCCAGTTCGCGAGCGCCTGGAAGCATGACCGTCTCCATGGCGCGATCGGTAGCCGCCTCGATCGCCTCGTTCGCGCGCCGCAACCGGCGAGCCAGCACCGCCAGCCGTCGCGCATCGAGACCCTCCGTCGCGAGTTGCGGCATCAGGCGGCGCAGCCGAGCGCGGGTGAACGCGGCATCGCGATTGGTCGGATCGTCGGCATAAAGGATTTTAGCCTTGTCCAGCGTGGCGATCAGCCGCAGTTTGGGAATGTCGAGAAAAGGGCGGACGAGAAGCAGACTCCGTGTCTCGTCAAGAACCGGCAGACCCGGCACATGGAGCCTCGTGCTCATCGCCATGCCTGTGAGTCCGGTGACGCCGCTACCACGGCTCATACGAATGAGCACGGTCTCGGCCTGATCGTCGCGTGTATGCGCGGTGAGGATATGCTGCGCGCCGGCTTTGCGCGCCGCATTCGCCAGCAGGCGATAGCGCGCCTCGCGCGCGGCCTGCGGAATACCGGTTCTGGGCTTCACGCCGGTCCAGCACATCGTGCGATGCGCGAGCCCAAGTTGTTTCGCAAGCCTGGCGACGTCGCGCGCCTCGCGCTTCGAGTCCGCGCGCAGGCCGTGATCGACGGTGACGGCGACCAGTTCAGGTCCGGTCTTGCGCGCCTTGCGCCAGCGCGCGGCCAGCACCATCAGCGCCGTCGAGTCGGGCCCGCCGGAGACAGCCAGCACCAGCGCTGTCGCCGATGCGAAACCGGCGAACAACGATTTGGCTTCCTTGTCCGAGATGGCTGTCGCAACGTCGCGCGGCATCGTGGCGTCCGAAATCCGACGGAAAGCGTCGGAACTTCAGCCTAGCATTTGGCGCGCTTGATTTCCTCCTCGACGCCCTTTTTCACGTTGACGGGCGCCTTGGGATATTTGCGGCTGACCTCGGCCAGCGTGGCGCAGGCCGCTTCCTTCTGCTTCAGCGCGGCGAGCGATTGGCCGAGACGCAACAGCGCGTTCGGCGCCTTGCCGGCCTTTTCGAACTTGGTCGAGACCGCGAGGAAGGATTCGGCCGCGTCGCGATAGCGCTGGCGCTGGAACAGGCTCTCGCCGAGCCAGTATTGCGCGTCGGCGACCAGCGCTTCGTTGGGATATTTGCGCAGGAAATCGCGGAACGCCTGTTCGGCCAAGCCGTAATCCTTGTGCAGCACGTAGCCATAAGCGAGGTCGTATTCGTCCTGCGGCTTGGCCGAAGGCGGCAGCGTCGCCAGCCGCGCGCCGGCCGCGACATCGCGTGGCGGGTTGGTTGAGGGTGCAGCAGGCGGCGCGACAGGACCCGCGCTCGCGACCCTTCCCGGGGCCGGTCCGGCATCGACCACCGGAGACGACGGCGGCGGCTGGTTGCCTGACAGCGTCGACAGATCGAGCGGCGCACCGGCGGCACGGCCATCCGGCGCGCCGACGGGGGCATTGGCCTGTGCGTCGGTTCCGAGCGGGGGTACGGCGGCCGCCGTGGCCCCGAGCGGACGCGGCGCGCCCGGCGCCTGTGGGTTCAGCGAAGGATCGAACACATCGGAGCGGCGGCCCGGCTGCGCCGGGGTCGATGGCTGCAGCGCGCCCGGCACGCCCGGCCGCACCACCGGCTGCTGGCCGGGGGCGACGACGGGATTCTGGTTGTTCGGCAGCACCACCGGCGGCTGGCCTGGCGCCGGCGCGCCGCCGCCCTGCAGGGCGCGGACCTGCTGCTCGAGCTGCTGGTTGCGATACTGCAACTGCTCGATCGTGCCGGTGAGCTGGCGCAGCGCGCTCTCGATGCGGTCGATGCGCACCGCCAGGTCGTTCGGATCGCCGCCGGACGGCTGCCCGCCCTGATCCGGCTGCTGTTGCTGCTGCTGCCCGTCGCCTCGGTTGAACAGGTTGTCGAGGAAGTTGCCGCCGCGTTCCTGCGCATGCGCGGAATAGAACGCCGTCAGCAACACCGCGGCGACGACCACGGCGGCGAGTGTAAAGCGGAAGAGTGTGCCAAGCGTCAGCGCGGCGTGTGGTTTGTTTGGATTTTGTTTCATAGGCTCATGGGTCGGCACAACCGCCGGGGACATGGCAGCCGTTAACGAGCCCCGGCGCCAGCGCCGGGGGATTGGGCCATTCCCCTAGCATAGCCAGTTGAGTGCGACCAGATTGTGGCCCACAGGCGTTACTTTTGAGGGCCTATGGGACGGCGGCCGGATTCGGCGCCGGCTTCTTGCCGCGCGCCTTCATCCATTCCTCGAAGGCGCGGATCACGACGAAGAACGACGGCACGAACAGCACCGCCAGACACGTCGAGGCCAGCATGCCGGTGAACACCGTGATGCCGATCGAGGCGCGCGCATTGGCGCCCGCCCCGGTCGCCAGCACCAGCGGCAGCACGCCGAGGATGAAGGCAAACGACGTCATCAGGATCGGCCGGAACCGCGCCCGTGCCGCTTCGACCGCCGACTCGAGGAGCCCCTTGCCGCCCTCGCGCAGTTCGCGGCCGAACTCGACGATGAGAATCGCGTTCTTCGCCGAAAGCGCGATCAGCAGCACGATGCCGATCTGCGTATAGAGATTGTTCTCGATGCCGAGCGCGAGCAGCGTGCCGACCGGTCCGATCAGCGAGATCGGCACCGCGAGAATGACGGCCATCGGCTGGTACCAGCTCTCATACTGTCCGGCGAGGACGAAATAGACGAGCAGCAGCGCCATCGCGAACACCAAGTACATCTGATTGCCGACCAGCTTTTCCTGGTACGACATACCGGTCCATTCCATCACCGTGTTCGGCGGCAAGGACTGTTGGGCCACCTGCTCCATCAGGCTCATGGTCTCGCCGGTCGAATGGCCGCGCGCCGGCAGCGTGATCACCGTCGCCGACGGATAGAGATTGTAAAGGCTCACGAGCGACGGCCCGCTCATCGGCTTGATGTCGATCAGCGTCGACAGCGGAATCATGCTGCCGGCATTGTTGCGCACCGAAATGTTTTCGAGATCTTCCGTGCGCAGCCGGAATTGCGAATCGGCCTGCACCACCACCTGGAAGGTGCGTCCGAATTGGGTGAACTGGTTGACGTAAGACGAGCCGAGATACCCGCCAAGCGCGGAGAATATCTGATCAATGCCGACGCCGACGGCCTGCGCCTTCACGCGATCGACGTCGACGAGATATTGCGGGACGTTGGCGCGGAACGACGAGATCACCGCCTGGATGTTCGATTGCGACGCGGCGTTGCCCATCACGGAGTCGACGATGCTTTGCAGCTTCACGTAGTCGGTGCTGTTGTCGCGCAGTTCAATCTGCGCGGTGGTGCCGGCGGCGTTGCCGATCCCCTGGATCGGCGGCGGCGGCAAGACGCGGACGCTCGCTTCCTCAATGGCGCCAAGCTCGCGGCTGAGCGACTGATACATCGGCAACAGGCCGAGCTTCTTGCCGCGCACATCCCAGTCCTTGAGGATGATGTAGGCGACGCCCGCCGACGACAGGCTGGAATTGTTGTCGAGAGCCGACAGCCCGGCGATGGTCACCACCTTGTCGACGCCCGGATTCCTGTGGGCAATGGCGTCGAGCTTCTCCATCACCGCCTGCGTCCGAGGCAGCGAGGCGCCGTCCGGCAACTGGACCGTCGCCAGCAGATAGCCCTGGTCCTCGATCGGGATGAAGCCGGCCGGGATGCGCGAGAAACCATAAAGCGTCACGCCAATGGCAATAAGCGCGAGGACGGTCATCTTGCCGGCATGGCCGACGAGACGTTGCATCAGCCGCGTATAGGCGGCCTCGCATTTGTCATAGACCCTGTTGAAGCCGCGGAAAAAAATGTTGCGCTTCTCAGGTGGCACCGCCGGCCGCAGCCATAACGCGCACTGCGTCGGCTTCAATGTCACGGCGTTGACGGCGCTGATGAGCGCGGTCGCGGCAATGACCAGCGCGAATTGGGCGTACATCTGACCGGTGAGACCCGGCAGAAACGCCGCCGGCAGGAACACCGACAGCAGCACCAGCGTGATGCCGATGATCGGCCCGAGCAGCAACCGCATCGCCTCGATGGCGGCGTCATGGCCGTTCATGCCGCGGTCGATGTTATGCGCGGCGCCTTCGACGACGATGATGGCGTCGTCGACCACGATGCCGATCGCCAGCACGATGGCGAACAAAGTGGCGAAGTTCACGGTAAAGCCCATCGCCGCCATCGCCGCGAAGGCGCCGATGATCGTCACCGGCACGGTCGTCGCCGGCACCAGCATGGCGCGCCAGTCCTGCAGGAAGACCAGGATGACGATCAGCACCAGGATCGCCGCCTCGATCAACGTCTTGTAGACCTCGTGGATCGACGTGTTGACGAAGATGGTGACGTCGAACGGCACGTCATACTGCATGCCTTGCGGGAAACTCTTCGACAGTTCGGCGAGCCGCTGCCGCACTTCGGTCGCAACGTTGAGCGCATTGGCGCCGGGCGACAGCGAGATGCCGAGGCCGGCCGAGGCCTTGTTGTCGACCTTGAAAACGGCGCCGTAAGTCTGCGCGCCGAGTTCGACGGTACCGACGTCGCGCACGCGCGTGATCTCGCCGGTCGGCCCGGTCTTGACGATGACATTGGCGAACTCGCTGGTCTCGGTGAGGCGGCCGAAGACGTTGAGCGTATACTGGAACGGCACCGTATCCGGACCCGGCGGCGCGCCGATCTGACCGGCGGTCACCTGGCTGTTCTGCGATTGCAGCGCGTTGATCACGTCGTTAACGATGAGATTGCGCGCTTTCATCTTGTTGGGGTCGAGCCAGATGCGCATGGCATAGTTGCCGGCGCCGAACACGCTGACACTGCCAACACCGGGCAATCGGGACAGTTCGTCCTTGAGGCTGATGCTGGCGTAGTTCGCGAGGAACAGGCTGTCGTGCTTCGGATCGGTGGAGGTCAGCGTGGCGATCTGCAAGGTCGAGGTCGACTTCTTCTGCACCACGACGCCCTGCGCCTGCACGCTTTGCGGCAACGAGGCGAGCGCGCTCGACACGCGGTTCTGCACCAGCACCTGCGCGAAGTTCAGGTCGGTGCCGATCTTGAACGTCACTGTCAGGTTATAGGAGCCGTCCGACGCCGCGTAGGACTGCATGTAGATCATGCCTTCCACGCCGTTGACCTGCTGCTCGATCGGCAGCGCCACGGTCTCGATCACGGTCCGGGCGCTGGCGCCGGGATAGCGCGTCGTCACCGACACGGTTGGCGGAACGACGTCGGGATATTGCGCGACCGGCAACTGGAACAGCGCAATCGCGCCGATCAGGACCATCAGAATGGCGATGACGTTGGCGAGAACCGGACGCTCGATGAAGAATTTGGAGATCATGGCCCCGGCCTTATTTGCCGGCCGGCGCGGCAGCCGTCTGCGGATCGACCTTCTGCCCGGGCACGGCACGCAGCATGCCGTTGACGATGACGCGATCGTCCGGGCCGACGCCCTTGTCGATCACCTGCAAGGTGCCGTCGAGCGGCCCCAGGTCGACGCGGCGCTGCTCGACCACGCCGTCCTTGCCGGCGACAAGCAGATAGCGCCCGCTCTGGTCGGTGCCGAGCGCGGTGTCGGGCACCAGCAATTCTTCCTTGGGCGGCCCGAGCGGGATGCGCACGCGCACGAACAGGCCGGGCAGCAGAACATTATTCGGATTGTCGAGGATCGCCCGCCCGGCCAGCGTCCCGGTCGAGGGATCGACCGTCGGCGAGGCGTAATCGAGCGTACCCTTGTGCGGGTAGCCGGTCTCGGTCTGCAACGACACTTCCACCGGCACCTTCTTCAACTCTGCCGGCGTCAGTCCGCGCGCCGCGATCATGGCGCGGACGCGGATCGTCTCCTGCTCGCCGATGCTGAAATTGACGTAGACCGGATCGGTGGACACGATCGAGGCGAGCGGATTGCCGGTACCGGACACGTAAGCGCCGACCGAAACCTTTCGCGCGCTGACGACGCCGTCGAACGGCGCGGTCACCTGCGTATAGGCCAGATCGTTTTCGGCAAGCTTGGTCGAGGCGACCGCCTGATCGAGGCTCGCCTGCGCGCTGTCGCGGGTGCCGAGCGAATTGTCGAGCGAGGATTTCGAGGTCGAACCGCTCGGCACCAGATCGGCCTGGCGCTGGTAATCGGCCTGCGCCTTGACCAGCGTGGCGCGCGCGCTCTCTTCCGCCGCCTTGGCCTGCTGGACTTTCAGTTCGTAGGGCTTCTGCTCGATGACGAACAGCGCCTGCCCTTTTTTCACGGCATCGCCGTCCTGGTATTTGATGGCTTCGACGAAACCCGCCACGCGGGCGACCAGGTCGGCCGAATTCACCGCGGCGACATTGCCGGTCGATTCCAGAAAGCGCGTCACCGGCTTTTTCACCGGCACGGCGACCGTCACCTTGGGCGGCGGCGGGGCGACATAGGTGTTCTTCTCGCCGCAAGCCGCGAGCAAAGGAAGCAGGCCGACGAGTGCGATTGCCGCGTTGCGATAAAAGCCCGACGCCATTGTTTCAGCCCCCTCAAGGCAGGCGGCCGGAAACAGCACGCTTGCCGCCGGGCCATCATCGCCCGGGCGGGGAACTCTGACAACAGGGTCCTACAAAAAGCTGCGGCGCCGGCGTTAGACCCGCCGGCCCCGCAAAATTCAAACCGTCACGCAAGTATCAAGAACAAGTATCAAGAAATTGCGTCACGAGCCGGCGTTGAGCACCGTCACCGCGCGGCGGTTCTGCGACCAGCACGAGATGTCGTTACAGACCGCGACCGGGCGCTCCTTGCCGTAGGAGATGGTGCGCATACGCGCCGCGTTGATGCCACGCGACACCAGATAATCGCGGACTGACTGGGCGCGGCGGGCGCCGAGCGCGATGTTGTATTCGCGGGTGCCGCGTTCGTCGGCGTGGCCTTCGATGGTGAAGTTATACTGGCTGTAGTTTGTCAGCCACTGCGCCTGCTTGTCGAGGGTGGCGCGCGCCGTGGGCGACAGGTCCGTCTGGTCGGTCTCGAAGAAGACGCGATCGCCGACATTGACGACGAAATCCTGCTGGCTGCCCGGCGTCGACGCCGAGCCGGCCGCGCCGTTGGCGCCGTCGGTGGCATTTTGATTGGCGCAAGCCGAAATGGCGAGGCCCACAGCGAGCACGGCGGCAAGCCGCGCACCGCGAAGAATTTTTCCGATCTCGATCATACCCATCACTCCATACGCGCACGCGATGTGCGGTGCGCGCCGGCCCGCGAAAACAAGTGGCGCGCGATCAGGCTCACCATCTACCAGCGCGGTGGTTAAGCGAACCTTCCGTCAACCTTGATGGAACCTTGCCGGGGCCCATAAAGGTCGCCGGATCGGCTTAAACCGGCGCTCATGGTTAAGACCCGGTGAATATGGCGCTCTGACGGCGCGCGGCCCGGATTTCGGCCCCTTTACGACAGCAGCGGCGACCAGGCCGGATCGGACGCCAAGGACGGCGTCGGAACCTTCAATTCATTGCGGCCGGTAATATCGATCGTATAGAGATTCGGCCCCGGCCCGAGATCGCGGAAAAACATGATGACGCGGCCGTTCGGCGCGAAGGTCGGGCCCTCATTGTGGAAGCCCGATGTCAGCAGACGCTCGCCCTGGCCATCCGGCTTGATGATGCCGATGGAGAATTGACCGCGCGCCTGACCGGTGAAGGCGATGAAGTCGCCGCGCGGCGACCACACCGGGGTCGAGTGGCTGCCTTCGCCGAAGGAAATGCGCTGCGCCTGCCCGCCGGTCGCCGCCATCACATAGATCTGGGGCGAGCCGCCGCGATCGCTTTCAAAACAAATATAACGGCCGTCCGGCGAATAGCACGGCGAGGTGTCGATGGCCGGCGTGTCGGTGAGCCGCGTCGTCTGCTTGGAGCGCAGGTCCATCACGAACAGGTTCGAGTTCGGACCCTGCTGCAGGCTCATGATGACGCGCTGGCCGTCCGGCGAAAACCGGGGGGCAAAAGTCATGCCCGGGAAGTTGCCGACGATCTCGCGCTGCCCGGTCTCGATGTTGAGCAAATAGACGCGCGGATCGGCCTGCCCGTAGGACATGTAGGTAATTTCTTGCGTCGATGGATTGAACCGCGGCGTCAGCACCAGGTCGTCGCCGCGCGTCAGATAGCGCACGCTGGCGCCGTCCTGATCCATGATGGCGAGGCGCTTTACGCGGCGCTCCTTCGGCCCGGTCTCGTCGATGAACACGATGCGGCTGTCGAAATAACCCTTCTCGCCGGTCAGGCGTTCGTAGATCGCGTCCGAAATGATGTGCGCGATGCGCCGCCAGTTATCCGGCGTGGTGAAATACTGCTTGCCATCGAGCTGTGCTCCGGCGAACACATCCCACAGGCGGAATTCGGCTTTGAGGCGGCCATCGCCCTGCCGGGTCAGGCGGCCGGTCACCAGCGCCTGCGCATTGATGACGCGCCAGTCCGGGAAACGCGGGATGGCGTCGGAATTGGTGATCTTCTCGGTGAACGCCGCCGGATTGATCGGCGCGAACAGACCGGAGCGCTGCAGGTTGTTGGTGATGATGCCGGTGACGTTGCGCGCGGTCTCGGCCTCGGCCGGCGAGCCGGCGACGAAATCCGGCAGCGCGATCGGCATGGGCTGGACATTGCCCGACGTGATTTCGAGCCGCAGCACCGCGCCAGCCTCGCGAGGCGCAAGCGCGGCCAGGGCGCCGATGCCGGCGCCGGCCACCAGGCGGCGACGCGTCAGCCCGGTCAAATTAGAAACATCGGCGGGTCGGATCATTGCAGGTCGCTTTCGAATCGGCGCGCGGCACGCACCGGATGATCGTTGACGAGGATTACTGGAACATGTCGCGCGGCGTAAAGCCGATCTCGATATCTTTCCAGCTATCGTAGTGTTCTGGCTTGAGCATCGTATAGGGAGCGCATTGCAAAATGGCCCGCCGGCCGCTTTCGGCAAAGGCCGGGCCATAGGGCGAGGCCGATCCTTCGACCGGGTCGGGACCGCGCTCGATCGAGCCGTCGCGCCGGAACTGCACCCGAAATACGACCTTGAGATTGTCGGCCCCCTCGGCGCCGACCGGAATGGTCCAGCACGAGGTGACGCGGCGGCGGAAGGCGTCGATTTCGGATTGCGTCAGCTTCGCCGCAGCGCCGGCCGCGGTGCCGAGATTGGGATTACGGTTGAGCTCGGCGCCGGTCGCCGCCGCGCGCGTCGGATCGCGCTTGTCGAGCAGCGCCGCGATCTTGGTCGGATCGAACTTCTGTTCCGGTTGCTTCGGCCGCGGCGGGCGCTTCGGCGGCAGCGGTTGCGGCTCGGCCTTCGCCTCCTGCTTCGGCTTGTCGTCCTTGATCTTGTCGGCGATCGGATCCGGCTTGGATTCCGGCTTCGGCGGCTCGGGCGCCGCCTCCTTGTTGTTGGCGACCTCGCGCTTCTCGGTCACCGGGGCTTGAGCTCCTCGACCGGCTTCGGCGGCGGTTCTGCAATCTTCTCGACGATCGGCTTGGGCTTCTCCGCGATCTTTGGCGCGTCCTTGACGCCCTTGGTCATCTCGGAGAAATCCTTTTCGCTGACCAGATCGACCGGCAGCGATTCAGCGGGCGTGACTTCGAAAGCCTTGCCGTTGAAAGACAGCGTCGCCCAACCCAGCACCAGGATGTGCAGGCCGGTCGAGATTACCGATGCCGTCTTCATCTGCATTGTTTATTTGTCGCCGCCCTGCCCGAACTCGGTCACGAGCGCGACGCGGTGAAAGCCGGCTCCCGACAGGCGGCCCATGACCGCCATCATCGCGCCGTAGTTCACATTCTTGTCGCCGCGCACATAGACGCGGGCGTCCTTGCCGCCGCGCGCTTCGGCGACCGCGTCGAGCTTGGCCACCAGCTTGTCGAGATCGATCTCCTCGTTCTGGAGAAACACCTTGCCCTTGTCGTTGACCGACAGCGTCAGCGGCTCGCGATCCTGATCGAGGGTCTTGGCCTGCGTCTGCGGCAGATCGATCGGCACGCCGACGGTGAGAAGCGGCGCCGACACCATGAAGATGATGAGCAGCACCAGCATCACGTCGACCATCGGCGTGACGTTGATTTCGGCCATCACCGCCCGGCGGCGGCGGCGGCGCCTGCCGGCGATCGGCGTTCCCGCATTCGCTGCTGCCATCGCGTCTTTGTCCCCTTGAGAGCACGGGCCGACGCCCCCACCGGCGCGGCCGTGCCTTGGCTAAATTCAGCCGGTGCTGCCGCGCTCGTCGATCTGGCGCGACAGGATGGCCGAGAATTCGTCGGCGAAACCTTCGAGCTGCTGAGCCTGTTTATTCACCTCGCCGGCGAACTTGTTATAGAAAATAGTCGCCGGTATGGCGGCGATAAGACCGATCGCGGTCGCCATCAGGGCTTCCGCGATACCCGGCGCCACCACGGCGAGCGAGGTGTTTTTCGACGCGGCGATCGACTGGAAGCTCGTCATGATGCCCCAGACCGTGCCGAACAGGCCGACGAAGGGACCGGCCGAGCCGACCGTCGCCAGAACCAGAAGCCGCTTTTCCAGCCGCTCGACCTCGCGCGCGATGCTCACCTGCATCACCTTGTCGAGGCGCATCTGAAGGCCGGCGAACGAGCGCTGCTGGCCGGAGAAGCTGCGCTTCCATTCCTGCATCGCGGCGACAAACAGCGCGGCCATCGAATTGGTCGGCTTGGCGGCGTGCGTCCGGTACAGCTCTTCGAGCGACTGGCCGGACCAGAACGAGGCCTCGAAACTGCGCATCGCGCGGGCGTTGCGCGCGTACATAACCCACTTGTCGATGGCGATGGCCCAGACCCAGACCGAGCAACTGAGAAGCCCGACCATCACGAGCTTGACGATCCAGTGCGCGTGCCAGAACAAGGTCCACAGCGACAGGTCGGAAGCGACGATGGTGGGCAGCGACTGTGCCACATCGGCAGCATTCATGAGGCACGTCCTTTGCGCGGCGCGAACTGTTCAAGGCCCGGCCCGGCGCGGTGTTCCAAAACCATTGGCGAGGTTCGACAGGCGGAATCCCTGTCAAACTTGGCCAAATGAGGGCGTTAGCGGCGATAGCGCGGGCCTTCGCCAGTCTTTTGGCCTCTAAACAGCGCTGATTATGGTTAAGGATTGGTTAGGACGGCGCTTGTGGCGCGAATGGAGCGCGGCGCAATTCAATACGGCCCCGCTTGAGCGGCAACAGAAAAAGCCGTCCGCCTCGGAGAGAGAGCGGACGGCCTGGCTCGCGCAGATCGGTTGGGGGACTTAGTTCTGCGGCGGGCTTTCCGGGGACGGGCGGTCGCGCCGCTCGTTCATGAAGGCATCGAACTCGGTCTTGTCCTTGGCGAAGCGAAGCCGCTCAAGGAACGACTTGAACTCGCGCTGCTCGTCTTCGAGACGCTTGAGCGTGTCGTTGCGATATTCGTCAAAGGCGGCATTGCCGCTCGACGGTGCGCCACCCCAGGAGCCGCCGCCGAAGTGCGAACCGCCGCCGGAGCCGGCGCCGCCCATCTTCGAGCGCATCCAGTCCATCTTGGACTGCAGACGATTCATCTTGTGTTGCCAGCGATCCTGGCCGCGATAACCGCATCCCATTCTTCCGCTCCCGATTGTGAAGGCCAGAGTTGCCAGACCGATCGGCCACCAGGCCATGAATCCCAGCACGGTCAGGGCAATCCAGGCGGGCTTGCCGAATTCGTCGAGTTTCGCGGTGATTGGCATTGTCGGCCTCGTTTGAGGATAGTGTGTGAATGTAAATAACATTTACATGAGTAAGGGCGCGACCGCGGAATGTCAACACCCTTCACATCGGAAATTCTCAAGTTGGGGGCTGCCGCCGCTAAAGCGAGGGGCTGCGGCGGTTTGGCGCGAATTAGTTCGCGACCGTGCTTGCTGGGCGCGGATTAATTCGCGCCGGGCGCAGCGCCGTCCTGCAAAACCGCCACCGGATGTGCTGCCTCGGCCGGTTTCCAGTGGCGAGCGATGCGCGGCAGGCTGACTTCGATCCAGTCGGCCAGCGCCCGCACCTTTTCCGCCGCCTCGCGGCCGAGTGGTGTCAGGCTGTATTCGACGTGCGGCGGCACCACCTTGTAGGCGACCCGCGCCACCATGCCGTCGCCCTCGAGCTGATGCAGCGTCTGCGCCAGCATCCGCTCGCTAACGCCGCCGACCGCCCGGCGCAGTTCACTGAAGCGATGCATGCGCTTCTCCAGCACGATCAGCACCAGCACGCCCCAGCGGCTGGTGAGATGCTTGAGCACCTCCCGCGACGGACAAGCCGCCGCCAGCACGTCGCCTCGTATGAGCTGCTCGGACAGTCCCACCGCTGCGTCCGGCACGGAATTCTCTTCAAATGACATGGACTCGCCCTTCCGACGGAAACTCGATCGCCAGCTTCATACTAACAGTTATGTAGGTACTTACGGAAAGTAATCAAGTGGTCTATGTGACGCAGCACCCGCAACCCAGGAGCCATCACCATGACCATCGGAATTACCGGCGCGACCGGCCAGCTCGGCCGCCTCGTCGTCGCCCAACTCAAAACCAAAATCCCGGCAAAGGACATCGTCGCCCTTGTCCGCTCGCCGGCGAAGGCCGCCGATCTTGGCGTCACCGCCCGCGAAGCCGACTACGCCAAACCCGCGACGCTCGGCACCGCCCTGCCCGGCATCGACACGCTGCTGCTGATTTCGTCGAGCGAGGTCGGCCAGCGCGAAGCCCAGCACAAAGCCATCATCGACGCCGCCAAGAAGGCTGGCGTGAAGCGCATCGTCTATACGAGCATCCTGCACGCCGACGCCTCCACCATCGATCTCGCCGCCGAACATCGCGCCACCGAAGCCGCGATCAAGGCCTCGGGCATTCCGTACACGTTCCTGCGCAACGGCTGGTACACCGAGAACTACGCCGCCGGCATCGGCGGTGCGGTCGCGGGTGGCGCGCTCTATGGCAGCGCCGGCGAGGGCAAGATTTCGTCCGCGACGCGGGCCGATTATGCCGCCGCCGCAGTCGCGGCCGTGACCGGCTCGGGCCACGACGGCAAGACTTACGAACTCGCGGGTGATAACGCCTTCACGCTCGCCGGGCTCGCCGCCGAGATTTCACGCCAGACCGGCAAGACCATTCCCTACAAGAACGTCAGCGTGGCCGATTATGCGGCGGGCTTGGCCAGCCACGGCGTGCCGGAAGGCTTCGCCAAAATGATCGCCGGTTGGGAAATTCCGATCTCGCAAGATGCCTTGTTTGATAACAGCAAGACCTTGTCGAAACTGACCGGCCGTCCGACCACGCCTCTCGCCGACACCGTGAAGGCGATACTCGCCGCGTAACGCGACACCTCAACGACCTGCCGGCATCGCCGCCGGCAGGTCGTTTTTCCTGCGGGTCGCGTCAGCCGCGCCACTCGCCCGCCACCTGGCGCACCGCGACGTTGAGCCGGTTCCAGACATTGATCGCGCCGATGGTCACGAGAAGCGCCGCCATCGCCTTTTCGTCATAATGCCGCGCCGCCTCATTCCACGTCGCATCGTCGATCGGATCGGCGCGGTCGCTCAGCCGTGTCGCCGCTTCGGTCAAGGCCAGCGCCGCGCGCTCGGCATCGCTGAAATAGGGCGCGTCGCGCCAGGCGGAGACCGCGAAAATCCGGTCGTCGCCCTCGCCGGCCTTCTTGAGTTCCCGCGCGTGCATGTCGACGCAGACGCTGCAGCCGTTGATCTGGCTGGCGCGCAGGTGAATCATCTTCAACGTCGTAAACGGCACGCCAGTGTCTTCGACCGCCTTGTTGAGCGCGAACATCGCGTTCATGGCATCGGGCAGAATGAAAACCGGGTGTTTCATGCGGGCCTGCATCGTTCGTCTCCGTTTGTTCCCGGCCGGGCCAATCCCGGCCTTCACAAAATCGGCGCGAAATCGTCCGAGGCTCCGTCACATCGGGCGTCGGTCGCGCGTCATGGTGTCGACGGATGACGCACAGGGAATGTGACCGATGGACGAGAAAAATATTCTGACCGAACGGTTTGAAGCCGATCGCGCGCGCCTGCGCGCCGTGGCCTATCGCATGCTGGGCTCGGCCGCCGAGGCCGACGACGCCGTGCAGGACGCGTGGCTGCGGCTCAACCGCTCCGGCAGCGACGGCGTCGATAATTTGCCGGCCTGGCTCACCACCGTGGTAAGCCGCGTCTGCCTCGACATGCTGCGCGCCCGCAAGTCGCGCCGCGAGGAGCCATTTGGTCCGCAGGTCGCCGAGCCCACGACCGGCAGCGCCGAGGACGACGCCCTGCTCGCCGACTCGGTCGGCTTTGCTCTGCTGGTCGTGCTGAACAAATTGACGCCGGCCGAGCGCGTCGCGTTCGTGCTGCACGACATGTTCGACCTGCCGTTCGACGCCATCGCGCCGATCGTCAACCGCTCGCCCGATGCGACCCGACAGCTTGCCAGCCGCGCCCGCCGCCGCGTTCAGGGCACGACCGACGTCGGGTCGGCCGATCTCGAAAAACAAAATGAAATCGTTTATGCGTTCCTCGCCGCCGCCCGCGACGGCAATTTTGAAGCGCTGCTGGCCGTGCTCGATCCCGATGTCGTGTTTCGCCCCGATCAGGCGGCGATGGCGATGGGTGGGGTCAGCGAACTGCGCGGCGCCGTCGCGGTGGCGGAAACCTTCAAGGGACGCGCCCGTGCCGCACGGCCCGCGCTTGTCGATGGTGCGCCGGCGCTCGCCGTCTTCATTCAGGGCTATCTGCGGATCGTGCTGGCGCTCGGCTTTCGCGACGGCAGGATCGCCAGCATCGAACCCATCGCCGAGCGGGCGCGGCTCGATACGTTCGACATCGAGTTTCTTGACGAGTGAACGGGCGGCCTAACCGTTGGCGTTGAGGCCGAGGCCGCGCAGATAAACCAGCACCGCGGCCTCGAGCAGTTCGTCCGGCGCCATCGGCAGCGTGCGCCGCGCGCGGTCGCCGCGCCCGAACAAGGACGCGATGCCGTGCGTCGTCGACCAGATGTGCAGCGCGACCATCAAGGCCGGCGGCCGCGCCGTGGCCGGCATCGTCGCCACCAGCCGCTCGGCCGCGGCGCGCAGAACCGCGAAGGCGCTTTCGCTGGCGGCACGCAAATTCGGATCGGTGTCGAGCGACACGCCCGCCTCGAACATCGCCGAATAATAGGCTGGCATGTCGCGGGCGAAATCGAGATAGGCCTTGCCGACCCGGTTGAGCGCGGCGACCGGGTCAGGCCTGCCGTCGTCCCACGCCTTGTTCAAGGCGGCTGCGAACAGCTCGAAGCCTCGGCGCGCCACGTCGGCGATCAGATCCTCGCGGCCGCGAAAATGCCGGTACGGCGCGGCGGGCGACACCCCGGCCCAGCGCGCGGCATCGGCAAAGGTGAAGCCGGCCGGGCCCTTTTCGGCGATGAGTTCCAGCGCGGCGCGGACCAGCGCTTCTTTCAGATTGCCGTGGTGATAGCTGCGCGGACCGCCGCTGCCGTCCCCGGCGCCGCCGTCGCGGTCGTTCTTGGTCCATCTCATGCGCGGGCCGCCCTCATGTGAAGGGCCTTTACATGAATCGGATGACGGCGTCGATGGCCGCCCGGTGCATAAGGCTGCACAACTCGAATATACAATCAGCGAGCCTTGCAAGGGCGATCTCATCATCCGGCATCAGGCGCTGCCGCATGGCGCGAGCCCGAACCGCTGCACGCGCCCGCGCACGGTGCAGTACATCAACATGTTCGCCGCGGACTTTGCCGAGCAGCAAGAGTGGATTTGACGAGGCGACGGGTGCCGGTCAGCGCACCGCGAGCGGCAATGCGCCGAACAGGGTTGGTCCGCCGGGCTGCGCGCCTTCGATGGTGAGCAGTTTCAGCTTGGTGACGACGCCGCCGGGCGCGGAGAAGCCGCCCGTTTTCGCACCAGTGCGGTCGCTCGCCGCCATGACGCGATGGCACGGCATGACGATGGGGCACGGGTTCTGGCCCATGGCGACGCCGACCGCGCGCGCGAGATTCCTGTCGCCGAGACGCTCGGCGACCTCGCCATAGGTCAGCGTTTCGCCCGGCGGGATCGCGCGCACGATTTTATAAACACGGGCGTTGAATTCCGGCGTGGCGCTGTCGTCGATGGCGATCGCGCGCATGTCGCGCTTCTCGCCTTTCAACAAAGCGATAATGCCGTTGATGGCCGACTGCGCCTTATCGTTCGGCGCAGTTTCGGCCGCATCCGGAAACCGCTTCTGCATCCGGGCCCGCGTCGCGGCTACGGTCGCTTCCGGCAATTGCACGCCGATCAGGCCGCGCGCATTCCACGCCACGCCGCAGGTTCCGATCGCGGTGTCAAAGAGGGTGAAACTCTGTTCGCTCATGAACGAAATCTAGCACGCGCCGACAGCGTCCGCCGCCCGGTTTCTGCTCAATCCCCGGCGATACGCTTGGCCAGACGCTTGAGCGCGCGCGTGAACATCTTGGCGTCGTCGGCCGCGCGCGCCAGCACCAGCGCGCCCTGAATGCCGGCGAGCACGTCTTCCGACAGTTCCATCGCCTCGCTACGTGAAAAGCCCGCGCGGCGCAGCGCCTGCGCAAGTGCCTCGCACCAGGCGTCGAAATAACCGTGAACGGCGGCGGAAAATTCATCGCGCGCCGCGCCGAGCGCGAACACGCCGACCAGGCAGACGCGCCGTCCCGAGCGGAAGTACGCGTCGACCGCCTTGAACATATGCGCGATGCCCGCCTCGGCGTCGGCGCCGTCGCGCAGCGGCGCGAACACCTCGCGCTCGAACCAGCCGTCGATCTCGGCCAGCACTTCCTTGGCCATCTGCGCCTTGCCACCGGGAAACAGATGATAAAGGCTGCCTTTGCCGAGCCCGGTCGCCTGCGTGATCAAAGTCAGGCTGGCGCCTTCATAGCCATAAGTGCGGAACACCTCGCCGAGCTTCGGCAACAAGGCCGCGCGCGGCGACGCCGCTACCGCTTTTTTAGCGGCGGTCAGAACGGCTCTCCCGAAAGCCCCGGCACATCGGCCGGACGCGGGCCCGGCGCGGTCCAGAGAAACCGCCGGTCGCCCGCCGCGATCTCGATATCGTTGATGCTGGCTTCGCGCCGCTTCATCAGACCCTGTTCGTCGAATTCCCACTGCTCATTGCCGTAGGAGCGATGCCACTGACCGCCGGCATCATGCCATTCGTACTGAAAGCGCACGGCGATGCGGTTGTCCTCGAAAGCCCACAGGTCCTTGATCAGGCGGTAGTCGCTTTCCTTGGCCCATTTGCGGGTGAGGAATTCGACGATGGCCGCACGGCCAGAAAGGAACTCGCCGCGATTGCGCCAGCGCGAGTCTTCCGTATAGGCGAGCGAGACGCGAACCGGATCGCGGCTGTTCCAGGCGTCTTCCGCCATACGCACTTTTTGCCGGGCGGTCTCAAGCGTGAAGGGCGGCAATGGCGGACGCGACATGACAATAGCTCCCAAAAGGTCCGTGACGAACCGGCGCTTATGGTCTGTACCGATCGGTACAAAGCTTTGTCAAGCCGTCAGCCGGGCGTCCCCGCGTCCTGATCGGCCCTCATCGCGATGCGCAGCGGCTTCGGGATCGGCTTGGCCCGCCCGCCGGAGACGAAGGCGACCTGCACACGCGCCTCGACCAGCAATTCGTCGCCGCGCATCACCCGCTGGTGCAGCGTGATGGACGCGCCGCGCACCTCTTCCGGAACGGTGAGGATGTCGAGCACGTCGTCCATCTTCGCCGGACGTTTGAAGTCGATCTTCATCTGCCGAACGACGAAGGCAAAGCCGGGCGCTTCCTTCGCCGTCTCTTCGAACAGCGCGCGATGGTCGGCCCCGAGCAGACGCAGATAGTTGGTCCGGCCGCGCTCCATGAAGCGCAGATAACTGGCGTGATAGACCACGCCGGAGAAATCCGTGTCCTCGTAATAGACGCGCACCTGCTGCCGGTGCAGGCCATCGGTGACGATGCCGTCGAGGGCGTTCATGGGTCTTCCATCTCATTGATCGTTCAGGGCCGCGCCGACGGAATGCCATCCGCGCCCGCATGACAAGCCCCTCTGGTCCCGCCGTCGCCAAAATGGTAGCATCGTTGAAATAACACAACCAATAATAGCGAGGGACCGATGGCCATCCAGTTCAACGTTCAGGACTTTTCGCTACCCTGCGCCGGCCGCGTGGCCAAGGAAGTGACCTCGACAAGTCCGGTGTTGCGCTTCTTCGTCACGGCCCAGCCCGTCTACACCACCTCGGCTGGCGGCGTGCTGGAAAACCCCTACACCGCCATCGCCAGGGCCGGCATCGAGTCGGTCGTCTCGGTGCGCGATCCCGGCGAGGCGATCTACGAGCCCAATCCCTACGACATCACCGAACCCGGACAGCTCATTCTCAACGCCGTCAGCTTCACCAACGTGCCGCTGCCGCACTTCATTCCGGCAACACCGACACCCGGCGCGCCGCAGACCGACCTGACGCAGGCGCAGTTCAACCTGCAGGCCTATGACGCCGCCGGCGCGCTGGCGAACTGGACACCGCCGGCGCTGGTGCATTGCTCGACCGGCGACCGCGCCTCGGCCGTGTTCGGTGTCTATCTGATCGTGTCCTGCGGCTATTCGAACGCCGATGCGCTGGCCTTCGCCACCGGCAAGCTCGTGCTGCAGAACGCGGCGTTCAAGACGTTCCTCAAGAGCTTCAAGAAGCCCTGAGCAGAGTTCGGCCGTCATGCCCGGCGTTGTGCCGGGCATCCACGTCTTTCTTGCCGTTCACAATCCGAGACGGGGATGGCCGGACAAGCCCGGCCATGACAAGGGGCTAGGCGTCTTCGTCGTCAGCGAACAATCCGAACGGCGACGGATCTCGCTTCGGCTCGTTCATCCCGAGATGCTTGAAAGCCGCGCCGGTCAGCAGCCGGCCGCGCGGCGTCCGCTGGATGAAGCCCTTCTGGATCAGGTAGGGCTCGATGATGTCTTCGATGGCGTCGCGCGGCTCCGACAGAGCCGCGGCGATGGTCTCGATGCCGACCGGGCCGCCGGCATAGTTCTCGGCAATCATCTTGAGGTAGCGGCGGTCCATGGCGTCGAGGCCGCTGCCATCGACCTCGAGCGCCAGCAGCGCGCGGTCGGCGATCTTGCGATCGACCGCCATGTCGCCGTCGACATGCGCGAAGTCTCGCACGCGGCGCAGCAGGCGTCCGGCGATGCGCGGCGTGCCGCGCGAGCGCTTGGCGATTTCGTTGGCGCCCTCCGGCGTCATCGGCAGGCCGAGCACGCGCGCGCCGCGCGCCACGATCAGTTCGAGCTCGGCCTCGGTATAGAAATTGAGCCGAACCGGAATGCCGAAACGGTCGCGCAATGGATTGGTCAGCAGGCCGGCGCGCGTCGTCGCGCCAACCAACGTGAACGGCGCCAGATCGATCTTCACCGAGCGCGCCGCCGGCCCCTCGCCGATGATGAGATCGAGCTGGAAGTCCTCCATCGCCGGATAGAGAATTTCCTCGACATGCGGATTGAGGCGATGGATTTCGTCGATGAACAGCACGTCGCGCGGCTCGAGATTGGTGAGCAGCGCCGCGAGATCGCCGGCTTTCGCAATCACGGGACCCGATGTGGCACGGAAGTTCACGCCAAGTTCGCGCGCCACGATCTGCGCCAAGGTTGTCTTGCCGAGGCCGGGCGGGCCGACGAACAGCACGTGATCCAGCGCCTCGCCACGCGCCTTCGCGGCTTCGATGAACACCGACAGGTTGGCGCGCGCCTTCTCCTGGCCGATGAAGTCGGCGAGCCGTTGCGGACGCAACGAGGCGTCGAGATCGTCCTCGCGTTTGTCGCCGGCAACGAGGCGTTTGGGCGCGGTGGTCACGTCATCCCCCGGCGATATTTATTCGGCAGCAGCTCGGCGATGGTCGTCACCGTCGGCCCCCGCTTGCCGTTCGGCACGACGACGCGCGCCTTGGCGTCGTAATCGTGGATGAGTTCACGGCAGGCGCCGCACGGCGACACCACCGCGACATCACCGGGCTCGCCGGGTTTGGGATGACGCACGGCAACGATGGTCTCGATGCCCTGGTCGCCTTTGCTGGTCAGCGCGGTGCCGATCGCCACCGCCTCGGCGCAGACCGCGCCGCGCCCGACATAGGCGTCGAGATTGACGCCGACGATCAGACGGCCGTCGCGCGTGCGCAAGGCCGCGCCGACCTCCTGCCAGTCGTTGCGATAACGCGACTTGATCGCCTTGGTGGCGGCGTCGATCAGTTCTTTATCCTGGTCGGTCAGTTTCATTTCACCATCATATCAGTTGGCGAGTTCTTTGAGGCCCTGCCGGATCAAAGCCGCCGTCTCGGCACCCTCGCCCAGTGCGCGTGACGCCGCCGCAATCGCGGTCGCTGCCTGCGGCTGGCCGTAGCCGAGATTGACCAAAGCCGAGACCGCATCGAGCACGGGCTTCGGCGCGCGCCGCTCATCCACCGCGCCGGCCATCTGCGCCGCGCCGAAATCGACGTCGGCGAAAGCCGGCACCTTGTCTTTGAGTTCGGACACGATGCGCTCGGCGACTTTGCTGCCGACGCCCGGCGTGCGCGCCACACTCGCCTTGTCGCGCATGGCGATGGCGTTGGCGAGTTCGTTCACTTTCAATGTCGACAGCACCGACAAAGCCACCTTGGCGCCGACGCCCTGCACGGTTTGAAGCAAGCGGAACCATTCGCGCTCGGCATCGGTTGCGAAACCGAAGAGCTTGATCTGGTCCTCGCGCACATAGGTTTCAATGGCGAGCGTCGCCGCTTCGCCCGGCGCCGGCAGCGCGGTCAACGTGCGCGCCGCGCAATGCACCTGATAGCCGACACCGTGCACGTCGAGGATGACGTAGTCCTCGCCGAAGGAGTCGATGACGCCCTTGAGCTTGCCGATCATGAAAATCTCCGGTCATTCCGGGACAGCCCGAAGGGCTGGACCCGGAATCCAGCAATCTGGTCCGTGCATAGGGCTGGATTCCGGGTTCGCGAACTACGTTGGCGCCCCGGATTGACGGACAATAAATGCTCGCCGATCATCGCCCGGCAACTTTCAGCTTGAGCGCTATGCTGACGCGATGATGCGCGTGGCAGATAGCGATGGCGAGCGCGTCGGCGGCGTCCTCGCTCTGCGGGTCGGCTTTGGGCAGCAGCACGCCGATCATCAGCCGGATCTGCGCCTTCTCGGCGTGGCCGGCGCCGACCACCGTCTTCTTGATCAGGTTCGGCGCGTACTCCGCGACGCTCAGACCGGCACGCGCCGGAACCAGCATGGCGATGCCGCGTGCCTGGCCGAGCTTGAGGGTCGAAGCGCCATTGCCGTTGACGAACGTGTTCTCCACCGCGGCCTCCTGCGGCGCGTAGCGCTCGATCACGGCGGCCAGTCCGTCATGGATCGCCACCAGCCGCGCACCCAGGTCGGCGCGCTCGGAGGTTTCGACCGAGCCGCAGGCGACATGGATCAGCCGGTTGCCTTCGCTCTCGATCAGCCCCCAGCCGGTGCGGCGGAGGCCGGGATCGATGCCGAGAATGCGAATCGGTTGGGCGGCCATGCCTCGTTGATAGCCCTCGGGGACGCCGCGGGCCAGAAGGCGGTCGCCGTCGCCGCCCCGGCCTGCTAGACAGCCCCACCGTCCGGGAATACCTCATGTCCGACCTACCCTTCTGGCCGGCGCTCGCCGCCGCGATCGCCGAACCACGTTTCTTGATCGCCCTCGGCATCGCCACGCTCGCCGGGCTGGTTCGCGGTTTCACCGGCTTCGGGTCGGCGCTGATCTACATGCCGCTGATGTCGGCGGTGTACAGCCCGCAGGTCGCGGCGCCGACGCTGTTGCTGTTCGACACGCTGTGCAGCCTGCCGTTTGCACTCAAGGTCTGGCCGCAGGCGAC
Source organism: Pseudolabrys sp. (assembly GCA_041662425.1). GTDB lineage: Bacteria > Pseudomonadota > Alphaproteobacteria > Rhizobiales > Xanthobacteraceae > Pseudolabrys. Next base: position 44,796 of record JBAZSM010000012.1, read on the forward strand.
GCGGCGCGAGATCGGCCCTGTGGCCGTCGGCGGCGCGGTGTTTCTGCCGCTCGGCGTCGCCGCGCTCGTCTATGTCGATGTCCTGATCCTGCGCTGGTTCATCGCCGCGCTGGTGCTGGTCGCGCTCGCGGTGCTGGTGTCCGGCTGGCGCTATCACGGCAAGCCGACACTCGCCGCCTCCTTCGCCACCGGCGCCGTGGCCGGCTTCGGCGCCGGCTCGGTGCAAATTGCGGCGCCGCCGCTTTTGGTGTTCTGGCTCGGCGGACCGAACAGCGCCGCAACCGTGCGCGCCAACATCATGGTCTATTTCATTCTCGAAGGCTCGCTGTCGATCATCGCCTACTTGTTCACCGGCCTGTTCGGCGGCCAGGTGGTGATGCTCGCCATTCTGCTCGGCGTTCCGTTCGCGGCGGCGATGACCGCCGGCGCTTATTTCTTCCACGGCAGCAGCGACATCTTCTACCGCCGCCTTGCCTACGTCATCATCGCGATCTCGGGCGTCGTCAGCCTGCCGCTGTTCGACGCTCTACATTGATCCTAAAGCAGCGTGCCGTGCAGGATCGTCAGCGCGACGCTGAAATAGATGACGAGGCCGGTCACGTCGACCAGAGTCGCCACGAACGGCGCCGACGCGCTCGCCGGATCGAATCCGAGCCGCTTCAGGATGAAGGGCAACATCGACCCCGCCATCGAGCCGAAGGTGACGATGCCGACCAGCGCCGAGCCGACCGTCAGCGCCACCAGCGGCCAGAACGGACCGTAATCGTAGAGCCCGAGTTTCTGCCACAACGTAATGCGCACCATGCCGATGACGCCGAGAATGGCGCCGAGCACGATGCCGGTCGGCAGTTCGCGCAGCGCCACGCGCCACCAGTCGCGCAGCCGCAGTTCCTGCAGCGCCAGCGCGCGGATCAACAGCGACGTTGCCTGCGAGCCCGAATTGCCGCCGGAACTCATGATCAGCGGCACGAACAAGGTCAGCACCAGCGCTTTTTCCAGTTCGGATTCGAACGATTGCATCGCACTCGCGGTCAGCATTTCGCTAAGGAACAGCGCGCACAGCCAGCCGGCGCGCTTCCTGATCATCGAGCCGAAACCGATCTGCAGATAGGGCTTGTCGATCGCCTCCATGCCGCCGAACTTCTGCACGTCCTCGCTGCCTTCCTGCAGGATCGCGTCGATAGCGTCATCGACGGTGACGATGCCGAGGACGTGGCCGAAGTGATCGACCACCGGCACCGCCAGCAGGTCGTATTTGCGGAACAGCCGGCCCACTTCCTCGCGGTCGGTCTGCGGCGACACCGTGATCGGCTTGCTCTCGCGCGCCGCCGACAGGATGGGCGCGGCGGGCTCCGCGGAAATCAGCCGCCGCAGCGTCACCATCTGCACGAGCCGTTTGGAGTTCGGCTCGAGCACATAGATCGCGTACACGGTCTCGCGCGTCCGCTCGACGTGACGGATGTGCTCCAGCGTCTGCCCGACCGTGTAGCTGCTAGGCACGCTGACGTACTCGGTGGTCATCAGGCTGCCGGCGGTATCTTCCGGATAGACCAGCAGCCGCTGGATCGCGTTGCGGCTCTCGTCGTCGAGCACGGCGAGCACCACCGGCCGGCTGTCGTCGGGCAACAGGCGCACAATGTCGGCGGCGCGATCGGCCGACATGGCGTTGAGGAGGGCCGCGGCATGGGGCGGCGGCAGCGAGGCGATGATCGCGGGGCCGGCCGCGAATTCGGGCTGGTCGAGGATCTCGACCGCGCGCTCCACTGGCAAGGCCGCCAGCACCGGGGCCGCCCGGTCGAGATCGAGATGGTTCAGCGTCTCGACATTGTCGGCGACGTGCTGATTGAGCATCGCCTGCGCCAACGCCGACGGCGCGAGATCGGTCTCGTGGAGAAGCGTGTTGTTTTCCATAGCGCACCTTGGGGGACGGCCGTCATCGGCCATCCGAGGTGCGTCACGCCAAGCGCGCTACAGCCTCGAACGCCGGATGCAGGCCGCCGGTACTAGGGCCGTCGTTTGGCATGGTTGGCTGAATCTCTGCGGGCAATAACAAGCGGCACGCCACCGGCGCGCGCGTCTCTCCAGTGAACGAGCGGCACAGAAGCGTCAAGGCAAAATTGGCGTAAAAAAGCCGCGTGCGGGCCTACTCGCTCATCTTCTGCATCAGCGCTTCGGACAATTCGAAGTTGGCATAGACCTTCTGCACGTCGTCATTGTCTTCGAGCGCCTCGATCAGGCCGATGATCTTTTCGCCGACCTCGTCGTCGACGGCGACGGTGTTCTGCGGCTTCCAGACGAAACCGGATTTGCGCGGCTCGCCAAATTTTGTCTCCAGCGCCTTGCTGACTTCAGCAAGAGTGTCGGTCGTGGTGATGACCTGATGGCCGCTCTCGTCCGACACGACATCTTCGGCGCCGGCATCGATGGCCGCTTCGAGCATGGCGTCGGCGCTCGCCTTGGCGGTGTCGTATTCGACCACGCCGATATGGTCGAACATGAATGATACGGCGCCGGTGGTGCCGAGATTGCCGCCGCCCTTGGTGAAGATCGAACGCACTTCGCCGGCGGTACGGTTGTGGTTGTCGGTCAGCGCCTCGACGATGACGGCGACGCCCCCCGGGGCGTAACCCTCGTAGCGCATCTCGTCGTAGCTCTCCTGGTCGCCGCCGGAGGCCTTCTTGATGGCGCGCTCGATATTGTCCTTCGGCATGTTTTCGGCGCGCGCGGCGATCACCGCCAGACGCAGGCGCGGATTAAACGCAGGGTCCGCCACACCCAACTTGGCCGCCACGGTGATTTCCCGCGCCAGCTTGCCGAACATCTTGGAGCGGACTTTGTCCTGCTTCCCCTTGCGGTGCATGATGTTCTTGAATTGGGAATGACCGGCCATGGCTCGTACGTCACGTGTTCCGAGGTTGAAGGGACGGCCGGGTTTATAGGCTGACGATCCGGGAAAATAAATCCCGCGGCGGCTGCTTCCCGCTTCGATCCAGCGCTCATTGCGGGGGCCGGGGAACTCAGGGCGCCCAGTTCCGGCCTTCGGACAACAAACCTCACTGCATCACCTCCCCTGCCAGCCTGCGGTTGGGCGAAACGTCGTATTCTCGTATTGATTGTGTAATCTAGGAGATTATCATGAGAGTTGCAGGATAGTGTTCCTTCAACCGCCCAGGGCAAGAACAGCACCGTGCTGATCATGGTCAACAAGAACGTCGGCGACTCCGACGCGGCAACCAGATCTACGTGTCGGATCTGAAATAGGCCGCAACGCACCCCGGCGGCAGGCGGCCTAGGCCGCCACCGCCACGTTGCGCAACGTCGCCTCGATGCGCTCGCGCATTGCCGCCACGTTGGCGTGGACCCGCGACTTGTAGCGGGCGACCGCGTCGCGATCGACCATGAAGAACTGGCGCTCCGGATAGCTGCGGCCGAAAATATCGACCAGCATCGAGCGGAACTTGCCGGAGACGATGCCCGGCATCCGGTTCGAGGCCTCCTCGCTGTAGGCCGCGTATTCGGCCGACGTCAGCGCGCACAGCAGCGGATGCAGCCGCGCCGAATGCACCCGCTTGTGGCGCTGGATGATCTGGATGGTGCGGTCGAGCGGGATTTCGGAGCCGATCTCGACGCCGATCTGCAACGGCTCATCCAAAGTCGCCTCGGCGAGCGGGAACTGGTCGATCAGCCAGTCGCCGAGATACACGGCGTTGGAGCGCCCGCGGCCATACAGCAGAATGTCGTCCTGATACGGCGCGTACCAGCTATCGAGCCGGTCGATGACGCGGTCGATCATCGGCCGCGGCATCAGTTCGCGATAGGCGGTGCCGAAAATGCCAATAGCCGATCTGCCGCGCGCCAGGATGCGGATGATGTCGTCGCCAATCAGCGGCTGGAACATCGCGTTGCCGACGCCGATGACGACGAGATCGTAACTGTCGCGCGCCATTTCCAGCGTCTTGAATGTCATGTGATGCACGCGCGCCTCGCCCGGCAGTACCGCGTTGATCATGTGCAGGCCGAGACGGTCGCCGAAATTGCCGGCGTCGCTTTCCGAGATCACCGCGACGTCGCAGGCCCCGACCGGCCCGACACGGCGCGTTGGCGTCAGCCGCATCAGCATCTCGCGGTCGTTGACCGGCGCCGTGCATTCGATGCGGAAGCCGTAGCGGTCGAACAAAGTCGCGAGCTCGAAATAGCTCAGATGGTTGGCAAGCCCCAGTACCGCACGCGCCTCGCCGCTCACCAGATCGGTCGGGCAATAGCTCAGGATCACGTCCTGTTTGCAGAAGCGCAGATGCGTGAACAGGTTTTCAGGATCGGCGACCTGCTCGAGCGTGCCGAGCATGACGATGATGTCGGATTGCGTCGCCGCCTTGGCCGGGAATTCGCTGCCGGTGAGATCGTGGATCAGCGAGCCCTTGCCATGCGCCAGACTGGCCGCGGTGTCGTAAGCGCAGCCGAACGGCATCAGGTCGCGCAGTTGTTCGCCGCCACCGCCGCCGAGGTCGAGCACGCGCGATCCGGCCGGAATGAATTGCGCCGCAAGCTGCGCGCGCGGGTCGATGGCCGAAACGGCATCGGGCCGGCGCGCATCGTCGGCGAGCGCCTTGAGCGCGAGATTGGCGTTGACGTGAAGTGCCATGCCGGACTTGCCGCAGTCGATGGCCGGACGAGAGCACAAACCGGCGGTTAAGCCCGCGCGCCGGAGCGCGCTGCGAGACCTTAACTCAACATCAATCGTGGTTAACGAAGGGTTAAGCCCAGAACGCGGGCGAGGCCTGATCGAGAATCCCGCCGAGGCGAACCGGCGCGACCTTTTTGGCCAGGCCCGTCCTGTCGTCGGTTTCGACCGCGATGCCCGACAAGGTCGCAGACCCCGTCGCCGGCTCGAACTTGCCGCCGGGAATCTTGCGCAGGAAACGGTTGAGCGGCTCGTCCTTCGCCATGCCGATGACGCTGTCATAATCGCCGGTCATGCCGGCGTCAGTGATGTAGGCGGTGCCGCCCGGCATGATACGGTGATCGGCGGTCGGCACATGGGTGTGCGTCCCGGTCACCAATGTCGCGCGGCCGTCGCAGAAATAGCCGATCGCCTGCTTTTCGCTCGAGGCCTCGCCGTGCATGTCGACGACGATGGCGTCGGCGGCCTGCCCCAGCGGACAGGCGGCGAGTTCGCGCTCGACCGCGGCAAAGGGATCGTCCAGCGCGTCCATGAAGACGCGGCCCATGACATTGATGACCAGCGCGCGCCTGCCGTTCTTGGTGTCGACCAGCGCGGCGCCGCGTCCAGGCGTGCCCTTCGGATAATTCACCGGGCGGATCAGCCGCGGCGCGCGCTCGATGAAGACCAGCGCCTCGCGCTGGTCCCATGAATGATTGCCGAGCGTTACCGCGTCGGCGCCGGCATCGACCAGTTCGTGATAGATCGTCTCGGTGATGCCGAAGCCGCCGGCGGCATTCTCGCCATTGATGACGACGAGATCGAGCTTCCAGTCGCGCACCAGTCCCGGAAGCTTGTCGAGAACCACCGCGCGTCCCGCGCGTCCGACAATATCGCCAATAAACAAAAGTCGCATCAGCCTGCTTTCAAACCGCGATCGTCTCTTTTTCCGTTAGCACGAAGTCGAGCCGCTCGTCGCGCTCCGTCGCCGGCACTTGCGGAATTTCCTGCACGGCAAAGCCGATGCCGATGGCCGTCACTTTTTTGCGCGCCCGCAGCGCGGCGATCGTCATGTCATAATAGCCGGCGCCATAGCCGATGCGGTGGCCCGTGCGGTCGAAGCAGGCCAGCGGCACGATGAGGACGTCGGGCGCGACTTCCGGCGCCGACGGCATCGGCTCGCGGATGCCCCACTGCCCGGCCTTGAAGGCGTCGCCAAACGCATAGGCCCGCATGACCAGCGGTTTGCCGCGCCCGGCGATGCAGGGCAGCGCCAGTTGCGCGCCCGCCTCGGCGAGCTTGCGCAGCAGCGGCAGCGGATTGATTTCGGTCTTCATCGGCATGAAGCCGGCAACGATGGCGCCGGGCTTGATCGCACATGGCAACCCGCGCCCGGCGACGGCCTCTGCCGCCGCCTGCCGCTCCGCCGCCGGCATGGCGTCGCGCTTCGCCAGCGTGGTGACACGGAGCGTTGATTTTTGAGAGGAGATGTCTGGGTCCGGCCTGCTCACGGCTTCCTCCGTCATTCCGGGACGCCGCGAACGCGGCGAACCCGGAATCCATACTCCGCAGCACGGGGGTTATGGATTCCGGGCTCGCGGTCTAACGACCGCGCCCCGGAATGACAATCGAGGGACGATACGGAAAGTTGAAGTGCGGAGCCGCAATGGCCGTCAGAGAATGATCCCGGGAACCTACATAAGTAGGTGGGCGCCATATGACCAAGCCCACGAGCCTGGCCAGGGACAGCTCCCGTTGGGATCGTAAGGCCCCGGGGAATGTGTCTCCGGACGCACCTCGCAGCCCCGCCGGGTCAATGTAGTAGGTCGGACCGCCGGGCGCCAGCGGCACCTCTTCAGCGGCCGAAACTCGAACAAAGACAGCGCTTGGCGATCACCGAGCCGTCGCCGCTGGCGACCGTCACCTGCGCCGGACGCCCGGTCCGCCGTACCGCAAGCGCTTCCGAGATCGCGACCTTAAGAGCGATGTCGCACGAATGATAAGGGCCGAGCTCGCGACGGTCGCCTTCGATCATCCAGCCTTGCGGGGGACCCGGCCGGACCAGAAACTGCGTGCATGCCATCGCCAGGGAGCCTTCGGAATAAACAGCGGCGCGAATTGAGACGCCGGCGCCGGGACGCGCTGTTTAATCGCAACACGTAAAGAAATTGCCTAATCTGGATTATGGGTTGAAAAACCCGGCCACGGTTCGCGCCACGCGCAATGCCGAGACATGTTTATCCGATGCCGACGCCATCGCTCGCCGGCAACGCGTGATTGAGCTTACGGGAAATGCCCTCCAGCCGCTCGGCGGCGGAATTGAAGGCGCCGACCACCGCGTCCGACGCCGCTTTGGCGCGATCGGCGGCGACAACGCGCGCGTCCTTGAGCGCCGCGACTTCTTCCTCGAGCCGGCGCATCTTGCGCGTCATCTCGTTCATCTCGTCGGCCACCATCAGCGCCGCCATTACGGTCAACCGCGTATCGCCGATCTCGCCGAAGCGCGCGCGCAGGTCGATAATGCGCTGGTCGATGTCGTGGGCGAGCGCCTGCAGATGCTCTTCCTGTCCGTCCTCGCAGGCGAGGCGGAATTGCCGGCCGGCGATGGTGGCGTTCACCGTACCCATTTCACCGTACCCATCGCATCACGCCTCATCGCCGAGCAGCGATTGAATTTCGGTGATCGCCTTGTCGAGGCGCTCGGCGATCTCGCGGTTGGCATCCTTGAGCTGCCGCGCCAGCGACGCCTCGCCATCGAGCCGGTCGGCCAGCCGCGCGCGGTCGGCGCCCAGCATGTGCACCTGGGCCGCCAAAGTGCCCTCGTTGCGATCGGCCTCGCGGCGGCGTTCGACGGCGGCGTCGAGCGCATCGAGCGCCCGCGCCAGCCGCTTGACCGCGGAGTCAAGGTTGCCCTCGCCGGTCATGGGCGTTCCTCTGCGCGGCCCGGCCGAAGCCGGCGCCGGCTCCTCATCGTGGCCTTGCGTCCTGGTGTCACGCCATCCTGCCGACGCGGTCATCGTTGATACCGCCCGAAAATGCTTGCGGGGCAATTGCTTAGGACAAGAACCTTACGGGCTGGTCGAGCGGCGCGTCAACGCTCGGCTGAACATATGCCCCGGAGATTTGGCGTGCCTGTGCACGGCGCGGGTCCGGCACAGCCGTCACATTGACTCAAAGGCGTGCCGTGGTATGCGAACCCCGCAAAACAGGCCGTTTTTCATGTCAGCATCCGCATCTACCGCCGCCGCGACGCATCCCGAGCGTCCCGTGCAACCGATCGGCGCCACCTCGCCGATGGCCAATGCCATCCGCGCGCTCGCCATGGATGCCGTCCAGCAGGCGAATTCGGGCCATCCGGGGTTGCCGATGGGCGCCGCCGATGTCGCGACCGTGCTGTTCACGCAGTTCCTGAAATACGATCCGGCCGATCCGAAATGGCCCGACCGCGACCGCTTCGTGCTGTCGGCAGGTCACGGCTCGATGCTGATGTATGCGCTGCTCTATCTCACCGGCTATTCGTCGGTGACCATCGAGGAGATCAAGCGCTTCCGCCAGCTCGGTTCGAAAACGCCGGGTCATCCGGAAAACTTCATCACCGAAGGCGTCGAGACCACCACCGGCCCGCTCGGCCAGGGTATCGCCACCGCCGTCGGCATGGCGATCGCCGAAAAACACATGGCGGCGACGTTCGGCGACAAGGTCGTCGACCACAAGACCTACGTGCTCGCCTCCGACGGTGACCTGATGGAAGGCATCAGCCACGAAGCCATCGCACTGGCCGGCCATCTCAAGCTCAACAAGCTCATCGTGCTGTTCGACGACAACGGCATTTCCATCGACGGCCCGCTGACTTTGTCCGACTCGGTCGATCAGGTGAAGCGCTTCGAGGCCTGCGGCTGGAATTCGTGGCGCGTTGACGGCCACGATCACAAGGCCCTCGCCGCGGCGCTGACCAAGGCGCAGTCCTCCGACAAACCGGTGATGATCGCCTGCCGCACCACCATCGGCCTCGGCTCGCCGAACAAGGCCGGCAAGTCGTCCTCGCATGGTTCGCCGCTCGGCGCCGATGAGATCAAGCTTGCGCGTGAAGCGCTGAACTGGACCTCGCCGCCGTTCGAAATTCCCGCCGACATTCTCAGCGGCTGGCGCGAGGCCGGCGAGCGCTCGAAGGCCGCGCATGCCGAATGGGACAAGCGTTTCGCCGCGCTCGAGTCCGCAACGCGTGCCGATTTCACCCAGCGCATGAACGGCGAACTGCCGAAGGCCGCGCTCGAGGCCGCGGTCAAGGCGGTCAAGGAAAGCCTGAACGCCAATCCGAAGGAAATCGCCTCGCGCAGCGCCAGCGAATTCGCGCTTGAGAGCCTCGTTCCCGCGGTGCCGGCGATGGTCGGCGGCTCGGCCGATCTCACCGGATCGAACAACACCCGCACCAAGTCGATGAAGGCGATGAACGCCTCGGACTTCTCCGGCCGCTTCATCAATTACGGCATCCGCGAACACGGCATGGCGGCGGCGATGAACGGCATGACGCTGCATGGCGGCATCATCCCCTATTCCGGCACGTTCCTCGTGTTCTCCGATTACTGCCGCCCGGCGATGCGCCTTGCGGCGCTGATGGGCGCGCGCGCCATTCACGTCATGACACACGACTCGATCGGTCTCGGCGAAGACGGCCCGACGCATCAGCCGGTCGAGCAGGTCGCCGCGCTGCGCGCGATCCCGAACATGCTGGTGTTCCGGCCGGCCGACGCGGTCGAGACGGTCGAATGCTGGCAACTCGCGCTCGAAAACGCCGAAGGCCCAAGCGTGCTGGCGTTGACGCGTCAGAACCTGCCGCAACTGTCGAAGGACTTCCTGTCGGGCAACCGCTGCGCCGCCGGCGCTTATGAAATCCACGCCGCGCAAGGAAACGAAAACGGCAAGGCTCAGGTTTCGATCTTCGCCACCGGCTCGGAAGTCGCGATCGCGGTCGATGGCGCCAAGCTGCTGGCCGCCAAGGGCGTCGCCGCCCGCGTCGTCTCGGTGCCCTGCTTCGAACTTCTCGCCGCCCAACCCGAGGCCAAGCGCCGCGCCATCATCGGCGACGCCGCGGTCAGGATCGGCGTCGAGGCCGGCGTGCGTCAGGGCTGGGATGAAATCATTGGCGCCGATGGCGCTTTCATCGGCATGACCTCGTTCGGCGCCAGCGCGCCGTACAAGGAACTCTACAAGAAATTCGGCATTACCGCTGAGGCCGTGGCCGATGCGGCGCTGAAGAAGCTGGGTAAGTAGTTTTTCGCTGCCAGCGCCCGCCAAAGCGGGCGAACAGGCAGCCGCTAACTATCTATCCATCAAGCGCTGGATGCGGCCGTCCCTCGCGGCGCATGACTGCGCATTAACATAAAGACCGGGAGCGACAAGAAAATGACTATCCGCGTTGCCATTAACGGGTTCGGCCGTATCGGCCGCAATGTCCTTCGCGCCATCGCCGAGTCCGGCCGCACGGATATCGAAGTAATCGCCGCCAACGACCTCGGACCGGTGGAAACCAATGCCCACCTGTTGCGCTACGACTCGGTGCATGGCCGCTTCCCGCACGAAGTGACCGTCAAGGGCGACACCATCTCGATCGGCAGCGGCTCGCCCATCAAGATCACCGCGGAACGCGATCCCTCCAAGCTGCCGTGGAAAGAACTCGGCATCGACATCGCGCTGGAATGCACCGGCATCTTCACCGCCAAGGACAAGGCTTCGGCCCATCTCACCGCCGGCGCCAAGCGCGTGCTGGTCTCGGCGCCCGCCGACGGCGCCGACCTCACCGTCGTCTATGGCGTCAACCACGACAAGCTCACCAAGGATCACCTCGTCGTCTCCAACGCCTCGTGCACCACCAACTGCCTGGCGCCGGTCGCCAAGGTCCTGCACGACACCGTCGGCATCGAGACCGGCTTCATGACGACGATCCATGCCTATACCGGCGACCAGCCGACGCTCGACACCATGCACAAGGATCTCTATCGCGCCCGCGCCGCGGCTTTGTCGATGATCCCGACCACCACCGGCGCTGCCAAGGCCGTCGGCCTGGTGCTGCCGGAGTTGAATGGCAAGCTCGACGGCGTGTCGATCCGCGTACCGACGCCGAACGTCTCGGTGATCGATTTCAAGATCGTCGCCAAGAAGCCGACGTCGAAGGACGAGATCAACGCCGCGATCAAGCTCGCCTCCGAGCAGCAACTCAAGGGCATCCTCGGCTACACCACGCATCCGAACGTCTCGATCGACTTCAACCACGATCCGCACTCGTCCACCTTCCACATGGACCAGACCAAGGTCATGAACGGCACCTTCGTGCGCGTCATGAGCTGGTACGACAACGAATGGGGCTTCTCCAACCGCATGGCCGACACCGCGGTTGCGATGGGGAAGTTGATATAGTGAGAGGGAATTAAGCCATGCGGTCGACATTACTGGGCATCTCCAGCCTGGTTCTTATCGTCGGCGTAATCGTTTTTGCATTTTTCAAAGGCGATAAAGTGAAGAAGCCTCCCGAAGGGACACCACCGGATTATACGGGCGGATACAGCCCTTAGGATTTCGAGCGACAGCCCACAAACGCATGACCAACACCTTCCGCACCCTCGACCACGCCGACGTGAAGGGCAAGCGCGTCCTGATGCGCGTCGACCTCAACGTGCCGTACGAGAACGGCGTCGTCTCCGACGCCACCCGCATCGAGCGCGCCGCGCCCTCGATCACCGAACTCGCCGACAAGGGCGCCAAGGTGATCCTGCTCTCGCACTTCGGCCGCCCGAAAGGCCGCGACCTCACGCAATCGCTCAAGCCGGTCGCCGCCGAAGTCGCGCATACCATCAAGCGTCCGATCAAATTCGTCGGCGATTGCATCGGCGAGGAAGCCGAGCGCGCCGTCGCCGCGATGAAGCCGGGCGACATCATCTGCCTGGAGAACACGCGCTTTCATCCCGGCGAGGAAAAGAACGATCCGGCTTTCATCGCCGCGCTCGCCAAGCTCGGCGATCTTTACGTCAACGACGCCTTCTCGGTGTCGCACCGCGCGCATGCCTCGACCGAAGGTCTGAGCCATCTGCTGCCGGCCTTCGCCGGGCGCACCTTGCAGGCCGAGCTCGAAGCCTTCGAGAAAGTGCTCGACAAGCCGGCGCGGCCGCTTGCGGCCATTGTCGGCGGCGCCAAGATTTCGACCAAGCTCGATCTGCTCGGCAACCTGCTGGAGCGCGTCGACGTGCTGATCATCGGTGGCGCCATGGCCAATACGTTCTTGATGGCGCAGGGCAAGGCGGTCGGCCGCTCGCTGGTCGAGCGTGACCTTCTCGACACCGCGCAGAAGATCATGGACCAGGCCAAGACCGCCAAACGTGAAATTGTATTGCCGGTCGATGCCGTGGTGGCCGAGAAGTTCGAGGCCAATACGCCGTCACGCGTGGTCGATGTCGACCATATCGGCGGAGCCGACATGATGCTCGATATCGGCCCGAAGAGCGTCGAGCATGTCATCTCGGTTCTGGCGCGCGCCAAGACTTTGGTCTGGAACGGCCCGTTCGGCGCCTTCGAGATGGAACCATTCGACAACGGCACGGTCGAGATCGCCGAAGCCGCCGCGGAACTCACGCAGGCCGGCAAGCTGGTTACGGTGGCAGGCGGCGGCGACACGGTCGCGGCGCTCAACGTCGCCGGCGTCACCGATCGCTTTACATATATTTCGACCGCCGGCGGCGCCTTTCTGGAGTGGCTGGAAGGCAAAGCTCTGCCGGGGGTTGAGGTTCTGAGAGTAAGATAGCCTCCGTCATTCCGGGGCGCGCCAAAAAGGCGCACCCGGAACCCAGAGGCCAGCACAAACATCTCGATTCCGGGTTCGCTCGTTTCACTCGCGCCCCGGAATGACATTGCAGAGTAAGGGGAGACTGACATGAATCTCGCTGACCTGAATAAAGTGGCCATTGCCATGACTGCGAATGGCAAGGGCATCCTCGCCGCCGACGAATCCACCGGAACGATCAAGAAGCGTTTCGACGCGATCAACACCGAGAATACCGAAGACAATCGCCGTGACTATCGCGAGCTTATGTTCCGCACCGCCGAGGCGATGAAGAACTGCATCTCCGGCGTCATCCTCTACGACGAAACCATCTGGCAGAAGGCCAAGGACGGCACGCCGCTGGTCAAGGTCATCGAGCAGATGGGCGCGATCCCCGGTATCAAGGTCGACGAAGGCACCAAGCCGCTGCCTTACTGCCCGGGCGAACTCATCACCGCCGGCCTCGACAAGCTGTCCGAGCGCCTGCCGAAATATTACGAGCAGGGCGCGCGCTTCGCGAAGTGGCGGGCAGTGATCGATGTCGGCGCCGGCATTCCGAGCTACACCGCGATCCACACCAATGCCCATGCGCTCGCCCGCTACGCCGCCCTATGTCAGATGAATCAGATCGTGCCGATCGTCGAGCCGGAAGTTCTGATGGACGGCGATCACGACATCGACCGCTGCTACGAAGTCACCGAGTTCGTGCTCAAGGAGACGTTTCAGCAGCTTTACATTCAGCGCGTGCCGCTGGAAGGCATCGTGCTGAAGCCGAACATGGCGATCCCCGGCAAGAAGTCGGCGAAGAAGGCTTCCGTGCAGGAAGTCGCCGAGAAGACCGTGAAGCTTCTGAAGTCCTGCGTGCCTGGCGCGGTGCCCGGCATCGCTTTCCTGTCCGGCGGCCAGTCGGACGAGGAAGCCACCGCCCATCTCGACGCCATGAACAAGATCGGCAACCTGCCCTGGAACCTGACCTTCTCTTACGGTCGCGCGCTGCAAGCCGCGCCGCAGAAGGCCTGGGCCGGCAAGGCCGAGAACGTCGGCGCCGCGCAGCACGCCTTCATGCATCGCGCCAAGATGAACTCGCTCGCCGCGCTCGGAAAGTGGCAGGCCGATCTGGAGAAGAAGGCGGCGTGATACTTGTCCCGGGCGCAGCGCGCTTTCGCGATGCGACCGGGACCGTCAAGCACTCCGGTCTTGAGGATCCCGGATCTGCGCAGCGGCGTTTCACGCCGCAGCGCGTCCGGGACAAGAATAAAAAGGCCGCCCCGAAAGGGCGGCCTTTTCTCTACACGCGTCCGCTATCTGTTCCGGATAACGTGCCGCGCTGACTTTACGGGCAGTTGGTGCGGGCCACCGTCTCGTCGGGCCCCAGCGTAATCTCCTTGTGCACTTGCCGGAGCTCATACTCCAGAACTCACATTGTGGGCCGCTAACGCGGCGGCGCCCGTCTCGTTCCGTCAAATCAACAAGTCGTGCCTCTGCCGCACCGTGCCTGCTCCGCAATCGCGATTGAACGATCGCAACCAACGTCTTACCGTGCACGCGGTTCCACCGCCCAAAAATTTGAGGAAACGCCTGTGATCGATTTGTATACCTGGACCACGCCGAACGGCCGCAAGGCGTCCATCATGCTCGAGGAAGTCGGCCTGCCCTACACCGTGCACCCGATCGACATCGGCAAGGACGAGCAGTTCGCGCCGGAATTTTTAAAGATCGGCCCGAACAATCGCATCCCGGTGATCATCGATCGCGACAACGGCCTGTCGCTGATGGAATCGGGCGCGATCCTGATCTATCTCGCCGACAAGACCGGCAAGTTGCTGCCGAAGTCCGGCGAAGGCCGCTACAAGGTCATCGAGTGGCTGATGTGGCAGATGGGCGGCCCGGGGCCGATGCTTGGCCAGGTGCATCACTTCGTGAAGTATAATCCCGGCAAGGCGCCGTACGCCGAGGAGCGGTACACGAAGGAAGCGCACCGCCTCTACAAGGTGCTCAATACGCAGCTCGAAAAGCACGAATACCTCGCCGGCGATTACTCCATCGCCGACATCGCGCTGTGGCCGTGGATCTCGCGCTTCGAGTGGCAGACCATCGACCTCAACGACTATCCCAACGTCAAGCGTTGGTACGTCGCGATCGCCGGCCGCCCGGCGGTGCAGAAGGGTTACCAGGTCCCGAAGGATATGGGCCCGATTCCCATGCCGAAATAGGCTTGGCGAAATAGGTCTGGCGAAATAGGCCTGGATTGGCTTTCAACAAAAAAGCCCCGGCTCGCGCCGGGGCTTTTCATTATCGGCATTGCGCCGTTACGGGCAGAACCAGAGCGGGCCGACCATGACGCAGCCGCGGCGATTCCAGTCGCCGGGGCGGCGATCGTAGCGATGCCAGCCATGCGGCGCGCTGCGATAGCGCTGGCCGGCGCGATAACGCTGCGGCCGCGGTGCCGGCCGGCGATAATGATCGCGACCGCGATCGGGATGATATTGTACGTCGATGATCGATGCCTGATGGGCGATGCCCTGTGCCGGCGCAATGGGCGCGGCCGATGCCGCCGACGCAACAAGACCCGAGATCAGCAAGGCGGCGGCGAAAAAAGTGACTCTCATGAACGAGTCCTCCACTTCAAGAGATGCGGATGAAGTTGTGCTTCACCGCACCCGGTTACGTTCCGTGACGGATGTCACTTGAACATTCAACGCGGCGCGATGGAAAAACCTGCGCTGATCATGCAAGCATGCAACCGCGTCACAACACAGGCTGCCTCGCAGCAAAGTGTGTTAACAATAGGTGGCGGCGCACGATCGCGATGAACGGATATTCACGCAGCCCTACGAGGCACGGCTTATTGATGAGGCCTTGCTTGCGCGCTTCGTGCGAGTGATCGGCGAGGACCCGCAAGGCCGATGGCCTCATGCCGCCGTGAGCAGTAAGCGAGATTGGCGCAAACCGTACGGTCCGGTATTTGAGCCTCCTCATTGCACGATTCACACATTTCCGACGCCCATTTTCCGCCAGATTGCGCTAGCATGGGAACACCATGGCCCAACGCCCGAAAAACCCCGAACCGCGCCCGCAACCGCGGCTTTATCTCGTCACCCCGGAACTGTCGGACGCGCAAGACTTTGCCCCGGTGCTGCAGGCCGCGCTCGCCGCCGGCGATGTTGCCTGCGTGCTCGTGCGCCTCGCCGAGGCCGACGAGCGCACGCAGATCAACCGCATCAAGGCGGTGGGGGGGGCGGTGCAGGCGGCCGGTGCCGCACTCCTGACCCTCGGTCATGAACGCCTGGTGGCGCGCTCCGGCGCCGACGGCGCGCATGCCTCCGGGCTCGACGCTGTCGCCCGCGCGCTGGAGACCCTCAAGCCCGACTGGGTGGTCGGCGCCGGCGATCTGGCGACCCGCCACGACGCCATGACCGCCGCCGAGGGCGGCTGCGATTACGTCCTGTTCGGCGAGGTCGACGCCGAGGGCCGCCGCCCGGCCTTCGACGCCATCCTCGAGCGCGTGTCGTGGTGGGCCGAAGTGTTCGAGGCGCCCTGCGTTGCCTATGCCGCCGCCCTCGACGAGGTCGCGCCGCTGGTCGAAGCCGGCGCCGATTTCATCGCCGTCGGCCACGAGGCCGGCGACTGGATCTGGCGCGATCCGGCGCGCGCGATTGCCGCGCTGACGCCGCACCTCAAGCTGCCCGAAGGCGCGCTATGAAGCTGCTGCGGGCCGGTGTGATGGCGTCGCTGCTGGCGCTTGCCGTGCCGGCCTGGGCGCAGAAAAAGGCGACGCCCCTGCCGCCGCCGGCGCCCAGCCCACCGGCTGCGGCCGCCAATGCCGACCTGGCTTACGGCGCCTATCAGCGCGGCTATTTTCTCACCGCCTTCAACGAAGCGGCCAAGCTTGCGCAGCAGCAGGATCCCGCCGCCATGACGCTGCTCGGCGAGCTTTACGCCAACGGCCAGGGCGTCGGCCGCGACGATATCAAGGCGGCGCAGTGGTACAAGATGGCGGCGGCCAAGGGCGATCGCGACGCCCTGTTCGCGCTCGCGATGTTCTCCTTCGAGGGCCGCGCCGGCGCGCAGAACGCGGGCGAAGGCGCGAAGCTGCTCGACGAAGCCGCCAAGCTCGGCCACCCGGCGGCGAATTACGATCTCGGCCTGCTCTATTTGCAGGGCCAGCAATTTCCGCAGGACTTCGGCCGTGCCGCCGAACTGTTCCGCATCGCCGCCAATGCCGGCAATCCGGAAGCGCAATACGCCCTCGCCACCCAGTACAAACAGGGCCGCGGCGTCCCCAAGGACCCCAGGCAGGCGGCACTGCTGATGGCCAAGGCCTCGATCGCCGGCAATCTCGACGCCATGGTCGAATTCGCCATCATGCAGTTCAACGGCGAAGGCGTGGAGAAGAGCGAAGCGGCCGCCGCCGACACGTTCCTGCGCGCGGCGCGGCGCGGCAGCGCCATCGCGCAGAACCGTATTGCCCGCATTCTGATGGCCGGCCGCGGCCTGCCGGCCGACCCGGTCGAGGCCATCAAATGGCACACCATCGCCAAGGCGGCCGGCGCCGGCGATCCCGAGCTCGATGTCTTTGCCGGCAAGCAGACCCAGCAGGTGCGCGACGCCGCC
>JBAZSM010000013.1:0-61214 GCA_041662425.1 Pseudolabrys sp.
GCGCAGCTTGAGATAGGTCGAGCCGGAGCCGAGGCGGGCGAGATAGGCCGACATGGCGCCGACCGGCGGCGCAATCGACATGTCGTTATCATTGAGAATGACGATCAGGCGTTCGTTGCGCGCGCCGGCATTGTTCATGGCTTCGTAAGCCATGCCCGCCGACATGGCGCCGTCGCCGATGACGCAGATGACGTGGTTATTGTCGCCCTTGAGGTCGCGCGCCACCGCCATGCCGAGGCCGGCGGAAATCGAGGTCGAGGAATGCGCGGCGCCGAACGGGTCGTATTCGCTCTCGGCGCGCTTGGTGAAGCCGGACAGGCCGCCGGCCTGGCGCAAGGTGCGGATGCGGTCGCGCCGTCCGGTCAGGATCTTGTGCGGATAGGCCTGGTGGCCGACGTCCCAGATCAGCTTGTCGGTCGGCGTGTCGAACACCGCGTGCAGCGCGACGGTCAGTTCGACCACGCCCAGGCCCGCGCCAAGATGGCCGCCGGTCTTGGCCACCGCGTCGACGGTTTCGGTGCGCAGTTCGTCGGCGAGCTGCTTGAGCTGCTCGGCGGAGAAATTGCGCAGGTCGGCCGGGATCGTGACGCGGTCGAGCAGCGGGGTCTTGGAAGGCTCGGACAAAAGGAACTCCGGTCGTCGCAGCGCGGCCCGGCCGAGGCGCGAGCGCTCCAAACCGGGTTATTTGGCTTACACCAGTTTGGCCGGGCCGGGCAATTCACGCGGTCGCGGCGGCCAGACCCGCCTCAATCGACGTCGAGAGGGGTGGTTCCGGATGGCTTTCCGGAGGCATCGAAGGTGATTTTCTCGACCCGCGCCTCGGCCTGCTTCAGCAGGTCCTCGCAGCGGGCTTTCAGCACCTCGCCGCGCTCGTAGATCGCCACGGATTCCTCCAGCGGCACCTTGCCCTCCTCGAGCCGCTTCACGATCGTCTCGAGTTCGCCGATCGCCTGCTCGAAGCTGAGCTTTTTGACGTCGTTGTGGGAGGGTTCGGCCATGCGCGGTGTTCCGGTTTCGGCCGTATCCTAAAGACAGGGGGCGGCCGGGGATAGTGCAGGGAGGCGGGGTTATTCACACACGCTGTTCTCTTCACCCTCCCCTGGAGGGGGAGGGTCGACCGCCGAAGGCGGTCGGGGTGGGGTGAACTTAGCTTGCTTGAAGATCACCCCACCCCGCTCGCTGTCGCTCGCGACCCTCCCCCTCCAGGGGAGGGTGAAGTAAGAAGGCCACATGCCAAATCTCTCTGACAAGATCATCCTCATTACCGGCGCGGCGGGTGCTGTTGGCGCCGCCGTGGCCGCTGCCGTTCGCGACGGCGGCGGCGTGGCGATCGGCACCGATCTCGCCGCCGGTCCCGGCATCGACATGACGCTGGACGTGACGTCGGAAGCCGACTGGAAGCGCGTCGTCGCGGAAATCGGCCAGCGGCACGGCCAACTCGACGGACTGGTCAACGCCGCCGGCATCGTCGCGCTCGGCAGCATCGAGAAACTCGACTTCGCCACCTGGCGGCGGGTGCTGTCGATCAATCTCGACGGCACCTTTCTCGGCTGCAAATGCGCATTTCCATTGCTGAAGGCGCGCGGCGGCTCGATCGTCAATCTGTCGTCGGTGTCGGGGCTGGTCGGCGGCCACAACCTTGCCGCTTACAATGCATCGAAAGGCGGCGTGTCGCTGCTGACCAAGTCGGTCGCCTTGCTGGGCGCGCGCAACAAGCCGCCGATCCGCTGTAACGCCGTATGCCCGGCCTTCCTCGAAGGGCCGATGGTCGACGACATCGCCAGGACCGCGCGCGATCCGCGAAGCGCGATGGAGAAGATGAGTGCGGAGATTCCGATTGGACGCATGGGCAAGCCGGGCGAAGTCGCGGCGTTGTGTCTCTATCTATTGTCGGACGCGGCGGCGTTCATCACCGGCGCGGATCTGCCGATCGATGGTGGATTGACGGCGCGGTGACTCTTCACCCTCCCCTGGAGGGGGAGGGTCGCGAGCGAAGCGAGCGGGGTGGGGTGATCTTTGCTGAGTGAGGTCACCCCACCCCGATTGCTTTCGCTGCGCTCAAGCAATCGACCCTCCCCCTCCAGGGGAGGGTAAAGAAGATCACCCCCGCATCAGGGCGTTGACATGCGCGGCGGTGGAGCGGGCCAGGCCCTGAAGATCGTAACCGCCCTCCAGAAGCGAGACGATGCGGCCCTTGGCGGTTTCGTCCGCCACGTCCATCAGCTTTTTCGTCACCCAGGCGTAATCCGCCTCGACCAGATTGAGATTGGCGAGCGGATCGCGGGTGTGCGCGTCGAAGCCGGCCGAGATCACGATGAGGTCCGGGCCGAACCGACGCAGCCGCGGCAGGATGACGGTTTCGAAGGCTTCGCGGAACTGGTCGCCGCCATCGCCGGCGCGCAGCGGCGCGTTGACGATGGTGTCGAACGCGCCACGCTCGCCGATGGCGCCGGTGCCGGGATAAAGCGGCATCTCATGCGTCGATGAATAGAGCACGGTGCTGTCGGACCAGAAGATGTCCTGCGAGCCATTGCCGTGATGAACGTCGAAATCGACGATGGCGGCGCGCTCGATGCCATGCTTCTTCTGCGCATAGCGCGCGGCAATCGCCGCGTTATTGAAGAAGCAGAAGCCCATGGGCTTGGCGGTTTCGGCGTGATGACCGGGCGGCCGCGTGGCGACGAAGGCATTCGCCACCCTGCCGGCCATCACTTCATCGACGGCGAGCACCGCGCCGCCGGCGCAGCGCAGCGCCGCTTCAAAGGAGCCGGGCGACATCGTGGTGTCGGCGTCGATCCGCACCATGCCTTCGGAGGGCGAGGCTTCGCGGATTGCCTCGAAATATTCGAGCGGGTGGGCGAGGCTGACGATATCGCCGTCCGCCATCGGCGCCTGTTCGCGGGCGAGGTTTTGAAACCGCTCGTCGGCGAGCGCTTCCTCGACCGCGCGCATGCGATCGGGCCGTTCGGGGTGGCCGGGCGGAACTTCGTGCTCGATGCAGGCAGGGTGGGTGACGAGGAGAGTGGACATGGTCGTGTTCTAACGTGGCTCGGTAAGATTTCGCAAACGCACTTCTTTTCTTACCCTCCCCCTTGTGGGGAGGGTCGCTCACCGAAACGAAGTGAAGGTGAGCGGGGTGGGGGTGATTGCTATTCGCTACGACCCCCACCCCGGCTCGTTTCACTCGCCGACCCTCCCCACAAGGGGGAGGGTAGAGGTGGGCGCTATTTCAACGCCTTCAAGCTCACCCCCGCCGGCGGCGGCACGCTGTCCGGCACGAAGAAATCGACCTGCAAGGGCTGGCCTGGATTGACGCGATACTGGTCGAAATCGGTGACGCCTTCTTGCGCCAGGAAGGTATCGTCGATCAGGAAATGACCGCTGAAGGTCTTCGGTTTCATGAAGATGCGATGCGCGGCATCGGCGAGAATGGCCGGCGTGCGCGACATGTTCATCAGCGCATCGCCGCCGAGCAGGTTGCGGACGGCTGCGGTGGCGATCGTGGTGCGAGGCCACAGCGCGTTGACCGCGACCTTGCCGTGCTGCTCGCCGGCCAACCCGAGCACGACAAGGCTCATGCCGAATTTCGCCATCGAATAAGCGGTGTGCGGCTCGAACCATTTGGTCTGCATGTCGAGCGGCGGCGACAGCATCAAGATGTGCGGGTTCTCGGCTTTGTGAAGATGGGGCAGGGCATATTTCGACACCATGAAGGTGCCGCGCGCGTTGATCTGATGCATCAGGTCGAAACGCTTCATGTCGGTATGCGCCACCGGCGTCAGCGAAATGGCGCTGGCGTTATTGACGACAATGTCGAGCCCGCCGAAATGCGCCGCCGTCTTGTCGAGCGCTTCCTTCACCGTGGCCTCGTCGCGGACATCGACGATGAGCGGCAGGGCCTTGCCGCCGGCTTTCTCGATATCCTCGGCGGCGGTGTAGATCGTGCCCGCGAGCTTGGGATGCGGATCGGTGGTCTTGGCGGCGATGGCGACATTGGCGCCGTCGCGTGCCGCGCGCAACGCGATGGCGAGCCCGATGCCGCGCGACGCGCCGGTGATGAACAGGGTTTTGCCCTTGAGGGACATGGCTTTCGTCCTCCCCGACGCAAGGTGTTTCTCTGCATCTGCTTACCACATCGTCCGCCTTTGACATATCGCAACAGGCATTGCTGCGCGCTGGTTTCAGATGTGCGGACAGAAATCGAGGAGCGCCCATGTCCGTCCCTCTATCCGGCGAACAAATGCTGGCCGGTCTGAGAAAGCTCGCCGGAGATCATGGCGTCGGCGTCCGCGACGGCGCCCCTGGCGAACTGGCCGGCGATGCCGAAAAAATCCTCGCCAAATGGTGGTTCGGCAGCCGCAAGGTCAGCTACCGCATGTCGTGCCGGCTCTCGGAGCCGGATCGCAAAGTGCTTTTCCGCGAAGCCGTAATCGAGCGAAGCTGGGGCATTCCGCCGCCGACCTTGACGGTCGAAACGACGACGACCAGCGGCTGGAAACGGTCCGGCCAGCGCAAGGACATTTCTCCCGGCGCTCAGGGTGGCGTGCTCGACTATGCCGGCTTCCGGGATGCAGTCGACGCGGCGGTCACGGCCGCGGGTTGGACCTTCCATCTCGAAGGCGGCCGGCTTCCATGAGCATCAGGCCAGCGCCGCGTCGGCGTCGGTGATGCTTTGCGCGCCTTCGGTGACGCTGCGCTCAAGCCCGCCCGAGGTCACCGCGATGTTCTCGGCAAAGAAGCGCGCCAGCGCCGTGCGCGCGGCACCGTCGCCGTTCTCGCGCAAGGCGATGAGCGCCTGCTCGGCGAGCATGCAGCCGCCCGCGGCATGGCCGAACAGCCGCAGATAAGGTGTCGCGCCGGCCAACGTCGTGGTCGACGTCTTCTGCACCAGCAGCCATTGCGTCGCCCGCTCAAGGCTGTCGATGGCTTCGGTGAGCCGCGCCGCGGTTTCGCCGAAGGCCGGCACATTGCTCTCGCGCACCGCGGCTACCGTCCGCCGCAAGTCGCCGAGATAGAGACGGATCGTGTTGCCGCCCTCGAGCGGCACCTTGCGCGACACCAGATCGATCGCCTGGATGCCGTTGGTGCCTTCGTAGATCGCGGCGATGCGGGCGTCGCGGTAGTGCTGCGCCGCGCCGGTTTCCTCGATGAAGCCCATGCCGCCATGCACCTGCACGCCGAGGGAAGCGACCTCGATGCCGATATCGGTCGAGAATGCCTTGGCGACCGGAGTCAGCAGCGAGGCGAGGTTATGGGCCTGCCGGCGTGTGGCGTCGTCTTTGCCGCGGATCGACCGGTCCAGCGCGACGGCGGTGGCGTAGCAGATCGCGCGCGACGCGCCGGTGAGCGAACGCATGGTCAGCAGCATGCGCCTGACGTCCGGATAATCGACAATGGCGTGGCCCATCTGCTTGCGCTCGTGCGCATAGGCCATGGCCTGCTGCAAGGCGCGCTCGGCAATGGCGACACCCTGCAGGCCGACCGCGAGACGGGCGCGGTTCATCATCGTGAACATGCAGAGCATGCCCTTGTGCTCTTCGCCGATCAGCCAGCCGATGGCGCCGCCGCTATCGCCGTAGACCATGGTGCAGGTGGGCGAAGCATGAATGCCCATCTTGTGCTCGAGCGAATGCGCGCGCACGTCGTTGCGCGAACCGTCCGCCATGAACTTCGGCACCAGGAAGAGCGAGATGCCTTTGGTGCCGGGCGGCGCATCGGGCAGCCTCGCCAGCACGAAGTGGATGATGTTGTCGGTTAGGTCGTGCTCGCCGTAGGTGATGAAGATCTTCGAGCCGGTGATGCGATAGGAGCCATCGGGAGCGCGTTCGGCCTTGGTGCGCAACGCGCCGACATCGGAGCCGGCCTGCGGCTCGGTGAGCTGCATCGTGCCCATCCATTCGCCGCTGATGAGCTTTGCGAGGTATTTCTGCTTCAGGTCGTCGGTGCCATAGGCATGCAACGCATCGACCGCGGCCATGGTCAGCACCGGCCCGATGCCGAACGCCATCGAGGCCGCGTTCCACATCTCGATGCAGGCGGCGTTGACGGCGTGCGGCAGTTCCTGGCCGCCGAAATCGGCCGGCGAGGCGAGCCCGTTCCAGCCGGCGGCGGCCCAGGAGGTGTAGGCCTCCTTCCAGCCGGGCGGCGTGGTCACGTTACCGTCCTTGAACGGCGTGCCGAACTTGTCGCCGACGCGGTTGAGCGGGGCGATGACGTCGGAGGCGAACTTGCCGGCCTCTTCAAGCACGGAGTCCACCGTCGCCTCGTCGAGGTCGCCGTAAAGGCCCTCGTCAATGGCGGCCTTGAGGCCGGCGGCATGTTTCAGGGCAAAGGCGATGTCGGAAACGGGGGCGCGGTATGTCATGGCGCGCAATCTAGCCGGGCGGGCCGACGGGTCCAAGCGGAGTCGGAGGGGCTTGAAGGGCCTTGAGGAATCTTGAAGAATCTTGCGGATCAGGGGCTTAGAGGTCCGTTGCGGATGCGGAGCGCCGCCGCTATGGTCCGCCCGCCCGTGGCCGCGTTCCGGCCGGCATGGGCCTTTCCGGCGTATTGGGGCGTAGCCAAGCGGTAAGGCAGCGGATTTTGATTCCGCCATTCGGAGGTTCGATCCCTCCCGCCCCAGCCAGATTTTCAACAACGAAATAAAGCGCTTTTCGAATCCGCCGGTTTTTCATTCCGAATGAGGTCCCGATGCCTCATTCCGAAGGGATTTCCCCGTTTCGTTCTGCGCTGCCTCGGCCGCGCCCGGGGCGACTTTGTGAGCGAAACAATTGCGCGTGGCCGACAGTATCCGCTTCGCGGTTCGTTTCGCATAACCCTCAAGAATTGCTGCGTCTTGTGCGTGCTGAGAGCGCGGCCCTGGCCGTCCCGTGAACGGATGTGAACAATTCATGAGTTGTCGGATTCACCAGGTAGCTTAACGCTGGTGCAGTTCGGACTGATCTCGCAGCAGATGACGCGCGCCGTAGCCCAATATACATGCGCGCATCTGACGAAAGAAAATGGAAATTTCAGTCTATTAGATGCGGCGACAATTGCCGAAAGCGACGGCCTTGGTTTCGCGTGACCTAACTAAGCATAATATTCTCGCAAGAAGGTAGGCTCGGCAGAAGATGGCGCCAAGAGCCTAATCTTGAAATTTTGTGCCGGCGATCGGCGCAATCATAAGAGCTCCGCTTCGGAGCACATAATGAGCATTGCCGCCAATTTAAAAGATCCACTTTTGTTTCGAGAGATGGCTTACGTTGGTGGTGAATGGCTTGCTGCCGCCACCGGCGGGACGCTGTCGGTCGTAAACCCCGCGACGGGGGATGCGTTCGGCACGGTGCCGGCGATGGGACGCGTTGAGACGCACGCGGCCATTGCGGCTGCCGAAGCCGCCTTTGGCGGCTGGCGCGCACGGCCGAACGCCGAGCGCGGCCGGCTCATCGCGGCATGGCACGACCTTATGCTGGCCAATCTCGACGATCTCGCAACGATCATGACGGTTGAGCAGGGCAAGCCGCTCACCGAGGCGCGCGCCGAGGTGCGGTACGCGGCCGGATTCCTGAAATGGTTTGCCGAAGAATCATGCCGAATCTACGGCGACACGATTCCGGCACCGGCGCGCGATCGCCGCATCCTCGTCCTCAAGGAGCCGGTTGGCGTTGCCGCCGCGATCACTCCCTGGAATTTTCCGGCGGCCATGATCACGCGGAAAGCGGGACCGGCGCTCGCGGCCGGTTGCCCGATCATCATCAAGCCTTCAGATTTGACCCCATATTCGGCGCTAGCGCTGGCGGTTCTTGCCGAACGCGCCAGCATTCCGAAAGGCATCGTCAGCGTTCTTACCGGACTGCCGCACGAGATCGGCGGCGAATTGACGTCCAACATGGGCGTCCGCAAACTGTCCTTCACCGGGTCGACCCGCGTCGGCCAACTCCTTATGCGGCAATGCGCTGATACGATGAAACGCGTCAGCTTCGAGCTTGGCGGCAACGCGCCATTTCTGGTCTTCGATGACGCCGATATTGACCTCGCGGTCGCTGGTCTGATGGCGAGCAAGTTCCGCAACAGCGGCCAGACCTGCGTCTGCGCCAATCGTGTGCTTGTGCAGGATAGCATCTATGAGCGCTTCGCCGACAGCCTTTCGGCGGCTGTTTCCGGGCTCGTTGTCGGCAACGGGATGGAAGACGGCGTCACCATCGGTCCGCTGATCAACAGGGCCGCAGTCGAGAAGGTGGCGCGTCATGTCGACGACGCGCGCGCCAAAGGCGCTACCGTGCTGGCGTACGCCAAGGCGGCGCAGGGCGAGCTCTTTGCCGAGCCGATGGTTCTCGGCGGAGCGAATGTCGATATGGCGCTGGCTAGCGAGGAGACCTTCGGGCCGGTCGCGCCGCTCTTCCGCTTCCGCGACGAGCGCGAAGCGGTCGAGATCGCCAATGCAACGCCCTACGGGCTTGCCTCGTACTTCTTCACCAGCGATGTCAATCGCGCTTGGCGCGTCGCCGAGCAGCTCGAATTCGGGATGGTTGGGCTGAATACCGGTGCGGTGTCGATCGAGGCTGCGCCCTTCGGCGGCATCAAGCAGTCCGGCATCGGCCGCGAAGGCTCGAAATACGGGATCGAGGAATATTTGTCGATCAAGGCCTTCCACGTCGGCGGGCTGAGCTGAGCGTCGGACTATGGCCGTGACTATGTCGCCAGCAATGAGTTAAGCGGCACCGCGCTCTTCGCGATCGGTGATTTCAGCACGACGTAACTGAAATAAGTCTTGATGCCGATGTTTCGGCACAACAACGATTCCATGCGCTCCTGATAGTGAGCGATGCTCGGTGCGAGGAAGCGAAGGAGGTAGTCATAGCCGCCGCTGATCAGATGACACTCGATCAATTCACTGACGTTGCGGACGTTCGCCTCGAACTTGGTGAAGTCGTCGAGGCGATGGTTAATCAGCGTCACTTCGGTGAACACCGTGACGCTGTCGACGAGCTTAGCGAGATTGATGCGGGCGCCATAACCGGAGATGTAGCCGGCGCTTTCCAGCCGCTTGACCCGCTGCAAGCAGGGGCTTGGCGACAGCCCGACCTTCTCCGCGAGTTTGAGATTGGTCTGTGCCCCGTCCATCTGCAACTGGACGAGGATGTTGAGGTCGATCCGGTCAAGTTTCGGATGTTTGGCCATGTGACAGCCTCGCACGTCGATGGCACAGCTCAGACGTGTTCGACCTCTCGCTTCATGTCTTCCATGTCCTGGAAACGGTCGGCGAGGCGCGGATGCGCGCGGCTGTTATTGGCTGCGCCGATAGCGACCATCACCTCGTCGGCACCGGGAGCATCGGGAATTTGAAATTGCGCGGTGAGGAAGTGGGAGCGTTTGCCTGTCTCGGACTTGTGAATCATGGGCAGCGACAGGAGCGCGCCGGGAGCATTGCGAGTGTTGGTAAAGCTCAGGTAGGTGGTACCTTTCACCGCCTCGCGAAACATGTTACCGAAGCGCAACGTGTGGATCAGCGCCGAGGCGTGCTCGATCTCGCCATTGGTGCCGACGGTGGCGGCCTTTCCGTAGGCCTCGACCTGTTCTGCGGGCATCACGCTGACGAGGCGCCTTGTCAGTTCGGCGCCAAGAGCGGGCGCGATGCGCAGAATCTCGGGGCGCAGATCCTCTACGAAGCCCTTGCCAACCCAAGGGTTGCGCAGCACTGCAGCCACCACCACGAAACGAACCGGCTTCCGGGCGGCCTTGCCGCCTTCGATGAAGGTCTCCTCGATGAAGGTCGCGATCTTGCGCAGGCCGTAGTTCATGACGTGTCCACCCATTGAGTTGGCGAGGATCGCAGGCTAACGGCGGCATTCACGTAGTGTCTTCCTTCTGAATGAGGGAAGCATCTATTTGATCAACCTATGATACGGCGTAAGATCATACTGGAGTAGTGAGGAAAAATGTAATGCTGGACCAGATATCGCGGCTGAGTTCACTGCGCGATGTCGCGAGCCAGATCGATTCAGGCGGCGATCTTGAGAGCCTGCTGCGTGGCTTGGTGCTGGCGGCCTGCGAGCACGGCGGCTGGTCGCTGGGCTCGATCATGGCCATCGACGCGCCCCATGGTGAGGCGCATGTCGTGGTCCGGCACGATCCGGCGTTGCTGCGCCGGCCGCTGGCGAACCGCTGGGAACTGGCGACGAGCCCGGCCCTGATCGCGCTCCAGCGCAATGAGCCGGTCTATATTCGCGATGCGCGCGCGTCCGACGAGTTTCCGGGCTATCGGAAAGAGGCATCCGAACGGGATTACCGGACGGTCCTGGTGTTGCCGATGAGCTGTTTTGACAGCGAAGGCCGGCCAATGGTGCTGAACGTCATTTCCCGCGATGTGAAGGAGGTCTCGGACGACGACGTCGCCTTCATGAGCATCATCGTCCATCTCGGCGGCATCGCGGTCGCCCGCGAGCATCGGCTGCGCGCCCAGCGTCAGGCCGCGGAGAAATTGCAGAACGCGCTGCAGACGCAGACCGCGCTCTTGCACGAAGTTCTGTCCGGCGGCTCGACTGCCGCGCTCGCCTCGATGCTGGCCGGATTGCTGCCGGACGCCGTGGCGGTAGTCGATTTCGCTGGCAATGCCATCGACGCCAGCCGGTCGCCGGCGCCGCAGCAGATCGACGACGTCGAGTGGCAGCGCGCGCTCGGCGGCCAAATCGGCACGCAGCTTGCCGCGGCAGCCCGCGATGCCTTGGCCACGGGCCGGCTGGAGCCCCAAAACCTGCGCCTCGATGACGGCGGCCGCCGTCTGCAACTCTCCGCCCGCGCCGTCCCGCTGAAGGTCGACGGCCAAGCGGTGGGCGCCCTCGTGATCTTCCGGGGATCGCCGAGCGCCGACGACAATCTCCAGCGTCTCATGCTCGACAGCGTGACCTTTGCGCTTAGCGTGCAGATGATGCGCAGCGTCATCCGCTTTCGTTTCGAGACGCGGACCTTGACCGAGCTCTTCTTCGAGATCGTTGAGCGGCGCTGGCGCGACGGCGACGACGTCGTCCAGCGCGGCCGCCGCCTCGGTCTGCCGCTCGGCAGCCCGGCGCGGATGATCGTGGTCGATTTCCCGGACATGCCAGGACTGCGGGCCGATATCGGCGTCGATTGCCATCACGCAGTCACGCGCGTCGCGCGCCAGCTCAATATTCCGGTCAGCGTCGTCGCCGTCGGCGCCGGCCTTGTATGCTTGGTGCCGGAAGAAAAGCAGGGCGAGCTGGAGCGCGCGGCGCGTCTGGCGCGACGCATGGTCGAGGCGTTCCGCCACAACTTCAGCCGCGAGCCGATCCTGGTGCTCGGCGGCATCTGCGATGAGCTCGAGAGCTATTCGAAGGAATGGGAGCGCTGCTGGCGCATGATCCGCATCGCGCGCTCCTTCGGCCGCTTTGGCGTTCTGTCGGCCTTCGACTTCGGGCCGATGCCGATGCTGATCGGCGCGGCGGCGTCCGCGGATGTCCGCAGTTTTGTCGACGGTTCCATCGGCGCGGTCATCGCCCACGACCGGGAGAAAGGCACGCCCTATCTGGAGACGCTCGCCGCCTATCTTCGCGAAGGCTGCCGGGCGCAGGCCTGCGCCGACGCAATGGGGCTGCATGTGACAACGTTGCGCTACCGGCTGTCGCGCATCCAGGCGCTGTTCAACATTGAACCCGAGACAGCCGACAAGCGTTTCGCGATCGAACTCGCCATTCGGTTGCATGGCGTCATCGAGAATGGCAACGCACCGGATATGTGACGGACCGGCCGCCCATCTTCCTGTGATCAGACGAAAGGTTTCTTCGTTTGGTCCCGCTTTTCATAGGAAGCCGGGGATCGGCATCGGACCTAACCTCCGATCAACTTCCTGTATTGGTCGAGGTTCAGGCAAATGCTCGTCCCCGAGAAAAAGACCGCCAGTTCGATCGACACGGTTGCACTGCGCCGCGCCTTCGGGACTTTCGTGACGGGCGTCACGGTCATTACGACCCGCGACGCCAACGGCACGCCGCGTGGTATGACCGCCAACTCCTTCACGTCGGTCTCGCTCGATCCTCCGCTGCTGCTTGTCTGCGTCGGCAAGAGCGCCCACAGCTTCAGTGCCTTCAACAGTTCGGCCTCCTTTGCCGTCAATCTGCTGCACGAGGTGCAGACCGATGTCTCGAACCTCTTCGCCTCGAAGTCCGCGAGCAAATTCGAATCCGTCAACCATGATCGCGTCCATACCGGGGCGCCGGTACTCGCGGACTGCCTGACCTGGTTCGACTGCGCCGTGCACAACCGCGTCGATGCGGGCGATCACGTCGTGCTGATCGGCGAGGTGAAAGCGTTCGGGACCAGCCCAAGCGCGCCACTCGGCTTCTGCCGCGGCCGCTACGCCAATGTGAAAGATCCGCTGCCGCCGGGCTGGCACGAGTCGCATGGCATGATCGTCGGCTATCTGATCGAAGCAGACGGCCAGTTGCTGTTGCGCTCCGACGGCAAAGGTGGCTGGGGGCTCCCGAGCGCGAGGCGCCGCGTCGCCGACACCGAACTGAAGCTCGACGGCGGCGAGGCCTTGACGCTCGTGCCGGATGCTACGTTTCTCTATTCCGTTTTTGACGTTAGCGATGACGATCCAGGCTATCTGATCTACCGCGCCAGGCTCGCGCAGGGCTCCGCTTCGGTCGCGCTAACGCCCAGCCTCAGGTTCTTTCCGATCAACGCGCTGCCGCACGATGCCATACAGACGCGGGAAATCAGCTCCGTGCTGAGGCGCTACGCTCGTGAAAGCGCCGATAAGCGTTTCGGAATTTATATGGGTTCCGACGATGGTGGCCGCCTGGCCATGGTCGGTGAGGCGCAGCGCTGGGTCAATCTCTCGAACAGTTGAGAGGCCGGAACGATCATGAAGACCACAGTCAAGTCACTCGAGGGTTCGCGGCAGAATCCGTTCATCGGCGGCAAGTTCGTTGCTGCCAAAAGCGGCGGCTATATCCCATCCTACGATCCGACTACGGCCGAGGCCTGGTACGAGTTTGCCTTGAGCGATGCCGGCGATGTCGACGCCGCCGTCCGCTCGGCCAAGGCCGCTCTCATCGATCCCGCCTGGCGGCGCATGACCCAGACTGAGCGGGGCAAGCTGGTGCGCCGCCTTGGTGAACTCGTTCTCGCCAACGCTGACGAACTCGCGATGATCGAGTGCCGCGACAACGGCAAGCTGCTCAAGGAGATGCGCGCACAAATGCGAGCTATCCCGGAATCGTATTTCTATTTCGCCGGGATGGCCGACAAGCTGCTTGGTGAAACCATTCCGGTCAACAAGCTCGACTCGCTGAACTTCAATCTGCGCGAACCGCTGGGCGTGATTGGCATGATCATTCCCTGGAATTCGCCGTTGATGACGCTGACAGGCACGCTCGCGCCATGCCTCGCGATCGGCAACACCGTCGTCGTCAAGCCGTCTGAGCACGCCACGGCGTCGAGTCTCGCGCTGGCAGAACTGGCGATCGAAGCCGGAATTCCGCCGGGCGTGATTAATGTCGTTACCGGTGACGGCGCGACAACGGGCGAAGCTCTGACGCGCCATCCCGGCATCGCCAAATATGTCTTTACCGGCTCTACCTTTACCGGCCGCAAGATCGCCGGCAACGCCGCGCAGAATCTGGTCGCCTGCCAGATGGAGCTGGGCGGCAAGTCGCCTCACGTCATCTTCGGCGATGCCGATATAGATCGCGCCGTGAATGGCGTGGTGTCCGGCGTCTTCGCGGCGGCGGGACAGACCTGCGTGGCGGGTTCTCGCTGCTTCGTTGATCGCGCGATCTATGATCGGTTTGTCGAGGCGCTGGTCGAGCGCACGCGCCGCATCAAGGTGGGCCATCCGGAGATCGAGGATACTGATATCGGACCGGTGGCGCTGGCGTCCCAACTTGCCAAGATCGAGGAGTATGTCGGCTCCGGCATACGTGAAGGAGCAAAGATCGCCGCTGGCGGCCGCAGGCCCCAGGACGAGGAACTGGCGCGCGGTTGGTATTTCGAGCCGACCGTGATGGTCGAAGCCTGCAACAACATGCGTTTCATGCGCGAGGAGATATTTGGCCCGGTTGTCGGCGTCGTGCCGTTCGCTAACGAGGCCGAGATGATCCGGCTCTCCAACGACACCGAGTACGGGCTCGCCTCGGGCGTTTGGACCAAGGACCTCGACCGCGCCATGCGCTTCGTTCGCGAAATCGACGCCGGCACCGTCTGGGTCAATACCTATCGTTCTGCCGCCTATATGTCCGCCAATGGCGGCATGAAGAACAGTGGCTATGGCCGCCGCGGCGGCTTCGAGGTAATGCGCGAACTCTCACGCCTGAAGAACGTACTCATCGACTACTCGGGCGCCATGCAGGATCCGTTTGTCATTCGCCTGCGCTGAACCCGGCACTGAACCCTGAATGGAGGACTATCGTGAAATTCGCTGTCTCTATTGCCATGGAACGGTTCTCGCCGGAGGATTCCATGCAAGAGGCCGTCAGAAACTTTCTCGTGCTGGCGAAGATCGCCGACGAGGGCGGTTTCGAGACGTTATGGACCGCCGAGCATCACACGATCGAATGCACGATCTCGCCGAACCCGTTCCAGACGCTGACGTGGCTTGCGCAGCATACCGATCGCATCCGCCTCGGCACCGCGACGATCGTCGCGCCCTATTGGTCGCCAATCCGGCTCGCGGGGGAGGCGGCGCTTTGCGATCACCTCACCGGCGGCCGGCTCGAATTCGGCATCGCCCGTGGCGCTTATCAGTACGAGTTCGACCGCATGGCTGGCGGCATCCCGCAGCAGGAAGGCGTCGCCTTCATGAAGGAGCTGGTGCCGGCTGTGCAGAAGCTCTGGGCCGGCGACTACGCCCACGATGGGCACTACTGGAAATTCCCGCTCGCGACCTCGGTGCCGAAGCCGATGCAGCAGCCGCATCCGGCAATTTGGGTTGCGGCCCGCGATCCCGGCACGTTCGACTGGGCGGTCGGCATCGGCGCTAACATTCTGTCGACGCCGCTTTCGTCGCCGCCGGCCGAAGTCGGCGTGCTTGGCGAAAAATTCCGCAAGGCGGTCGCCGATCATCCGGAGCGGCCGCGGCCGCGCCTGATGATGCAGCGGCGCACCTGTGTTTACGATCGCAAGCAGGACTGGGAACTCGCGGTGCGGCACTCGGTCGATTACGGCCGCTATTTCGAGAACCTGATGCAGAATCTCGGCGGCGTGAAGAACGGTTTCCCCGAGGCCGTGCCGATGGAGATCGTCACCAACCGGGACAACTACAATCCGCAGGCTGTGCACGACAATCTGATGTTCGGCACGCCCGACGAGATCATCCGCAAGCTGCAGGTCTATGAGCATGCCGGCGTCGACCAGTTTGCATTGGGGCTGTCGTTCAACCTGCCGTTCGAACTGCAGGTCAAGACGCTGCGGCTTTTCATCGACGAGGTTATGCCGCACTTCGCCGCTCGCGGCCGCGAGACGGCGGCTGCATCGCGCCTGGCTGCCGTGGGACAGTGAGCATGATGTCTGCGACCCCGAGCGCCACGACCGCCGGACCGGCTCCCGAGAACGGAAGCTTGGACAATAAGGGCGTGACGTTGAACTACCGCGTCGTGGGGCAGGGCGAACCGCTGATCTGCATTCACGGCGTCGGCTCCTATCTGGAAGCCTGGGATGGTGTGGCCGAGCGTCTCGCCGACCGCTTCCGTATCCTGACGTTCGATCTGCGCGGCCACGGCCGGTCAACGAAGGTTCGGGGCCGGTACGAGATCGACGATTTCGTTGGCGATGTGCTGGCTCTGGCGGACCACGTGGGGTTCGATACCTTCAATCTCGCCGGCTTCTCGCTGGGCGGCCTGATCGCACAGCGCCTGGCGCTGACGCACCAGGAGCGCCTGCGGAGCTTGGTTCTGCTGGCCACGGTCGCGGGGCACACCGATGACGAGCGTGAGCGCGTCGCCGCCCGGCTCGCCGCGTTGCAGGCGGGCGATCGGGGCTCGCACTACGATGCCTCGCTGTCGCGCTGGCTGACGGAGGACTTCCAGGCGAAGAATCCGGAGTTGATCGCCAGGCTCCGCCGGCGCAATTCCGAAAACGATCCCGACTGTTATGCCGCCGCTTATCGCGTGCTGGCGCAGACGGATTTCGGTGGCCTGCTCGACCAAATCCGCGTGCCAGTGCTGATCGCGACCGGCGAGCACGACGCCGGCTCCAACCCGCGCATGGCGCTCTACATGCATGAGCGTATCCTCGGTTCGAAACTGCGCATCCTGCCTGGCTTGCGTCACTCGATTCTGACCGAAGCACCCGGCCAGGTTGCCGACCTGATGGGAGAATTCCTCGCCGACCACACCGGAGGGCATCCGCATGATCGTTGAAGAGCGCATCTATCGCATTCGCACCGGCCGTATGGGACGATATCTGCAACTCGTTCGCGATGAAGGCCTGGCGATCCAGCAGCCGATCCTCGGCCATCTGATCGGCTACTTCACAACCGAGATTGGTCCGCTGAGCCAGGTGGTTCACCTGTGGGCTTACGCCGATCTGGAGGACCGCACGCGCCGCCGCCAGCAACTCGCGGAAGATGCGAGGTGGCAGGCCTTCGTGCCCAAGCTGTCGGAGAATATCGAGCAGGCGGAGAACCGGATTCTTCTGCCGACTGATTTTTCACCGTTACGCTGAGGGCAGTGCAAACATCCTCCGGATGGCAGAGGGGATTGCTTGGACAATCCGTCGGATCGCAGGAAGACGGTACCTTCAGTCGCTTCTTAACTCACCGGGCGGCCATATCGAGCAAGCCCGGTTTAACTGGCACCGAGGACAGGGGTCTGGATATGACGGAACGCCTGGAGATCAAGAATTTATACAAGGTCTTCTCCAGCACGCCCGCACCCGCGCTGGAGATGCTGGCCAGAGGCTGCGGCAAGAGCGAGGTGTTCGAGAAGCTCGGCACCGTCGTCGGCCTCAATAATGTCTCGCTGAGCGTGCCGCAGGGCGCCGTGTACATGATCATGGGCCTGTCCGGCTCGGGCAAGTCGACCTTCGCGCGCTGCATCAACAGGCTCAACGAACCGACTTCCGGCCAGGTGCTGCTCGACGGCCGCGACATCGTGCCGCTCGGCGAAGCCGAACTGCGCGAGGTACGACGAACCCGCATCTCGATGGTGTTTCAGCACTTCGCGCTGCTGCCGAACAAGCGCGTCATCGACAATGTAGAATTCGGCCTGAAGCTGCGCGGCGTTCCCGCGGCCGAGCGCCGCCGCCGCGCCGAGGAGGTGCTGACCGTCGTCGGTCTCGGACGCTGGGGTTATCATTTCCCGCACGAACTGTCGGGCGGTATGCGCCAGCGCGTCGGCCTTGCCCGCGCGCTTGCCACCGATGCCGACGTCCTGATCATGGACGAAGCCTTCAGCGCGCTCGATCCGCTAATCCGCACCGAGATGCAGGACGAACTGCTGCGCCTGCAGCGCACGCTGAACAAGACGATCCTGTTCATCACCCACGATTTCCAGGAGGCGCTCAAGCTCGGCACCCGCATCGCCATCATGTCCGAGGGTGAGCTGGTGCGTGAAGGCACGCCGCAGTCGATCGTGCTCGAACCCGGCAGTGACTACGTCGCGGCCTTCACACGTGAGATCGATCGGTCGCGGCTTTTCGATGCCCGGCTGGCGATGCGTCCGGCCGAACCCATCCTGCAGTCTGAGCAGGGCACTCTGGTTAGCGAAGCCGGCGGTTGCGGCTTCATGCTCGACGGCAGCGGCAAGGTGCTGGGCGTGCTGAATGCGAGCGATCTCGGCCGCGCCCGTGCCGGCGGCGGGATCGGTCCGCTCAGTCATGATTACGTTAGCGTGCCGCCGGGCGCCAAGCTGATCGAGGTCGCCCGCAGCTATCGCGACGGTCGCCCCATCGCCGTAGTCGATGAAGAGGGCCGCCTGATCGGCTCGCTCGGCGTCGACGACATCCTGGCGCGCATCGCCTCCACCGCCCCCCAGGCGCAAGCCGCCGGAGAGCGCCATGTTCAAAGCTGACGATCTCGCCATCTTCCCGATCGATCTCTGGATCCAGCAGAGCGTGAGTTGGCTGGCGCTCAACCTGCGTCCGATCTTCCTCGCCCTCAAATGGCCGATCGAGAATTTCCTGTGGTTGAACGACTGGATTTTCCACGTCATTCCGTTCCCGGTCTTCGTGGTCGGCTTCTTTCTGCTCGCGTGGCGCCTGTCGACGCTGGGCATCGCTGCTTTCAGCGCGATATCGTTGATCGTCATCGCCATGCTGGGCGTCTGGAACGAGGCGATGACGACTTTGTCGCTGATCTCGACGGCCATCGTGTTCTGCGCCGCGGGCGGCATCCCGATCGGCATCTGGTGTGCGCGCAGCGACCGCGTCTGGAATATCGTGCGGCCGATCCTCGACATCATGCAGACGACGCCAAGTTTCGTTTACCTGGTCCCGGTCGTCATGCTGTTCGGCGTCGGCACCGTGCCGGGTGAGGTCGCGGTCGTGACCGCGGCGGCGCCGCCGCTCATCCGCTTCACCAATCTCGGCATCCGCATGGTCGAGCGTGAGATCGTCGAAGCCGGTCTCGCCTTCGGCGCCGACCGCCGTCAGTTGCTGTTCGAGATTCAGCTGCCTCTCGCCATTCCGACCATTCTCGGCGGCCTCAATCAGACCGTGCTGACGGCGATGGTGCTGTCGGTGGTCGTCGCCATGATCGGCGCCGAGGGACTTGGCCTCGTAGTTCTGCAGGGCCTCGGCCGACTCGACGTCGGGCGTGCGGCGGTCGGCGGCATCGCCATCGTTCTGCTCGCCATGGTGCTCGACCGCATCACGCAGCAACTTGCCACGCCCAAGAAGAGCGGCAGGCCGGCGGAGCGCCTCTCGCTGCTGCGCACGGTGGCTCGTGTGTTTCGCGGCGGACGTCCCGATGAAGCGGTCCCGGTGGTGACGCGGGCCAAGGAGGCGCTCTGAGGAATCCGGCTGGCTGGCGCACGACGGCAAGCCCGGGATGCGCCGGCGCTCCGGTTGATTGAGACCCGTCGCAGGGCGGGAGGGGAATTAACAACATGACCAGCACGGGTCGACAACGAGGAGAAAAAGCCATGAGCAGATTGAAGATGCTAACAGCGGCGGTCGCCGCTGGTGTGATGGCCTTCGCGGCGCTGCCCGCACAGGCTCAGGATATGCCCGGCAAGGGTAAGACGGTGCGTTACGCGCAGGGCGACAGCCTCGGCGCTAATTACGTCACCGCGCAGATCGTCATGACCGCGCTCAAGGAGCTCGGCTACGACGTCAAGCTGACCACGGTGAATACCACATTGTTCTTCCAGGCGGCGGCGCAGGGCGATCTCGATCTCGCCACCGACGTCAACTTCCCGCAGCGCGAGCCGGGCTTCCGCGCGGTCGAGAAGGATGCCGAGATCATCGGCAGCGGTCTGATCGTCGGCGGTGGCATCAACGGCTACCTGATCGACAAGAAGACCGCCGACGCGCACAACATCACCACGCTGATCCAGATGAAGGATCCCAAGATCGCGGCGCTGTTCGGCAAGGACGGCAAGGCAGATCTCATCAACTGCGATCCCGGTTGGAGCTGCGGCGATGTGGTCGACTTCCAGCTCAACAAATTCGGCCTCAAGGACACTGTGAAATCGATCCGCGGCAAGTATGAAGCGCTGATGGTCGAGACCGTGGCGCGAGTCAAGCGCGGCGAGCCCGCCTTCTTTTATGCCTGGAGCCCGTCCTGGGTGAACAACGCCCTCGTGCCGGGCAAGGATGTTGTCTGGCTGCCGACGCCGGAAGACGCGTTGCCGCCTTCCGTGCCGAATAAGGGCTCGGCTCTGGTCAAGGGGGTGAAGGGCTGCGCCGGCGGCGCCGATCCGTGCCGCATGGCCATGGCGTCGTGGAACTGGGGCGCGGTCGCCAACAAGAAGTTCGTCGCCGCCAATCCGGCGGTGAAAGCGCTCGTCGAGAACATCAAGTTCCCGCTCGAAACCTGGTCCGAGTGGGAGTTCAACATCAACAAGAACCGCGGCAACAACGCGCTGATCAAGCAGATGGCGGATGAGTGGACCGCCGGTCACAAGACCCAGCTCGAAAGCTGGGTTGCGGCCGGCCGCGCGGCTAAGTAAGCCGGCTCTTCGCGAAGCGTTTCCTCTGAGGCGAGGCCGGTTTCCGGCCTCGCCTTATTCTATTGCGGAGGACGCGCACGACATCGCAGCGTCGGCTGCGGTGAGGGTAGCCGCATACGGGCAAAAATGCCGACCGGCCACTCAGCTCGGCAATCATGATCGGCGCATTCTCGTACACTGCCTGACATCGATCGGCGATGTGAGGATGGCAATCATGCTGAATGAAGCAAAGACCAATGACGAGCTTCTGGCGAGGCGCGAGCGCAGCGTGCCGCGCGGTATCGTCACCGCGCACCCCATTGTCGTGGCGCGCGCGCAAGGCGCGCATCTCTGGGATGTCGAGGGGCGACGTTACCTCGATTTCGTCGGCGGCATCGGCGTCTTGAACGTCGGGCACAATCATCCCCGCGTCGTCGCCGCCGTCACCGATCAGCTCACTAGGGTCAGCCACACCGCGTTCCAGGTCGCGGCCTATGAACCCTATATCGCGCTGGCGGAGCGGATGAACCAACTCGTCGGCAAGGGCGAGCCCTACAAGAGCATCTTTCTGACGTCGGGTGCCGAGGCGGTCGAGAACGCGATCAAGATCGCACGGGGCCAAACCAACCGCAGCGGCATCGTCGCGTTCCGCGGCGGCTTCCACGGCCGCACCTTGCTCGGCATTTCGCTAACCGGCATGAGCCAGCCCTACAAGCAAAACTTCGGCCCGTTTGCCGGCGACATCTATCACACGCCGTTTCCGGACGAGTACCGCGGCGTTTCGACCGACTATGCGCTCGCAGCTCTCGATGAACTGTTTGCAACCCAGATCGCGCCTGACCGCGTTGCCGCCATCATCATCGAGCCGGTGCAGGGCGATGGCGGCTTCCTGCTGGCGCCGCCGGCCTTCATGCAGGCCCTGCGCCGGCTGACCGAGCGCCACGGCATCGTGCTGATCGTCGACGAGATCCAGACCGGCTTCGGCCGCACCGGCAAGCTCTTCGGCTTCGAGCATTCCGGCATTCAGCCTGATCTCATCACTGTGGCGAAGAGTCTGGCCGGCGGCCTGCCGCTCTCCGGCGTCGTCGGCCGCGCTGCGATTATGGATGCGCCGCTGCCCGGCGGCCTCGGTGGCACGTATGGCGGCAACGCACTCGCTTGTGCTGCCGCGCTCGGCGTGCTCGACGCTTTCGAACAAGACGGTCTCTCCGACCGGGCAGAGGCGCTTGGCAAGCAGCTCGGCGCTGGTCTGGAGCGGCTGGCGGCGGCCTACTCAGCGATCGGCAACGTGCGTGGCTTGGGCTTCATGTGGGCGATCGAATTTGTGACCGACCAGGTCAGCAAGACGCCCGATGCTGACACGGCGCAGAAGGTAATCGACAAGGCACGCGAAGGTGGTCTCTTGGTGATCAAGTGCGGCGTACACCGGAACGTCGTGCGCTTCCTGGCACCTCTCGTCACGTCGGATACTGATCTTTCGACTGCGTTGGCCATTTTGGAGGATGCGCTAAAGGCGACAACGCTTTCGGTCGTTGCGTAATGCGACTCTTCCGCTCGGGTGCAGTTCCGCACATTGCCGCGCGCTCACCTGCGCTGCAACAACACCGTAAGTCTATCTTGGTTCTTCGGGCCCTCAATAACCGCGCCTGAGATCGACCATGTGCGCCGGTTTGCCGCCTTGACGGAAATTTGCGATATTCGCTGCAATGATGGCAGCGGACGATGTGGCGTCGGATGGTGCCGATATGTAAGGAAGCACAGTTGCCGCCGGATGTTTCCAAAGCCGCGAAGTAGCCGGTAGAGGCTCGACCTAAAATACATCGAGAATCACACGGGCAAGATGCCCGCAGTCTAAAGCTTCCAGAAGTGCATCGGAGGCGGCTGCCCGGGTTCTCTAACCCAACACCGCCTTCGCCGCCGCCAGACAACGTCGGGCCCATTCGTCTGGTCCGAGATGAGCGCGGCTTTCCGTCGGAATCTCGACGCTGATCGGTAGGTCCGCGGGCAATTGGCCGAACAGTCCGGCTATGTCGACCACGCCTTCGCCCGGCAAAAGCCGCTCAATGCGCGCTGTGTGGATGAGGCCTTCCACCGTCGTCGGAGTCGGGCCCGGCGCATCGCAGATCTGTGCATAGTGCAGCATGTGCCGTGGGATGGATGCAATATCGGCCAAGGTCGTCGTCGAGCGGCCGAAATGGATGGCGTCGACCAGGACGCCACCGTTCGGCTGATCGGCCGCATGGACGATGCGCAGGGCACATTTGGCATCGGGCACCTTGGTCCAGGGCATGAATTCCAGGTCGCAGGTCAGCCCATAGGGTCGTGCCGTTTCGCACAGCCTGGCGAAGGAGGCCGTCAGGCGGCCTTCATCGGGATCATCGCCGGCGACCAGGATCGCGCGCGCCCCGAACTTTTGCCCGGCTTCAAAGAAGTCCTTGTAGTCGTCGGTATTGAAGGCCTCGCCGACCCTAATGATCTCGAGATCGAAAATGCGGATGCCGGTGTCGCGTATGCGCGCAAGCGTTTCGCGGAGCAATTCCGGCTCATCCATCAACCGATAGGCTTCGCCGCCGGGCGAGGCTGGCAGCAGGCGCAGGCCCGCGAAGTCATAGCCGGTGCGCGCCGCGAGCGACACGACCTCCGGCGGGCTGAGGCTGAGACATGTCAGGTGAGCGAGCGAGTAGGGATGTGTCATCGTGATACCTGAACGAAGAAGTGTGCCGACAAGTTAGTAAGTGGCGCGTCCGCCGGACAGATCGTAGACCGCGCCCGTCGAGAACGAGCATTCATCGGACGACAGCCAGGCGACGAGAGACGCGACTTCGTCCGGCCGGCCGGGACGCCCGAGCGGAATCTTGGCCAGAACGGTGTCGAGTGTCGCTTTCGACATCTGCTTGATCAGGTCGGTGGCGATGACGGCGGGCGCGACGGCGTTGACGCGAATTTCGGTCGACGCGACCTCCTTCGCCAGCGCCTTGGTGAAAGCGATCACTGCGCCCTTGGCCGCCGAGTAGGGCGTCATGTTGGCATTACCTTCCTTGCCGGCGATCGAGGCGAGGTTGATGATCCTTCCGGTGTTCTGCCGCAACATGACCGGTGTCACGGCGCGGCAGCACAGGAAGGTGCTGGTGAGGTTGACGTCGAGCGTGCGACGCCAGTCGGCGAAGGTGACCTCGGCGATCGGGCTGGTCGGGCCGGTGATGCCGGCGCCGTTGACGAGGATGTCGATGCGCCCGAATTTATCGACGGTGCCGCGCGTCGCTGTTGCGACCGCGTCCTCGTCGGTGACATCGACCTGCCGGCTGGCGCTCTTGTGCAGGTCCCAGGTCTCGACCTTGGCGCCCGAGTGCTCGAAGCGCTCGCGGATCGCGGAGCCGATGCCGCCGCAGCCGCCGGTGATGACGGCGACTCTGCCGGTGAGATCAATGACGTTCATGGGTAGCAACCTCCGGTTCGTGCCAGGCGTCGCCGGCATCGCCAAATGCCGCCCATCCGCCATCGACGGACAACACGGACCCGGTCACATAAGACGCCGCCGGCGAGCAAAGAAAGAAGGCCGCTTCGGCGATCTCCGAAGGATCCGCCAGGCGGCCGAGCGGGATGCGACGCTTCAGCCGCGGCTCGTCGAGGCGTCCGGCCTCGGTCAAGGCGTGCACCAGCGCCGTCCTGGTGTAGCCAGGGGCGATCGCGTTGACGCGAATGCCGAACCGCGCCCATTCGCAGGCCATCGAACGCGTCATCGAGACGATGCCGGCCTTGGCCGCGCCATAGGCGTTTCGCTTCGGCAGGCCGGTTACGCCGGCGATCGACGAGACATTGAGGATGGCGCCCGAGCCTTGTTCAATCATAACGGCGGCGACTTCGCGCGACACGTTGAAGGTGCCGCCGAGGTGGACACGCAGCACGCGGTCGAACTGCTCCGGCGTCTGCTCAAGCGTCGGTAGATGCGTGTCGCCGATGCCGGCGTTGTTGACGGCGACGTCGATGCGGCCGTAGTGCGACCTGATCGCGGTGACGGCATCGCGAACGGATGCCGCGTCGGCGACATCGGCGGAGACGGCGAGGACACTGCCGTCGAACTCCTGTGCGCGCGCGGCGGCCTTGTCCTTGTCGAGGTCGACGATCGCGACCTGCCAGCCGCTCCCGATCATCCGCCGGACGATGGCGAGGCCAATTCCGTCGGCGCCGCCGGTGACGAGGGCAACGGGAACCGATTGCGCCATCACGATGCTTTCTGTTCGTAGCCCGGCCGCGGCACGAGGCTCATGAGCATGCGCGAATAGCCGCCATCGACCAGCACTTCCTGCCCGTTGACGTAGCTGGCGCGATCGCTAGCGAGGTACAGAATAGTGTCCGCCATGTCCTGCGGCTGGCCGATACGGCCGAGCGGCACCACGGCGCTGCGGCGCTCGCGCACGCCGTCGGCGTCGTAAAACGATTGGGACATTGGCGTTTCGACCATGCCCGGGCTGACGACATTGCTGCGCAGGCCGGACGGGCCCCATTCCACCGCGAGCTGCTGCGACAACATCAGGACGCCGGACTTGCTGACGCTGTAGGCGCCGCTGAAGCTCTGCGGCTGCGTGCCGGCGATCGAGGCGACGTGAACGATGGCGCCGCTTCTCGCGCCCCGCATAGCCGCGCCGAAGGCCTGAGCGCAAAGCAGATAGCCGGTGAGGTTGACGGCGAGCAGCGCATGCCAAGCTTCCAGATCGACGGTAGCGAGTGGCGCGGCACGCAGCAGTCCCGCGTTGTTGACCAGCACCGCGGGCGTACCGGCGACGCGCAGCGTCCGCTCGGCGGCGGATTTTACATCGGCGGGATTAGTGACATCGCACGCAATGAGCAGAGGCGGGGCGTCGGTGACGTTGGCCAGAGCCTGCGCGGTCCCGGCCAGAGTTTCCTCGTTGCGATCGAGCAGAACGAGGCGGGCGCCCGCCGCGGCAAAGCTCAGTGCGGTGGCGCGCCCGATGCCGCCGCCGGCACCGGTGACGACGCACAGACGACCTTCCAATCCGAGCCAGGATTGCGGTGCGGCGTTACGGGTCTCGGTCATGGCGTTACTCCGCAAGGCCGGCGAGGTGGCGGCCGGTGACGTAACCAAACGTCATGATCGGACCGAGCGTGATGCCGGCGCCTGGATAACTTCCGCCCATGATGCTGGCCCGGTCGTTGCCGACGGCATAGAGGCCCGGGATGACGTTTTCGGCATGATCGAGCACGCGGCCGACCACATCGGTCTTCAGACCCTCGAACGTTCCGAGATCGCCCATGATCAGCTTGACTGCGTAGAATGGCGCGCGCTCAAGCGGCCCGACGCAAGGGTTCGGCTGGTGTGCCGGATCGGCGAGATAGCGGTTGAAAGCCGAGGTGCCGCGGCGAAACTGCGGATCGTTGCCGTCTTGCGCCGTCGCATTGTAGTCGCGGACGGTCCGGACGAGCGCGGCGCCGTCGACGCTGATCTGGTTCGCCAGTTGCTCGAGTGTCGATGCGCGAAACAGGTAGCCCTTGCGAATGAGCGGCCCGAGCGGGATCGGCGCCGGCTTTGCATAGCCGAGGCCGTATTTGCGGATCGTGACGTGATCGCAGATTAGCCAGGCAACCGTTTCACGCTCTCCGTCGCAGGTGGCGATCATCGCAGCGCCGACATCATGATAGGATTCCGACTCATTGACGAAACGCTTGCCGGCCTTGTTGATGGCGATCACGCCCGCCTTGCAGCGGTCGAGCAGGTGAGGGAAGGCGCCGGTTCGTCCGTTCGACAGCGGCACTTTCGATGTCGGCATCCATGCGGCGGCGTTCGGATATCCCGCTTTGGATAGGCCTCCGGCCTGCTCGCCCAGGCGGATGCCGTCGCCGGTGTTCTCCTTCGGAGTCGGGGAGAAATGCTCGCCGCCGCGAGCGACGTGCGGATAAAGCTCGGTCATGCGGTTTGTGTCATGCGGAAAGCCGCCGCAGGCGAGCACGACGCCGTGCTTGGCGACAATACGCATGGACCGGCCCTCATGCTCGACGATGGCGCCGACGATTCGTCCTTCGGATCGGATCAATTCCTTCGCCGGCGTCGAGGTCATGATCGGAATGCCGAGATCGAGAGCCGACTTGGCGAGCCGCGCCGCCAGGGCGTTGCCGCTGGTGACCTGCACGCCGCGCCGGTAGCGGACCAACTCGATCATGTGCCTGGCCAGGCGCTTGACGACATAGATGAAAGAGGTCAGCGACCGCGTGGCATTAAAGAAGTGCGTCAGGTCGGCATTCGAGGAATTGAACATCATGCCGATGAAGGAGATGGTCTCCAGTGGCGGCCGCAGCCGCTTCAGATCGGGTCCCAGCCCGGTCGCGTCATAGGGCGCGGCGACGATCGCACGGCCGACCTGAACGGCGCCTTCCCGGTTGGAGTGATAATCCGGATAGAGCGTGGGCACGAATTTGACGCTGGTCTCGCGCTCGAAGAAATCGACCATCTCGGGGCCGCGATCGAGATAGGCGTCCACGGCGCGGTCGTCGAAGAAGTTGCCGAGCTCGCCCTTCATGTAGGTCTTGACCGCGGCGCGGTCGTCGGCGCGGCCGGTCGCCTTGGCGTGCGCGTTGAGCGGAATCCAGAGCACACCGCCAGAGAATGCCGTCGTACCGCCGAACACGTCGGCCTTTTCGATGACCACGGGATTGAGTCCGTACTTCTTTGCGGTGATGGCGGTGGACAAGCCACCGGCGCCGGAGCCGATGACCAATACGTCGCAAGACAACCCGTCGTTACTCATCGTTTTACCTGTCTCAAAGTGCGGCAGCTTTAGTTGCAGCGGCCTCGACTATCGCAATGCCTTTCGTCAAATCCTCGAGCGGGTTGTCCGAGAGGATTTCCAGCACGACGTCGCCGGCAAAATTGGCGCGGCGAAGCGCCGCCGTGATGGCTGCGAAATCGATATCGCCCGACCCGATCGGATCGTGACGCCATTGGCCGGTCGGTGCGTCGGAGAGATGGACGACGTCGATGCGGCGCGCGAGTGCGGCAAGCCCGTCAACCGGGTCCTCACCGGCTGCAAAGGCGTTGGCGACGTCGTAGATGACCGCGGTATTGTCGTCGCCTTCGCTTGCGAGAAAGCTTTCGATCGCACCGGCGTCGGCAAGTAGGCCGAGCGGATGGTTTTCGAGCAGAACCTGCTGGCCATGCCGTAGCGCCGTGTCGCGGATGCGCGCGAAGGCCCGGCGATAGCCATTCATCAGGCGCAGGTTGACGTTGGGAAGCAGCGGGTGCCGCCGACCGGAACCGACGCAGATCGCGCGCGCGCCGAGTTCGGCGCCGCGTTCGATGGCCCGCTCGTAGGAAAGCACGGCGAAATCGACGA
This sequence comes from Pseudolabrys sp., assembly GCA_041662425.1. GTDB lineage: Bacteria > Pseudomonadota > Alphaproteobacteria > Rhizobiales > Xanthobacteraceae > Pseudolabrys. Next base: position 27,434 of record JBAZSM010000013.1, read on the forward strand.
CATCGTCCGCGGGACTGGCGAGATTGATGTCGCTGCTGGCGAGATCGAGCGCGATGACGGCCATGCCGTATTGTTCGATGAAGGCGCGGAGCCGGCGGGTGCGGCCGTGGTCTTCCTTCCAGGGATCGAAGTGTGGCGGCGTCGCCATCAACTGAACGGTCTTGAAGCCGGCGTTGCCAAGCGCGGAAAACGTCTCGTCCGCGGCCAGGGTCCAGGCGAAGCCGAAGGTGTGGGCGCCGTAATTAAAGGACGGCATCGCTACGCTCCGCGGTAAAATGCGATGGTGGCGGCGATGCCGTCGCGCAGCGCTGTCTTCGGCAGATGCGGGAATGCGGCATCCGGCAGGTCGTGCGACGCGTCGGGCACGAAACTCGCGGTCGGCCCGTCGATCTTGATCTGCGCGCCCGGCACTTGCCGCTTGATCTCGGCGACGACCTCATCGTTGGAGGCGATGACACCGCCGAGGTTGAAAACCTCGGCGCCGCGATCGGACGATTCGAGCGCGGCGGCGTAGGCGCTCGCGACATCGGCGACGTAGATCAGCCCGGCCGCGCCTCGATAGGGAATGGTGTAGGCCTCGCCCCGCGCCGCCGCTCGGCAGGCAAGCGTCGGACCAGCGGTCAGGCCGGTTTCACGCCCGGGTCCGTAGACCACGAACGGGCGGAAGCCGATGCTGCTGAGGCCGTGATCGACGAAATAGGCGCGCGCGCTGCTTTCGCAAGCGAGCTTGAAGGCGCCGTACTGGCTGTGTGGCCGTTGCGCCCGCAGATCGCCAGGATCGAACACCGCGGCGCTGCTCGTATAGACGATCTTCTTGATGCCCTTGGCAAGGCACGCCTCGAATACGTGAAGCGTTCCTATAAGATTGACCATCGCGCCGCGCACCGGATCCGCCTTGCAGTCCGGCGTCAGGATTCCGGCGAGATGAACTACCGCGTCGCATCCGGCCGCCGCGTCCATGACGCGCTGCCTGTCGGTGATGTCGCCGGTTATCCAGTCGGCGGCCGCGCCCGACCCGACGATGCGGTCGAATACTGCGGACCGCGGCGCGACGTCGAACATGCGCACTGCATGCGCCGACGACAGCAGCAATCGGACAATGAAGGCGCCAAGAAAGCCGCCGCCGCCGGTGATCAATACCTTCATTCCAATCGCCCGTTTCGGTCGGCTGTCGGGAAGAAACTGCTGCCATGCTTGCGTGGAATGAGCTTGGTGGAGGCGACCGTCGCCAGCGACAGTTCGCGCGCCGCCTGCACCAGACGCGGCCCCAGTTCGAGCATGCGCGCTTCTGTGAGCCGGATATGAGGTCCGGCAATGACGACGGCACCGGTTACTTCGTTGCTGGCGGGGTTACGCAGCGCTGCGGCGGCGGCGTTCATCCATGACGTATAGGTCTGCACGGCCATGCTGAAGCCGCGCTTTCGGGCCTGGCGCAGATACTTGAGAAGCGCCGCCGGCGTCTCGGGCGCCCGCGGACCGTAGTCGCGCCGCAGGCCGAAACCCTGCTTTTCGACAAGCGCCAGCGCCTCTTCGTCCGTCAAACAGGCAAGCCAGGCGTGGCCGCTGGCCGAGCAGGACAGCCGGCCGACCTGACCCATGTCAGGATCGTAGAGCAGTCCGTGGGACGAGCCTTGCGCCTTGGCGACCCAGATCAGTTCGCGGCCATCGATCATGGCGAGGCGGACCAACTCGCCGGTCTCGGCGGCAAGACGATCGAGGATCGGCTGCGCGAGGTCGGTGATGCCGCTGCCACGCAGGAAGGTGAAAGCGAGCGAAGCCACCTTTGCGGTGAGTTGATACGCGCCCTGATGCCGCTCTTGATGGACGTAGCCCTTCTCGGCGAGGCTGGTCAGCACGCGGTGGGTCGCGCTGCGCGGAATACCCAATGTCTCGGCGACCTCGAATAGCTGCATGCCGCGCGCATTGAAGGCGAGGATCTCGATGACGCTGAGCGTGCGTTCGAGGAGGCCGGAAGGCCCGTCGGTCGTTTTGCGTGCTTTCGTTCTGGTTTTTACTTTGTTGGCCATATGATCACCTTGTCTTGATGACCACAGTTTGCCCGGTTCGCGCCGCGTGGTGAACGGCTAAAGTTACGCGCAGCGTTCTTGCGCCGTCATCCGCTGAAACCAGGGGCTCTTCTTCGCCGCGCGCCGCGCGGCAGAAATGGTTGAGCTGTGCGACATAGGGGCTCATCGGCGTGATGCCGACCTGCGTCGTCGAAATCGGCGCGAACCAGCTCTGCTCCCCCCGATATTCCCAGTGCTCCAGCGTCGGCAAGCCGAGCGCGCCGTCCGTGCCGCAGAGAAAATGCGTCGTGACGGGCCGTGTCTGCGGCGGGTAGTTGGGGCTCTCTCCGGCGACGAGATCCCAGTTCCATGGTGTCGCGGCGGTGTCGGACAGACTGATGGTGACGACGGCTCCGTTTTCGAGACCGAGAATGACCCCGGCGGTATCCTCGACCTCGAAGCCGCGAACATTGTTCGACGATAGCGCCTGAACCGTCGCGATTTCCCCGCACACATGTCGGACCAGATCGATCTCGTGGACGAGATTGATCAGGATCGGGCCTCCGCCCATCTGCCGGCGCCAAGCCATCTCGAAATAACCCGGCGGTTTGAGGAAGGCCGCGAGGATCGTGCCCGAGACCAGCCTGCCGAGCTCGCCGCCGGCAACCATCGCCCGCGCAGTTTTGATGATCGGATTGTGCCGGCGATGATGCCCGACCAGCACCGGCACACGCGCGTTCTTCGCGGCCGCAGCGATCGCCAAACCATCTTCGACGGAACTGGCGACCGGCTTTTCGATGAGCACCGGTATTCCGGCCGCGATGAATTTGAGCGCCACGGGCCGATGCGTGTCGTTGGGCGTGGCGATAATCGCGGCGTCGGGCCGCGCCTTGTCGATCAACTCATCAACCGTCTCGAAGCAGGGCAGACCGCGGTCTTCGGCATAGGCGCGGGCCGCGGCGTTCGGCTCGCTGACGCCGACGATCGTGGCGCACTGCGATTGCGCGATGGTCTCGATGTGAGCGCGACCGATCGCGCCTGCGCCGACTATGCCTATCGAAAGCTTGGACGACATCCAGTTTTTCCGGCCGTGATGCAATTTCTCAGCTATCTCTATGCTTCTAAAAATTGGAATTCAATTCCAATCTTGCCGGATCCCGGATTCAGATATTGGAATCTAATTCCAGTCGTGGTATTGGACCGTGCCCTTGGGGCGACAAAAGCCAGCGTTCACGACTGGCCACAGGGAGGACCTCGAAATGACCAAGACGACAAAGCATTTGGGATTGAACGCACTTAGCCGGCGCGGGCTGCTTCTCGGGACGGCTGGTCTGGCCGCCGCGAAGCTGGGCGCGCCCTACATCGGCAATGCGGCCGCTGCCGAGCCCATCAAGATCGGGATGATTTGGGCGAAGACCGGATCGATCGTCGATCAGGCGGAATACCTGGCCCAGGGTGGCATGCTTGCTCTTGAACAGCGCAACAACACATTGCTCGGCCGTCCGGCAGAAATCGTCTGGCTCGACGAGCCCAATCCGCAAGGCGCGCAGCAGAACGCCGAACGTCTCGTTGGCGAACACAAGGTCGCAGGTATCGTCGGCGGCGCACTCAGTTCGTTCGCATTGGCCATCTCCGCCGTCGCCAAGAAGTCCAAGACGCCTTACGTGGCTGCCAATGCCGCCGCCGGTTCCTTGACCGGCGATCGCTGCAACAAATACACTTTCCGTCTCCAACCGCCGGTCGAGGTCCATACCAGCGTTCTGGCGCCGTATTGCGCGGCGATCGGCAAGAAGTGGTACCTCCTGACGGCGTCGTACGCGTTCGGCCAGGACATCAAAAAGTCCTTCATGGACTACATCAAAGCCAACGGCGGTACCGTGGTCGGCGCCGACGAGGTTCCGGTCGGAACGCCGGACTATTCGTCTTTCATTCTGAAGATCCGCGCCGCCAAGCCGGATGTCGTCATCGGCGGCATCGCCGCCAGCGATCTGACGACGTTCCTCAAACAGTGGAACGAGCTCGGCATGCGCGGCAAGATTCCGTTCGCGGAAATCGCTGTCGGCAATACTGATCTGTGGGGCGTTGGACCCGAGGCCGCCGACGGCCTCTACACCATCACCTGGTGGTACAAGAACCCAGCGAACTCGCCTGAAGAAAAGGCGATGGCCGCGCTTTACGAGAAAAAATACAACCGGCCGGCCGCCGATAAGGCGTGGATGGGTTGGCTCGGCATGAAGTCGCTGCTCGACTCAATCGAAGCCGCCGGTTCGACGGATTCGGCGAAGGTCGTCGCTGCGCTAGAGGCCTGGAAGGTTCGGCGCGGCGACATCGATCTGCACTACCGTACCTTCGACCATCAGATGAAGAGCCGCCTGCTGGTGGCCGGAATTCATCCGAAGATCACGGACAAGTGGGACTATTTCGACGTCAAGGCCGAATTGCCGAAGACGCTCGACGAAATCGACAAGGCTTTCGGCACGCAGGCGGAGAGCGCCTGCAAGATGGATTCGCTCTGATCCCTCCTGGGCGGATGTTCGAACTCCGGTCGGCTCACGCGTCATGAGCCGGCCGGCTCTCTTGTCGCTCTGACTTCTTCTACATAGGACGGCCGATGTTTGAGATGGTCCTGTCGCAGGCGGTCAATGGCCTCGTTCTCGGTGTCCTCTACGTGCTGATCGCGGTGGGGCTCTCCATCATTTTCGGCATGCTGGGGGTCGTGAATTTCGCGCATGGCGCCTTCTTCGCCATCGGGGCCTATGCCGCAGTTGTCCTGCAAGAACACTATGGTTGGGGCCTTGCCCTGCTTGCACCCTTCGTGTCGGGCGCAATCGGCATCGCGACCGAACGTTTCCTGATCCGGCATCTTTACGGCAAGGAGCCGCTGCTCAGCCTTATTCTCACCTTTGCGCTGGCGCTGCTGGTTGAGGCGCTACTGCGTCTGATGTTCGGCGGCGCGCCGATGCCGTTTGCGGCGCCGAAGTTTCTTTCCGGCTTCATCGAGTGGGGACCGGTGCTGATCACCAAGTACCGCATCTTCGTCCTGATTGTGACCGTGCTGGCGCTGGTGGGCTTCTGGGCTTTTCTTGTCGCCACGCCATTCGGGCGCATCATCCGTGCCGGTTCGCGCGATGCTGAGATGGTTGGTCTGCTCGGCATCAACCTGCCGACCGTGTTCAGCGGCGTCTTCGGCATCGGCTGCTTCATGGCCGGGCTGGCCGGCATGCTGGCAGCGCCGTTGTGGACTGTGCAGCCGTCCATGGCGGCGGGCGCGATCATGCCGGCCTTCGTCATCGTCACGATCGGCGGGCTGGGCTCCTATGGCGGCGCCATCATCGCCGGCCTGCTTGTCGGGCTGACCACCGCGATGACTATTCAGTTCCAGCCGGAGTGGGCGGGTACGGCGATGTATGCCCTGATGGCGATCATCCTGCTGGTGCGTCCGCGCGGGCTCTTCGGCGAACGTTGGGAGCGCTTCGAATGACCTCCGTTCGCTTGTTGTCTCACCCAGCCACCTGGATCGCCATTGTCCTCGCCGTCCTGTCGGGCGTTTGGTGGTTTCTGGGCGCACCCGTCAGTCTCATCACCGAGATCGCGATCTACACGCTGTATGGCGCGGGCGTTAATCTGCTCGTCGGCTATACTGGCCTTGTTCCATTCGGCGCCTCGGTATTCTTTGGTTGCGCTAGCTACGCCGCCGCATTTCTGCTGATGGGAACGGTCGGCAACGACATCGTGGCCCTCGCGCTCGCGACAGTTTTCTCCATCGCGCTCGGATTTGCCGTTGGCGTGTTGATCCTGCGTCGCAAGGGTCTTTATTTCTCACTTCTCACGTTGGCATTCTCGCAGATCGCGTTCGAGATCGCCTACAAATGGACGTCGGTCACCGGCGGCGAGAACGGCCTGCAGGGAATTCCCAGGCCGAGCTTTGCCACCGCGTGGGGCTTCCACGTGTTCGTTGTGGTGACGGTTGTCATCGCCATGGCGCTGCTGTGGCGGATCGCCCATTCACCCTTCGGCCGCGTGCTCCAGGCCATCCGTGACAATGAAACGCGTGCATCGAGCCTCGGCTACAATGTGTTCGTCATGCGGCTCGGCGCGCTGGCGCTGACGGCGGGCTTCGTCGGCTATGCCGGCGCGCTGCTGACCCTGCTGTTGCAGGGTGTTTATGCCAACAACCTGAATTGGCAGCACGCTGGCGATAGTCTCTTGATGACGGTGCTGGGCGGCGTGCATCACTTCCTGGGACCGCTCTGGGGTGCGATCCTGTTCATTGTGCTGCAGAACCAGCTCTCTGCCATCACCGAGAACTGGTGGCTCATCTTCGCGCCGATCATCATAGTGTTCGCGCTTGCTTCGCCCGAGGGCGTGCAGGGGTTGGCGCAACGCCTGTTTCGGCGCGAGCGCTGGACGCTCACCCGCGACAGCATTCCGTCACGGCCGGCCGTCATCAAGCCTTATGTGAGCGCCGCGATGTCGATGGATCCGAAGAAGCCGGTCCTTCAGGCAAAGAACATCTCCAAGAGCTTCGGCAGCCTGGTCACCGCGCGAGACGTCAATCTGGACGTCTATCCGTTCGCGCTCCACAGCATCATCGGTCCGAACGGCGCGGGCAAGACGACTTTCTTCAACATGCTCGCGGGTGTCCTGCCGCCTTCGGCCGGTCAGGTATTTTTCGACGGCAAGGACATCACGCGCCTGCCGATGTACGCCAGGGCCCGCCTAGGCATGGGACGGTCGTTCCAGATCCTGTCGGTCTTCGTCAACCTGACCGTATTCGAGAATGTGCGTGTGGCCGTGCAGGCGCGCCGCCGGGGCATTCCGGGGCTTATGCGGGATGCTCACGGCTTCGACGACATCAATGAAGCGACGTGGTCCATACTCGATGCGGTTGGCTTAGCCGATCGCGCGGGAGATATCTGCATCAACCTGCCACACGGCGCCAAGCGACTTCTGGAAATCGCAATCACGCTTGCGACCGATCCGAAAGTGCTGCTGTTCGACGAACCGCTTGCGGGCCTCGCCGAAGCTGACCGCATCGTCGTCGCCAAGCTGATCAAGTCATTGTCGCAAAGGCATGCCGTTCTCCTGATCGAGCACGACATCGACCGCGTCATTGCGATCTCCGACCGCATTACAGTTCTGCACCAGGGCAACATCATTGCCGATGGCGTGCCCGCCGAGGTGACGTCGAATCCGGAGGTCATCCAGGCGTATCTCGGCGCGACCAGTGCCAGGCATCAGAAGATAGCGGCCGCGCCGGAGCGCAAAATACACGGCCATACCAAACCGCTGCTGGAAGTGAAGGGTGTCAGCGGCGGCTATAGCGGCAGCACCGTCATCTCCGATCTCAGCCTCAAGGTCGACCAGGGCGAAGCGGTCGCCATGCTCGGCCGCAACGGTGTCGGCAAGACCACGGCGTTGCGTGCGATTACGGGGACGCTAAAGCTGTCCGGCGGCGACATCGTCTATGACGGCCGGCCGCTCAACAATCTCAAGCCGTTCGAAATCAACCGGCTCGGCATTTCGTTGGTGCCAGAGGGCCGCCGACTGTTCCCAAATCTGACCGTGGTCGAGAACTTGCAGCTTGCCCGGCGCCCCGGCGGCTTCGATTTCGATGAAATTTTCGAGTTGTTTCCGCGGCTTCACGCCCGGCAGAAGGCGAAGGCCGAGAATCTCTCGGGCGGCGAACGGCAGATGGTTGCCATCGCGCGCGCGCTCGTCGTGCCGAGCAAGCTGATCCTGCTCGATGAGCCATTCGAGGGGTTGGCGCCCGCGGTCGTCAGCGAGGTCATGAGCGCGCTGTTAAAATTGCGCGGGCGTGTCGCGATGTTGATCGTCGAGCATCACAGCGAAACGGTCTGCTCGATGGTCGACCGCGCCTATGTGCTGGTCAACGGCCGGGTAGAATACGAAGGCGACCCAGTTGCGCTCGAGAACGACCGCGAGCTGCAGGCCAAGCTGCTCGGCGTTGTGAATACGGAAGGGACGGCGGCTCGCCAAGCCGCCATGTGACGGGAGTTCGTTTTGAATATTACGCTAACAGGTGCGACGCGCCTCAATATTATTGTCGGCGATCCGATCGCCCAGGTTAAATCTCCTGGCGGCATGACGGATGCTTTTGCAGAGCGCGGACATGACGCGATTCTGGTTCCGGTCCAGATTGCGCCCGACGATCTTCCCGCGTTGCTGGCCACTTGTGACAAGATGAAAAATCTCGACGGCATCGTGGTTACGGTGCCGCACAAGTTCGCCTGCTACAACCACTGTACCTCGGCGACCGAGCGGGCGAAGTTCCTGGGGGCGGTTAACATCATGCGCCGCGCGGCCGGCGGCGGCTGGTACGGCGAGATGGTCGACGGACTGGGCTTCGTCGGCGCCGTGCGCAATGCCGGTTTCGATCCCAACGGTAAGCGTGCGCTGCTGGTCGGAGCAGGCGGCGCCGGTTCGGCCATCGCGCTCGCGCTGGTCGAAGCCGGCGTGAGCGAACTCGCCATCCACGACGGAATGGCCGACCGCCGCGACAACCTGATCGCTCGCCTGAACGGCCTCGGCCGCGCGAAGGTCAGCGTTGGCTCGACAGACCCGGCCGGCTTCGAACTCGTCGGCAATGCCACGCCCGCGGGCATGAAGGCCGGCGATCCCTATCCGGTCGACGTGAGCAAACTCACCCCCGCTATGTTCGTCGGCTGCGTCATTACCGTGCCGGCAGTGTCGCCGCTTGTCGAAGCGGCGCGCAAGCTCGGCTGCAAGACCTCGACCGGGACCGACATGTATCGCGCTTTGCAAAGCGCGATGGTTGATTTTCTGCTGTTCGCTGACCAGAAGACGAGGGTGGCGTGACGCGTTCTTTGTCATCGATCGACGATCATTCCGAATACGATGTCATCGTTCTGGGCGCCGGCGCCGCCGGCATGTCGGCGGCGCTGTTTGCGGCGCTGCGAAAGCAGCGCGTTCTGCTTGTGGAGCACACCGAATATCTCGGCGGCACGTCGGCGCTGTCCGGCGCCACGACCTGGATCCCGAACTCGATCCATTCCGAGACGTTGGCGCAAGGCGACAGCTACGAGAAGGCGCTGCGCTTTCTCAACAATGTTGTCGGCAATTATGCGCCCGAAGTTATGCGTACGGCGTTCCTTCGCAGCGGTCCGGAAGCGGTCGCGACGCTTGAGCGCGAAACGGACGTTCATTTTCGTCCCTATGCGACGCATCCGGATTACGAGTCCGACCAGGAAGGCTCCACCATGCGCGGCCGCGCGCTCGAGCCCATTCCGTTCGACGCCCGTCCGCTCGGGCCGGATCTCGCGCTGGTCCGGCCGCCGATTCCGGAGTTCACGCTCTTTAACGGCATGATGATCGACCGCACCGACATCGGCCATTTGCTGAACCTGACAAAATCGCTGAAGTCTTTCATGCACTCGGCGCGAATCCTGACCCGCTACGGACTCGATCGTCTCGGCGGCCGCCGCAGCACCCGGCTGACAATGGGCAATGCGTTGATCGGCCGTCTGCTGCTGTCGATCAAGAAACGCAATGTCGATATTCTCACGAGGACCACCGTCCACGATCTGACACGGAGCGGTGAGCGGGTCGATGGAGTCGTGCTCGAACAGGGCGGCGTCACGCGGAGTGTGAAGACGCATCGCGCGGTGATCCTGGCCGGAGGTGGCTTTAATCGGCATGCGACGCGGCGCGCCGAGATGTTGCCGCAGCCGACGCCGATTTTTTCGCCGGCTGCGCCCGGTCACACCGGCGAGCTTCAAGATCTGGCGCTCAAGATCGGCGCGCATTTCGGCCGGGGCAATATGCAGGATGCCTTCTGGGCTCCGGTCTCTGTGCGCGAGCGCCGCGACGGCACCACGGCCGTCTTCCCGCACTTCGTGATGGACCGCAGCAAGCCGGGCACGGTCTGCGTCGATCAGACCGGACGGCGTTTCGTCAACGAATCGACGTCCTATCATCTGTTCGGCCGCGCCATGTTCGAGGCGAACCGGACGCGGCCGACCATCCCGTGCTTCATCGTGACCGACAGCGTCGGCTTGAAAAAGTACGGTCTCGGCATGGTGCGGATGGCAACGCGCGACATCGGCCCCTTCCTGGAAGACGGTTATCTGATCGAGGGGCGCACCGTTGAGGAACTCGCAGCCAGGATAGGCGTCGACGCCAACGCCTTCGCGGAAACGGTCGCCAACATGAACCGCTATGCCGAGACCGGAATCGACCCGGAGTTCGGCCGCGGCACCACCGACTATCACCGTGTCAACGGCGATGCCACGACCGGCACCAAGAACCCGACGCTGGGTCCGATCAAGACCGCTCCGTTCTATGCCGTGAAGCTCTATCCAGGCGATATCGGCGCCGCGACGGGATTGCAGACCGACGAATGGGCACATGTGCTCGGTGCCGACGGGCGTCCGATTCCGTCATTGTATGCCTGCGGCAACGACGCGAACTCGATCATGGGCGGCACCTACCCCGGCCCAGGCATCACGATCGGCCCGGCCATAACCTTCGCCTACCGCGCCGTTCAGGACGCCGTCGAACGCGAGCGCCCGGCGACGGCGTAACGACGGACAGGGACTGATGAACGTGGCGGCCTCCGAACATCTATCGTGTGATCTGCTGGTCATTGGATCGGGCGCGGGTGGGCTGTCAGCGGCCGTGACGGCGGCGTGGTTGGGGCTCGATGTCATCGTCGTCGAGAAGTCGGAATTCATCGGCGGCACCACGGCCTGGTCGGGCGGCTGGATGTGGGTGCCGCGCAATCCACTGGCGCAACGCGCAAACATTGTCGAACGGATTGAGGCGCCAAGGAACTATCTGCGTCACGAGCTCGGCGACGGCTACGACGAGGCGCTGGTCGGCGCGTTTCTCGAGCAGGGGCCGAACATGGTGCATTTCTTCGAACGCAACACCGAGCTGCAGTTCGTTGCGGGAAACACGATTCCCGATTTTCACGGCCATACGCCCGACGCGGCGGAGGGCGGCCGCTCCATTTGCGCGGCGCCCTATGACGGTAGCAAGCTCGGCGGATCGCTGTCACGCCTGCGCAAGCCGCTGGAACTGATCGCGCCGTTCGGCATGGGCATCGGCTCTGGCGCGGACCTGCAGCATTTCCTCAAGTCGACGCGTAACGTTCGTTCGTTGCTACATGTCGCGCGACGGCTCGTTCGTCATTGGCTCGACGTGGTCCGCCACGGCCGCGGCCTTCATCTGGTGAACGGCAATGCGCTGGCTGCTCGGCTCCTGAAATCGGCCGACGATCTCGGCGTCCGCATCTTCACGTCAAGCGCGGCTGAATCGCTGATCGTCGAGAAAGGTGTCGTGCGCGGTGCGGCCGTCGCGACGGTGGAGGGCGCAAAGTTTGCGATCATGGCGTCGCGCGGCGTGGTCCTCGCCGCTGGCGGTTTTCCGCACGACGTCGCGCGCAAGGCCATGCTGTTCGATCATGCGCCGACCGGGCGCGAGCACTTCTCGGCAGCAGTCCCGACTGACACCGGCGATGGCATTCGCCTCGGCGAAGCGGCGGGCGGCGCCTTCCGCGATGATCTCGCGCATGCGGGCGCCTGGGCGCCGGTGTCGCTGGTGCCGAACGCGGACGGCTCAACAGGCCACTTTCCGCATCTGCTCGAACGGGCCAAGCCCGGCTGCATTATGGTTCGCGCCGACGGATGCCGCTTCGCGAACGAGGCCGATTCCTATCATGACGTGATGAACGCGCTGTTCCACGCCACGCCTCGGGGCGCGGCGGCCGAGTGCTGGATCGTCTGCGATCACATGTTCATTCGGCGCTACGGGCTCGGACGCGTACGGCCGCGGCCGTTTCCGCTCAGGCCTTGGCTCGCGCGCGGCTATCTGCATCGCGGCCACACGCTAGAGGCGCTGGCGCGATCCTGCGGCGTCGACCCACATGGGCTCGCCGACACGGTTGAGCAGTTTAACCGGGATGCGCGACAGGGCCTCGACACGGCATTCGGCCGCGGCGATACGCCATACAACAGGATGCAAGGCGACGAGGACCAACGGCCAAACCCCTGCGTCGCACCGATCGGACGCGGGCCGTTCTATGCCATCAGAATCGTGCCGGGCAGCCTCTGCACCTTTGCCGGTTTGAAGACGGACCCGTCCGCGCGCGTGCTCAGGGCCGACGACAAACCGGTCGAGGGCCTCTACGCGGTCGGCAACGACATGGCGAGCGTCATGGCCGGCAGCTATCCAGCTGGCGGCATCACGCTCGGGCCTGCGATGACATTCGGTTACATCGCGGCGCATCACGCGAGCGGCGTGCCGCTCGACAACAACCAAAAGCTCAACAGGGAAAGTGAACATGCGTTATGAAATCGCGACGCTGACGATCAAGCTGGGCGGCATGGCGAAAGCCGTGCCGGGGATCGAAGCGTATGTGAAGGCCGCCGGCGCCAAAGGACAGTTGCTCGGCTGCTGGTCCAGCGAGATCGGCGTGCTCAATCAGGTCACGATCCTGCGCACCTTCGCCGACGATGCCGAATTGCAGGCTGAGCGCTGGCGTGCGCTGTCGACACAGGACGTGTTCGGGTGCGGTGACGTCATCACCGACCTGACCTTCGACAGCTATGCGCCGTTTCCGTTCCTCCCGCCGGTGAAGCCCGGCAAATACGGCAGCGTCTATGAGATTAGAACCTACCGGCTGAAGCATGGCGGGACGCCGCACACGATTGCCGCGTGGGAAGCAGCGGTCCCAAAGCGGATCGAGCTCTCGCCGCTGGTCATCGCCATGTATGCGCTCGACGGCAGCCCACGTTTCACGCACATCTGGCCCTTTGCCAGCCTCGATGCGCGCGCCGCGGTGCGCGCCGACTCGGTGGCCAAAGGTGTATGGCCGCCGAAGGGCGGGCCGGACTGGTTGACCGGCGACATGCGATCAACCATTGCGTTGCCGACAGCCATCTCGCCGTTGAGCTGATCGGGAAACAGACGAGCAACCGCGCGTTCGGTCTTGCACCACGGGGCATCAATGACGGGCGAACAGGAACAATCGCGATGAAGCCGAAGCCGCTGGTCGATCTACGCACCTATACGATCCGTGTGCGCCGGATGGCTGAATTCCTCGACGTCTTCGATCGGCTGGCCATGCCGGTGCAATTGAAATATCTCGGACCGCCGATCGGCGTCTTCGTCAGCGCAGTCGGTCCCTTGAACCAGGTGGTGCATTTGTGGGAGTTCGACGATATGGGCGCGTTCGAGGCGGCGCACGCCGCGCGCGACAAGGACTCCGATTGGCCGGCCTATCTTAAGGCATCGGTCGATATGATCGTTGCCCAGGAGAACCGCTTCATCAGGCGAGTCGATATGCAGTCGATCCTTTCGCTTTGACTAAGCGAGGCGACCGCTGGTCCAAGGCTGGGTGCTGTTAGGGACACCCAGGTTGCGAATAAAGCAGATCGATCGCCGCCTTCGCCGTGTTGTGCCCATCTTCTTCGGCCTTCGTAATCCCGGTGCTACAAATGTGCGGACTGCCCGGCCGAACCTTAAGATGTCGCCAGGCTTGGCAGATCGAGTCCGTTTTCGCGCGCGCAGACGATTGCGGATTCGTAGCCGGCATCGGCGTGGCGCATGACGCCGGTCGCCGGATCGTTCCACAAAACGCGACGGATCATTTCTCCGGCCGCAGCCGAGCCGTCAGCAACCAGCGCGATCCCGGAGTGTTGCGAATAGCCGATACCAACACCACCGCCGTGATGGAACGACACCCAGGTGGCTCCGCAGGCGGAGTTGAGCAGGGCATTCAGGATCGGCCAGTCCGACACGGCATCCGAACCGTCGAGCATGGCTTCGGTCTCGCGCATCGGCGAGGCAACCGAGCCTGAATCCATGTGATCGCGGCCGATGACCAGCGGCGCTTTCAATTCGCCGCGCGTCACCATGTCGTTGAAAGCCGCGCCGACGCGGTCGCGCTGGCCAAGACCGAGCCAGCAGATGCGTGAGGGCAGGCCCTGGAATTTGATATTGGCGCGCGCCTTGTCGAGCCAATTGTGCAGGAACGGATCGTCGGGGATCAGCTCGCGCACCTTGTCGTCGGTGCGATAGATGTCTTCCGGGTCGCCCGACAAGGCGGCCCAGCGGAACGGGCCTTTGCCGAGACAGAACAGCGGCCGCACGTAGGCTTCGACGAAGCCCGGATAGTCGAAGGCGTTGGCGACGCCTTTTTCCTTCGCCATGGCGCGGATGTTGTTGCCGTAGTCGATTGCGATCGAGCCCTTTTCCTTGAAGCCGAGGATTGCCTCCACCTGGACCGCCATCGCCGCCTTGGCAGCGTCGGCGGTGCCGGCGGGGTCGCTTTCCTGGCGATCTTTCCATTCGCCCAGCGTCCAGCCGATCGGGCAATAGCCGTGAACCGGATCGTGCGCCGAGGTCTGGTCGGTGACGACATCGGGTACGATGCCGCGCACCAGAATTTCGCGGTAGACCTCCGCGGCGTTACCGACAAGACCGATCGACACGGCCTTCTTGTCGCGCGTGGCGCGTTCGATGATCGTCAATGCTTCGTCGAGGCTGGCCGACGATTTGTCGAGATAGCCGGTGCGCTGGCGCATCTCGATGCGGCTCGGCTGGCATTCGACGGCGAGGATCGAGGCGCCGGCCATGGTGGCGGCGAGCGGTTGCGCGCCGCCCATGCCGCCAAGGCCGCCGGTCAGAAACCAGCGTCCCGCCAGCGTGCCACCAAAATGCCGACGGCCAATCTCGGAGAAAGTTTCGTAGGTGCCCTGAACGATGCCCTGCGAGCCGATATAGATCCACGAACCCGCGGTCATCTGGCCGTACATCATAAGGCCCTTGCGATCGAGCTCGTTGAAGTGCTCCCAGGTCGACCATTTCGGCACGAGATTGCCGTTGGCGATGATGACGCGCGGCGCGCCGCGATGCGTGCTGAACACGCCGACCGGCTTGCCGGATTGCACCAGCAAAGTCTGCTCGTCGCCGAGCCGCTTGAGCGTCTGTGTGATGCGGTCGAACGACTCCCAGTCGCGCGCGGCGCGGCCGATGCCGCCATAAACGACCAGTTCTTCCGGGCGCTCGGCGACGTCCGGGTCGAGATTGTTCATCAGCATGCGTAGCGGCGCTTCGGTCTGCCACGAGCGCGCATTGAGCTCGTTGCCGCGCGGCGCGCGGATGATACGGCTATTGTCGCGGCGCATAGAGGAAAATCCGTCTTCTAGATTTGTCTTGCAGGTTGGTCTTGCAGATTGGTCTTGCAGGTTTGTCTTGCCGACAATGGTCAGATCGTTTTAGCCGCGCGCAGCGCCGCGATTTTGTCGTCGCCGAGCGAGAGCTCGCGGCGCAGTACGGTCTCGGTATCTTCGCCGAGCGTCGGGGCGCGCCGTGTCGATGGAGGAGGGCTACCCTCGAACTTCACCGGCTGCGGCACGAAACGGATGTCGCCGAGCTTGCCATTGGTGCCAGGCTGCAGCATGCCGCGCGCCTCGACGTGACCGCTCTTGAGCAACTCATCGAGCGTCCATACCGGCGCGGCCGGCACGTCGGCCTCACGTAGCCTGGCCATCGCTTCATCGCGCGTAAGGCCCCTGGCCCAGTCGGCGATGATGCCACGCAATTCGCCTTCATGCGCATTGCGATCGCGATTGGTTTTGAAGCGCGGGTCATCGAGCAGATCGGGCTTGCCGATGGCCTGGCCGATCTGCCGGACGATGCCATCCGAGAACCCGACCATCACGATGTCGCCGGTCCTGGTAGGGAATGAATCGACCGGATAGGTTTCGGGATGACGATTGCCGACGCGGCCCACCGGCCGATCGGTGAACAATTTGCGCGAAAGACTTGTGAGCAGCATCGAGAATACGGCATCGAGCATCGCGACTTCGAGATAGCGACCGACGCCGGTTTTCTCGCGCTCATACAGTGCGGCAGCGATGCCCCAGGCGGCGAACATGCCGGTCGCGACATCGGCAACACTTTCGCCGACGGCGTTGGCGCGGCCGTCACGCTCGCCGGTAATGCTCATCAGGCCGCTCATGGCCTGAATGACGAGATCGAAGGCCGGCCAGTCGGCATAAGGACCCTGCTGGCCGAAGCCCGAGATCGACGCATAGATGAGTTTGGGGTTGAGCGCGAGCATGGCCTCGTGCGAAAGGCCAAGACGCTCGGCCACGCCGGGCCGGAAGTTTTCGACCAGCACGTCGGCTTTTCGGGCGAGATCGTGGATCAGGGCAATGCCATCCGGCGATTTCAGGTTGACGGTGACGCTTTCTTTGCCGCGGTTGAGCAATGCGAAATAAGTGCTCTCGCCGTTGACGTGCGGGGCGAAGAACCGGCCTTCCTCGCCGAAGCCCGGCATCTCGATCTTGATGACCTCAGCGCCGAGATCCGCCAGCATCGAGGTGCAGAACGGTCCCGACATGACGCGCGTCAGATCGAGAACGCGGACGCCTGCGAGCGGCAGGCCGGCTTCGGGCTTGCGGGTTGGCGTCATCGTCATGGCTCTCCGGAAATCGTCAGCAGCACCTTGCCGCTGGTGCGTCGCTCCGCCAGCGCGGCCAAGGCCTGAGGCAATTGATCGAAGGCGAAGGTTTCGCCGACATGCGGCTTGATCGCGCCGGCCTCGGCAAGTTCGGTAAGACTGGTGGCGATGCGCGCCAGCATCGCGGCGTCGCGGTCGTGACTCCAGTAGACTCCGATGGCGGAGGCGCGCTTGAGCAGCAGCCGGTTGGCGGGAATTTGCGGGATTTCGCCGGAGGAAAAACCGACGATGAGATAGCGCGCGTTCCAGCCAAGCACCCGCATGGCATCCTTGGCGGCGGCGCCGCCGACCGGATCGACGACGACGTCAACGCCGTTGCCGTTCGTCACGTCCTTGATGGCGGCGCTCCAGCCGTCCTTGCGGTAGTCGATGGCTTCGTGGGCGCCATGCCGCTTTGCCAGCGCGCATTTGTCGTCGCCGCCAGCGGCCGCGATAATGCGCGCGCCGAGGTGACGCGCGATCTCGACCGCGGCAAGGCCGACGCCGCCTGCGGCGGCCAGCACGAGCACGGTTTCGCCGGGTTTGACGGCGGTGCTTTCGGTCAGCGCGACCATTGCGGTCGTGTAAACGACGGGCAGTGTGCAGGCTGCCGCGAGGCCGAGCGTCTTCGGCACGCGGATCGCCATGTCGCCGCGCATCATGGCGTATTCGGCAAAGCCACCCCAATCGACCTTGCCGGTCACGAGGTCGCCAGGTTTGAACGAAGTCGCGCTGCCGGCCGCGGCGACGGTGCCGGCGATTTCCTGACCGACCACGAAAGGCCGCGGCGGGCGCACCTGGTAGCGGTCGTCGACCATCAAGGTGTCGGAGAAATTCAACGCCCCGAAACCGACTTTGATCAGCAGCTCATTGTCGCGCGGGCGTGGCACCGGCATGGCGACGCGTTGCAGGGAGGCCATCCCCAAAGCGGGCGATTGCCACGCGGTCATTGTTTCGGGAATCGATTGCGTCATCGGTACCGATCTCGTGAAGGTTACTGGTCGCCTGTCATGCGCGCCGTGATGCGTTTGCCGATGTCGAGCATCAGCTCGATCGTCTTCCGTACGGTTTTCGGATCCATCCGGTGGTGCGGGCCGGCGATGCCGACCGAGCCCAGAGGCTGGCCGCGCGGCGTCAAGACAGGCACGCCGGCGCCGCTGACGCCGGGATATGTTTCTTCGTGCGACAGCGCGTAACCCTGCGCGCGAATGGTTGCGACTTCCTTGCGCAGCTTGGTCGCGCTCGGTTTGACCGCCGGATTGATCGGGGTCAGGGCCCCCGACAGCACCGCATTGACCTGCTTGTCGGGCAGGAAGGCGAGCACGGCCTTTGCCGTGGCACCGGCATAAAGCGGATAGGCGGTGCCGATGTTCTCGAACACGCGCAGGCCGCCCTGACGGCTCGGAATCTGGGACAGACAAACGACGGCGCCGCGTGCTTCGTCATAGCCGGTGAGCATCACCGTTTCGTTTGAGACCTGGGCCAGCTCTTCGAGCAGGTCGTAGCAGAGATCGACCAGATTGAACTGCTGCTGCGCGCGGCGGCCGAGATCGATAGCAGCAAAGCCCAGCGTGTAGCGGCCACGCTGTTCGGCCAGAAAGCCGCGCGCACTCATGAACCGCACCAGCCTGGAGAGCGTCGAGCGGGCAAGACCCGTCTCCCGTGCGAGATCGGCCTGGGTCCATATCGGCCGCTCATCGGAAAACAGGTCGAGCAACTGAAAAGCCTTGATCAGCAGCCCCACGCCTTGTTGGGGCGGGGACGTTTTCAGCGTTTCGGTATTGACAGCGTTCGGCTTCATTGCTCCAATTGTGGAATAGATGACCACATAGTGGCAAGAGCTTTGATGCCTTTGGCGACAAAGTTTTCGAGCCGCGAAGGGAAATAGCGGCCTTTTGCCGGACGGGCCGTCACTGCCGGAATCACTGGGTAAGGAGGACTGCAATGACGACTTACAAATTTCTGACCGGAGCGGCCGTCGCTGTTCTGGGTGCGCTTATCGCGACGACCGGCGCTCACGCCGCCGACGCAAAGAAAATCGCCATCTCGACGATCGTCGAGGTGCCGCAACTCGTCGAGACCAAGGAAGGCGTGCTCAAGGGGCTCGCCGAAAAGGGGTACGTGGTCGGCAAGAACCTGACCGTCGATTACCAGAACGCTAACGGCAACATGCCGACCCAGCAGCAGATCGCCAAGAAATTCGTCGGCGACGGCGTCGATCTGATCATCGCCATCACCACGCCGACCGCGCAGGCTATGGTGACCGCGGCACAGGATATCCCGGTGGTATTCGTCGACGTCACCGATCCGCTAAAAGCCAAGGTCATCCCTCAGTTCAAGAAGCCGGGCGGCAACGTTACCGGTGTGTCGGACGCCGCGCCGATCGAGCAGCAGCTCAAGCTGTTCAAGGAAATCGTGCCGAAGATGAAGTCGATCGGCTTCGTCTATAATCCCGGCCTCGATTCCTCGAAGGCGACGCTCGGCTGGATGCAGGAGCAGGGCAAGAAGCTCGGCATCGAAGTCGTTGAGGCGGCGGCGCCGACCACCAACGAAGTCATTCCGGCGGCGCGCAAGCTGGTCGGCAAGGTCGACGCGATCTATGTGCCGAACGACACCACGGTGGTGGCGGCGCTTGAGACCATCGTCAAGATCGGCGAAGAGACCAAAACCCCGGTCTTCACCGGTGAAACCCGCGGCGTCGATCGCGGCTCGCTGGCGTCCGTCGGCCTCAATTACACCGAGGTCGGCAAGCTCGCCGGCCACATGGCGGCCGAAGTGCTGGGCGGCAAGAAGGCCGGCGATATCGACGCCGTGATTGCCTACGAGACGCTTCCGAACTTCATCGTCGTCGTCAACAAGAGGGCGGCCACCGCGATGGGCGTGACGCTGCCCGAGGCTGTCACCAAGCGCGCGACCAAAGTCGTCGAGTGATACCGCGCCGGGTGTAATGTCGCGAGACTGCGGGGTGTCCGACGTGCGCCGGGCACCCGCCATCTTATTCTCCTGCCGGTGAACACCGAAGGCAGTCATGTCGCTTTATGAATTGCTTGGTACCGTCGAGATCGGTCTCGTCTTCGGGCTGGTGGCGCTCGGCGCGTTCCTCAGTTTTCGAATTCTCGGCTTTCCCGACCTTACGGTCGAAGGCAGTTTCCCACTTGGCGCCGCGGTGGCGGCCGTGCTGATCGTCAATGCCGGCGTCAATCCGTGGCCGGCGACGCTTGCCGGTGCGCTGGCGGGTTTTGTCGCCGGCTACATCACCGCGCTGCTGAATGTGCGCTTTAATATCCTGCACATCCTGGCCGGCATCCTGGTGTCGATATCGCTCTATTCAGTGAACCTGCGCATTATGAGCGGACCGAACAAGCCGCTGCTTGGTTCGCGCACCATATTCAGCGATCTGCAGGGCTTCGGTGTGCCGACTTACATGATCAGCCCGGTCATGATCCTCGTCGTAGTGGTGCTGATCAAACTTGCGCTCGATCTCTTCCTGCACACCGGCGTCGGCCTCGCCATGCGAGCGGCCGGCGCGAACCCGGCGATGGCGGCCGCCAATGGCGTCAATGTCGGGCGCATGAAGCTCGTCGGCATAGGGTTGGCGAACGCGCTGACTGCGCTCGCCGGCGCGCTATTCGCGCAGATTTTCGGCGCGGCGGATGCCTATATGGGCATCGGCATCGTCATTATCGGCCTTGCTTCTGTGATTGTGGGCATGTCGATCCTGCCGACGCGCTCGATCCTGCAGGCGACGTTCGCGTGCCTTGCGGGCGCGATGCTTTATCGCTTTGCGGTCGCTTTCGCGCTCAACGCCGATTTCCTCGGTCTGCAGGCCTCGGACGTGCAACTGGTGACCGCGATCCTGGTGGCGCTGACCCTGATCGCGCAGACGTCACGTTCCGGCTTTTCCGGCATACTCAAGCGGAGGGACGGCAAATGATCGATCTCTCCGGCATCAAGGTCACCTTCAACAAGGGCACGCCGCTTGAATCGACGGCGTTGCGCGGCATCGATCTTCAGGTTCCGGCCGGGCAGTTTCTCACCGTGATCGGCTCGAACGGCGCCGGCAAGACCACGGCGCTCAACGTCATCGCCGGTCTGGTGTCGCCGGAAGCCGGGTCGGTCTGTGTCGCCGGCACCGACGTGACCAAGTGGCCGACGCATCGCCGCGCCTCGCTGATTTCGCGCGTATTCCAGGACCCGAAGATGGGCACCTGCGAGGACCTGACGATCCTCGAAAACTTCGCGCTGGCCTATGCCCGCACCAAGCCGCGCGGCCTGCGCTTTGCCATCGATCACACGATTCGCGGCGAGGTCGCGGAGCGACTGAGCGTCCTGAAGCTCGGGCTGGAAAATCGCCTTGACGACAAGGTCGGTCTGCTGTCGGGTGGCCAGCGTCAGGCCGTAAGCCTGCTGATGGCGACCACCGGCGCACCGCAGGTGCTGCTGCTCGACGAGCATACTGCGGCGCTCGATCCAAAAACCGCGGAATTTGTCATGGATCTAACGCGCGATGTCATCGCCGACATGGGCATCACTTCGGTTATGGTGACGCATTCGATGGCGCAGGCCCTGCAATTCGGCGACCGCACGGTGATGTTTCATCGCGGCCAGATCGTGTTCGACGTCTCGGGCGCCGAGCGCCGCATGATGTCGGTGCCGGATCTTCTCGCTTTGTTCAAGCGCGACCGCGGCGAGGAATTGTCCGATGACGCGCTGTTGCTCGGCTAATGGAATGGGACGGCTAACATGAGCGCATATTCGGCGTCCGGGGCGGAAGAGATCGTCATGACGCCCGGCGAGGTGAGATTGGGCACCTGGCGAGCGATCCTGCGTCGCGCGCCGCGCGTCAGCCTCGCGAGTGGCGCCAGGAAAGCCGTCGATGCCAGTCAGCGCGCCGTGCAAGATCTGATCGCGACGGGCAAGGCGATCTACGGGGTCAATACCGGCTTCGGCAAGCTTGCCAGCGTGCGCATCGAGGACGAACAGCTTGGCGATCTGCAGCGCAATCTCATTCTGTCGCACAGCGCCGGCACAGGTGCTTTGCTCGACGACGACATCGTCCGCCTCATCATGGTCATGAAGGCGAATGCGCTGGCGCAGGGCCACTCCGGTGTGAGCTGGCCGGTCGTCGATAATCTGCTGCGGCTGGTCAATGCTGGCGTCTATCCATGCATTCCCGCCAAGGGCTCGGTCGGCGCCTCGGGCGATCTGGCGCCGCTATCGCATATGGCCGCGGCCATGATGGGGCAGGGCACGGTTCGCCACAAAGGAAAGACCTTGCCCGCGACGGAAGGCCTTGCAATCGCCGGCCTCAAGCCGATGACCTTCGGCCCGAAGGAAGGCGTCGCGCTGATCAACGGCACGCAGGTGTCGACGGCGCTGGCGCTGTACGGCCTGTTTTTCGCCGAAGATATCCTTCGCGCCGGGCTCGTCACCGGCGCGTTGTCGGTCGAAGCGGTCTGCGGCAATGACGTGCCGTTCGACGACCGCATTCACGCCGTGCGCCGGCATCGGGGCCAGCGCGACACCGCCGCGGTGTTCCGCCGTTTGATTTCGGATAGCCCCATCCGCGCTGCGCATCGCGAGAAGCTCAAAGTGCAGGACCCATATTGCCTGCGCTGCCAGCCGCAGGTGATGGGCGCGTGCCTCGACAACCTGCGCTATGCCGGCGGCGTGCTGGAGATCGAGGCGAATGCGGTCTCCGACAATCCAATCGTGTTCCCGGCGGACGGCGAAATCCTGTCGGGCGGAAATTTCCACGCCGAGCCGGTCGCCTTCGCGGCTGATATTATCGCGCTGTCGCTGTGCGAAATCGGTTCGATCTCCGAACGTCGCCAGGCGCTGTTGGTCGACCCGACTTTGTCGGGCCTGCCGCCGTTTCTCATGGAGAAATTCGGGCTCAATTCCGGCTTCATGATCGCGCAGGTGACGGCCGCGGCGCTGGTCAGCGAGAATAAGATGCTGGCGCATCCTGCCTCGGTCGATTCAATCCCGACCTCGGCGAACCAGGAAGACCATGTGTCAATGGCCTGCCATGGCGCCTATCGTCTTGGCCAGATGGCCGAAAACGCCGTGACCGTGATCGCGCTCGAATGGCTGGCGGCTGCGCAAGGCGCCGATTTCCAGTTGCCGCTGCAGCCGGCGCCGGCACTGGCGCTGGCCGTTCGCGTGTTGCGCAGCAAGGTCGCGCATCTCGATGAAGACCGCTTCATGGCGACCGACATCGCCGCCGCTAAAGCCATGCTGCTCGACGGGTTGCTGAGCACACTGGTCGTTGAGCCGATGGTCACCGGTTATTAGAGGACAGGATTTCGCAGATGTGGATTTCGCACGTTCCTTATGCGGAAGCGCAAGGGCGACTGAAAAGCCTCTATGACAGAGTCAAAGGGCCGGACGACAATGTCGACAACATCATGCTGGCCCACAGCCTGCGGCCGCATTCGATGGAAGGCCATATGGCCATCTATAAATATGTGCTGCATCACTCCGGCAATCAGGTGCCGAAGTGGTTTCTGGAAGCGCTCGGCGTCTATGTGAGTCTTCTCAACGGCTGCGCTTATTGCGTGGATCACCACTTCTCAGGCATGGCGCGGCTGATCAACGACAATACGCGCGCCGACGCGATCCGCAAGGCGCTGGACGCCGGCAACTTCACCGGTACGTTCGATGAGGTCCAAATCGCGGCGCTTAACTATGCCGAGGCGTTGACCCGCGCGCCGCTGGACAGGGGTAGCCTGAAGGCGCGGCTTGAAGCCATGCGCAGCGCCGGCCTCGACGATGGCCGTATTCTCGAGATCAATCAGGTCGTCTCCTACTTCAGCTACGCCAATCGCACCGTGCTGGGCCTCGGCGTTACCACTGACGGCGACATTCTCGGCCTCTCGCCGAACAATTCGGACAACCCTGATGACTGGAACCACCGCTGAACGGATCGTCAGGCCGCGCATCCAGCGGCTGACCGTTGTCCCGCCGCAGGTGAAGCCTCCGGACCTTGGCCCTGATCGCCCGGTCCGCAGTTTGCATCTCAACGAATCGCCGTTCGCGCCGGCGCCGTCGGTCGTTGCGGCGATGCAGCGCGCCGCCGCCGAACTCAACCGCTATCCCGACCATGACGGCAACGATCTGGTCGCGGCGCTGTCGGCGCGCACTGGCATTCCGGTCGATCGCATCGTCATCGGGGCGGGCACGAACGAACTGCTCTATGCGAGCGCGGACATCGCGCTCGACGCCGGTGATGAAGCGGTCGCGCCCGATCCGGGCTTCCCGACCTACGCGAAGACCATCACATTGCGCGGCGGCGTTTATGTCGGCGTGCCGGTGCGGGCCGACGGGACCGTCGATATCGCGGCGATGCTGGCCGCCGTGACGCCACGCACGCGGCTCATGTTCGTGGCGACGCCGCATAACCCGACCGGCGGCATGCTGGCGCTGGCCGACATCGAACTGCTGGTGCGCGATTTGCCGGATCATGTGCTGCTGCATTTCGACGAGGCCTATTATGAATTCGGCCATCACGCGGGCGGACCGGAGGCACTGCCGATTCTGGCGCGGCGGGAGGGGCCGTGGATCGCGACCCGCAGCTTCTCCAAGGCTTACGGTTTGGCCGGCGCTCGCGTCGGCTATGGCCTGACCAGTTCGCGCGAACTGGCGGACGCTTATCGCAAGATCAGGGTGAATTTCAGCGTCAATGCGATCGCGCTGGCCGGCGCTCGCGCGGCGCTCGACGCCGCCAAGCATATGAACGCTCTGCTCGATCACACCGCAAATGAACGCCGCCGGCTTGCCGAAGCACTGGAAAAAATCGGTTTTGAGGCGTTGCCGAGTGCGGCGAACTTTCTCACCGTGAAGACGCCACAGCCGGCGCAGGCCATCGCCCAGGCGCTCGCCGCTGGCAATATCTTCGTGCTGCCCTTTCCGTGGCCCGGCACGCCGGGCGCGCTGCGCATCACGATTGGTACCTCCGAGGACACGGATGCCGTTGTCGCGGCCCTGTCCGCGCTAGTCAGCGGGCGATGACGGACCTGATCACGAGCTTGCGCGAGGCGCTCGGCGCCGACGCCGTTCTCGACGTCGTGTCCGATATTGCCGGCTACCGTGGCGACCTCGCCATTCCAGTGGGCGGTGAGATTGTTGCCGTCATTCGTCCGCGTTCCACGGCCGAGGTTGCGACCGCGGTCAAGATTTGCGCGGCGCTTCGTATGGGTATCACGCCGCGTGGCGGCGGCACCGGCCTGGCCGGTGGCGCGACGCCCGCGCCGGGGTGGTGCACCGTCGTCCTCTCGTTCGAGCGCATGCGCGCCATTCGCGCGCTCGATCCGGTGGGCAATACGGTGACCGTCGAGGCCGGCTGCACGCTGGGTGCCCTGAAAGAGGCCGCCGCGCAGCACAACCGCATCTTCGGCATTGATCACGGCGGCGGCGGCTCGAGCCAGATCGGCGGCAATCTTTCGACCAATGCGGGCGGCAACAACGTGCTGCGCTTTGGCATGGCGCGCGAACAGGTGCTCGGCCTCGAAGTCGTGCTGGCCGATGGCCGCGTCCTGTCCGAGCTGCGCGCGCTGCGCAAGAATAATTCCGGCTACGACCTCAAGCACATCTTCATCGGCGCGGAGGGCACGCTCGGCCTGATCACCGCCGCCGTGCTGCGGCTGCGGCCCATGCCGGTCGCGCGCGCGACCGCCTTGTTCGCGCTCGACAGCCTCGACAATGTGCTGCGTCTGTTTACGCGCGCGCAGGAGGCGCTGGGCGAGTCGATGACGGCCTTCGAGGTCATGTCGCGGGCGGCGCTGGCCCATCACTGGCGCCATGCGGCCGAAGCGCGGCGGCCCTTCGGAGACGATCCGGCCTGGACCGTGCTGATGGAAGCCGACAGCGCCAGCCGCTATTTCGATCTCACGCGGGCCTTCGAGGATCTGAGCGAAGGCGCGCTCAATGATGCCATCGTCGAAGACGGCACGGTTGCTGCGTCGGAAGCGCAGCGACTGGCCTTCTGGAAAATGCGTGAAGGTCTTGCGGTGGCGATGATCGAGGTCGAAGGCAGCCTCAAGAGCGACCAGGCGGTGCCGATCCCGGCAATCCCGGAGTTCGTTATCCGGGCGAGCCAGGCCGTGACGCGTGTCGCGCCGGGCTGCGTGCCGGCGCCGTTCGGTCATATCGGCGACGGCAACATCCACTTCAACGTGCTGCCGCCGCCGGACATGGCGGGCAAGGACTTCAAGGCGCGCTGGGGCGATGTCACGCGCGCCATCGAAGACGTTGCGGTGTCGCTGGGCGGCACAGTGAGCGCAGAGCATGGCATCGGGCTGATCCGGCGTGAGGCGCTGGCGCGGATGCGTTCGGCGGAGAACATTGGCTTGATGCAGGCGCTGAAGACGATGCTCGATCCGCAGGGCATCATGAATCCCGGCAAAGTCTTGCCCTGAGCGGCGTCAGACCCGCCGGAACTCGCATATATAGAGCGTGAGGGCGGAGGAGGGTGTGAGGGTTGCTTCGCCGTCCGCTTTGTCCAGAATGACACTATCGCCACCTGCGACAGCTTCGATATGCGCGGCGGATTGAAACCGCGCCTCGCTGCCCCGAATGAGGAGCAGCGTCGCATCGGCACCAAGGTTTATTCGATACGGCTCGCTTATGGCGGCGCGCGTCAAGGCGTGCCGCACCACGCCGCGCCGGCTCATGACGTTGAGATCGTGGATCGGGCCGTCGATCAAATCCGCGCCGGCCGGCGCATCGGCGGGAAAGGCGAGCGGTACGCTTGCCGTCGTCAAATCGAATTCGCCGAGGCCGGCGACGCGCAGGCGAATGCCATGGCCGTCCAGCACGGCCAGCGTGCGGTCGATGTTCGGAAACAACGAGAACGGCCCGTCCGAGGCGACATGCGCCATGCTGACGCGCCAGTCGAAGGCATCGAGGCCTGCGCCGTCGGGCGAAACGACAATCTCGGTCGTCTCGCCGCCGCCGTTTTTCCAGCGCATGCGGCGATAGTCTTGATATCGCAGGATGCGCATACTGCTTACGCGAGGCTCGGCAGCTTGAGATCGAACTCTCTCGCGCAGTCGATGGCTTCGTCGTAGCCGGCATCGGCGTGGCGCATGACTCCGGAAGCGGGATCGTTCCACAGCACGCGCTCAAGCCGGCGCGCGGCGTCGGGCGTGCCGTCGGCGACGATCACCATGCCGGCGTGCTGCGAATAGCCGATGCCGACGCCGCCGCCGTGATGCAGCGATACCCAGGTCGCGCCGCTGGCGCAGTTGAGTAGGGCGTTGAGCAGCGGCCAGTCGGACACGGCGTCCGAGCCGTCCTTCATCGCTTCGGTTTCGCGATTTGGGCTGGCGACGCTGCCGGAGTCCAGATGATCGCGGCCGATGACGATGGGCGCCTTGAGTTCGCCCTTGGCCACCATCTCATTGAAGGCGAGCCCGATGCGATGGCGGTCGCCGAGGCCGACCCAGCAGATGCGTGCCGGCAGGCCCTGGAACTTGATGCGCTGGCGCGCCATGTCGAGCCAGTTGTGCAGATGCTTGTTGTCGGGCAGCAGCTCCTTCACCTTGGCGTCGGTCTTGAAGATGTCTTCCGGATCGCCGGACAAGGCGGCCCAGCGGAACGGGCCGATGCCGCGGCAGAACAGCGGACGAATATAGGCCGGCACGAAGCCGGGAAAGTCGAAGGCGTGCGTAAGGCCTTCTTCCTTGGCCATCTGGCGGATGTTGTTGCCGTAGTCGAGCGTCGGGATGCCCATCTTGTAGAAATCGAGCATCGCCTGCACGTGGCCGACCATCGATGTCTTGGCGGCTTTCGCGACCGCTTTCGGGTCGCTGGCGCGCTTGTCTTCCCACTGCGAGAGGGTCCAACCCTTGGGCAGATAGCCATTGACGGGATCGTGCGCCGACGTCTGGTCGGTGACGACGTCCGGCTTGATACCGCGCCGGACCAGTTCCGGAAACACGTCCGCCGCGTTGCCCAGCACGCCGACCGAGACTGCTTTCTTTTCGCGGCATGCGGCGTCGATCATCGCCAGCGCCTCATCGAGGTCCTTGGCCTGCTTGTCGAGATAGCCGGTCTTGAGCCGCATTTCGATACGGCTCGGCTGGCACTCGACCGCGAGCATCGACGCGCCGGCCATCGTCGCTGCCAGCGGCTGCGCGCCACCCATGCCCCCAAGACCGGCAGTAAGAATCCATTTGCCGGCAAGACTGCCATTGAAATGACGACGGCCGACCTCGACAAATGTCTCGTACGTGCCCTGCACGATGCCCTGCGAGCCGATATAGATCCACGAGCCCGCGGTCATTTGCCCGTACATCATCAAGCCCTTACGGTCGAGCTCGTTGAAATAATCCCAGGTACCCCAGTGCGGCACGAGGTTGGAATTGGCGATCAGGACACGCGGCGCGTCCTTGTGCGTCCGGAAGATACCGACGGGCTTACCCGATTGCACGATCAGCGTTTCGTCGGCTTCGAGCAAGCGCAACGACGCGACGATGCGGTCATAGCTTTCCCAGTTGCGCGCGGCGCGGCCAATGCCGCCATAGACGATCAACTCGCCGGGCTTCTCGGCGACTTCGGCGTCCAGATTGTTCATCAGCATGCGCAGCGGCGCCTCGGTGAGCCAGCTTTTGGCCGAAAGCTCAGTGCCGTGCGGCGCGCTGATGCGGCGGGCATTGTCGATACGGGACATCGTTGTACTCCTCGAAACGATCAGGCGCGGGCGAAATCGAGGCACGCCTGCAATATGCGGGTGAGCGCCGCGCGCATCGGTGCGGCGTAAGCGGAATCGTAAGGCGTCGGCCAGTTGGCTTCGGACACCGGACCGAGGTCCTCGCGCATATAGCCGCGGCAGGCGAGCTCCATCTGTACGGCGTGCACACCGTCGGCCGGCTTGCCGTAGTGCCGCGTGATGTAGCCACCCTTGAAGCGGCCATTCATGATGTGCGTGAATTCCGTGCCCGCGCAGATCGACTGGACGGCAGACGCCAGCGCCGGATCGCAACTCGCGCCCGAATTGGTGCCGATATTGAAGCCCGGCAACTCGCCCTCGAACAGGCGCGGGATCACGGTGCGGATCGAGTGGCAGTCGTAGAGCGCGACCTTCTTGTGCTTCCCGCGCAGGCGTTTCAATTCGCTATCGAGCGCGGCGTGATAGGGATCGAAGTAGGTCGCGCGACGCCGCGCGATCTCGGCCTCATCCGGAGGCTGTCGATTTTTGTAGAGCGGCTCGCCGTCGAACGTCGTGTCCGGGCACAATCCGGTCGTCGCTTGTCCGGGATAAAGCGAGACGCCGGAGGGATCGCGGTTGACGTCGATCACCGTGCGCGAAATCGACGTGTGAACCGTGGTCGCGCCCATGTCGCGCGCGAAATCGTAAAGCTTGTCGATCCACCAGTCGGCGTCCTTGCGCGACAGCCACGGCGAGACAAGGCGCGGCTCGAACTCCGCCGGTATATCCGTGCCGGTATGGGGGAACGAGACGACGAGAGGCGCCTCGCCGCGATGCAGGGTGAGCAAGTCACCTGGCGGGTTCGCGCTCATTGGCCTCTCCACACGCGCTTCGACAACGGATTGAAGCCGATGCGATAAACCAGTTCTGCCGGACGATCGACGTCCCAGATGGCGAGGTCGCAGTGCTTGCCGACTTCGAGTGTGCCGATATCGCCGAGGCGGCCGAGGGCACGCGCCGCTTCGCGCGTCACGCCGGCGAGCGCTTCCTCGACGGTGAGGCGGAACAGGGTCGAGGCCATGTTCATGGTCAGCAGCAGCGATGTGATCGGCGACGTGCCGGGATTGCAATCGGTCGCGATCGCAATATGCGCGCCGTGCTTGCGCAAGGCTTCGACCGGCGGCAACTGCTTCTCGCGCAGCACGTAGAACGCGCCGGGCAGCAGCACGGCGACGGTGCCGGCTTTGACCATGGCGGCGGCGCCTTCGTCATCGGTGTATTCGAGATGATCGGCCGACAACGCGCCGAACTCGGCGGCGAGCTTCGCGCCATGCAGATTGGACAATTGATCGGCGTGCAGCTTGACGCGCAGGCCTACGGCTTGCGCCGCCTTGAAGACGCGCGCCGTCTGTTCCGGCGAGAAGGCGATGCCCTCGCAGAACGCGTCGACCGCGTCGGCGAGGTTCTCCCATGCGATCTCCGGGATGGTGGCGCAGACCTGATCGATGAAGGCGTCCTATTCGGTCGCGCCGGGCGGCATGGCGTGGGCGCCGAGATAGGTCGTGACGACATCGACGTTGCGTTCGCCGGCCAGACTGCGGGCCGCTCGCAACATGCGCTTTTCGGTGTCGGCATCGAGGCCGTAGCCCGACTTGATCTCGATGGTGGTGACGCCTTCGCCGATCAGGCGGTCGAGCCGCGGCAATGATTGCCGCACCAGTTCGGCTTCGTCCGCGCCGCGCGTGGCCTTGACGGTCGAGACGATGCCGCCGCCGGCGCGGGCAATCTCTTCATAGGACGCACCGTTGAGGCGCATCTCGAATTCGTTGGCGCGCGAGCCGCCATAGACAAGATGGGTGTGGCAATCGATCAGGCCGGGCGTGACCAGACGGCCGTCGAGCCTGGTTTCGCTTTCGGCGCTCCAGCCGGAGGGCAGGCCGGACACCGGACCGACATAGGCGATGCGGCCGTCCTTGCTGGCGACGGCGCCGTCCTCGATCAGGCCAAAAGCCGCACCGCCCGGAAGCAACGTCGCCAGCCGTCCGCCGTGCCAAACGTGCTCAAATTTCACGGTCTTGCCGCATGCCGCGCCTCCCGCAATGTCAGCCCGCGGATTTTAGGCCAGAAGCTTGAGATCAATTGTCTAGACATAATTGCTTGGCCTTTGGCAATTGTCTATACATAATACCGGCTCCGAACAGGCAAAGCCGCCATGCGCCAATCGCTTGTACATGCGCTCATATTCGACGATGCGCTTCTGCCCGAAGGCTGGGCCAAGAATGTGCGCGTCGAAATTGACGGCGGTGTGATTGCTGCCGTCACGCCGGAAGCGTCTGCCGATGGCGCCGAGCGTGTCGCCGGCATCGCATTGCCGGGACTTGCCAATCTTCATTGTCATGCTTTCCAGCGTGGCATGGCGGGTCTCGCCGAACGGCGCGGACCGGCCCATGACAGTTTCTGGACCTGGCGCGAGGTGATGTATCGCTTCCTCGACCGGCTGACGCCCGACGACGCAGAAGCCATCGCCACGTTTGCCTACATGGAAATGCTGGAGCGCGGCTTCACCGCCGTCGGCGAATTCCATTACCTGCATCACGACCGAGACGGCGCGCCTTATGCCGATATCGGCGAGATGGCCACGCGCATCGCGGCCGCATCGCAGGCGACCGGCATCGGCCTCACTCTGCTGCCGGTGTTCTATGCCTATGGCGGTTTCGGCGGCGCGGCCCCTGTTGCGGGCCAGCGCCGTTTTCTCAATGCGCCGGATCGCTTTGCCAAACTGTTGAGCCGCAGCCGCGACATCATATCGAATGTGCCGCGCGCCAATATCGGCATCGCGCCGCATTCGCTGCGCGCCGTGACGCCCGAGACGTTGCGCGAGGCCGTCGCCGCCGCGCGGCAAGGGCCGATCCATATCCACGCCGCCGAGCAGACGCGGGAAGTCGATGACTGCGTCGCCTGGTCGGGACAACGTCCAATCGAATGGCTGCTTGCCAACATGCCGGTCGATCAGCGCTGGTGCGTCATCCACGCCACGCACATGACGGCCGATGAAACGAAACGTCTTGCCGGAATCGGCGCGGTGGCCGGTCTCTGCCCGCTGACGGAAAGTTCGCTCGGCGATGGTATCTTCAACGGCACCGGCTGGCTCGAAGCCGATGGCCGTTATGGCGTCGGCACCGATTCCAATATCGATATCGATGCGCCGGGCGAATTGCGCCAACTGGAATACAGCCAGCGCCTCGGTTTGCGCGGCCGCAACCTGATGACGACGGCCGAAGGCGAATCGAGCGGCCGGCGTCTTTATAGCGACGCACTCGCCGGCGGCGCGCAGGCGCTGAACCGGCCGATGGGGGCTCTAGCGCCCGGCATGAGCGCCGATATCGTCGTGCTCGACGCCGAGCATCCCGATCTTGCCGGCCGCAGCGGCGATCTCACGCTCGATGCCTATATCTTCGTCGCCGGCCGTGGCGCGGTGCGCGATGTGTATGCCGGCGGCGAGCGCGTCGTGACGCTGGGCCGTCATCGTCTCCACGATGAACTGACGGCGCGCTATCGTGCCGTTCTGTCGCGGCTGGTGAGCTAGGGCAGGGGCATGGTTGAACAATTGCCTCGCTACGCGGAAATCCGGCGCTCGCTGGAAAAGGCGATCCTGTCCGGCGCCTGGCCGCCGGGGCATCGCGTGCCGTCTGAGCAGGAACTGGTGACGCGCTTCCACTGCTCGCGCATGACCGTGAACCGCGCCATGAGTGAACTTGCGGCCTCGGGCATGGTGATCCGTCGCCGCCGCTCCGGCACCTTCGTGGCGCTGCCGGTGTCGCAGAAGAGCGTTTTGAAGATCCAGAATATTCCCGAGGAAATGGCGCGCGAAGGCCGCGACTATCGCTACGAGTTGCGGTCGCGTAGCTTGCGCCGCGCTACGCGCCGCGATGCCGAGCGGCTCAAGATCGCGCCGGGTGACGCGGTGCTGGCGCTCAAGAGCCTGCATTACGCCGATGGCATCCCCCTCATCGCCGAAGATCGCCTGATCAATCTCGCGGTCGTGCCCGATGCGCGCGAAATCGATTTCTCTGCAGTTGCGCCCGGCACGTGGCTGCTGGCCAAAGTTCAATGGCGCGAGGCGGAACATCTGATCCGTGCCACCAATGCGACGCCGGAGCTGGCGCGTTTGCTGGAAATTTCAGCAAACGATGCCTGTCTCGTGGTCGAACGCTCGACCTGGCTCGACCCGGGCACCGTCACGCATGTCGAGCTGACCTATCCGGGCAGCCGCTACCAATTGACCGTTCGATTTAATCCGTCGCGCGACGGCGAGTGAGTTTGACACCAGTCTAGTCCCGTGGTGCCATAAAAGCAGTTTATTGGGGCTATTGGAGAGTAACATGAAGAAGCGTCATGCAATCGCAATGACTGTACTGGCGGCCGTCGCCGCCTCGGGCCTGGCGGTGTCGTCCGCGGCAGCGCAGACCAAGCTCTCGATCGGCTATTCGGGCTGGACCGGCTTCGCGCCGCTCTATCTGGCGAAGGAAGCCGGCATTTTCGAGAAGAACGGTCTCGACGTCACGATGAAGAAGATCCCGCAGTCGAGCCGTCATCTCGCGCTCGCGTCGGGCGATATCCAGTGCGCGGCAACCACGGTCGAGACTTGGATCTCCTGGAATGCCAGCGGCATCGCCGCCACGCAGATTTTCCAGATGGACAAGTCCTACGGCGCCGACGGCATGGTCGTGCGCAATGACATCAAGTCGATCAAGGATCTCAAAGGCAAGACGGTCGCGGCCTGGTCGCCGGGCACGGCGCCGTTTTTCGGGCTCTCCTGGTATCTCAAGAAGAATGGGCTCAGCGTGAAGGATGTGAAGATCGTCAACCTCGATCCGAGCGCCGCGGCGCAGGCCTTCCTCGCCGGGCAGAACGACGCCGCGATGACCTATGAGCCCTACCTCTCGTCGGTGCGCGCCAAACCGGATGCCGGCAAGATTATCGCCACCACGCTGGACTACCCGATGGTCATGGACACGTTCGGCTGCACGCCGAAGTTCTTTGCCGATAATCCAGCCGCCGGTAAGGCGCTGGCCAAGAGCTACTTCGAAGCACTCGCCATGATCAAGTCGGACCAGGCGAAAT
Source organism: Pseudolabrys sp. (assembly GCA_041662425.1). Classification (GTDB taxonomy): domain Bacteria; phylum Pseudomonadota; class Alphaproteobacteria; order Rhizobiales; family Xanthobacteraceae; genus Pseudolabrys. The sequence continues at coordinate 60,708 of JBAZSM010000013.1, forward strand.
CCTATGAGATCATGGGTAAGGATGTGAAGCAGACCGGCGCCGAATTCGGCGATTCGGCCAAGTATCTGCGCTGGCAGGACAAGGCGGCGAACGAGAAGTTCTTCGCTTCCGAATTCCCGGCTTTCAACAAGGAGGCGGCCGAACTGCTGCTCGAGACCGGTGTGATCAAGGCGATCCCCGATCTGTCGAAGCTCGCCGACACCAAGTTCATCCAGTAATCGTCAAGCAGAGCGGGCGCGGCCGGTCTGGTCGCGTCCGCGTTCTCATCCCATGAAACCTCTCGCCCCGATCTCCGGCCAGGCACGCATCGTGCTCGGGCTCTTGTTCTTCGTGCTGTTCTTCGGCGCGTGGGCCTATGCCACCCTCGGTGGTTTCGTCTCCAAGACGTTCCTCGCCGATCCGCTGACCATGGTGAGCGATGGCTGGCTGTTGCTCACGAAATATGATTTTGCCTTCGACATCGGCATGACGGTGTGGCGGGTCGTCGGCGGATTTGTGCTCGCCGCC
>JBAZSM010000014.1:0-41305 GCA_041662425.1 Pseudolabrys sp.
CGACGTCATCGGCATTTCCAGATGCTTGATGCCGAATTCCGACAGCGCGTCGATCACCGCATTGGCGACGGCGGGCAGGCCGCCCGAGGTGCCGGCTTCGCCGCAGCCTTTGGCGCCGAGCGGATTGGTCTTGGTCGGCACCGGGCGGTTATCGACCGCGATCATCGGCGCGTCGTGCGCGCGCGGCATCGCATAGTCCATGAACGAGCCGGTGACGAGCTGGCCCTCATTGTCATAGACGACGCCTTCGAGCAGCACCTGACCGAGGCCCTGCACGATGCCGCCCTGCACCTGGCCTTCGACCAGCATCGGGTTGAGCACGGTGCCGAAATCGTTGACGGCGTTGTACTTCACGACGCGCGTCAGGCCGGTATCGGCCTCGATCTCGACTTCGACGACATGCACGCCGTTCGGAAAGGTGCCCGGCACCGGTTCGGTGACATGGGTGACGTCGAGCGTCGCCGGCGTTCCGTCCGGCAGCTTCAGGCCGCCGCGCAGTTTGGTCGCAAGCTCCATGATGCCGACCGAGTGATCGGTGCCGGCGATGGTGAAGGTGCCGGCCTTGAACTCGATATCGCCGGCGGACGCTTCCAGCACATGGGCGGCGATTTGCTTGCCGTTCTCGATGACCTTGTCGGACGCCTGCGAGATCGCGGTGCCCGACAGCATCGCCGAACGCGAACCGCCGGTGCCGCCGCCGGTGACGAGCTGGTCGCTGTCGCCCTGCAGCAGCTTGATCTTGTCGAACGGCACGCCGAGCTTGGCGCTGAGCACCTGCGCGAAAGCCGAGGCGTGGCCCTGGCCGTAATCGAGCGTGCCGGTGATGATGGTGACGGTGCCGTCGGCGTTGAAGCGGATGCCGCCCATTTCCTGCGTCATCTGCGCGGTGGTTTCGACGTAGCAGGCGACGCCGAGGCCGCGCAGCTTGCCGGCCTTCTTGCTGGCGCGCTTGCGGGCGGCAAAGCCCTTGGCGTCGGCGGTCTCGAGCGCCTGCTTGAACAGGCCGGGGAAATCGCCGCAGTCATAGGTGGTGCCGGCCGGCGTCGCGAACGGCATCTCCTTCGGCTTGATGAAGTTGCGGCGGCGCAGTTCGAAGCGGTCGATGCCGAGCTCGAGCGCGGCGATATCCATGCAGCGTTCGATCGACAGCGCGCCTTCGGGGCGGCCGGCGCCGCGATAGGCGGAGACGATGGTGGTGTTGGAGTAGACGCACTTGGTCGACACTTCGAGCAGCGGCGTGCGGTACATGCTGATGATGTTCTTGGTGACATTCAGCGTCGGCAAGAGCGGGCCGAAATTGGCGCACCAGGCGCCGAGGTTGCCGTAGCCGGTCAGGCGCACCGCCTGGATATGGCCTTCCTTGTCGAAGCCGACGTCGACGGTCATGTCGAAGTCGCGGCCCTGATGATCGGAGACGAAGCTGCCGGAGCGATCGTCGGTCCACTTCACCGGGCGGCCGAGCAGTTTCGAGGCGTGCAGGATGCAGACATATTCCGGATAGACGGTCGCCTTCATGCCGAAGGAGCCGCCGACATTGCCGGTGAGCACGCGGACTTTTTCGGCCGGCGCCTTGAGCACGTCGCGCAGCAGGTTCTTCATGCCGAACACGCCCTGGCTCGACGAATGCAGGGTCCAGTGGTCGGTCCTGGCGTCGAATTCGCCGATGGCCGAGCGCGGCTCCATCGCCGCCACCATCAGGCGCTGGTTGATCAGCGGCAGGCTCACGACATGCGCGGAGTTCTTCAGCGCCTCGGCGATCTTGCCACTGTCGCCGTGCTGATAGTCGAGCGCGACGTTGCCGGGAATGTCGTCATAGAGCAGCGGCGCGCCGGGCTTGGCGGCGTCGCGCGCGGACACGACCGCGGGCAGCGGATCGATGTCGAGCGCCACGGCTTCCGCGGCGTCCTTGGCCTGGGCGAAGGTCTCGGCGATGACGCAGGCTACGGGATCGCCGACGAAGCGCACCTTGTCGGAGGCCAGGGCCGGCCGCGGCGTGAAGCGAATCGGCGAGCCGTCGCGGCTCTTGATCGGCAGCGCGCATTTCAGCCCGTTATAGTCCTTGAGGTCCGCGCCGGTGAGCACCGCGAGCACGCCGGGCATCGCCTTGGCGGCCTCGGTGTCGATGCCGCGGATCACGCCATGCGGTTCGCTCGAACGCACCATCCAGGCATAGGCCTGCTTGGGCAGGCTGATGTCGTCATTATAGCGGCCTTGGCCCTGGACCAGGATCGGGTCTTCCTTGCGGGTGACCGGCTGGCCGATGCCGAATTTGGTCAAGGAAAGGGCGGTCTCGGTCGTTCTGTCGTCCATGTCGGGGGGCTTCTAGGCTGGAGGGATGCCTGTCTGAGATAGTCCAGCCGGCCCGCTTCGACAACCTTGGGCTTCGGGACTGAGGGTTGCGTGTCTCAGGGGCGCTGTTACACTTTTCGTGACAACGCGATAACAGTGCCGTCCCCAATTCCAGTATGCCAAGGGGGCCCGGCGACGGGTGGGAACGGCTGAGAGGTTTGAGACATGAGCGGCGAGGCCGGGGACAACCCAGGCCTCGACCCCGCTATCGGCCGGGCGCCTCAGGTCAATCCTGGTGGGCAGCCCCGGTGGGGTCGGCGGTCGCCTGGAGAACGTGAGGCTGCGAATAGCGGCGATCGCGGCGGGCCGACTTATGCCGCGCTCGATCTCGGAACCAATAATTGCCGTCTGCTGGTGGCGCGCCCCAACGGCGAAGGCTTCCGCGTCATCGACGCTTTTTCCCGCATCGTGCGCCTCGGCGAGGGCATCTCGGCCTCGGGGCGCCTGAGCGAGGCGGCGATCGATCGCTCGATCGAGGCGCTGGAGATTTGCCGCAACAAGATGCGCAATCGCGGCGTCACCCGCGCCCGGCTGGTCGCGACCGAAGCCTGCCGCGCCGCTATCAACGGCACCGAATTCCGCGACCGTGTCGCCGAGCGGCTCGGGCTGATGCTCGAAGTGATCGACCGCGAGACCGAAGCCGAACTCGCGGCCACGAGCTGCACGCCGCTGATCGACCCGGACGCGCAAGGCGTGGTGCTGTTCGATATCGGCGGCGGATCGTCCGAACTGGTGCGGCTCGGCCGTTCGCCGCAGGACGGACGCGGGCCGCCGCTGCCGCGCATCAAAGGCTGGATTTCATTGCCGCATGGCGTCGTGACCTTGGCGGAGCGGCATGGCGGGCTCGTCGTGACGCGCGAGACCTATGAGGCGATGGTGAGCGAGGTCGCCGAACTGATCGAGCCCTTCGCCCGGCAATATGGCGGCGGCGATCTCGGCGACGTGCACATGCTCGGCACCTCGGGCACGGTGACCACGATCGCCGGCGTGCATCTCGATCTCAAGCGTTACGACCGCAACCGCATCGACGGCTGCTGGCTCGACGCCGGCGAGATCGACGCCGTGCTCGATCGTCTGATCGCGATGACCTACGAAGAGCGCGTGGCGTCGCCCTGCATCGGCGCCGACCGCGCCGACCTGGTGCTGGCGGGCTGCGCCATTCTCGAAGCGATCCGCCGCGCCTTTCCGTGCCGGCGGCTGCGCGTCGCCGATCGCGGCCTGCGCGAAGGCATGCTGGTGCAGATGATGCGCGAGGACGGCGTCTGGGGCGGCGGGCAGGCGGCGGCGTCGTGAATCGGCTATAAGCGCGTCATGGCCAAGAAAATCGCAGCAAAGAAAATCTCAGCAAAGAAAAGCAGCGGCGCGCGCGACCTCAAGGTGCGCGTCAAGACCGCCCGCAAGCGTTCGCTGTCCTCGACGCTGTGGCTGGAGCGCCAGCTCAACGACCCTTACGTCGCCCGCGCCAAGCGCGAGGGCATGCGCTCGCGCGCCGCGTTCAAGCTCATCGAGATCGATGACAAGGCGCACTTTCTCAAGCGAGGCGGGCGCGTGGTCGATCTCGGCGCCGCGCCGGGCGGCTGGTCGCAGGTCGCCGCCAAGCGCGTCAATACGCCGGCGCAGGGCAAGGTGGTGGGTATCGACCTGCTCGAGATCGAGCCGTTGTCGGGCGTCGACTTCCGGGTGTTCGATTTTCTCGATCCGGGCGCGCCGGAGCTGTTGAAACAGATGCTGGGCGGGCCGGCCGATGTCGTTCTGTCCGACATGGCGGCCAATGCCACCGGCCATCGCAAGACCGATCACATCAAGATCGTGGCGCTGGTCGAAGCGGCCGCGGAGTTCGCCCGCGAAGTGCTGGCGCCGGGCGGCGCGTTTCTCGCCAAGGTCATCCAGGGCGGTCTCGAAGGCACGCTGCTTGCGGACCTGAAAAAGGATTTCGCCAAGGTGGTGCACGTCAAGCCGCCGGCGAGCCGCGCCGATTCAGCCGAGCTTTATCTGCTGGCGACCGGGTTTCGCGGAGAGCGGGCTTAACGCCAGACGTCGGTGAAGCGGGTGCCGCGCTTGCGGGCGTCGAGCTGCCGGAAATAGAGCTCGCGCTTCTCGGCCTCGGTGAGATGGCGCGGCGGCGCCGCGTAACGCACCGCCGTGCGGCTGCTGCGCAGGCGGCGTTCGCGCTCGGCCGCCTTGCGTTCCGCGGCTTCGCGCTGTTTGCGCTCGCGCACGGTTTCGCGATGTTTCTTCGCCGGCTCGTGACGGGCCTTGTTCTGACCGGCCTTGTCTTGACGTGCCTTGTCCTGATGCGCGTTGTCGCGATGCGCGTTGCGCGGCTCGCGCGGCGTCGGCTTGACCGGGGTCGAAGCGGTGACATCGTCGTCGTCATTGCCGGCGGGACGCGGATCGGCCGGCGGGGTGACGACCGCGACCTTTTCATCCTTGGCGGGCGCGGCGGCGACCGGTTTTTCGACCGGGGTCTCGATGCGTGCGGCGGTCTTGTCCGGCGCGGGCGCTTTCTTGCCCTTGCCGTGTTTGGCGGCCTCGGTTTCGCGCTTTTGCATGTCGGCCAGACGCCTGGCGTCCGCCTCGCGCGTCGCGGCTTCCCGTTCGCGGCGAATGTCGTCCTCGATCCGGGCGAGCGCCTGCCTGGCGTTGGCCATGCCCGGGTTCAGCGTCAGCGCTTTCTTGTAATCGGCGGTGGCGCGATCGCGATCATTGGCCGCGGCATAGATCAGGCCGCGCTGATAATAGGCCTGGAAATTGTTCGGCTCGCGCGCGATCACCGTGCCGTAATCGGCCATCGCGCCGGCGGCATCGCCGCGGGCCTTGCGCAGCGACGCACGCTCCAGATAAGGCGCGGCCGGTTTCGGATCGAGTTTGATGGCCTGATCGAGATCGGTCATCGCCTTGCCGGCGTCGCCCTTGGCGACATAAATCTCGGCGCGCGCGCGATAGATCGCGGGATTGGACAGCCGCAGGTCGATGGCGCGGTTGAAATCGGTCAGCGCCTTGTCGTTGTCGGCCTTGGCACGATAGATGTTGCCGCGCTCGGCGAAAGCCAGCGCATTGTTGACGTCGCCGGCGATGGCCTTGTCGAGATCGGGCAGCGCCTTGGCGTAATCCTTCTTGCGCGCGTAAGCGAGACCTCGCAGCGCCGCGGCGTCGACATTGTCGGCCTCGATCTTGAACATGAACTCGGCGTCTTTCAGCGCGCCGTCGGCGTCGCCATCCTCGAGACGCAGATTGCCGCGCACGCGCAGGCCGTTCACCGTCCACGCCGCCTTGAGGGCGCGGCCGATATCGGCATAGGCGCGCTTGCGGTCGCCTTTGTCGCGCCAGGCTTCGGCGCGCAGCCGGTAGGACAGCGACGGCTTGTCGTCGAGCGGAATGGCGCGGTCGAGCACGGCGATGCTCTTGTCGAGATCGCCTTTCTTGCGCCAGGCCGCGGCCTGCGCGTTGAGCGCCTCGATGTTTTTGGGATCGCGGCGGAAGGCACCGTCGTAGTCGCGGATGGCGCCGTCGAGATCGTTCAGTCCTTCGCGGGCCTGCGCGCGCAGCATGTAGTTGTCGGCGTCGGGGTCGATGCGCAGCGCCTGATTGAAGTCGTCGAGCGCCTTGGCGTAGTTCTTCTGCCGCAGATAGAGCTGGCCTCGGCCGCTGTACGAATTGGCGTCGTTGGCGCGCAGGCCGATGGCGCGCTGATAATCCTCCAGCGCGCCTTCGTTGTAGCCGAGGTCGCGGCGCACCGCGGCGCGGCTGACGTAAGGCGACGGCGAATTGGGATCGAGCGCGATGGCCTTGTCGTAGTCGGTGATGGCCTGACCGAAATTGCCGCGCGCATACCAGGCATTGCCGCGGTTCTGGTAGGCCGGCGCGAAGTCCGGCGCGAGTTCGACGGCGCGGTTGAGATCGCCGATGGCGTGGGCGAGGTCGGTGCGGTCGAGATACGCGAGGCCGCGCAGCGCATAAGCGACGCCGAGCGGCTCGCCGCTCAGTTTGCCCGTGCCGATGATCCTGGTGCAGGACTGGATGCGATAGGGCGCGAGGTTTTCGGTTTGCGTCGCGCAGATGCGCGCGTCGCTACCGCGCGGCCGCGGCGGCAGATCCTTCGGCATCGCCTGCCGGATGTCCTGCGCATCGGCATCCGGCAATTCCGGACGATCGCTGTTGCGCGACGGCGCGGCGGCGGTGCGATGACGCGCGCTCACCTCAATGGGCCGGCTGGTTTGTTCCCGTTGGAAGAGGCGGAATTGCGCATGGGCGTTGTTTGTAAATTGGAACGCAACGGCAATCGCGACGATCGCGGCAAAGCCGGCGCAGAGTGCGCCTCGACCGAGCTTTGCTATTTGCAGTCCCAACATCGCCGGCCTTTGCCGTATTAACCATAGCGTTCTTGCGAATGTGTCAGCGTACCAATGGCTTGTCCATCGCAACGCGCCGCGCGCATTAACCAAACTGCAGGAATGGTTAACGTCTAAAATTTGAATCAAATTTTCGTCGCGGGCGGCGGCTTGGTCGTCTCGTCATCCTGCGGCGGCAGCGGGCCGCGACCGGCGAGTTCGGCGCCGGCGTCGGGCGAGAGCCGCATGAAGAATAGCACCGAGCACACCGACAGCACGGCGACGACAAGGAAGGCCGGCGGAAAGTCGGACGCGACGAGTTCGGTGTGGCCGTGCCATGTGGCGGTGAGGTCGACCGCCAGCGCGCCGATGGCGACGCCGGAGGACATCGCCAGTTGCTGGCCGACGGCGACGAGCGAGGTGGCGCGCGAGACGCGCGCATGTTCGACCTCGGCATAAGCCAGCGTATTGATCGAGGTGAATTGCAGCGAGCGGAAGAATCCGCCGACCAGCAGCACCAGGACCATCAGAATAGCCGGCGTCGTCGCGGTGAAGAAGGCGCAGGCGGCGAGAAAGCCGGCGCTGATGAAGGCGTTGAACATCAGGATGTTGCGAAAGCCGAAGCGCCGCAGCATGCCGGCGGCCGCCGCTTTCATGCCCATGGCGCCGGCGGCCGAGGCAAAGGTGATCAGGCCGGAATGAAACGGCGACAGGCCGAAACCGAGTTGCAGCATCAGCGGCAGCAAAAACGGTAGCGCACCGATGCCGAGACGAAAGATGAAGCCGCCGATGACGCTGGCGCGGAACGTCGGCAGCCGGAACAAGGTCAGGTCGAGCGCCGGCACCGGCGTGCGCCGGGCATGAACGAGATAGGCGACGACGAAAATCGCGCCGCCGATCACCAGGCTGGCGACGATGCTCCACGGCAGGAAGTTCAATCCGGCGACGGACAGGCCGAAGGCCAGGCCCGCAATGCCGAGGCCGGCATAGATCATGCCGACGATGTCGAAGCGCTCGTGGTGCTCGGCGCGCACGTCTTCGATGAAGCGCGTGGCAAGCACGATGCCGAGCAGGCCGATCGGAATATTGATGAGAAAGATCCAGTGCCACGTCGCATAGGTCGTGATGAAGCCGCCGATGGGCGGGCCGACCACAGGACCGACCAGCGCCGGCGTGGTGACCCATGCCATCGCGCTTACCAGTTCGCGCCGGCTGATGGTGCGCACCAGCACGATGCGGCCGACCGGCGACATCATGGCGCCACCCATGCCCTGCAGAATGCGGGCGAAGACGAAGTCGGTGAGCGAACTCGACAGCGCGCAGCCGATCGAGCCGATCAGGAAGACGGCGATGGCGGCGCGGAACACCGTGCGGGCGCCGAAACGGTCGGCGGTCCAGCCCGAGGCAGGAATGAAGATGGCGAGCGAGAGCAGGTAGGAGGTGACGGCGAGCTTGAGCGCCAGCGGGTTGGTGCCGATATCGGCCGCGATCGCCGGCAGCGAGGTCGCGATCACCGTCGAGTCCATGTTCTCCATGAACAGGGCGACCGCGATGATCAGCGGAACGATGCGGTCTCGACGCATTATTATCGTGCCCGGACGGGTTGGCGTAGAACAGCCCCGGCGCCGTTCAACAGCAATCCGCCGGCCAAGGAAAGTCCCAAAAACGTGAGGCAGAACAGAGCCTGTGGGCTGTCATGGCGGCATTGCGGGATTGGCCTAGGAATCGCGGCGGCACCATGCTACGGGCCCATGCCAACCCAAAAGGGCTCGATTAACGGGGCGGGGATGTATCTCCGCCGGGGCAGACTTATATCAGCCTCCTCGTTTTAAGAGCCAGCGCGGGCCTTGAACCCTTTTCGGGTGGGATGGAGTTGGCAAATGGCCGCAAAGACAAACGGAAATCTGATCGAAGCGCTCACCTTCGATGATGTGCTGATCAGGCCCGGCCTGTCGAATGTCATGCCCTCCGAGGTCGATATCCGCTCGCGCGTCACGGCGACGATCCTGCTCAACATTCCGATTTTTGCTTCCGCCATGGATACGGTCACGGAATCCAACATGGCCATCGCCATGGCGCAGGCCGGCGGCATGGGCGTCATCCACCGCAACCTCGAGCCGGAAGCGCAGGCGGCGCAGGTCCGCCAGGTCAAGAAATTCGAATCCGGCATGGTGGTGAACCCGCTCACCATCGAGCCGACCGCGACGCTTCAGGAAGCGCTCGACCTGATGAAGGACAACCGCATCTCCGGCGTGCCGGTGGTGGAAGGCGCGGGCAATGGCAGTTCAGGTCAAAAACTGGCCGGCAGACTGGTCGGCATCCTCACCAACCGCGACGTGCGCTTCGCCACCGATCCGCGCCAGCGCGTCGCCGAGCTGATGACCAAGGAAAATCTCGTCACCGTTCGCGACGGCGTCAGCCAGGACGAAGCCAAGAAGCTGCTGCACCAGCACCGCATCGAGAAGCTGCTGGTGGTCGACGACCAGTATCGCTGCGTCGGCCTCATCACCGTGAAAGACATCGAAAAGGCGGTCGCCAATCCGAACGCCTGCAAGGACGAGCAGGGCCGCCTGCGCGTCGCCGCGGCGACCACCGTCGGCGACAAGGGCTTCGCGCGCACCGAGGCGCTGATCGCGGCCGGCGTCGATCTCGTCGTCGTCGATACGGCGCACGGCCATTCGCAATACGTGCTCGACGCCGTGCTGCGGATCAAGCGGCTGTCGAACAAGGTGCAGGTCGTCGCCGGCAACGTGGCGACGGCGGAAGGCGCCAAGGCGCTGATCGATTCCGGCGCCGACGCGATCAAGGTCGGCATCGGCCCGGGCTCGATCTGCACCACGCGCATCGTCGCCGGTGTCGGCGTGCCGCAACTCACCGCGATCATGGAGTCGGTCGAAGCCGCCAAGAAGCATAACATTCCGGTGATCGCCGACGGCGGCATCAAATATTCCGGCGACCTCGCCAAGGCGCTGGCCGCCGGCGCCGACGTCGCGATGGTCGGCTCGCTTTTGGCAGGCACCGACGAGACGCCGGGCGAGGTGTTTCTTTATCAGGGCCGTTCCTACAAGAGCTATCGCGGCATGGGCTCGGTCTCGGCGATGGCGCGCGGCTCGGCCGACCGTTATTTCCAGCAGGACATCAAGGACGCGCTCAAGCTGGTGCCGGAAGGCATCGAGGGCCAGGTCGGCTACAAGGGTCCGGTGTCGGGCGTGCTGCATCAGCTCGCCGGCGGTCTGCGTGCCGCCATGGGTTATGTCGGCGCGGCGAACCTGACCGAGTTGCACGACAAGGCGCAATTCGTCCGCATCACCGGCTCCGGGCTCCGCGAAAGCCACGTCCATGACGTGACCATCACCCGCGAAAGCCCGAATTATCCGGGGCAGGGGTAAGTTGTTTTATACGCGCGCGGAATAGGACGCGCTTATCCCTCCCCGACAGGGGAGGGATAAGCGCGTCCGCCCGCGTCTACTTCTTATCCAGGAACGCCTTGATCAGGCCGACGGTCTGGGCCGGCTGTTCTTCCATGATCCAGTGGCCGGAATTCTTGATGATGCCGCCTTCGACATTGCTGCCGACGAAGCGCATCACGGTTGCCTGCATATCGCCGAACGAGTGATCGGCGCCGAGCGCGAGGATCGGCATCGGCAATTTGCCCTGGGCCTGGAATGCCAGATTGTCGGCACGGTCCTTGGTGTTGAAGGTGGCGAATTGCTCGAAGGCGTAATGCATGTTGCCGGGACGGGCGTAGAGCCGCGCATAGTGCCGGCGCGTCGCTTCGTCGATCGCCTTCGGATTGGCCGACAGTTCGTTATAGAAGCGGTCGAGATAGATGCGCTCGCGGCCCTTCACCAGACGGTCGACGTCGGGACCGCGGAAATTGAAATGCCAGAGCAGGGGTGATTTCAGGATCTCGTCCCACGGTCCGATACCCGGCAGCGGCGCATCGATGATGACCCATTTGGTGATGCGCGCCGGATATTGCGCGGCCAGCGCAAAGCCGACCATGTTGCCGATGTCGTGGGTGACGAGGTCGGCCTTGTCGATCTTGAGCGCGTCCATCACCTTGGCGATGTCCTGCGCTTCGGTCTTTTTGTCGTAGCCGCCCTTCGGCTGCGACGACAGCCCCATGCCGCGCAGGTCGGACACGATGACGGTGTGGTCTTTGTAGAGCGCCTTGGCGGCGGGCGCCCACATGTCGCCGGTGTCGCCGAAGCCGTGCAGCAGCACGACCGCGGGACCCTTGCCGCCGACGCGGACATAGAGTGTGGCGTCGCCGGTCTTGATGCGTTCGATGCGGAAGCCCGACGGGAAGGGCTCGACCCTTGCCTGAGCCGCCAATGAGGACGCCACAACGATCCCGGCGCCGAGACTGACGCCGATCAGGAAAGACAAGGCGCGCATGAGATGCCTCACTGGTTGTAAAGAGTGAGGATACTCCGTTACCGTCTAGCTGGCTAGGCGGTCTGTGTGGCGTCAAGGGCAAACCGTCCAGGCGGGGCTCGGGCCGCTTGCCAGCGGGCACGGTTCAGCTTAACGCAAGCGGCGCTACCGGAGTGAAAACCCTATGTCGATCAAGATGATCTTGCTGCCGCTGTTCGTTCAGGTGGCGCTGACCTTTGCGGTGCTGATCTGGATGGCGCGTTCGCGCATCGGCGCACTCAAGGCCGGTCAGGTGAAAATGGGCGACATAGCGCTGGGCCAGACCGCCTGGCCGCCGAAGGTGCAGCAGATCTCCAACAATTATCACAGCCAGCTCCAACTGCCGGTGCTGTTCTATGTGCTGACGATCCTCGCCATCGTCACCCGCCACGCCGATTTGATCTTTGTGGTGCTGGCCTGGCTGTTCGTCATCTCGCGTATCGTGCATGCCACTATCCACTGTACCACGAATTATATGCGGCACCGGTTCAACGCCTTTGCCGCCGGCTTCTTCATCCTGCTGGCGATGTGGGTCATCTTCGCGGTCGATATCCTTTTGGGCCTGCCATGACCCCGGCCGCGCGGCTTGCAGCCGCTATCGAAGTTCTCACCGCCATCGGCGACGACCGCCGTCCCGCAGCCGACGCGCTCAAGGGCTGGGGGCAGGCGCATCGTTTCGCCGGCTCCGGCGACCGCGCCGCGATCGGCGGGCTTGTGTACGACGCGCTGCGCCGCAAGGCCTCCAGCGCTTATCTGATGGGTGAGGATACGCCGCGCGCGGTGCTGCTCGGCATGCTCAAGCGCGAGCGCGGACTCGACGCCGAGGCGATCGGCATACTGGCGAGCGGCGGACAATATGCGCCGGACGCGCTGAGCGAGGCCGAGCGGCAGCGTCTGGACCATGTGTCGCTCGACGGCGCGCCGGCTTACATCGCCGGCGATTATCCGGAATGGCTGGATGAGAGCTTCGCGCAAAGCTTCGGCGACGCGCGGGCGGAAGAGGGCGCGGCGCTGTCATCGCGCGCGCCGCTCGATCTGCGCGTCAACACGCTGAAGGCCGATCGCGGCAAGGCGGCGGCCTCGCTTGCCGATCTCGATCCTCAATTGGCGCCGTGGTCGCCCTTTGCCCTGCGCATCGCGCTTGCGGCCGACGCCAAGGCGCCGCCGATCCATGCCGAGCCGGCTTTCATCAAGGGCCTGGTCGAAGTGCAGGACGAAGGCTCGCAGCTCGCGGCCCTGTTCTCGGGCGCCAAGCCCGGCGAGCAGGCGCTCGATCTGTGCGCCGGGGCCGGCGGCAAGACTTTGGCGCTGGCGGCCATGATGGAGAACAAGGGGCAGCTGTTCGCCACCGACGACGACAAGAGGCGGCTGGCGCCGATCCATGATCGCCTGACGCGATCGGGCGCGCGCAATGTGCAGGTCCGCACCCCGAAATCGATTCACACCGAGATCGACGACTTGAAGGGCCGCATGGACATGGTGCTGATCGATGCGCCCTGCACCGGCACCGGCGCCTGGCGGCGCAACCCGGACGCCAAGTGGCGGATGCGGCCGGGCGCGCTCGAGCAGCGCACCGGCGAGCAGGCCAACATCCTCGACCGCGCCACAGGTTTCCTCAAACCCGGCGGGCGCATCGTCTACATCACCTGTTCGGTGCTCGACGCTGAGAACGGGGCGCAGGTCCGCGCCTTCCTCGCGCGTCACGAGGGCTTTTCGGTCGTGCCGCCGGCCGAGACGGTCAAGGCTTTGGGCGACCGCGCCGCGGCCTTCGCCAAGGCGGCGCGGCTGACGTCAGAGGGTATCTTGATGACGCCACGGACCACCGGCACGGACGGCTTTTTCGTCAGCGTGCTGCGCAAGACGGCCTGATCCGGCGCGCGCCGGCCCAAGGCGACGCGACGGAAAGCTGCGATTTTGTTTGACTCAACCTTTAATTGCAATGAGGCTGGCTCACTCTGAAGAGACGAGGGGGGCGGCCATGTTCTGCATGACGGTGCTGACGCCGGTCATCACGCTGGTTCGCACGCTGGTGCAGATCGTCACCACCTTCCTGCAACAGGTCTGCGGCTGGGTCACATCGGTTCTCAGTACTGTCCAGCAGGTCGTGAGCCAGTCCTGCTCGTCCTGGGGCTGGTTCAGCTGGATCTGCGAGGCGGTGGTGACGCTGATCACCGTCGTTCAAACCGTAACAAACTGGGTGTGCAGCACCGTCACCACGGTGATCGTAACGGTGCTGACCGTCATCACCGAGATCATTATCTACATCGCGACCTGGGTTTGCTGGGTCATCGACCTGGTGTTTCGCGTTATCGCCATGTTGTTCTGCCGGTTGATCGGCAAGCCGCGGGAAAAATACATTCAGGTCTGCGTACAGATTCTCGCCGACGATGCCGGTACGCCCTGCCGCACCTTGCAGCAGGTGGATGCGGCGATCGCGGACGCAAATACGTTCTTTGCCCAGTGCAAGATCAGGCTGGTCAAATGCGACGTTCACATCGTCAACAAGCCGCAATATCTCAACGTCAACATCTCGTTCTGGAAGTTTTTTCCGCTCGCCTTCTCGTGGTTCTCGTCCACAAGTTGTGGCTGCTGCTCCCGGCTGACGATCTTTTTCGTCCACGGCATTACCGGTGCCGAGGGCTTTTCGGTACCGGGCTGCGACTGGGTGCTGATCTCCGGCGTGACCCATGCTGGCTACGACATTGCCCATGAAATCGGCCATCTGGCCGACCTGCCGCACAGCAGCGACTCGAACAATGTCATGATCGGCTCAAGCTCGGTCTACGGGACGGAATTCACGCGCTTCCAGTGCTGCATGCTACGGTCGGCGCGCTTTACCCACCTCTATCGCGCCTGCTGAGCGCCTTTCTGCCGGCAGGCCGGCGAATTCCTCGATTGCGCCGCAATCCGGGCCAAAAAACCTCGCGAAGATTCGGTGTTTGATAGCCTCTTTCGGCGGGGAATGGACGTGACAGTGGCGGTTAGGCGCGAGCCCACATTTCATGCGGTCGGGCATAGCGACGATGGTCGGCATGCGGCGGGTGCCGCCCATGCGCCGGCCGGCCCGGGCCATGCGATCCATCCGGTCAAACCCGCTTCCGGTTTCACCCGATTCATTTCCGGCTTCCAGGCGATCAGCACTCTGATCGGTGTGCCGCTGGCGCTCGCCTCCGGCTATTCGCTCTACCGCACCAACTTCGCGCCGGACGCGACCTGCTCCAACCTGCGCGCCAGCATCGTCTCGATGCTGGACAAGAATGTCGATGCCGCCACCCGGCGCATGCTGGTGAAGCGCGACATCGAAGCGTTCGAGCAGAGCTGCGGCGCGGTCGATCCCGACGCGCATGCCGCGTTCAAGTCGCTGCTCGCCGTCGATAAGGCGGTTGCCGCCGTGCCGGCCGCGAAAGCGGTCGTGCCGCCGAAGCCGGTGCAGGCCGCTCAGGCACCGGTCGTCCACGCGCCGCTGGCGAAGGACGTGGCCAAGGATACAAGCAAGGATACGACCAAGGATTCGTCCAAGGACGTCGCCAAGGCCGAGCTGCGCCCGGCCATCATCGAGAAAAAACCGGTTGCCGTGGCGCCGCCCGCAGCCGCCGCTCCGGCCGAGGCCATCGCTGCTGACAGTGCGGCCGACGAGCCGCGCATGTCGGATACACGCTGGCTGGATGCGGTGCGCCAGGCGCTGGTCGAACCAGCGGATGAAACCAAAGAACTGGCCGCGGTGCCGGCGCAAGCCGCGTTGAAGCCGGCGATGGTCGAAGCGGTCGGAGCCGAGCACAGGAAGGCCGAACCGGTGGTGCCGAGCAAGCCGGGCGAACCGGTGCTTCAACCGGCGTGGCAGGTGTCGCGGTCGCCGGCTGCTTCGGTGAATGCGTCCCCCGATGCCTCGCCCTTGCCGCCCGGCGTCGATGTGGCCGCTCCTCCGGCGCCGTCAAACGACGATCACCCGGTGCCGCCGGGCGTGGTGCCCGCCGCGCAATATGCGAATAACGGTTCGTGGATCGGGCAGATTCCGTTTGTCGGCCGCATGATCGAACGTCACGCGCGCTGACGTTTCGCCCGAAAGCGCTTCAGTTCTGATCCGGCTGCCAGTCGGCGATATCCGCCGCGTCGGCTTCGACCTGCCAGCGGCCGCGCCGATCCGGCTGGTCCGCAACGTCAGCCAGTCGCGCCAGATACTCGGCCCGCGGAATCTCGCGGAAGCCCATGTCGCGCGTCGTCGGCGTGAGGATCTTGCCGTCGTTGAAGGCAAAGCCCCAGCGCGCCAGATGGAAATTCAGCACCGTGAAGCCGATCTTCGAGGTGTTGTCCTCGCGTGAGAACTGCGATTCCGTGACGAAGGAATTGCCGATGGCGACGCCATAGCCGCCGCCGGCGAGTTCGCCTTTCTCGTTCCAGACTTCGAAGGAATGCGCGTAGCCGGCGTCGAACAGGGCCGCATAGGCGTGCATGATCGCCGGCGTGATCCAGGTGATGTGCAGGCGGCCGGTGCGCTGGCCGGCGCAGGCCTTGATGACGGCATCGAAGTCGCGGTCGAAGGTGACCTTGTAATGGCCCTGCCGCATTTGCCGGCGCAGCCTTTTGGCAAGATGCGTCTGGTCGAACATCAGCACCGAACGGCGCGGCGGCGACCACCATTTGATCGGCCCGACATGGGCAAAGGGATAAAGCCCGCGGCGGTGCGCGGCGAGCAGCGCCGGCCGCGACAGGTCGTGGGCGATGCCGGCAAGGCCGTAAGGTTTGTCGAGCGCCTGTTCGGGATCGGGCAGGGCAGCCTGCGGCGCGACCAGATCGGAAAGCCAGAGCCGCGCGAGGTTCGGCAGGCCGCCGATGCGCTTCGGCGTCAGCCCCCAGGCAAGCCCAAGCGCGCAGCGTTCCGCCTTGTCCCGCGCGCTTTCGCGGAACAGCACGGCGCGGCGGTCCGAACCGCGTCGGCCGCGAAGGCTGATCTGTTCGCTGTAAAAGGCCAATCCGTCACCGTATCCGCAATGCCCCCGCCGGATGTGCCACGGCCGCGGCTAATGGAGGGTTATTCTAGCGGATGAAAGACCGGCCGATCCGGCAAAGGTGAGGAGAGCGTTAATGGGGCGAAGCGGCCCATTTGCCCGGGAAAGAGCCGGGGAAGGCGCTTTTGGCCAGTTGCGGCGCGGCGAACACTTGCTTATTTCAAGGCATGACCCCAGCCGCCCCGAAGCCTTCCGCCGCCCCCGACCCGGGGCAACGTCCCGATCATCTTGCCGATCATGACAAGGTCCTGATCGTCGATTTCGGTTCGCAGGTCACCCAGCTCATTGCCCGGCGGGTGCGCGAGGAAAAAGTCTACAGCGAGATCGTCCCGTTTCAGAAGGCCGAGGAAGCCTTCCTGCGGATGCGGCCCAAGGCGGTGATCCTGTCCGGCGGACCGGCCTCCGTGCTCGACAAGGACGCGCCGCTGGCGCCGAAGGCGATCTATGAGGCCGGCGTGCCGGTGCTCGGCATCTGTTACGGCGAGCAGGCGATGGCGCAACAGCTCGGCGGCAAGGTCGAGGGCGGGCACCATCGCGAATTCGGCCGCGCCGAAGTCGAGGTCATTGCCGACAGCCCGATCTTCGAAGGCGTATGGGAGAAGGGCGGCAAATATCCGGTCTGGATGAGCCACGGTGACCGCGTCACCGAACTGCCGGCCGGCTTCAAGGTGCTGGGCCGCGCCGCGAACTCTCCGATCTCGATCATCGGCGACGAGACGCGCAAGTTCTACGCCACGCAATTCCATCTCGAAGTGATGCACACGCCGGACGGCGCGCAACTGCTGCGCAACTTCGTGCGCAACATCGCCGGCCTGACCGGCGACTGGACCATGCGCGCCTTCAAGGACGAGGCGATCGAGAAAATCCGTGCCCAGGTCGGCAAAGGCCGCGTCATTTGCGGATTGTCGGGCGGCGTCGACTCGGCGGTGGCCGCGGTGCTGCTGCACGAAGCGATCGGCGATCAGCTCACTTGCGTGCTGGTCGATCACGGCCTGATGCGTCTGGCCGAGGCCAAGAAGGTCCTCGGCATGTTCCGCGACAGCTACAACATTCCGCTGGTGCATGTGGATGCCTCCGACATGTTCGTCGGCGCACTTCAGGGCATCGACGATCCCGAGCAGAAGCGCAAGACCATCGGCAAACTGTTCATCGACGTGTTCGAGGCCGAGGCCAAGAAGATCGGCGGCGCCGACTTCCTTGCGCAAGGCACGCTCTATCCCGACGTGATTGAAAGCGTGTCATTCACCGGCGGGCCGTCGGTGACGATCAAGTCACACCACAATGTCGGCGGTCTGCCGGCGCGCATGAACATGAAGCTGGTCGAGCCGTTGCGTGAACTGTTCAAGGACGAAGTGCGCGCGCTCGGCCGCGAACTCGGTCTGCCGGAGAGCTTTGTCGGCCGTCATCCGTTCCCGGGGCCGGGACTTGCGATCCGCGTGCCGGGTGCGATCACCAAAGAGAAGCTCGATATCCTGCGGCTCGCCGACGAAATCTATATCGAGGAAATCCGCCGCTGCGGGCTGTACGACACCATCTGGCAGGCTTTCGCTGTGCTGCTGCCGGTGAAGACCGTCGGCGTGATGGGCGATGGCCGCACCTATGAATATGTCGTGGGCCTGCGCGCGGTGACCTCGGTCGACGGCATGACCGCCGACTTCTATCCCTTCGACATGCGCTTTCTCGGCATGGTCGCGACGCGCATCATCAACGAGGTGAAGGGCGTCAACCGGGTTGTTTATGACGTGACGAGCAAGCCGCCAGGGACGATTGAGTGGGAATAATTTGACGTCCCACGCTGTCTATCGCCATCTTCCGATAGAATCCCATAAATAGCTGAAATATTAAGTATATTCTATCGAAATGGATCGCGTTCTATCGCGGGTCAGCGGTTTGCCTCGACAGCACGGGCGACGGTATCGATTTTCGGCTTCTCGATCTTTCGACCGATACCGTCAGGGTGCGACGACGACTTCTCGTCGTCGTGCGCAAAGTGCGCGCCGTTTGCGTGACACTCGGTTTTCTTCGAAGGCGTTACAGGCCTTTGTCGTGACGAGCTCCGGACAATGCGATTTCTCCGCGCCAGTTCTTTCGAAGAATGCACCTGGACATCGTGGCAAATAAATAGAACTGTTGCCGCCGGAGGGAAGCTGGATACCGTGGAGCACAAATGGGACGATTCAGGAGGCAAGTGGGCTCCCATGTGTCTTGTGCACGCATGCCTTGCGATTCTTTGCTATCCGTTCTCCCGATATTGTTCTCATTCGTTTCTTCACATGCGCCTTCACGAGGTGCCGTATCAGTATCCAAAAGAAAATAGACAGCTTAGACTTAGCCGCTAAACCAAAATCAGATCCGGGCATCGATTGCAGATCCGATACGCGGATGAGTTCGCGAGGGCTGTAATGAGCTTTCTTGAAGGCCAATGAAAACGGAGGCAACGATGAAGGGGCTGCTGCTTGTCCTTGTCGATCCGGCACCGACGCTTGAGGAAGAGTTAAACGATTGGTACGACATGGAGCATCTTCCGGAGCGTGCTGTTCTGACAGGATTCGAGACCGCGCAACGCTACGCCTCTCTCGGCGACGGCCCGCGGTATGCGGCGATTTATGACCTGACGGACCTCGACGCGCTACAAAGCGACGCATATCTCGCGGTTTCCGGGGCGAACTTTAGCCCCTGGACGAGGAGGGTCACGAGCCGGGCACATCCGGTCAGGCTCGTCGCACGGCAGACGACTTCTGAAGGCAAGATAACCGGCCCTTGTTCGCGGTTGCTTATGTTGAAGTTTTGCGGCTCGACATCTGACGACCGCCCGCTGATCGCGGCGGGGTTGGAGGCCAGCTTCGCCTCGGCGCCCGGTCACCTGAAGTCGCGGATTTTCGCCGGCGTTGAGCCAGAAGCGGACTTCACTCTCGCGATCGCCGAGTTCGCCGGGAGTAACGTACCGCCTCTGGCAGTCGGCGCGTTCGGTCCGTGCAGCGAACGGATCGAACTGGCTGCGACTTACCGGCCCTATCGGGTCTGATCTCGCCCGGTCCGTTGCCTGTCGAAGTGCGCATCGGTGCGCCGTCGGCGCTGGTCGCTCGCCTGTGCGATTTATGTCGACACAAATTGATACTCTGTTGATGGTCTCGCAGCCCGCCGGTCTATTAAGGCGGGGTCGAATGGTATTGCCGTGCCGCAATTTCTCGACCGCATATTGTCCATTTTCCGGCAATAGAGCCCGCAAGATCAATATAATGATCTCCATTTGACGTGGGCGTCGGCATCTTCCCCGCTGATGCCCGTTAGGGCCGGAACGGCAGGGTTGAGGCTCGAAATGCGTCTACATAGTGTCGACACCTATTGACGCGATTTCCATTCCATGGAATGTTTCAGTCAACAAACCGCAACGCCCCAGCCGCGCGCAACGATACGTGCGGTCCGTGCCTCGCTACGGCGCGGCCGCAACAGGGGGTGCTTGAGACAAAAACTGTAATCAACCGGGGAGGTACTGCGAATGATACGGACAATCAGGAACGCGATACTGGCGATCGCCGCGTGCAGCAGCATGACAGGCGTGGCGGCGGCCGAGACGATTCTAAAATGGGGCGAGCACCTGCCGCAGTGCTGCTCGATGTATACGGCCGCCGCCGATTGGGCAGTGAAGGAAACGGCGAAGCGCTCGAAAGGCGATCTCAAGATCAACATCACGTACGGCGGCGTTCTCGCGACGGTGGGCGAAATTCCGTCGGCGATCGAGAACGGCGTCATCGACATGGGCAACCTGGTCACGCCATATTTTCCGGACCAGTTCGTGATCAACAACGCCATTCCCTTCTTCTGGCCGCAGCCGAAAAGCCAGCAGCAGCTCGGCGAACTGATGCTGAAGTGGCACAAGGAAATCCCGGCATTCGGCAATGAACTCGCCAAGTATAAGTTGAGGCTTATTGCTGTGCGGCCTTTGCCGCCCTACGGCCTGATCTGCAACAAGCCGATCCGGACGCTCGCGGACTTCAAGGGCAAGCGCATCCGCACCTTCGGTCCGGCGCTTCCGGCGATGATCGAGGCCTTGGGCGCGGTTTCGGTCGGCATGCCAGACGTCGAGGCCTATGAGGCGTTGAGCAACAATATTCTCGACTGCTCCACCGCCGATATCGCGCTCGTCGACGCCTTCAAGCTCCAAGAAGTCGCGAAGTACTTCATTGATGTCCCGATGGGCGCCTCCTGGGGCCACATCATCGTGATGAATACCAACAAGTACGCGTCGCTATCCGCTGACCAGAAGAAGGTCATCGACTCGCTCAAGGGCGACCACCTGACGGAATTGCTGCGTCTGTTCCGCGCGAAGGAAGCGGAATTGAAGGCCAAGTGGGCCTCCACCGGTAGCGTCGAGGTCATCAAATTGCCGGCCGACGAATTCCTGAAGGTCACGCTTGGGAGCCCGAAAGTCCAGGCGGTCCGCGCCAGTTGGAAGACCCGCGCCATCGCTGCCGGAATGTCGGCCGCCGAAGCTGAACGCGTCGTCAACGACATCAACAACTAACACGACCTATCCGGGCGCCGCGCATCGCGGCGCCCGGGCGTTCTCCTGCCATTTCGCCTTGGATCCGTCCGGAAGCATGGATGCTGTGGCGGAAAACAGATCCGCGCGTCGCCGCCAATAAACCAGTTCGGTTTGCCGGCCGATGGGCGAGAGAAGGGAGCCCCCTGCGTGCGCCAGTTATTTCTCAAGATTTATGACTGCTACGGAAAGAGCCTATGGGCTTTCGCGATGGTCGCCGGGGCTTTTACTTTCGCCATCATGTGCGTTATCGACGCCAACGCGCTCACCCGTAAACTCTTCAATTGGCCGCTGCCCGCCGCGCTGGAGATTACCCAGGCGCTGTTGGTGGGAGCGATCATGCTTCCCTTCGCCTTCACGCAGCTCAAGCGCCAGCATGTGAGCACAGTCTTCCTTACATCCAATCTCTCACCGACGACGCGGCGCTGGCTCCACTTGCTCTGGTCGATCGTCGGTTTTCTCCTATTCGCGGCGGTCACCTACGGCACCTACCAGTATGCGCTGCGTTCTTACCGCATGAACGAGCAAATCTGGGGCGCGGCCATCCAGTTCGCGATCTGGCCGGCCAAGATGGCGGTCAGCCTCGGAACATTACTCATCACCGTTCAATTCCTGCTCGATGCAATCGGCTTCGCGCTTATCGCCGACTTCAGGGCGAAGGACGACGAGAACGCGGAGCTACAAGGCAATGTCTGACCTCACCATCGGCTTCCTCGGCGTCTTCGCGCTGCTCGGGTCGATCTTGCTTGGCGCGCCGATTATGGTGGCGCTGACCGCGGTCGGGTTCGCTGGTCTGATCCTGCTTAGCAACTTCACGGCAGCGCTCTCGATTCTCGGTACGCTCTATTATTCCATCGTCAGCGGCTTCCATTTCAGCGTCATCCCGATGTTCTTGCTGATGGGATTCTTCGCAATGCGCGCAGGAATCGGCGCCGATCTATTTGACGCCTGCACCAAATGGCTTGGACGGTTGCCGGGTGGACTGGCGCTTGCCAGCACTGGCGCTGCCGCCGCGTTCGGCGCGGCTTCGGGATCGAGCGTCGGAACGGCCACGCTGTTCACCAAGCTGGCGCTGCCGGAAATGATCAACCGAGGCTATGACCGTGGCTTTGCCGCCGCATCGATCGCCATCGCCGGCACGCTCGCCGTTCTCATCCCGCCCAGTGCCCTGATGGTGGTGTACGGCATCCTCACGAACTCCTCGATCGGCAAGTTGTTGATCGCAGGGATCCTGCCGGGTATCGTTTTCTCGCTCATCATCATTGCCACTATCTTCATCGTGTCGATTATCAATCCAAAGAAGGCCCCCGCCGACGACCGGATCTACACCTGGAATGAGCGACTTTGGTCGTTGCGGATGGTCGGGCCGTTGTTTCTCGTAATCGCGATTATGCTGGGCGGGCTCTATGGCGGCGTCTTCACGCCGACAGAGGCCGGAGGTCTCGGGGCGCTGGTCACCTTCTTCATGGCGACGGTGCGCCAGCGTGGATTTCGCGGCATCGAGTTCGGAAAGACTTTGCTCGACACCGTCGTGCTGACTGCGATGATTTTCGCGATCATTATTGGCGGCTTGCTGTTTGCGCGGTTCCTGGCTCTGAGCGGCGTTTCCGGCGCAATTCAGGCTGTGCTTGTCGACGGCGGGTTCAGCGTCTGGACCGTCGTCGCGATGGTTACAGTCATCTACCTCATTCTCGGCATGCTGATGGATGCGCCATCGCTGCTCGCCATTTCGTTGCCGATTACGCATCCGGTGATGATAGGCCTCGGCTTCGACCCGCTTTGGTTTGGCGTCTATGTCATCGTGCTGGCAGAAATCGGCGCCATCACGCCGCCGGTCGGCATTAACTGCTTCGTGGTCAAGGGCGCCGCCGGCGATCTCGTGACGCTGGAGGAGATTTTCGGCGCGCTGACCCCCTTCATCATCGCGTCCTTCTTCATGCTTGCAATCATGCTGCTGTTTCCGCAGATCGCGCTCTGGCTGCCGGGTTTGATGTAATGACGGATGGTCCAAGCCTCGCTGGCGCTTCACCGCAGGCGTTGGCAAGTCCTTATGTCGGGGTTCGGATAATCGATATGACTTACTCGCTCGGAACTTACGCCGGGCGGCTATTTGCCGACCTCGGTGCGGAGGTCATCCGCGTCGAACCGCTGGGCGGCCTGCCGGACCGCAGGCGCGTGATGCCCGGAACGCCGTCGGAGGCGCGTTTTGCGTTTCTCAATGCCAGCAAGAAGAGCGTTGAAATCGATTTCGAAGCCGTGGCCGGACGCGAGCAGTTCGCACGCCTTTGCCGAGACGCCCGGCTTGTTCTTCTCGAACGCGGCGGTCCGCTTTACGATCGAATTGGCGATGTTCGCGCCAGCATGCCCTCGGCGGTCGTCACCGCGGTTTCGCCTTATGGCATGACGGGGCCGCTGGCCGACGGGCCGGCGAGCGATCTGACATTGCAGGCCGCGGGCGGCATCGCATGGATGTCGGGCCGCATCGAGGAGGCGCCGCTCAGCCTGCCGTTCGATCAGGCAACCATGGTCACCTCGATCTATGCGGCGACGGTTTCCGCCATTGCGCTCGTCGACGCCGAGGCTACGGGCAAGGGCCATCTCATCGACGTCTCCGCGCAGGAATGCATCGCGCATTCGCTGCAGAACGCCCTCCAGGTCTGGGATCTCGAGCAGCGCGTTTCGGTTCGCGGCGGCGAAGGCACGCGCGACGCCACGGAAGACATTTTCCCCTGCCGCGACGGCTTCATTTTTCTCGCTGCCCCGCCGGCACTCGGTGGATCGTTTCGTGCACTGGTCGGATATATGCGCGATCTTGGCCACCCGTCGGCCGAACTGCTTTTGGAAGACCGCTGGCAGGACCGCGAGTGGCGGCTGACGCGTGAGGCGCGGGAAGCGTTCCGAACGATCCTCACCGATTTCACGACCGGACTCGACCGCGAGACGCTGACGCGCGAGGCGATCGTGCGCCGTATCGTGCTCGGGCCGGTCAGCCGTGTTTCTGAAATCTTCGCAGACGAGCAACTGGCTCATCGCCGCTTCTTCTCGCCGATGCCTGTCGGCGGCAGGGAGATCGCGTTTCCCGGCGCGCCTTATCGGATGACGCCGCCGCTCCGGAGCGCGGCGCCCGCGCCCGCGCTTGGTGAGCACGACAAAGAGATAGTGGGGGAGGCGTGATGAAACCCCGGTTCCTGAAAGGCATTCGCTTTGCCGACCTGACTTGGGCCGGAGCGGGGCCCTTCTCCACCAAGATATTCTCTGATTTTGGCGCTGAAATCATCAAAGTAGAAAGCGCCACGCGGCTCGACTCAGTGCGTACAGGTGGGCCGTTCAAGGATCGCAAATACGGCGTCAACCGCAGCGGCTACTTCGCCTCGCGCAACACCGGAAAGAAAAGTCTGGTCCTTGATCTCAAGTCGAAGGAGGGCCAACGGCTCGTCTTTGATGTCATCCGCAAATCGGACGTGGTTAGTAACAACTTCGGGCCAGGCGCAATGGATCGCATGGGCCTGAGCTACGAGGCGGTCCGCGCGGTCAAGCCCGACATCATCTACCTCTCGATGCCGATGTACGGCGAGCATGGCCCGCGCGCCGAACTGCTCGGCGTTGGGATGACCATCAGCGCGGTGACCGGGCTGATGTGGTCGACCGGATACCGGCCGGACGATCCAGTCGGGCCCGGCACGCATTATCCCGACCACGCTGCCAATCCCTACCATGCCGCCTTCGCGGTGCTCGCGGCGTTGCGCCGCAAGAGGCTGACCGGCGAGGGAATGAAGATCGATCTTTCGCAGGTCGAGTCGACCATCAACTTTATCGGCACCGCGGTGACGGAATGCGCCATGACCGGCGTTGACAGACCGCAGACCGGCAACAGCTCGGTGGAAATGGCGCCACACAATATCTTCCGCTGTGCCGGGGAGGATGCGTGGGTGGCAATCGCGGCCACGACCGACGCCGAATGGCAGGCGCTGGCGCGCGCGATCGGGGGAGCCGAACTTGCGGACGATCCACGCTTCGCCGCGGCGCACGACCGGATCGCGCAGTGCGAAGAACTGGAGCATCTGGTGACCCGCTGGACCGCGACGCGCGGCGCCGACGAGGCGGCCCGGACGCTGCGCCAGGTGGGTGTGCCGGCGGCGCTGGTTGCCAGCTCACGCCACCTGATCGAGAACGATCCACAGCTTGGGTCGCGCGGCTATTGGCAGCGCGTCGAACATCCCGAACTCGGCAATAGCCTCTATGCCTCTCCGCCTTACCGCATAGACGGCGAGCGGGTGGAGCTCGCGCGCCCGCCGCTGCTCGGTGAGCACAACCGCGAGATACTGGCTGGGCTGCTCGGACTGGAAGAGCAAGAGATTGACAGGCTGGAAGCCGCGGGAGTGTTCAAATGAGATCGTTGAAGCGGGTCGCGGCCGTTGTCGGTGTCGGCCACAGCGACTGGATTGGCGACTGGCACCGCGTGCGCGCCGGCGAACGTCCTGGCGACTGCTACGCCTATGCCACGTCGGCCTTCCGGAATGCGCTGGCCGACGCCAACATGACGCGAGACCGGATCGACGGGTTGATCGTCGGTCCCACCACGGCTTACGAGCGGATGGCCGAGGTGCTGAACATGAACGTGCGCTGGGGCGACCAGGCCGATGCGGTGCTATCGGTCGTGCAGGCCTGCATGGCGATCGAATCCGGCATGGCGGATATCGTGGCGCTGGTCTACGGTAACGACCAACGCTCGGTCGGGACGCAGTATGGCGGGCCGCAGGCGATGGGCGGCGACCTATTCCTGTCCTACGTCTACCACGCGCCATGGGGTATGACCTCTCAGGGCGCCCTTTATGCGCTGACGTTCCGTCGCTACGCCGAACTCTACGGCATCAGCGAGCGCGACCTTGGTCATGTCGCCGTGGCACAGCGCGAGGGCTCGTCGCGCAATCCGAACGCGATCCAGCGCAAGCCGATTACGCTCGACGACTATATGGCCGCTCCCTACATCACCGAGCCGCTGCGTTTGTTCGATTATTGTCTGATCAACGATGGTGGCGTTGCCCTAATTATCGCCGAGGCGGAACTGGCCGGGAAATTATCGCCGAAGCCAGTCTTCATCGAGGGTGTTGGCCGATATGACCTCAATGCCGGCGCGACGAGCCTGGAGCCGCGGTTGACCGAATTCTATCGCCCCGCCCAGCAAGCGGCCGCCGAGCAGGTGTTTGGCATGGCCGGGCTCGAGCCGAAGGACGTCGACGTTTTCCAAGTCTACGACAGCTTCTCGGTGCACATCCCTCTGGCGCTTGAGGGTTATGGCTACTGCAAAGTGGGGGAAGCCGGGCGGTTCATGCGCGAGGAGGGGATCGGGCTTGGCGGCCGGTTGCCGACAAATACTAGCGGTGGCCATCTCTCCGAATCCTACATGCAGGGCTGGAACCACCAGGTCGAATGCGTGCGCCAGCTTCGCGGCGAATGCGGCGAACGGCAGATTGCCGATTGCCGGCGCGTTCACTACACGTCCGATGTCGCCGGCAAGGCCGTGTCGATCATCTACGGCGCGTGAGGCAGGAAATGCCGCAAGACATGCAGCAAAACATGCAGACCACCGCGACCCCGCCTCGTGTTATGGGACTCTACGATGAGCCCTTCTGGCGATATCTGAAAGATACCGGACGCATGCACCTGCAGTGCTGCAGCGCGTGCGGCACGTGGCGCTATCCACCGGGACCCGTGTGTCACGTCTGCCTCTCCGCGGACGCCG
The DNA here is from genome assembly GCA_041662425.1 of Pseudolabrys sp. Classification (GTDB taxonomy): domain Bacteria; phylum Pseudomonadota; class Alphaproteobacteria; order Rhizobiales; family Xanthobacteraceae; genus Pseudolabrys. Next base: position 26,392 of record JBAZSM010000014.1, read on the forward strand.
AATGGAAGCCGGTCTTAGGCGGCGGCGAAGTCCTGTCCTGGGTAATGTTCCACAAGCCGTATCTTCCGCCCTATCAGGCCCCCTACAATGTCATCGCCGTGAGGCTCGACGAAGGGCCCACCATCATCAGCAATCTGGTGCAGAATCCGCGGGGCGGAACTGTGATTGGACGCCGGGTACGACTCGTGGTCGTCGCCATGGACGATGGAGTGACGTTGCCGCGATTCGAATTCGCCGATGGCGCGGCCTGAACGCATGGCACATGAGATAGCGAGGAAGTTGAAATGGTGAAAGCCGTTCGCGTTCACGAATATGGCGGTCCCGAGAAGCTGCGCTACGAGGATATCGAGATCGGCGCGCCTGGACCGGGTCAAGCCTATGTCAGGCACACGGCGATCGGTCTGAACTTCGCCGACACGCATAACCGCGAAGGCAGATATCCGCTGCCGCATCTGCCTCATGTGCTCGGGGGAGAGGCGGCGGGCATTGTCGAAGCGATCGGCGCAGGTGTGACCGATGTGAAGGTCGGCGACCGTGTCGCCTACGCGGCGGGGGGACCGGCGTTTCCACCCGGATCCTATGCCGAGGCGCGTCTGTTTGATGCGAGCCGGCTCGTCCGGCTCCCCGACGAGATCGACGATGTCACTGCGGCGGGAATGATCGTCAAGGGCCTGACGGCGCAGTACCTGATCAAGAGCGTCTATCCGGTGGGGCCTGGCGACACGATTGTGGTTCATGCCGCGGCCGGTGGCGTAGGCGCTATCCTCACCCAGTGGGCGAACCATCTCGGCGCCCGCGTCATCGGGGTCGTGAGTTCCAAGGAAAAGGCGGAAAGCGCTCTCGCCCATGGCTGCCATCATGCTCTGATCGGCGGCAACGAGGACATCGTCGATCGCGTTCGCCAACTGACCGCCGGCGAAGGCGTGCCGGTGGTTTTCGACGGGGTTGGCAAGGACACGTTCGGTATATCGCTCTCCTGCCTGCGCCCTCGGGGCATGATGGTCTGCTACGGCACGGCGTCGGGACCGGTGCCCCCGTTCGACCTCTTCATGCTAAACAAGATGGGTTCGCTCAGCATCACCAATGCTGCATTTGCCTGGTTCGTGCGCAGTCGGCCCGAGCTCCTGTCACGCGCGAGCGATCTGATGGACGTCGTGTTACGCGGCGCGGTGAAGATCCAGGTCAACCAGACTTTTAAGTTGTCCGACGCCGCCGAGGCGCACCGCGCGCTCGAGTCCCGCCGCACCCAAGGCGCAAGCGTGTTGATACCGTAGGATATGAAGGTCTCTTGCTGCCATGCCTGAAACCGGCCAGCCGCAAAAAGCACGGCACATACCGATCCGGGCCAACTGGCTGTCGCTGCGGGGCGAACCTATTCTGGATCCGGAACGTCCCATTATCGACGCGCATCATCATCTCTGGGACAAGCCCGGCAGTCGCTATCTGCTCGACGAGATGACGGATGACATCGGAACGGGCCACCGTGTCGTTGCGACCGTGTTCGCCGAAGGAAAGACCAATTACAAAACGGAGGGTGACCCATCCCTGCGCTCGCTTGGCGAGACCGAGATGGTCGCGGCTCTTGCCGGGGAGTCCGCGCGGTTATCCGGTGGCCGGATTTGCATCGCCGCGGGGATTGTTGGCTTCGTCGACCTGATGTTGGGCGACGCGGCGGGCGCGGCGCTCGACCGTCACATCGAGGCGGCCGGCGGCCGCTTCCGGGGGGTGCGAAGCACGTCGGCCTGGCATGCGGATCCCGAGGCGAGGGGGTCGATCGTGGCGCCGCCTCCCGGCCTGCTTTACGATCCGGCGCACAGGCGCGGAATTCTGGCGTTGACAAAACGCGATCTCGTGTTCGACGCTTGGATGTATCACACCCAGCTCGGAGAGCTCGCGGACCTCGCCCATGCGATGCCGGACGCCGCGATCGTCCTCAACCATCAAGGCGGACCGATTGGAATCGGTCCTTATGCGGGGCGCCGGCAGGAGGTGTTCGCGGACTGGCGCTACTTCATGCGCAAGCTGGCGCGCTATGACAACATCGCGGTGAAACTGGGCGGACTTGGCATGCTGATGGCAGGCTTCGACTTCCAGGACCACAGCCTGCCGCCGACGTCAGACGAACTCGCGCAAGGGTGGGGGCCCTACGTGCAGGAGTGCATCGAGGTATTCGGCCCCGAGCGTTGCATGTTTGAAAGCAATTTTCCCGTCGACAAGGGAACGACGTCTTACCCCGTCCTGTGGAATGCATTCAAGAAAATCGCCGCGGGTTACTCCGAAAACGAGAAGCATGCGCTGTTCTTTGAGACCGCAAACCGGAAATACCGGCTCGGTATCCGCTCCGCGGACGTGCCGACGCGCGGGCGATGAAGAGTTCCCCTTCAGGCCCCCCAATCCAATATTTGTCGACACTTTAGGGCGAGATCTCAATGCGCCCTGCTGCCTCGGCTAGCGAAAAATATCCATTTTGGGGCACTGGCTGAACTGAAAATCCCGCAAAGCAACGCAGCCAGCGCCGCTCAGTTACGGCCTATCGGTGCGGGCGCGACCAGCGCGTAACCCTTTAAGTGTCACAATAGACCAGAAAAACAAGCCTTCCGAGGCTTCAGGCGCGCTACGGACGGGATGCGCCGGGGTCGTCCTGCGGTCCTGCCGAGCCGCGTGAGCGGTCGCGCTGCCTGACCGCCGCGCGGGGATGGGTCTGAGCCCCGATTGGGGTTGACTCGCCCCGGCAGGCTTCATAATGTCGACATATTGGTTTTGGATGTACGCCAATAAACCGCACGGCCCAAACGGACTCTTTGCGAGCGCCGGGCCGCAAGCGCGCATGAACAAGGCGAGGAAGCGTCAAAAGTGCCGGCGATTGGGGCCGCAGAGGCAATTCTGAAGGTGAGCGACATTCATCGCCATTTCGGCGGTGTCGTGGCGGTGGATGGTGCCGACTTTGAAGTCCGTCGCGGCTCTATCACCGGCCTGCTCGGACCGAACGGTGCCGGCAAGACGACGCTGTTCAACATCATCGCCGGCTCGATCAGGCCATCGAGCGGCAGCGTCTACCTTGAGGGCCGCGACGTCACCGGATGGCGTCCCGATCATCTGGCGCATCTCGGCCTCACTCGCACATTTCAGCTCGCGCGGGGGCTCTCCGATCTCACCGTGCTCGAGAACTTCGCGCTCTATGCCAAAAGCCATCCGGGCGAGACGCTGTGGCGGGTCTTTCTCGACGCTTCTTCCGTCAGGCAGCGCGAAGACGCTGTCCTGCGCGAAGCCTGGGATCTCGTCCGCCAATTGAATCTGGCTCATGTCGCCAACAACCGCACCACCGATCTTTCAGGTGGGCAAAAGAAGCTGGTCGAACTCGGCCGCGCTCTATTGGGCCATCCGAAGTTGCTGCTGCTCGACGAGCCCATGGCCGGGGTCAATCCGGCGCTTGCCGTCGAACTCGGCAATTACTTGCTGTCTATCCGCGATCGAGGCGTGACGATCCTCGTTATCGAACACAACATGAGCTTCATTCGCCAGATCTGCGATCACGTCATCGTTCTGGCCACAGGCAGCGTGATTGCCGAAGGCACCTTCGCGGAGGTACGCGCAAACGAAACCGTGCAATCGGCATACTTTGGGAGCTCGCTGTGAGTTTCCTCAGGGTCGATCGGGTCGTGGCGGGCTATGGCGCGCACGATGAGATTCTGAAGAAGGTCGACATGGTGGTCGAGCCGTGCGAGATCGTCTCAATCCTTGGCCCGAATGGCGCCGGCAAATCGACGCTGCTCAAGACGGTGGCGGGACTGCTCGCACCGCGAACAGGCACCATCGAGTTTGTAGGCGCGAGCATCGCCGGGATGCGACCGCGCGACGTCAGCCGCCGCGGTGTCGTCTTCGTGCCGCAAGAGAACAATATCTTTCCGTCGCTCTCGCTCGAGGAAAACCTCGAAATCGGCGGCTATCTCGACAAGACGAAATACAAGACCCGTCTGGCGCAGGTTTATGAACGAATGCCGGAGATCGCCTCGCGCCGCCGTCTGGCGGCTGGTGCGCTCTCCGGAGGCCAGCGGCAGTTGCTGGCCATGGCGATGGCGCTGATGGTCGGCCCGCGGTTGTTGCTGCTCGACGAGCCGACCGCCGGTCTTTCGCCGGCCGCCGCGGAAAAACTCTTCGCCATGATCAAGACGATACGCGACGACGGCGTCGCCATCGCGATGGTGGAGCAAAACGCGTTGCGCTCGCTCATGGTCTCCGACCGTGCCTACATCCTGGTGGACGGTCAGAACGCCCGCAGCGGGCCGGCGCAGGAACTGATGAACGACAGCGACATTCGCCAAATCTTTCTCGGCGAAAAGTGATCAAACGGCCTGCAAGGCCATTGAAGGGGAGAATGATATGACGACGACAGGCTCGAGGATTTCACGCCGCCATTTGCTCAAGACCGGCACCGCGGCCGGCGCGGCGATCATGTTTGCGCCCGCGATCGTGCGGGCCCAGCTCTCCGAGCCGGTCAGGATTGGCGGGCTGATGTCGTTGACGGGCGCCGGCGGAACCTGGGGTCCGATCATGGCGAAGATCCAGCAGCAGATCGTTGCTCAGGTCAACGACGCCGGCGGCGTTCTCGGTCAGAAGATCGAGTACTTCGTGGAAGACGATCAGACCAATCCCGACGCCGGCGTGCTTGCGACGCGCAAGCTCATCGACGTGAACAAGGTCTGCGCCATCACCGGCGTTTGGTCTTCGGCGGTTGCGATGCCGAGCCTGCCGATCTGCTGGCAGAACAAGGTCGCCATGATCGCGATCGCTGCGTCCGACACGCTCGCCGAATTGCCGCACCAGGGTTATTTCCTGCGCACTTACGTGCCCATCTCGCTCCAGGGTCAGGCGATCGGAAAGTTTGGCCTGGCGCGCGGCGCGAAGAACTTCTTCCTCATGCTGGCGCAGAACCCGTTCAGCCTTGCCATGCTCAAGGGCCTGAAAGAGGAAGTCGAGCCGAAGGGCGCCAAGGTTTCGCACGTGATCTACGACGGTTCGAAGACCTCGTTCCGCTCCGAGGTCGATCAAGCGCTGCGGGAAAGGCCGGACTTCATCATGCTCGGCGGCTATCCGCAGGACAGCGCCAGCATCATGAAGGACCTCTATCGCAACAGCTATAATGGCACAATCTGCGGCTTCGGTACGGCGATCACCGCGGAGTTCATCGCCGCGGCCGGCAAGGACGTCGCCAACGGCGTCTATACGGTGTTCCCGTCGGTCGCCGAGAATTCGCCGGCCTACAAGAACCTTCAGAAGCTTACCGGTCTGACAACCCCGCTCGATACCAACCGCTGTCAGGCCTACGACCAGATCAATCTCGCAATCCTGGCGGTGGCGGCCGGCAAGAAGGCAACGGGCGAGTCCATTCAAAAGACGATCCGCTCGACCATCGGCGGCCCAGAAGGCGAGGTCGTGGGTGACGTTCAGACCGGTCTCAAGCTTCTCGCCGAGGGCAAGCGCATCAACTACGACGGCGCCTCGAGCAATTGCGAGTTCTTGCCGAACGGCAATCTTCCGAACGCCTATTTCAAGACGATGCAGGTCAAGGACGGCGTGCTCAAGAGCGTCTGACGATATGAGCCGGCCGGAATCCTCCGGCCGGCTCCGTCGTTCCCGGACACAAATGACAGTGGCGGCACGCCGATGCCGGGCCACCGCGACAACGACAAAGTGTGATGCCGGCGCGTGGTCCGGGCGCCGCCCTCCGGCAGCAAGGCAGTAAGAGCGAATATGGATTTGGTGACGGAGATCATGCAACTCGTGGCGAACGGCCTGATGGCCGGCGCCGTCCTTGCCGTGCCTGCGATTGCCTTTAGCCTGATCTTCGCTGTCCTTAAGGTCAGCAACTTCTCGGTCGCGGCCCATATCGCGCTCGGCGCCTACACGGCTTACATGGTGAATTCGCTCCTCGGCTGGCCGGAAGCGGCGGCGGTCGTGGCCGCTTTCGTCGTCAGTGGATCCGCCGGCGTTGTGAGTGATCACCTGGCCCTTAAGCCGCTGCGCAGTTACGGCCCGCTGACCGTGGCGATCGCGTCGATGGCGCTTAACATGGTGCTTGAGAACCTGCTGCGCTTCGGCTTTGGCAACACGGTGCAGGCTCTCGATTTACCGGTCTACCGCAACTGGCTGTTCGGCTCCGTTCACATTCCGCCGCAGCAGTTCTACAATTTTCTCATCGCCGTGACGATCATGGCCGCGCTGTTCTGCCTGCTAGCCTTCACCTCGATCGGCAAGGCGATGCGGGCGGTGGCCGACAATCCGATGCTCGCGGATATCAAGGGCATCAACCCCGAAAACATCTCGCGTCTCGCGGTCTTCATCGGCATGGGCCTCGCCGGTGTCGGCGGCGTGTTGATCGCGCTCGAAGCCGCGATCGAACCGACGCTGGGATTCCGCGTCATTCTGCCTGTCTTCGCCGCGGCGGTGCTGGGCGGGCTTGGCAACATCCCGGGGGCGGTCGCCGGCGCGCTTATCATCGGCGTTGCCGAGGAATTATCGACCCTCGCGCTGCCCGTGGCCTACCGCTCTGCGATCGGCTTTGTCGCAATCATCATCGCGCTTCTGTTCTTCCCGCGCGGCATTCTCGGAAAGCGGTAGGGAGCGGGCCATGCTCATTTACATCCTGACCATCCTGACCTTCGGCAGCATCTATGCGCTGCTCGCGCTGGGCCTTAATTTGATGTGGGGCATGGCGGGGTTGGTCAATCTCGGCATCCTCGCATACTACGCTCTCGGCGGGTATGTATCCGCCTTGCTGACGGTGAAGCTTGGTTTCCCGGTCTTCGCCGGCATGCTGATCGGCACTCTCGCGGCCGCGCTTCTCGGGGCCGTGACCTGCGTCGGTCTCGTCAAGCTGCGCGACGATTACCTCGCGATTGCGACACTCGGCTTCGCGCAGGTCATGGCGCTGATCGCGCAAAACGAGGTTTGGCTGACCAACGGAACCGACGGCATCGGTCAGGTTCCCAGGCTTGGCGTGACATTACAGGGCGAGACATTCAGCATTGTCTATCTCCTGCTGTGCCTGCTGGTCGTCGGTCTTGTTTTCGCCGGCAGCGAAATCCTGCGACGCTCGCCATTCGGACGCGTGCTGCGCGCCATCCGCGACGACGCGATGGTCGCCGCCACCGCCGGAAAGCACGTCTTCGGCTTTCAGATGAAGGCGCTTGCGGTGGGGGGCGGCATCATGGGGCTCGCGGGCGCATGCTACGTGCATTACATCGGCTTCATCTCGCCCGAGGTATTCCAGCCGCAGTTGCTGATTTACATCTTTCTCGCGCTGATCCTCGGCGGCCGAGGCAATAATGTTGGCGCCGTCGCGGGAGCTTTCTTCGTCGTCATCATCGTCGAGGGCACGCGATTTATCGCTGAACTCGCGCCAAGTCTTTCGGCGGTGCAGGTCGGCGCCATCAGACAGCTCATCATCGGCGTCGGCTTCATCGTTGTGTTGCAGAAATGGCCGCGCGGCATGTTTCCGGAGCCGCTACGTGCCTATCGCGAACCGAATGGCGAACGGCCGACAGCTTCGACCAAAGTGGCGAACGATCTAGCCGGGAGACAATGATGCGCAATCAGCTCGTTTACAGCGTCCAAGGGAAAGGCCCGCCGCTCGTTTTGTTGCATCCGGTCGGCATCGATTGCACCTTCTGGGGGCCGCTTGTCGAGCGGGCATCCGGTCTCCACACGGTGATCTCCGTCGACCTGATGGGGCACGGAGCCTCGCCACCGGCGCCCCCCGAGCGCGGTATCACAGCCTATGCCGCAGACGTGGCAGCGCTGCTCGATGAACTCGGATTCGCGGACGCCGCGCTACTCGGCCTTTCTTTCGGCGGAATGATCGCGCAGGAATTCGCCGTGGACCGCCCGAAGCGCCTGTCCGCTTTGATCGTTGGCGCGTGCGGCCCGCGTATTCCGGCCGAAGCCCGTGAGGCGGTCCGCGCGCGGGGTAAAGTCGACCCGGCCAAAGGCATGGCGAGCGTGGTCGACCAGACTATGCAACGCTGGTTTACACCGGCATTCATGAACGCCGAACCGGCGCAGCGTGTGCGTGCGCGGCTGTTGGCGGATGATACCGCCGGTTGGGCAGCAGGCTGGAACGCGATCTCGGGCTTCGATGCGTTCGATCGGTTGGGTTCGATCGCGGTGCCGACCTTGGTGGTCGCTGGCGAACGCGATGCCGGCACGCCGGTGGCCGCGACCAAGGCGATCGCGGATGCAATTCCGGGCGCGGAATTCGCGCTGCTCCCGGGCGCCCCTCACATGATGCAGATCGAATGTGCCGATCGCTTCGCCGATCGCGTCATGGCTTTCCTGCGCGACGTCGCGGGCAGGGCCAAGGCATAGTCCGGATACGGACAATGGAGACGTTCATGCGGCAGCTGGGGCTTTTGCTTGTCGTCAACGAGCCGCCTGCCACCATGGAGGAGGAACTTAACGCCTGGTACGACACCGAGCACATCCCTGAGCGGCTTTCGATTGACGGCTTCATGTCGGCAAGCCGGCACATGTCGACCACCCGAGCCCGCCGCTATCTTGCACTTTACGACCTCACGGAGGTCGCGGTCCTCCAGAGCGCCGGCTACATGGCCTTCGTCGGCGAACGTTTCACGCCTTGGACCAGGCGCATTCTGTCGCGGACGAAGGTAACGCGGATCGAAGCGGTGCAGACCTATCCGGGGGATGCCTTATTGGTCGCTGCGCCGCGTCATCTGATCTTGCGATGGTCGGGCGTGGGTGATGGGGCCTTGGCGGACATCGAAGCCGGCGCGAAGCGCTGCTTCCTCGGCAAGCCTGGCGTGACGCAGCTCCGCGTCTTCGCCGGAAGCGGCGCCGATGCCGGTTCCGCTTTTGCCATCGTTGCCGGCACAACCAAGCTTGAAACACTGCTTGATTCTGATGCTTCCAACGGCCTGGCGAAGCATCTCGGCGTGATCGAAAGCTATGCACCATATTGAGCTTCGCTCCAAATCTGGCGACAGTCTATAACGGGGATGCCGCCAGCATTTTTCATGTCGTCAAAATATCCAATAAAATGCGGATAAAACGAAAGTGGCAAAATGGCATCGTGCTTGACAGGCTATTAAATGTCGACATTATTGGCCGAGCGCCGTGCTGCATTGCGCATGGTCGGGAATCTTCAAAAGGGAGAATGAAGTATGAACAGGGGTAGTTTCATCGCTGGCACGCTTGATTATTTGCGCCGGCCGCTGGTGGCGAATATCGCCAAAGGCAAGCGCGTACTCGTGCTGTCGGATTTCGATCATGATCCGCGCGTTTGGCAGGCCGTCATGACGATCCTCTCCGATATCGGCGCGGATGCGACTCTGTCGCTATTCGATCGGCGCCCCGCCGACTACTACGACCCGCCGTCCGCGGTTGTCGAAGCGATGTTGAAGTCTGATTTCAACATCCTGCTTGCCTCGACCGGGATGTTGCACTCATCGGCGAGCTTTAATGCGATGGCGGCCGGCATTCCTTCGATCTGCATGGATGGCGGCATGACGCTTGAGATGTTCCAATCGGGCGCCGTTACCGACGACATGAAGATGGTCGCGCTGCGCAAGCACTATGTATCGAAGAACGTGTTCGGTCCTGATCCGAAAATGTGCCGCGTGACGTCGGCTTTCGGTACCGACTTCACCTATAGCGTCGATGGCCGTATTACTCTCCCGCCGCTCCCGGGAAAGGATTTTGATCCTTACCGGATCATCAACTTTGCGAAGGACGAAAATCGTCCGGGCAATAATCTTCTTTATTACCTGTTTCCGACGGGCGAATTCAACGTCGCGCCGGTCGAAGGCTCCGCCAACGGTAAGCTGGTCATCGATTTGACCATGCATCATATCGGCCGCCTCTATTCGCCGATCGAGCTCACGGTGAAAGACGGCCGCGTTGTCAGTGTCGATGGCGGCGCCGAAGCGCGCATCCTGAAGGACTATCTTGAGGTCTACGGCGACGACAACGCCTATATGTGCCCGGCTGAGGCCTCGGTCAATGCCAAGGCAGTCGTCCGGGGCATCCAGCGCGAAGATAAGAATATCTGGGGCACGCTGCACTTCGGCCTCGGCACCAATGTGGACGTCGGCGGTTCGGTCAAGTCGAAGATCCATATGGATGGCGTCATTCTCCATCCGACGCTCGAAGTCGATGGCGTGGTCAAGATCGAACGCGGCAAGTTCCTCGTGCCGATCGAGAAGGATATCGGTAAGTAACGACACCTGGCCCGAGAAGGCGCGCTACGATTGGCGCCTTCCTCGGGTCGTGTCACGACGTGAAAGCGAGACCGTTGATGATTCTGGCGCACCGTTTCGAAGGGCCCGAAGACGGTCTCCCGCTGCTGCTGATCCATCCGCTCGGCGCGGATCAGACCTTTTGGGACGAATGCCGTCGCCACATGGGCGACGGCGTCAGGACCATCAGTTGCGATCTGCGCGGCAGCGGTGCCTCGCCCGATCTCGACGCACCGCTCACGCTCGATACCACGGTTGCCGACATGGAGAGGCTGCGGGACCATCTCGGCCTCGACCGTATGGTCGTGATCGGCTGCGCGGTGGGCGCCATGGCGTGTGGCGCCTATGCCGCCCGTCACGGCGATCGCGCATTGGCCTTGGTCATGTCCAACCCAGGAATCCGCGTAACCCCCGCGGGCGCGGAGAATCTCAGGCAGCGCGCCGTGCTCGTTCGGCGGTCAGGTATGGCGGTGCTGCTGCCCGCCGCGGTCGAGAACGCCTTTGTGGGCTATGCCGAAACTTCGGCCCGCGATTTGTACGAGGCGCGCTTTATCAGCCAGAAGGCCGAGAACTATGCCCTTGCCGTGCTAGGCGCCGCCGCTGCCGACATCGCCGACGAGGCCCGCCGGATTTCCTGTCCCGTTCTGCTTGTGCCGGGCCGTAACGACAAGCTCTTCCCGCGCGAGCAGACCGACGAGATCGCGACGCGTATCCCTCGGGCGACAATCGTTGCGTTTAACGAAGGGGCTCACTTCATCCCGTACCAGCAGCCACGCGAGTTTGGCGCGACGGTTTCGGCTTTCCTTAAGCAAAGCGGATTACTTCAAAGCGCATAGTTGTTCAACAGTTTTCCCATTGGGCGGGCGGCAAGGCGTCATTTGATCGAGTGGTAAAATTCGCGTACAGAATCCGACTGCAACCAGGGGGCTTTTCTTGTCCAGCCATGCGAAGATGACAGCGGCGGAGAGCCTGTCCAAAGCGCAGGCCACGATCCGTGGTGTCATTGCCGCCCGCGACGACCGCAATTCGCTCGTAACCCAAATCGCCAGCGAGGTCGGTGCGGAGATCATCGAGGAACTGGTTCAGCCAGGACACGATCTTAATTCGGTGGAGCTTGCGCGCCGCTACAAGACCAGCCGCACGCCGATCCGCGAAGCCCTGATGCTCCTTGAGAAGGAGGGGCTGGTCGATATTCCGCCGCGGCGCCGGCCCCGGGTGATTGTCATGGAGATCGTGACGATCCGCGAGATTTATCGCACGCGTGCCGCGATCCTCGAACTTGTCGCTAGAGACGTGACCCAGAACGCATCCGACAGCGAGTTGCAGCAATTGGTCGACGTGGTTGAGGAGATGGCACGGGCGAACAGCAACAACGATGACCGGGCTTATATCTGGGCTAATATCGCTTTTCACGACTTGAACCTTGCTGTTTCAAAGAACATGACTGCCAAGCGCATCGTCGAGTCTCTGCTTTTGCGGACACTGCGGCTACGGCGCGCCTCCTTGTCCAGAACCGGGCGGATGGCGGCCTCGCTCGACGATCATCAGCGACTTGTCGCGGCGTACAAGGATCGAGACGCTAATCTGGCGGCCGCGCTGGTCCGATCGAACCATTACAGCGCGTTGCGTAATATTGAAATGTCGGCATTGCAGCGCTGACGCGAATGGGGGGCAGATCATTCTGAGTCGATCGCCATCGAGCCTATAGTTATGGCATGAGTTTCGAGGGGGCGGCCTAGGCTTCGATCCTTAAGGAGAATCTCAAAGATGCAACCTGGCAAGCTCAGCGGAAAAGTTGCCTTAGTGACGGGCGCTACTTCGGGCATCGGTGAGGCGACCGCGTTGGCGCTTGCTGCAGAGGGTGCACGTGTGGCAATCGCCGCGCGCCGCGTCCAGCGCTTGAACGATTTGGCAGAGCGTATCCGTCAGGCCGGCGGCGAGGCGTTGCCGATCGAGACTGATGTGACGGACGAGGCACAAGCCTCTGAGATGATCGGGCGCATTTTGCGGGAAAGCGGGCGGCTGGACCTGCTGCTCAATGTTGCGGGGGTGGGGGTTGCCGCCCCTTTCCAGAACACGACCACTGCAGAGTATCGCCAGATGGTCGATGTCAACATTCTTGGGGTCCTCTATCCGATTCACGCCGCATTGCCGACGATGAAGCGGCAGGGTGATGGGCACATAGTCATCGTCTCGTCCGGTACGGGCCGATACATCCATCCTTCGACGGTCTACTCCGGCACGAAGCATGCGATCAGCGCCATCGCGGAGTCATTGCGGCGCGAGATCGGCAAGGACTGGATCCGTGTGACCTGCATCGAACCGGGCGCGGTAAAGACTGAGTTCACCTCGCACATGCGCGAAGATGTTCGCATGTCGGTGGAGCAGAGACTAGGCGACATGGAGCAGCTTGAGAGCGCGGATATCGCCGCCGCGATCCTCTTCGCCGTTACTCAGCCGCGCAGGGTAAATATCAACATTCTCACGCTCTATCCGACGCAGCAGGCTTGATCGGCCAGCGGGTTATTGAGGCCTCTCACGCGCTTCTGTTGACGATGGAGGACGAGCACACGCGATGACGGTCTTTTTCCAGCCGAGCCGATGACCTCGTTCTCGCGGAGATTTCGAAAATCGACCGTTTGATGTCAATAGTGGTTGGAACCGAGTAGGTTTTGAATCGCGGAGATACGCCTTTGAATTCAAGACGGCAAATTTCTGACGGATCGGGGAGACGGTTCTTCACCGTGCGCCGAAAAATTTGCGCCGTTAGATCAGCGCATTACAATGTTCCAAAACGATTGAGTGGGAATGAGCGCGAACGGCAGAAGGAGCGCAATGCCCTTGCTGCCGCCCGCTTCGTTTTTTGCGCGGCCTTGTCAGCCGACGATCCGGTAGGCCAGGACCGGCAGGTCGTCCATCTGCAGCGTTTCCGCCTTCACCGGAACCGGGCCGCGCTCGAACAGGGCTTTGAGCGCCTGCGGTGTCGGATCGACGCCGAGGACGATCGCCTGGACGATCGGCCCCTCCTTCAGGCGGATATGGCCGTAGACATAAGGCGCGATCTTCTCGAACCGCGGATGGCAGGCCGGCGATATATTGTGCGACGCCAGTAGCAGCGTGGCGTCACCGCTCAGTTCGACCGGCGTCACGTCCCAATTGCCGCAGTGTTCGCAGCAGCCGGTCGGCGGGAAGGTGTAGCCGCCGCAGGCGTTGCAGGTGACCGCCCGAAAGACGCCCTCGGCGAGCCCTTCGTAATAGGAGCGGATGGTGCTCGGCTGTTCGGCAACGTTCGGCATGTCAAATACTCCCGAGAACGACGACGGTGCCGATCATGGCGTAGCCGTGCGTGTGGATGACGGAGATCTCCGGTGTCTTCTTGATTTGCCGCGGCCCCGCTTGGCCGCGCATCTGCAGGACGGCCTCGTAGGTGTCGGTGCCGGCGCTGGCGCCCCAGGCATGGCCGAAGGCGTGGCGGCCGCCGTGGGTCGACATCGGCCGGTCGCCGTCAAAGCGCAGCCGACCGTCGCGCGCCGCGTCGAGCCCTTTGCCGGGTTCGAGGTAGCCGGTCGCCTCGGCGGTGCAGATGCCGGAGATGTGCGAGCAGTCGTGGGTGTGCAGATAGTCGATATCGGTAGGCTTGATGCCGGCCATGTCGAAAGCGGCATCAATCGCGCGGCGGTCGAACTCCCAGTATGTGGGGTCTTCGCCGTACCACGGCAGGTCGCTGTAATTGATGCCGAAGCCTTTGAGTTCGACAGGCTGCGACTTGCCACCCTTGGCCAGGTCGGCGCGGGTGATAACCATGGCGGACGCGCCGTCGGCGGTGGTCACCAAGCTGAGCAGCCGTGACGGCCAGGCGACGAAGGGATTGTGCTTGTCGGATCGCCAATAGTCGAACGGATCGGAGAAGCCTTCCTTCTTGGCGCGGTCTTCGAGCTTTTCCTGGATGTTGGCCTTGGGGTTCATCGAACCGTGCAGACGCCGCGTCTTGCACAGCTCGAACATGCTGCGATCGAAGTCCTCGATCGACATGCCGTATTTGCGGCAGTAGCCGAGCGCGACCAGACCGTTATAGGTTGAGAAGATGTCGTAGCCCTGCGGCACGCCATAGGCTTGGTTGACCGCCATGTCGGTCCACAGCCAAGTCTGCTGGTGGGAGATCGGTTCGCGCTCGTAGGGGCTGAAGCCTTTCACCTTGGTGCGCGTGGTCTCCAACCCGTAAACCAGCACGGTATCGTAGACGCCGGCCGCGATCGACATCGCGGCGAGCGCCGCGCCGACATTGGTGGTCGAGCATTGTGCCTCGAAATGAACGCCGGCCTTGAACTGGGTGCCGGTCCATTTCGACAGCTGCGAATAGGTACCCGGCACCTGCGAACTGTGCACCATCGCGTTGCCGGCGAATACCGCGTCGACGTCCTGGCCGGTCAGCCCGGCGTCGTCGAGCGCCTCCTTGACCGCGCGCGCCGTCAATTCCTGAATTGTCGTGCCCTTGAGCTCGGGCGTCTCAAGCAGATCGCCGAAGCGCGTGCAGCCGACGCCCGATATCGCGATTCGTTCCCGTAATTTTCTTGTCATGAGAGGATCCCTTTCGTGCCTCGCCGACCGCCTTCGCATCGCAATGGCGACGAGCCTGGCTTCCAAGAAATTCGGTTCGGCATTGC
>JBAZSM010000014.1:41315-61157 GCA_041662425.1 Pseudolabrys sp.
GCGCCGGAACCGCTCCGGCAGCGCGGAATGACGTCAGCCGACCACAACTGGGTGCCCCCACGCTTTGACAGGGATCAATGAGATCAAAGAGAAATACGACGCTCTCGACGGCGATCAGCCGCGCGGCCCGCGCGATCTCGATCCCGAGGCTGAACCGGTCGATTTGGTCGATGAGGAGTATGCAAGTCCTGCGATCAGGCCAGTCGCGCCCGCAGCACGATGGCGGTCTCGAAGCGATCGGTACCGGACCGTTCGATGCGGCTCATCTTGCCTCGGCTGAGGCGATTGCCGCTGGCTCTTCGGAGAATAGTCGTCCGACTCCTACGCCCCTTGCGCTGCCGTCATCATTGCGGAGGAGGAACAGGGCGTCGAGCCCGCGTTGTCTTGCGAGTGCCGTTCCCCTTTCGGGGCCGAGCACCATGAGTGCCGTTGCCCAGGCATCGGCCTCAGCACAGCTGCGGGCAACGACAGTGACGGACGCAGGCGGCGCGATAAGGGGGGCGCCGCGGGTCGGATCCATCGTGTGCGACAGGCGACGTCCCTGAACCTCGACCCAGTGACGGTAATCGCCCGAGGTCGCCACGGCGGCGTCCTGCAGGGCGAGGATCGCATGGGGCGTTCGGCGCTCGGGGTCCGGCGCTTCGATCGCGATGGTCCATGCCTCTCCATCCGGTCGAAGTCCGAGCGCCCGCATCTCGCCATCGATCCCGACAAGGCCATCGGTGATCCCGCGGTCGCGCAGGGTTGCGGCCAGCCGGTCGACCCCGTAGCCCTTGGCAATGCCGTTCAGATCGAGGGCGAGGGGTGCGGACTTGCGCACATGGGCGCCGTCCATCTCCAGGACCTCGAGCGCCGGGCGGCGTGGGGCAGCCATCGCCGCGCGGATGTTTGCGGGCACCGCAAGCTCCGGCCCGAAGCCCCAGGCCGTTACGGCATCGCCCATACCGATGTCGAAGGCCCCGCCCGAGGCACGGCCGATCTCGAGGCCAAGACGCAGGACCTCCGTCAGGCGCTTGGGAGTCGCCACCCATTCGCCCACCGGCGCCGCGTTGAGCCGCATCAGGTCACTGTCGGGCTTCCAGGTAGACATCTGGGAGTCCACCTCATCCACGGCCGCCTGAAGCGCGGCTTGGACTGCGTCCGTATCGAAGCCCGGTTTCGCGAAGAACAGCGCTGACCAGCGCGTGCCCATGGTTGGGCCGTTCAGGGCAAGGCGTGCCCTCTCAGTAG
Organism: Pseudolabrys sp.; assembly: GCA_041662425.1. GTDB lineage: Bacteria > Pseudomonadota > Alphaproteobacteria > Rhizobiales > Xanthobacteraceae > Pseudolabrys. The sequence goes on from JBAZSM010000014.1 coordinate 42,546, forward strand.
ACGTCTTCGACATACCGTCCCTCCGCTTTCAGAACCGCAGGCGTGAGCCCGGTTGGGGCGAGAATCTCGGCCAGCGCTTCGGCCACGCCCGCCGCCATGTCGCGTCCGCCGCAGACCATCACGCGGGCCCCGTCGCGGATCAGTTGCGCGACCTGAGCGGCATCACCGCGCAGCGAGTCTTGTACGTAGCGGGGGCGCACCCCGCGCGAGACGGCCGTGACCAGCCGGGTCAGGCGGCGCTCTTTCTGCCAGGCGGGCATCTCCTCGCCATAGAAGAAGTCGCTGTCGGGATGGCGCATGCCGAAGAAGAGGTGGATGGGCCGGCGTCGCGCATTGCCGCGCACGAAGCCCGCGAGCGGCCCGATGCCGGTTCCCGCACCGATCAGGATCAAGGGCGCGCGCCCTCGACCGGGCCTGAAGCCCGGATTGCGCCGCAGGAAGGCGGTCACCGTGTCGCCTGGTTCCAGCGCGGTCAGTTGCGACGACGCAAGGCCGCCCGGATGCTTCTTGACCACGAACTCGATGAAGCCGTCCCGGCGCGCGGAAGCGAGCGAGTAGAAGCGCGGCACAGGGCTGCTGTCGGGCAGGATGCCGATGAGGTCGCCTGCGCCGAAGCGTGCAAAGCCCGACCCGACCAGCCGCTGCCAGAGCGTGGCGCGCGGCAGGGCGAAGCGCAGGATCGCGGTCGGGGCCTGCACCTCGGCGCCGTAGTCGCGGCTCGAGACGAGCGTCAGCGTCTCCGCCACCGGAAGAACGGGTTGGTGCGACGGTTCCAGGTCGATCCCCAGCGCTTGACCAAGAGCGCGGCCCCATCGCGCGAAGTCCTGCGGCGACTGGCGGTCGACGGTGTCGAGAGGCATGAGTTCGGGCCAGCTCTTCGCCTCGGCCGCAGAAGCTACCGCCTTGGCGAAGGCGCAGTAGGCGGGAAAGCTCCGGTCGCCGAAGCCGAGAACGGCCAGGGGGGCGTTAGGCGCGCGATCGGCCGCGTTCAGCCGGTCGAGGAAACCCTTAGCCGAAGCAGGCGCCGCGCCGTCGCCATAGGTAGCGGCCAGCACAATGATCCGCTCGGCACGGCCATAGCGGCCGGGCGCGAAGGCTGACATGGGAGCGACGTGCACGCTCTGCCCGGCTTGCGTCAGTGCGGAATGGAGTGTCGCGGCGAAGCCCCAGGTGCTGCCGCCCTCGCTGCCGACGAGCAGAATCGTCGCGGCCCGTCCCGCTGGCTGGTTGCCACGGATGCGGGGCCGGCCGCGTCGCACCCATCGTGGGCACGCCAAGCGCCATCAGCCCCAGTACAAGCCCGAGTGTCGCGGCACCCTGTCCGGTATGCAGCATGTAGATGGTTTCAGAAACACGTTCCAACGCGGTCTGATCGGCCCAGCTCAGCAGCGCTCCTGTGCCCTGATCGAGATAGCCGGATCCAAGGTCCGTCTTCAGCTTGAAAACGTCTGTCGCGTCCTCGGCACTGGGAAAGCTCAGTTCGCGCAGTTCGGCCACGGGCAGGCTGCCGAGAACTGCGATACGGTCGAGCGCCACGCCCGTTTTCCCGCTCGTCTCGACTGGGAGGACCGGTTTGATGTCACCATCGGGCAGCAGATCGAAGGTGGATGCCGTCATCCACAACGCAGTGGCCGACGAAAGGACCAGGCCGAATACAGCGATACGGGCAATCTCGACATGGAGGCGACCGGCCAATGGCCCGTGCAGTGGCGAGAACCAGCGCCGCCAACTGCCTGCGCGCCGCGCGACCAGCGCCACACCGCTGAGCGACAGGATGAGCATCGCCGCCGCGCCGACGGCCATGGCGATGCGCCCCCCGTCACCGAGGAACAGCGAGCGGTGAAGGTTTGTGAGCCAGCGCGCGACCTGGTTTGGGTCGGCTGAGGCCACTCCTTGACCGGTAGCGGGTTCGATCACGGCGGCGCCTGGTACGCCTTGATCGAACCAGTAGGCCGTGATCCGTCCCGAGGGCGACCGGCGGATCTGCTCAACGCCCGGATAGACTGCCTGGACGCGTTGGGCCAGGGTGGCGACCGTCAGGTCGGCGTCAGCCTGCGGCGCAGCCATGCGCTCGGCCACAGGGAATATCGACAGGGCCGCACCGCTCAGGCTGAGAATGGTCGTGAGACAAGGGCCAGAAGACCCGGCCAGCGATGGAGCGCGCGGACCATGGCGTCGTCTCCTCACCTGCCGTAGGTGAAGTTAGCGATGTAGCGGCGCCCCTTCACAGTCTTGCCTGCGCCTGCCGTCGTCAGCGGCACCGCCACTTCATTTGGACTTTCGCGCATGTTCTCGGCAGCTGCGTCGATGTGCAGGGTGTAGCCGGCGTCAAAGAGCGCATCGGCGAGGTCGAGTGTGATCTTCAGCGTCCGGCCGGCCCCGACGCTGGCGCCGGTGATACCGTTGACCTGCGCAGTATCGCCGTTGGTTGCACGGTACCAGTCGGTCAGGTGTTGGTAGTATTTCGACTTTCCGCCGGCCATCCAGAGGCTGCCGGCATATTTGCCGGACGAGTCCGTGACATAGAGCGCGAGATAGGCGCCATCGCCGCCGTAGTTGTTGAGTGTCGCGGTCAGTGTGACCGGCCGCGCCATGGCGAGGCTAGGAACCGTTAGCGCCGTGGTCAGGGCGAGTGCTGCGAGCAGCGGCTTCATCGTTGTGGTCCTTGAATGAGTGTTGCTTCGAAAAGGCTCAGTTCACCTGGGCCTTCGGCGGAGCGCCGTTCCCGAAGAGCCCATTCTGCGGAGGTGCGACCATGCCCGCGGGCGCAGGATTGCCCGCGCCGCCTCGGCTGCTGCGGCCGTTGTCGTCGTCATCGTCGTCATCATCATCAACGTCGTCGTGACCACGCCGGGGGCTTTTGCGGTAGCGATGGTCGTCATCGCCGTCCTTGCCACTGGCGAGGACGAGCGGCATCGCCTGCGCGCCTTCTTCGAAGAGCGTGGCGATTGCCCCAAGGCTTCCGTCGGCCGAGGGCTGCATCGCACTCCAGGCAGGAAAGCCAATGGCGGCCGTCAGAGCCGTGGTGGCAAAAAGAAGTGTCAGAGTCTTTCTCATTGTAGGGTCTCCTTTCGTCTGCTGTTCCCCACCATGAAGGGCCGACCTGAGGGCTTACTGACGGGGGAGGATTTCCTTCTTCAGCTTGCCGTCAGGAAGAAAAAAAGCCCCACCGGTGAGAGCGGGGCCAAAGGCGGTAGATGCCGATCAGCCTTGGGGACTCTTTTGATCAGACGACGTCGCCGGGACCGGGTGCGCGCTTGTCGCCGGTGACCATTGCATGGGCGAGGTTCTCGCGATGCCGGAAGGACACCAGCACCACGCCGCCGACATGCAGCGCTATGAGCAGCAGCATCAGGTTCGCCAGTGTTTCGTGGACCTCCTTCAGCGACCCTTCCGCCTCGCCGCGATCGCCATCGTCGTCGGCCCATGCCGGCGCCACGATCTGCGTTGCGCCAGACAGCATCGCCACGCGTCCCGGCTCCTGCATCAGCCAGCCTGTGAAGGCAGTGCCTGACAGGGTCACGAGCAACGCCAAGATCATGGCGGCGCTGGCGGGATTGTGGCCGAGGTAGCGCCGCTCCTTTCCGCGCATCATGTCGCCGAGATAAGATAGCGTCGCGCTCGGGCCCTTCAGGAACTGGACGAATCGCGCGTGGCGGCTGCCGACCAGGCCCCAGACGAGGCGGAACGCGACTAGGCACGCGACCGCGTAGCCTGCGATCTCGTGCACAGCGGAGAGCTCCTCAGCGGTCAGCCAGGCCACCACAAACGCGAGGACGAGCCCCCAATGAAACACTCGCACAAACGGGTCCCAGACCCGCACCTTGCCGGCCATCCCGTTGTCCACTTGAACTGCGCCACGCGCCGAGGAATCAGTCACGGTCGCCTCCGTCGCGTTTCCGGCGACGACGATCGCGCTCGTCCTCGTATTCGATCTTGATCACTTGAAGCGTTGCGGGATGCACTGTCACTTCGATGCGGCGTCCCTCCGCGTTACTGCCGTCGATCTGGTAACACCCATCGTCGATTTTGATGCGGCGAACATTCCAGCCGTTTTGTTGCGCTAAGCGCTGCACGGCCTCTCGCGGTTGCCAATCTGTCATGGGCACAAAGCAGCGGCTGTCTGCGAATGCGGTCCCGATCGGAAAAGCCGCCAGAAAGCCGAGAATTGTGAATGCCTTCTTCATGGCGCAAACTCCGGATGCTAGTCTTGAGGCAAATCGTGCGAGGTGAAGCTGACAGGAGCCTGAAGGGCAGCCTTTGACGGCGTCAGCTTTGCGTCAGTTAGACGGATCACGGAGGGCGATCGGGAAAGGAAGAGACCAGCAATGCGTATCCTGCTTATCGAGGACGACACGGTTCTGGGCGCGGCTGTGCGCGATCAGATTGCCGGTGATGGAAAGTCGGTGGACTGGGCTACGCGGTTGGACATGGCCGGCGACGCCATTCGCGGTGCGGCATACGATCTGATCCTTCTCGACCTGATGCTACCGGACGGTCGCGGAATCAGCTTTCTGAAGAGCCTGCGTTCGCGAGGCGACGTGACCCCCGTCATCATCCTGACTGCGCTTGACCAGGTGTCGGACAGGATCGATGGGCTGAATGCGGGCGCTGACGATTACCTCGTGAAGCCATTCGATCTTGCCGAGCTTTCCGCGCGGATAGGATCGGTCGCCCGGCGATACAGCGGCAATCCAAACCCGATCCTCAGCCATGGACCCTTGGATATCGACCTTGCGGCGCGCAGCGTCCGCCTTGCTGGCAAGCCCGTCCAACTAACAGCGCGCGAATGGGCCCTGTTCGAAGCCTTTCTGTCGCGCCCCGGTCAGCTTCTGTCCAAAGCGCAGCTGGAGGAGAAGCTCTACGCCTTCGATACGGAGGTGGAGAGTAACGCCATCGAGGTTCATGTGAGCCGCCTCCGCAAGAAACTCGGGCCGCAAGTCATCGAGACCGAGCGCGGTCTGGGATACAGGCTTGGAATGGCATGAGACTGCCTCGAAGCCTCCAGACCAGATTGGGGCTGTCAGTCGGCCTGGTGCTGACGATCCTGTGGCTGCTCGCCGCCGCGATCACGGCCGTTATCGTGCGGGCCGAGATGGACGAGGTGTTCGACGCCTCCTTACGGGAAACTGCGGAGCGCATTCTGCCGCTAGCCGTATCCGAAATCATCGCCCGCGATGATGAGGGGGTAACCCAAAGACTCGCGCCGATCCGGGAGCATGATGAACTCTTCACCTATGTCGTGCGCGATGCCGAGGATCGCATCCTACTGCAATCCCACGCGGCAGATCGGGCGGTGTTCCCGGCCTGGGACGGTCCTGGCTTCCGGCAGACCGCAACTCATCGGCTCTACAGCGATGCGGCGATCCAGGGGACGATCCGCATCACCGTCGCCGAACCGCTGGCCCATCGCGCGGCGGTCGCGCGAGAGATCCAGATGGGCCTCGGCCTGCCGCTGCTGATCATGCTGCCCGTCGCGCTGGCAGCCATCGTACTTGCGGTCCGGACGAGCCTCGGCTCGTTGCGCCGCTTTCGGGCAGTCCTTGAGGCCCGAAGCGCCCGCGACCTTTCCTTGGTTCCCACAGGCGAACTACCTTCGGAGATCGACCCACTGGCGGCGACACTGAACAGCCTGCTTGCGCGATTGCGTGAAGCCTTTGAGGCCGAGCGCAGTTTCGCGGCCAATGCGGCGCACGAGCTGCGGACGCCGCTGGCCGGCGCCATCGCGCAGGCGCAGCGCCTGCGGTCGGAAACACGCGACCCGGCGGCCGAAGCCCGTGCCGCGGAAATCGAGACCACGCTGAAGAGGCTGACACGGCTCGCTGAACGCCTCATGCAGCTTGCAAGAGCAGAGGGTGGTCAGCTTCGCCTGGACCGACCTGCGGATATCAGACTCGCGGCGCGCGTCGTGATCGACGACATCGCTCGCACCAGCTCTGCCGGTCGAATCTCGCTGACATTGCCAGAGACGGCCGTGATTTCGGACCTCGATCCAGACATCTTCGGGATATTGTGTCGGAACCTCGTGGAGAACGCCTTGCGTCACGGCTCGGAAGCCAGCCCTGTGGAAGTGACACTGAGGTCGGATGGGCAGCTGGTCGTTGCGAACGAAGGGCCCGTCCTGCCGCGTGATGCTCTTGCTCGTCTCACAGCCCGTTTTGAGCGAGCGGGCGCGAGCACAGCTGGCAGCGGACTGGGCCTCGCAATAGTCTCCGCCATCGCGGATCGAATCGACAGCTCGCTCATTCTGAGCTCACCACGGCCGGGCGCATCATCCGGCTTCGAGGCATCCATTCATTTGCCAACCGCACGCGCGGACAGCTGAATGTGCCATTGCACTCGTACTGCTCCGATCATGGATCAGCGTATTGAAACCGTGGTGCGTCAGGCGGGCAGGAGCGCGCCGATGACGACCACTAATTCGGTGATGGTGACGCTGAAGAGAAACAGCGTCTCGATCGTCAGGGCGTCGTCCCGGAGTCAGGACGAAAAAGACGGCAGGCATTATGTCGCCGCGTTCTGTCGACGGTGTCTCGGGCGCGACGACGGTGCTGGCGTAGATCAGGAGCTTTCGGGCGCCGGCATGCAAGCCGGCATGCCGATGTGGCGGATTTTTTTAGGGCTAGGCTGGAAACTCGTTGACCTTGCGCGTGATGCTGTCGACCAAACGTTCCGGCATGAAGCGGCGCAGAAAACGCACTTGGCCCGACTGCTTGCCTGCGGAATAACGCAGCTTCGGTTTCCTGGCCGTCGCAGCCTTGACTACCGTGTCGGCGACGACCTGCGGAGGATCGCCTGCTTCGACCCACTTGCGCATCAGGGCTTCACTGCGCGCCCGCTCGGCGGCATAGGCTGGCAGTGGCCGGTCCGCGCGGGTCAGGTTTTCTTCGAACGAGGTGCGGGTCACGCCGGGCTCGACGAGCACCACGCGAATGCCGAAGGCACGAACCTCATGATCGAGCGATTCCGAATAGCCTTCGATGGCGTGCTTGGTCGCGGCGTAAAAGGCGTTGAACGGAGAAGGGATCAGGCCAAGGATCGAGCTCAATCGGCATCGCGCCGACGATCCTGACCCGGCGGCTGGCGACGCTGACGGAGGAGGGGGTACTGGAAAAGCGGCTCTACTCGGAGCGGCCTCCGCGTGAGGAGTACTTGCTGACCGCGGCCGGGCGCGATTTTTTGCCGGTGCTTGTCATGCTTGGCGAGTGGGGACGCCAACACCGCGGCGATGGCAAATTAACGCGGTTCGTCGACGCGGAAACGGGGAAAGATATTCGGCCGGTGGCCTTGGATGGTGTCACGGGGGCAAAGATCGGCACCCGCCCTATGCAGGTCGTCGTTCCCAAGTAACGTCCGTGAGTAGTGTTTTCTCTCCCTTCGACATGCGCTTCCTCGGCATGGCCGCGACGTAGAATTCGGCGAATCTGCTCTCAGGGCGCGCAAGGGATGTCAGAGGCGGCGCCCGACGGTGAGCAACAACTCGTTTGGGCCTTCCCAGCCGTTGGGCGTATTGAACGCGCTCAACTTCTCTTCGATCTCCGCCCAAGCAGCGGTTCCTCTTGCATCGTCAAGCCGGTTCAAGAGTTCTAGGATCGGGCTGGCCGACGTGCGGATGAAATCGAGATAGTCCTTCACCGACGGCAGCCTGAACGGCGCCATCAGCTTTGTGGTTGCCACGCGCGAAAATCCGGCTTGGCGGAACAGATCATCGATCAACCCCGGCTTGCCGAGGCTGAGCAGCCCGCCCGGCTGATAGGGATCGCGCGGTGGCAGGTCGGCATGCTTGAGCACGGTTGCCACCAGGATGCTCACGCAGGGATTTTTGTCGGGGGTCGAAAACACGATGGTGCAGGCTCGGCCGCCTGGCTTCAACGCACGGAACATCTCCCGCAGCCCCTTGCTGGGATCTGGAAAGAACATAAGACCCAACCGACAGATTGCGGCATCGAAGCTCGCATCTGCGACGTTTAAACTTTCGCCATCCGCGGCCAATGTCTCAACATTTGCGCAACCCGCGCGCTGCGCATTGTGTTTTGCGAACTCCAGGATGGCTGGAGATAGGTCGGTCGCCAGTACAGCGCCTGTCGCGCCGACGCGCCTGGCAATGTCGAGCGTCTGATCTCCCGCGCCCGCCGCGACATCGAGCACGCGTCCACCCGGTCCGATTTCGGCCATCTCCAACATGGCGTCAGTGGATTCATGCAGCCAGTTCCTGATCAGCCCACTGTGGTCGTTCCAGCCCTTGGCGTATTTGTCCCATTGCGCGCGGGTGGCGGCCTTGAAGGCCGACGGATCGAAAGGTGGTGCACTCATGATAGGGTTCTCCGTCGGTGGCGAAACCGAGAATGCTTGCGTCGGCGCGGCGCTGGCGTGAGGTTCTCAATGAGCAAGGTCGAGGAACGGAGTGCCGGCGTCGCTGACGTAGAAGGCAACGACTTTCAGCGGTTCGCTCGCGTTGCGGTTGAAGCCAGTCATTTTGACATTGAGCGGCTCTACCATCGCCTCGCCCGCTTTGACGGTCATTGGCGCGCGGCCCTCCAGCTCAAGAGTGAAGGTGCCTTCCAGGACGTAGACCGTGACAGGAAACCTATGGGAGTGGAACACGGTCTTGTCGCCCGGCTTGAACGTAGCGGTGATGACGCGCACCTCCTGCTGTTCGCCGCGTGGCATCCCCGAGACAAGCTCGCGGTGCAGCAGGTTGGGTCTTGCCGTGCCGCTCTCCTGTGCCGCGGCTGCGGTAATGCTGAAAGCCAGTCCTGCAAGAGCGTAACTGACGCTGCTCGATATGCGCATCTGAGGTCTCCATGACGAATACCCGCGCCCGTTTCGGCAAGAATCGTATATCGGGCTGCACGCTCGCGGCAGCCGCAGGATTGCGAGCAGGGGCCGCAGAACTGCATAATGGTCAAATGTTCGACTGGAACGACCTCAAATACTTCCTCGCCGTCGCGCACTATGGCAGCACGATCGCCGCCGGAAAGGCGCTCGGCCTCAGCCAGTCGACCGTCCACCGGCGGCTTTCCGAATTGGAAAAGAGGATCGGACGCAAGCTGGTAAGGCGCACCGGCACCGGCTATCGGCTGACGGATTTCGGCAAAGAATTGCTGTCCTATGCCGAGCGCGTCGACGCCGCGGTCGGAGACTTGGAGCGGCATGTGGCGGATGCTGGCCGTGACCGCATCGGAGTCATTCGGGTGACCTGCCCCGAACCGATCGTGCAGCGGATGACACCTCTCATCGAGCGGTTCCACGCCCGTCATCCCAAGCTGCGCGTCGAATTTGTCATGAGCGATCGCTATCTCGACCTTGCGAAAGGCGAGGCCGACGTTGCATTTCGCTCGGGCGACACCGACGACGAACTCGTCGGCCGCAAAATCGCGGACTCAGTCTGGGCAGTCTATGCCAGTCGCGGCTATGTCGAGCGGCGCGGCAATCCGGAGCGCATCGAAGATTTGTCACGCCATCCGCTGGTATGCCTGGACGAATCGATGAGTCAGCATCGCGTGGTGAAATGGCTGAAGGAAGTGGCGCCGGACGCGAAGATCGCCGCGCGCAACAACAGTGTTCTCGGCTTGATGTACGCGGTGAAATCTGGCGTTGGAATTGGCCCGCTGCCGACGGCGATTGCGGATGCCGAGCCGGACCTTGTGCGCGTGCTTGGACCAATCCCCGACCTCGCCAGAAGCTGGCGTCTGCTGGCACATCCTGACCTGCGGCGCACCCCGCGCATTGCAGCTTTTTTCGACTTCATCGTTGAAGAGCGCGAGGCGTTGAAGTCGATTCTGACCGGCTAGTTGCGGGCGTGGTGCGTAGCTGAAGTCGAGTCGTCGCCTTGCCGGTTGCCACTGTCGAGAGACGACAGAGATGCTGCGACGCCCCGTTCAAGAGTCGCACATGCATCGTGCCATCGACGCTGACGGTCTTTTTTCTGCGCCAAGCGCACAGTGGTTCGTCGCGGCGGCTGCGAAAATCCACCGATCGTTGTCGATAGTCGCTGAAATCGATCAGATTATGAATCAGGAGAAATCCCCTTTAAACTCAAGAGCGGCAAGAAGATTTGCAGGGTATCGAACGAATTTAAATTCTTGGTAGCACGTCAATTTGACGGTCTCCTTCGCTGGGCGCGTGGTCGCCTAGGCGAACTGGAGCGCGATCTCCAACAGTTCGTCGAAAGCCGCCGCGATCACGTTATGCCCCACTGGTAAGTCAAAGGTCTGCCACTCCGGCACCGCCCGGAGACGTTCGAAGGTGGACGTGAATGGTGTCTCCGGCCACCCGCTCAGATAGACGAAGCCACGCTTCACTGGAGGAGGCGGGTTCTTGAGGCGTACGCTTTGCAGGAACGTCGCGAGCGGATGCGGCGTGACTCTGGGGTCGGCGAGGCGTGACGGCGGCAAAACGCTGAAGCCGTCCTTTGCGGCATTATCGAGAAATACCTTCCGGTGAAAATCGTTCGAGAGACCAAAGCACGATTGTCCATCCTCGGGCACATAGGCATCGGCATAAATCGCGGCGGCGATTCGACTCGGCGCAAGATCGAGAGCGCCGCTGACGACCATGCCCGCGTAGCTGTGGCCCAACAGGATCACCTCGGACAGGTTTTCCATCTCCAGCAGTCGCACCACGTCCTCCACATGGGTGTCGAGGTTGACGTTGGCGCGGAGCAGATGTCGGCGCTCGCCCAGTCCCGTCAACGTAACGGCGTAAGCGCGGTGGCCTCGGGCCCGGAGCGCTTCCGCGAAGTTCTGAAAATACCAGCCGCCATGCCATCCGCCCGGAACCAATACGTATGTCGCCATTTTCCACCTACTTGAGTTCGCCATCGCCAAAGCGGACCGCCTCAGGCCGTGCCGGCCGGGGCACTCGACGTTCCTGAGCTATCGACTTTCCCTGTCGAAGAATTTAGAGATCATGGCATCTGATCGCTAAAAGCCGTCAATCATGAGACAGCCTCTCAGCTACCCTTGGGTCAATCTCGACGTCGATGACCTCTCCGCGCCGGTCATTGCCGTGCGGGTCGATGTCGTCGGGACGAAGGCCGAGGTGCCCGATCACCGGCATCGCAAAGGCCAACTCATCTTCGCGCTGGGAGGCGGCGTCACATGTCGCGTTCCCAGTGGCCTGTGGATGGTGCCGCCTCATTGCGGGGTGTGGGTTCCAGGTGGCATGGAGCACAGCAACGTCGCGACCGCCAATGCCCGGATTTTTTTCGTGTACATCGAGCCGGGAGCCGCCGATCTGCCGGACCGGTGCTGCACGCTTTCGATCACGCCATTGCTGCGCGAATTGATCGTCGAGCTGTCCGATCGGGTGCAGGACGGCGACGCGAGGGGCGAACTCTTGACTACGGTCCTGCTCACCGAGTTGCCGCGGATGCCGGTCCAGCAGCTACATCTGCCGATCTCGTCCGAGCCGCGCTTGAGGCGGATCGCCGCAGCGTTGGCGGAAGACCCTGCCGACCGCAGCACGCTGGCAGAATGGGCCGATCGCGTAGCGCTCAGCGAGAGCAGTCTCGCACGTCTTGTCGTCAAGGAGACGGGCCTGACCTTCGGGCGCTGGCGCCAGCAATTGCACTTGATCGTCGCAATGCGAGAGCTGGCCTCCGGTGCGAGCGTGCAGCAAGTTTCGGCCGATCTCGGTTATGAATCCGTCACGGCCTTCATCACCATGTTCAAGAAGGCGCTGGGGAAGCCACCGGCAAAGTATCTCACTTCTGTCGCGCAGAACAGCGGCTCTGCATTCGTCACTTGATGCGCCGCTCGCGGGCGGACTGGCCAGATCGGCATGACGGGTGCTATCAAGTTCGGCGGCAGCGATGGCGAAACTCCCAAATGCCTGCCGATCACGAGCAAACTTGCGACCAAAATGATCGCGGCCAAAACGAAAGCTAAGACCGGGGCCAGGCCCGCCAAAACCGCCGTGTCCCCCTCACATCAGATCGACGCCCGGATCAAGGAGCTGGGCGACTGGCGGGGTGAGATGCTGGCGCGCGTCCGCGCCATCATCAAGCAGGCCGATCCCGATGTGGTCGAGGAATGGAAGTGGCGCGGCGTGCCGGTGTGGGAGCATGACGGCATCATCTGCACCGGCGAGACCTACAAGGCCGTCGTCAAGCTGACCTTCGCCAAAGGCGCGTCGCTGGACGATCCGTCAAAGCTGTTCAACTCAGGTCTCGAAGGCAATGTGCGGCGCGCCATCGATCTCCATGAGGGCGACAGGATCAATGAGAAGGCGTTGAAGGCACTCATCCGCGCTGCCGTAGCGCTGAACACGGCGAAGCGCGCGGCCAAGACAAAGCCGAAGGGCGCCTGAGCCGATGGCCTCCGTCAAAGTCGATCCCGAAAAAATTTATGCGTTCGAGGACGCCGCGAGCTTTTACAAATGGCTCGGCAAGCATCACGACAAAGCCGGCGAGGTCTGGGTCAAGATTCACAAAGTGGATTCCGGGCTGAAATCGATCACGCCGAAGGAGGCCATCGATGTCGTGCTGTGCTGGGGCTGGATCGACGGCATCCGCAAAGGGTTCGACGACAGCAGCTTCCTGCAGCGCTATTCGCCGCGCAAGCGCACAAGCGTCTGGAGCCAGATCAACGTCGCCAATGTCGCGCGGCTGATCGCGGAAGGCCGCATGACCGAGCACGGCCAGGCACATGTCGAGACCGCCAAGGCCGACGGCCGGTGGGCGCGCGCCTACAAGAGCGGCAAGGACATGAAGATCCCGGCCGATCTGCAGAAGGCGATCGACGCCGAGCCGAAGGCCAAGGCGATGCTGGGCAAACTCAGCGCGCAGAACCGCTTTGCGCTGGCGTTCCGCACCCACAACATGAAGACGCCGGCCGGGCGGAAAAAGAAGATCGAGGCCTTCGTCGCCATGCTCAAGCGCGGCGAAACGATCTATCCGCAAAGCAAGAAATGATGCTCACCGACGCATGACGCGGCCAGGATCGTCGCAGGCTCACGGTGACGTTGACCGAGCGCGGCCGCGGCGCTTGTCGAATTGGGTCGCGATGCCGGCGACGGTGTTGACGATCACTAACGGCGCGAACCGGCGATTGCGGCGAGCGCAGGTGCAAGCCGTTCGCTCGCGCCAACTATCAACATGGGCCCGACGTCGTGGTGCCGGCCGCAGGCATCAATTCTTTGTGCGGGAATAGATCCGCTTGGATTGTGTCTGCCTTTCTGTGCAGGTCCAGAAGTCGCCGCTACACGCAGCGGCCCGGCATCGCGCCTGAGGAACAGGAGGACATCATCCGTAGTCGGACATTGGCCGGTCTGCTGGCCGGCGGCATTGCGATCATCGCCAACACGCTCGCGCTTCAGGCCGCGGACGCCATTTCGCTTGCGACCGCTCATGGCGGCCTGCTGCGGTTCATCCGGCCGTGGTTCGCGCCGCCGCTACAGATACTCGGCATCAGCCGTTTGTGGACCGCGACAGGTGGTCCCGCCGTCAATACGCCTGCGTTTCAGGCGGGCTTTCATGTCGCGGTCGGGCTCGCGATGGCGCTCGTCTACGCTGTCGCGATCGAACCAATCCTGCCCGGCCGAGCCTGGATGAAGGGGCTGATCTATGCCGCCGTCGTCTGGATACTCAACGCCGTCATTGTGCTGCCGGCCATCGGCGAGGGCTTCGCCGGCAGCGCCAGCCTCACGACGGCCGGCATACTGTGGTACGCGGCCGCGCACACGCTTTTCTTTCTGCTGTTGGCCGTCCTCTATGCGCGGCTTCGGCGATAAATCGTTTCGCCGCGCGCCTAGCCGGGCGCCGAGACCTTGTCCTGTGTCTTCGTGTCGAAGTCGCTCGCGTCATGGCGTTCGTGTAATTGGCTCGACGGTTCGCCGCTGACGCGGTTGACCTTGCGGCCGCGTCTCACCTCCGGGCGCGCGAGCAACTGGTCGGCCCAGCGATTGACGTTTTTGTATTCGTGAACGCTGAGGAATTCGGCGGCGCCATAGAGCCAGCCTTTCACCAGGCCGCCATACCACGGGAAGATCGCGATATCGGCGATGGTGTAGGCGTCGCCCGCAATGTATTCGTTGGCCGCCAGTTGGCGGTCGAGCACGTCGAGCTGGCGCTTCACCTCCATCGCAAAGCGGTCGATGGCATATTCGATTTTGCTCGGCGCGTAGGCGTAGAAATGGCCGAAGCCGCCGCCCAGATAGGGCGCACTCCCCATCTGCCAGAACAGCCATGAGAAGCATTCAGCGCGGGCGGCCGGATCGGCCGGCAGGAAAGCGCCGAATTTCTCGGCGAGATAAGTGAGGATCGCGCCGGACTCGAAGACGCGGATCGCCATGGCGCCGCCGCGATCCATCAGCGCCGGTATCTTGGAATTGGGGTTCACGTCGACGAAGCCCGAGCCGAACTGCTCACCATCGCCGATCTTGATCAGCCAGGCGTCGTATTCGGCGCCCTTGTGGCCGAGGGCGAGCAACTCCTCGAGCATGATCGTCACCTTCTGGCCGTTCGGCGTGGCCAGAGAATAAAGTTGCAAGGGATGGCGGCCGACCGGAAGTTCTTTCTCATGCGTGGCGCCAGCGACCGGCCGATTGATGCTGGCAAAGGTGCCGCCCGAGGGCTTGTTCCAGGTCCAGACCTTGGGCGGGGTGTATCCGGTCGACTCGGTCATTTTATGTGTCTCCTGGGTCATCAATATGGGCAGGACGCTTGCTCGAACAAGGCGCGGAATTGGGCCGGTGGGTCAAGGGCCGGTGGCGCATACGGGCCCCGCTGGAAGCGGCGCGCAAAACCGGATTAAATCTTCGTGATCGGGGTGATCATCAGGGCTCGTCCATGGCGCTCGCCAAATTTTCCAGCATCCTCACGCTCGCCGAAAAGCATCATGGCGCGGCGGGCGTGAAGGCCAAGCTCGCCGAGCAGCGGCGCTCGCATGCGAGCCTGGCGCAAAGCGACGACCGCTTTCTCGCCGGCATGGCCAAGGCGATCTTTTCCGCCGGCTTTTCCTGGGACGTGGTCGAACAGAAGTGGCCGGGCTTCGAAAAGGCCTTCGACAAGTTCGATCCGAAGAAGGTCGCGGCCTATGGTGCCAAAGATGCCGCGCGCCTGATGAAGGACACGGGCATCGTGCGCAATGGGCCGAAGATCAAGGCGATCATCGCCAATGCGCGATTCGTCTGCGATATCGCCGAGGCGCACGGCTCGTTCTCGGCTTTTCTCGAGAGCTGGCCGTCATCCGATCAGATCGGCCTGATGACCTATCTGAAGAAATACGGATCACGGCTTGGCGGCGCGACGGCTATGTATTTTCTTCGTTTTAACGGCTGGGATTCTTTTATCCTCTCGGCCGACGTCAGCAAGGCCCTGGCCCGCGAAGGTGTGATCGACAAGGCGCCGACCTCCAAGGCCGCATTGCGCGCGGTGCAGGAAGCGTTCAACGTCTGGACCCGGGAGAGCAAACGGCCGCAGCGGGAGATCAGCCGTATTCTGGCGCTCAGCGTCGGCTGAGGTATCATCGTCATTTTTTTCGACGTTCCGCGCCATTCAGCGAAACTTAAACAGTGTCTGGGCAGTTTCACTTCGTCGTTTCAACGCCGGAGACCCTGGATGAAGATCGTTCGCGCGCTGGCTATCGCCGCCTTTTTGCTGAACGCTGCGAGCGCGCCCGCAATGGCGCAGGACAAGGGGGCCATCCATGTCTCGTCGGACGTCGAATACGAGCTTATCGGCCGATGGGACGCCGAGCGGCTGAACAAGGTGCTCACCACCGATGCGCCGACGTTCTTCGGCGTCAACGTGACTTACAGCGCGGCAAAGAATGCGGTGAAGCTCTATCGTATCACTTACTCGTCGGTGGTGCCGGAGCGCGGCAACAAGCCGATCGTGGCAACGGGGCTCCTCGCCATTCCCGATATCGCCGGCACCAGCTTTCCGATGGTGTCGTACCAGCACGGCACCGTGTACGGAAAACAGGAAGTGCCGTCGTTTCCCGATCAATCGACCGAGACCCAGCTGATGCTCGCGCAATTCGCGGGGCAGGGCTACATCGTCATCGGCGCCGATTACTTCGGCATGGGCTCGTCGAAAGAGCCGGAAGGCTACATGGTCAAGGCGAGCCACCAGCAGGCGACCTATGACATGCTGCTCGCCAGCCGCGCCGTGCTGGCGCACATGAAGCTTGCGAGCGGCAAACTGTTCCTCGGCGGCTGGTCGCAAGGCGGCTTCGTCACGATGGCGTTTCTCGAGAAGCTCGAGAGCGCCGGCGTCAAGGTCGATGGCGCCGCGACGGCGAGTGCGCCGGTCGACATCTCCGTTGCGCTTAACGGATTTCTCGAATTTCCGCGTCCGATCGATGCGACCTGGGTGAACTCGCTGTTCATCCTGTCTTCGTTTGCATTCGAGAATTATTACGGCGTGCCGGGGCTGGCGCGTTCGCTGTTCAACGACGACTCTTACGACATTGCCCGCAAGGTCTACGAACGCGAGCCGTTCAATGCGGCCGATGTCCCGTCCGATCTGCACAAGCTGATCCGCGCCGATTATTTCGATGCGCAATACTTCGCGGCGTCGGCCTACGGCAAACTGGTCGCGCAAACGACCGCCTATCGCTGGATCATCAAGTCGCCGGTGCGCAATTACTATGGCGAGGCCGACGAGGTGATCACGCCGGGGCTCGGCCAGATGGCGATGACCTATCAGCGCGCGATCGGCAGCGGCAATACGCGGGTCGAGGCGGTGTCGACCGGCAAGACCACGCATCGCGGCACTTATGCGACGGCGGTGCCGCAATGGAAGACGTGGTTCGACGGGCTTTGAGCGCGTCCCGCGCGGAGCGGCTTCGAACAGGCAAAGCCACGGCACAATCGGCTCACTGACAGCCGGTGAGGCGAGGCGGGTCTAACGAAAATCGAGGCCGCGCCTGCCGGGGGCGCGGCTTTTTTTGGGCAAAAGCGTTTCGTAGCAGTGGCTTACGCCACCTGTGCGATTATTCAACCAAACGGTTGACTATCCCGTCGGCTCGTCTATGTTCAACCACATGGTTGAATTACAGGCGCCCCCGCTCGACACCATTTTTCACGCCCTCGGCGACGCCACGCGCCGGCAGATGCTGCGCGACCTGACGGACGGCGAGAAATCGGTCGGCCAGCTCGCCGAACCGTTCTCGATGTCGCTCGCCGCCGCCTCCAAGCACATCAAGGTGCTCGAAGGGGCAGGGCTCATCCGCCGCGAGGTGAAAGGACGAACGCATATGTGCCGTCTCGAACCCGGACCGCTGTCCAGCGCTCATGAATGGCTCGCCTTCTATCAGCGCTTCTGGACCAACCGCCTCGATGCGCTCGAGGGGCTGCTGCGCGCCGACGACGCCCGGCGATCACCCACCGACAAGAAAGGACCGCGCTCATGACCGACATCATGCTTCCAGGCAGCTACGGCGAACTGATCGAACCGGCGACACTGAAGATCGAACGGCTGCTGCCCGGTCCGGCCGAACGCATCTGGGATTATCTCACCAAGAGCGACCTGCGCCGTCAGTGGCTCGCCTCCGGCGAGATGGAATTGAAGGCCGGCACCGAATTCGAACTCACCTGGCGCAACGACGAACTGACCGATCCGCCCGGTAAGCGCCCGGAAGGTTTCAGCGAGCAGCACAGCGCGATCTGCAAGGTGCTCGAAGCCGACCCGCCGCGCAAACTGTCCTACACCTTCGGCAAAACCGGCGAGGTGACGTTCCTGCTCACGCCGCAAGGCAGCGACGTGCTGCTGACGGTCATCCATCGCCGGCTGACGGAACGCGGCATCATGATCCTCGTCGGTCCCGGCTGGCACATGCACCTCGACGTGCTGGCCGCGAAGTTGCGCGGCCTAAAGACCGGCCCGTTCTGGGATGGCTGGCTGAAACTCAAGGCCGATTACGACAAGCGCCTGCCGGCGTAACGGACGGCGGCGATTCAAACGACCATCAGCAACAGGAGCGTACCAATGACACAGCATCAAACGGCGACCCGCGAGCAATGGCTGTCGGCCCGGCTCGATCTGCTCAATCAGGAAAAGGAACTGACGCGGCAGAGCGACGCCGTGGCGGCACGGCGGCAGCAGCTGCCGTGGGTGCGGGTCGACAAGAGTTATTCGTTCGACACCGTGGACGGCAAAGCGTCGCTGTCCGATCTGTTCAAGGGCCGCTCGCAGCTTGTCGTCTATCACTTCATGTTCGGACCCGATTACAAGGCGGGCTGCGCGTCCTGCTCGGCGGTCGCCGACGGTTTCAACGGCATCTTCGTGCACCTGGAAAATCACGATGTCGCGTTCACCGCGGTGTCGCGGGCGCCGCTGGCCAGACTGCAGGCGTTCAGGCAGCGCATGGGCTGGACGTTTCCGTGGGCGTCCTCGGGCGGCGGCGAGTTCAACTACGACTTCAATGTCTCGATTACCGAAGAGCAGCAGCGCCAGGGCGGCTACGAGTATAACTACGCGCGCGGCACGCATGCGATGGACGCGCGAAGCGTGCCGCCGGTGGTTGCCGATCATGCGGCCGTGACCGGCGCCGAACCGATCGCCTACGTTCGCGACCGGCCGGGCATGAGCACTTTCGTGATCGAGGACGGCGTCGTCTATCACACCTATTCGGCCTATGCGCGCGGGCTCGATGGCTTGTGGGG
>JBAZSM010000015.1:0-2796 GCA_041662425.1 Pseudolabrys sp.
ACCCCCACCGGCCACTGCTCCCCGCCCCAGCATCTGACCACGCTGATCAAACGCCCCCTCGTAGTCGGGACGGGATGCAGGGGAATATAGACCTAGTAGGAATAAATGTCAATAGCCGACGCAAAGACCGGCGGCTCCAGATTTGGCGCGCCTATGAGCGCTTGTCTTCAAGTTGCAATCTTAGATTGTTGTTGCCTCTATCTAACATTAAGATTGCATGGCGGTTGCGCTATTAAAGGTAACCAATTGGTATTGTTATGTTTTATTAGATCGGTCGTATTCCCAATATGGGAACAAAGCATCTTGTTCCCATATTGGGAATTGTGTAAAGTGTCATGCAAGTCCTGTCTTTAAAGACCCTGCGGGAGTTCTGGACCAGACACCCTCGCGCCGAAACGCCTCTCAGGGCTTGGTACAAGATCGTCTCGGCAGCGAGGTGGGCAAAGCCAAACGAGTTGAAGAAGGCCTTCGGCGCGAGCGTCGACTTTGTCGGTGATAGTCGAGTGATCTTTGACATCGGAGGCAACAAGTACAGGCTGGTGACCCGAATTGCCTACGATCCATATTTTCGCGTGATGATTAAGTTTGTGGGCACTCACGAGGAGTACGACAAGATCGATCCGGAGAAGATATGATGATGGACGTCCGAGCTATTCATAACGACGCGGACTACGAGTGGGCCCTCAAGGAAGTCGAAAAGTATTTCGACAACGCGCCGGCATCGAATACGCCGGAGGCCGATCGGTTCGACGTTCTCTCGGCGCTTATCGAGAAGTATGAATCGGATCGCTTTGTGATCCCGAATGCCGATCCTGTCGAAGTGTTGGAGTTTGCAATGGAGAGCATGGGGAAAACCCAGGCCGACCTCGGGCATCTTATTACGCGCTCGCGCGCAACAGAGGTAATGAAGCGGAAGCGGCGCCTGTCGTTGTCCATGGTGAGAATTATTAGCGAGGCTTGGCGCATCCCGGCCGGTGCTCTCATCGGATATTATGAATTGGACGGCGGGCAAGAGACGCAAGAGATCGGTATTTCGGCTCGACGCCAATACGCGTGAAATTCATCGTGCGTCGGCGGTCTTGCGAACGGGCGCCGACCCATTGCCTTCGTCCGCTCTATCTCGGCTCACGAGCCCCTCAAATACTCCGTCAGCCTCGCCAGCCGGAACGGCGCGAGATCCACGTGCTGCGCGTGGCCGGTCGATAGCTCGTCCGCCAGCGCTTCGCCGAGCGCGGCCGAATGCTTGAAGCCGTGGCCCGAGCAGGCCGAGGCAAAGACGATGCGTTCGCTGCGCGGGTCTTTATCAATGACAAAACGAGAGCGATCGACGCGCGTATAAAGGCAGGTCGCGGTGCGCAGGCAGCGTGGCCCGAGATCCGGCAGGAAGGGCTCGATATAGGTTTTGAAGGTCCGTTCGGTCTCCGTCACCGGATCGACCGTGCGGTCGACGTGATCGGGATCGGTGACGCCGCCGTCTTCCTCATGCGTCACCTTGAGGCCGCTGCTCGCTTCGCCATCGAGCGGGAAGCCGTAAATGCTGCTCCTGATGCCGCCGCGACGCGGCAGTTGCCAGATGAAGACCGGGCAGTTCTCCGGCGTGAAGCGCTCGGGATGGGTCCTGATCTCGAACCAGTACAGCACCTGACGCGTCACCGTGAAATGCCGCGACAGTTCGGCGGCGACGAACCGCGGCAGCCAGGCGCCGGCCGCGATCAGCACGCGATCGGCCGTGAAGCGCTGGTTGTCGCCGGTGGCGACTTCGACGCCTGCCGCCGAAGGCTCGATCTGCATCACCGGCGTATCGCGCAACAGTTCGGCGCCGGCTTGCGCGGCAAGGTCAAGCTGGACGGCGACGCAGCGCTCGACATAAAGAAAGCCGGCTTCCTCATCGAGGATGGCCTTGTCGCCTTGAGCGACCGCGAATTGCGGGTAGCGGGTGCGGATCGCGGCGGCATCGTCGAAGGTCCGGTAGGGGATGTCGTAGCGTTGCGCCGCGGTTTCGACATTGGCGTAGAAATCGTCGACGTCGTGCATCACCACGGCATCGGCGCCGGTGATGGTGAGGCAGCCGTTGCGCACGAACAGCGACTGGCCGGTCAGTTCCTCAAACTCGCGCCAGAGCCGATGCGAGCGCAGCGCCAGCTCCGAGTATTCGACGCCTTCGCCGATGGCCGAGCGGGTGATCCGCGTATCGCCATGCGAGGAGCCGTGCTTGTGCGGCGGCGAAAAGCGATCGATGCCGAGGACGCGTGCGCCGGACTTGGCCAGATGATAGGCGGCGGCGCTGCCGACCGCGCCGAGCCCGACCACGATCACGTCATATTTCGCCATCTTCGGCCTCACATCGTCAGCGTGAAGCTTAGCAGGCCCAAACGCAAAATGCCCGGCGCGACGGCCGGGCACGATGCAGACGCCTTGAGAGGCGCGCTTGTTACCTGATCTTGTTACTTGATCTTGGATTCCCGGTATTCGACGTGCTTCTTGGCGATCGGGTCGTACTTCTTCTTCACCAGCTTGTCGGTCTGGGTGCGCGAGTTTTTCTTGGTCACGTAGTAGTGACCGGTGTCGGCGCTCGACACGAGCTTGATCTTGAGGCTGACGGCCTTGGCCATGACTTTAGTCCTTGAATCGACTGAAAATTCGGGGCCGCACAAATGTGATTTGGCGGCGCGTGGCGCGGAAACTAGCCAGACTCGGCCAAATGTCAAGGAATGCCGGAAAGTTTCGGTCTTCCAGCGGCTTAGCTTTTATTCTGACGCGTTTCCGGACGGCGAACCGGTTCCCACTTCGCCTGGA
>JBAZSM010000015.1:2806-57704 GCA_041662425.1 Pseudolabrys sp.
GGAAAGTTTCGGGATTCCAATGGCTTCGACTAGAGCAATTCGCGGTGAAACTTCTGCTCCCGCATATAATAGAACGGCACCGGCAGGCCGTGGGCCATGCCGGCGGCGACTCGCGCCGCCAGTTCCTCCAGCACCACGCTGGTGATGGTGGGCATGTCGAACCGGGCGGCTTCTTCGACCGGCGCCCAGACCAGTTCAACGAGTTCGGAGTCGGGCCCGACCACGCCTTCGATCCGGTGCGCGATGGCCGAAGCGTCGGCGGTGAAGAAGCGGGTGTCGAAGCGTTTCGGCCGGTTCGGCGGCGTAATCGCCCGGGCGATAAAATGCAGGCTGCCGAGATCGGGGTGAATGGCGGCCTTGGCGAATTCGGTCCAGATCTCGCCTGGCGCGGCCGGCGGCCGATCGCCTTTGGCGCCGAGCAGGAGGCCGGTCTCTTCCGCCATTTCGCGCACCGCGGCGAGCGCCAGCCCGCGCGCCAGTTCGGGCGAGGGCGCTTCGACGCGCTCCAAAAGTTTCGCCTGGGTGTCGGGATGCAGTTCACTCACCGCCGGCATGGCGCGGTCGAGCGCCTCGATGCGGCCGCCGGGAAACACGAACTTGCCGGGCATGAATTTGTGGCTGTCATGGCGGCGGCCGAGCAGCACCTTGGCCTGCGGCCCGGAGCGATCGACCAGCATGATGGTCGCGGCGTCGCGCGGCTCACTGTCGGGGAACGACTGGTCGCGCTCCTGCGTGCTCATGCGGTTGAGGAGGCGGTCGCCGTCTTCGCTGCTCATCGGGGTTTCCGTTTGCCTTTGTTCTTTCGAACTTTTTTCTTACCGAATTTCCGGCGGCGTTCTTCGCTGCGCTTCTTTTCGTCGTTGCCCTTGGCGGCATCGCTCCTGAAACCGCTTTTGGCTTTGGCACCGTAATCCTTGAAGGTCCGTTTGCCACGCCGTTCGTCGTCGCTTTGCCGTGGTGGAATTTTCCCCGCGCGCCCGCGCGACAGAAGTTCGAAGCGCAAGGCGCCGGCAACGGGCGCTGCCTCTACCAGCTTCACGGTGACATTGTCACCCAGCCGGTAGGTCTCGCCGGTACGCGTGCCCACGAGCGCGTGGCCTGCTTCATCGTAGCGGAAGAATTCCTCGCCGATGGTGCGCGCCGGCACGAAGCCATCGGCGCCGGTCTCGGCAAGCTTCACGAACAGGCCGGCGCGATGCACACCGCCGACTCTGGCCTCGAAGGTCGCGCCGATGCGGTCGGCGAGGAAATGCGCGATCAGCCGGTCCTTGGTTTCGCGCTCGGCCAGCATGGCGCGCCGCTCGGTGGCGGAAATCTCGGCGGCGATTTCTCCCAACTCGGGCAGGCCGAAATTCTCCGGCAGGCCGTCTTTGTCGTATTGCCCCAGATGCAGGCCGCGGATCAGCGCGCGATGCACGATCAGATCGGCGTAGCGGCGGATCGGCGAGGTGAAATGGGCATAGCGGCGCAGGTTCAAGCCGAAATGGCCGTAATTCTCGGCGGAATATTCGGCCTGCGCCTGCGAGCGCAACACCACTTCATTGACCAGCACCTCGCGGTCGGTGTCCTTCACCTGGCCGAGGATCTGGTTGAAGTTGGACGAGCGCAGCGCGCCGTATTTGGCGAGCGGCATGTTCAGGCTGGCGAGAAATTCGCGCAGCGCGTTGATCTTGTCGATGCTCGGCTCATCATGGACGCGATAGATCAGCGGCGTGCGCGCCTTCTCCAGTGACTCGGCGGCGGCGACATTGGCGAGGATCATCATTTCCTCGATCAACTTATGCGCATCGAGACGCGCCGGCACGACGACGCGGTCGACGGTGCCGTCTGTCTTGAGGACGATCTTGCGCTCGGGAATATCGAGGTCGAGCGGGCCGCGTTCCTCGCGCGCGCGCTTGAGCGCGTCGTAGGCGGCATAAAGCGGCTTGAGGATCGGCTCGACGAGCGGACCGGTCGTGTCGTCGGGACGGCCGTCGATCGCGGCCTGCGCCTGCTCGTAGGCGAGCTTCGCGGCCGAGCGCATCATGATGCGGTGAAAGCGATGATCGCGTTTGCGGCCGTCGGCGCCGATGACCATCTGCACGGCGAGCGCGGCGCGGTCTTCGTTGGGTTTCAGCGAGCACAGGTCGTTGGAGATGCGCTCCGGCAGCATCGGCACGACGCGGTCGGGGAAATAGACCGAATTGCCGCGCACCAAAGCTTCGCGGTCGAGCGCCGAACCGCGCGTGACGTAATGCGCGACGTCGGCGATGGCGACGGTGACGATGAAACCGCCGGGATTGGCCGGATCGTCGTCTTCCGCCGCATGCACGGCGTCGTCGTGATCCTTGGCGTCGGCCGGGTCGATGGTGATGAGCGGCAGCTTGCGCCAGTCTTCGCGTCCGCCGGCCATGGTGGCGGGGCGGGCGGCATCGGCTTCATTGAGCGTGTCGCGGCGGAAGACGTCGGGAATGCTGTGGGTGAAAATGGCGATCAGGCTGACGGCTTTTTCGCTTCGGAGCGAGCCGAGCTTCTCGACGACGCGGCCGTTCGGCGGCCCAAAGCGCGAGACGCGCTGAGCTTCGACGGCGACGAGGTCGCCATCCTGTGCGTCGGCGGTCGCGCCTTGCGGAATCTGCATTTCGCGGCCGAGCATTTTCTTGTCGACCGGTTCGAGATGGCCGCCGCCTTTGGGATTGGCGCGGAAGATGCCGAGCACGCGATGCTTCGGCCGGTCGACAATTTTAATGATACGCCCGCGATGGCGGATGCCGCCCTCGGCCTCGACCTCATCGACATGGATAAGAACCTTGTCGCCAAGTCCCGCACCTTCGCCGGGGCGCGGCTTGCGCGGCGAAAAGATTCTGATCCGGGGCGCGGCGCCGTGCGCGTCCGCGTCCCATTCGTCCGGCACGGCGATGAAATCGCCATCGCTGTCGCGCAGGACAATGTCGGCGAGCACGGTGGAGGGCAGGGTGCCCGGCTGGTGAAGTTTCTTGCCCTTGGGGCCGCGGCGCGCGACGTCGCCGGTGTCGGCGAGTTCGCGCAGCAGGCGCTTCAGGTCGGCGCGCAGATTGTTCTTGAGGCCGAAGGCGCGGGCGATTTCGCGGGCGCCGACCTCGCCGGGATTGGCGGCAATAAAGGCGAGAATGTCTTCCTTCGAGGGAAGGGTATCGGGATTGGTTTTAGGTGGTTTCTTCAAAAGAGGTTTCCGGCGCCGAACGGGCGCTGCGATCTTAATGTAATCGCGGCGGCCCGGTGGCGCCAGCGGCCGGAATTACTCGGCCGCGGTTACTTTTCCGGTGGTCTTGCCGGCGGGCTTTTTCGGCTTTGCCGCCGGTTTGGCGGATTTGGCCGCCGGCTTCTTGCGCGCGGCGGGGGCTTTGGTCTTCACCGTGGCGGTTTCGTCTTTCCCGGCCGTTGCGCCTTTGGCGGCTTTTTTCGGCGCGGCCTGCTTTGCGGCCTTCTTGCCCGCGCGCGGTGAATTGCCGAGCGCGGCGGCGCGCGCATCGAGCAGCACGATGGCCTCGTCGAGCGTGATCGTGTCGGGCGTCTTGTCGCCAGGCAAGGTCGCGTTGACGCCGTTGTTCGACACGTAAGCGCCGAAGCGGCCGTTCTTGACGACGATGGCGCCGCCCTTGTCGGGATGATCGCCAAGCGTCTTGCCCGGGGCCGGGCCGAAGCGGCGGCCCTTCTTCGGGTTGGCGATCTTGTCGGCGATGAGATGCATCGCGCGGTTAAGACCGACGGTCAGGACGTCGTCGCCTTCCTCGAGGCTGGCATAGGTCTTGTCGTGCTTGACGTAAGGGCCGAAGCGGCCGACGCCGGCGACGATCGGCTGGCCGTCTTCCGGCGAGATGCCGACTTCGCGCGGCAGCGACAGGATCGCCAGTGCCTGCTCCAGCGTTATGTCGTCAGGTGAAACGCCTTTGGGCAGGCTGGAACGCTTGGGCTTCTGCGGCTCCGGCGCGTCGGGGTCTTTCTTCTCGCCCTTCTTGCGCTTCGGCGCCTTGATCTCTTCGCCGAGCTGCAAATAGGTGCCGAAGCGGCCGCCGCGGATCGTCACGTCGAGGCCGGTTTCCGGATCCTGGCCGAGCACCTTGGTGGCTTGTGCGCCGGCCGCGCCCGGCGTCATCTGCCGGGTGTAATTGCATTCCGGATAGTTCGAGCAGCCGATGAAGGCGCCGAAGCGGCCGACCTTCAGCGACAGTTGGCCGTTGCCGCATTGCGGGCACTCGCGCACCGGGCGGCCGTCGGCGCGGGCCGGGAAGATGTGCGACTCAAGCAGATCGTTGAGCGCATCCAGCACCTGCGTGATGCGGATTTCCTTGATCTCGTTGACAGCGCCGATGAAGTCGACCCAGAAATCCTCAAGCACTTTCTTCCAGTTGATCTCGTTGTTCGAGACCTTGTCGAGTTGCTCTTCCAGCGAGGCGGTGAAATCGTATTCGACATATTTCTGGAAGAAGCTTTCCAGGAAGCCGACGACGACGCGGCCTTTGTCTTCCGGAATGAGGCGCTTCTTGTCGATGCGGACATAGCCGCGGTCCTGCAGCACCTGCAGGATCGAGGCGTAAGTGGATGGGCGGCCGATGCCGAGTTCTTCCATGCGCTTGACCAGCGCGGCTTCCGAAAAGCGCGGCGGCGGCTCGGTGAAATGCTGCGCGGCCTCGATCGCCTGCTTGGCGAGTGCTTCCTTCTCGCTCATCGCCGGCAGGCGCTTGGACTCATCGTCGTCGGAGGCTTCGTCCTGGCCTTCCTGATAAAGCGTGAGGAAGCCGTCGAACTTCACGACCTGCCCGGAGGCGCGCAGCTCGGCGACGCGCGAGCCGTTCTTCGCCACGATGTCCACCGTGGTGCGCTCGAGCTCGGCGGATTCCATCTGCGAGGCGACGGCGCGATTCCAGATCAGTTCGTACAAACGGGCCTGATCGCGGTCGACATATTTGGCGACTTCCTGCGGCGTGCGGGAGGCGGAGGTCGGACGCACGGCTTCGTGGGCTTCCTGCGCGTTCTTCGACTTGTTCTGATAGGTGCGGGGCGAACCCGGCACATACTCTTTGCCGTAGTTCTTGCCGATCATCGAGCGGATGTCGGTGATCGCTTCCGGCGCCATGTCGATGCCGTCGGTACGCATATAGGTGATGAGGCCGGTGGTCTCGCCGTCGATCTCGACGCCTTCGTAGAGTCGCTGGGCAAGCCGCATGGCGATGGCCGGCGCAAAGCCGAGCTTGCGCGAGGCTTCCTGCTGCATGGTAGAGGTCGTGAAGGGCGGCGGCGGATTGCGCCGCGCCGGCTTCGCCTCGACCGACGTCACGGTGAAGGCGGCGCCTTCGAGCATGGTCTTGAGGTCGGTCGCCTGAACGCCGGTGCCGATATCGAGACGCTGCAGCTTCTGGCCATCGGCGCCGGTGAGGCGGGCATCGAACTCGTCGCCGCGCGGCGTCTTCAGCTTGGCGACGATCGACCAGTATTCCCGGGTGACGAACTTCTCGATTTCCAGTTCGCGGTCGCAGACCAGCCGCAACGCCACCGACTGGACGCGGCCGGCGGAGCGCGCGCCGGGCAGCTTGCGCCACAGCACGGGAGATAGAGTGAAGCCGACGAGGTAATCGAGCGCGCGGCGGGCGAGATAGGCATCGACCAGCGCCGTATCGATGGCGCGCGGGTGCTTCATCGCCTCGGTGACGGACTGCTTGGTGATGGCGTTGAAGACGACGCGCTGGACGGTCTGGTCCTTGAGCGCCTTCTTCTCGTTCAGCGCTTCCAGGACATGCCACGATATGGCTTCGCCCTCGCGGTCGGGGTCGGTCGCCAGAATGAGGGTGTCGGCACCCTTGAGGGCGCGCGCGATGTCATTGACCCGCTTCTGCGACTGCGGATCGATCTCCCAAAGCATCTTGAAGCCGTCGTCCGGATCGACCGAGCCGTCCTTGGCCGGGAGGTCGCGGATATGGCCGAACGAGGCCAGGACCTCGTAGTCCGAGCCGAGATACTTGTTGATCGTCTTCGCCTTGGAAGGCGATTCGACAACGACAACTTTCATTTGAATCCAATGGGTTAAACGCCCGGACCCTAGCGGACAGGGCTTGAATCGTCCGTTAGCGTTGGCCGGAACATGGGGAAGCAGGTCGCCCCTGTCAAATCAGGGGCTGCCCGATCCCGGCCGGCAGGCGCGTCAAAACAGCCAATTCGGGCGCAAAAAAGGACGTTTCGACCGCACGCGGCGATACAACCCAAGGGTGTATTTTGTCTCGTATGCTATTATTAATATTACTATTTCCGGCTTTCCATGTCACTTTAGCGGGTAATCGAAGACCGCGCGAAAATGCGCCGGGACGGACCCAGAACCATGCCTGACCCCGCCGGAGATCGAGGCAGCCAGTCGGCAGTCGCCAGCTACGTGGCGACCATGTCGAATGATCTGGCGGCCATGGCCCGCCGGAACGGCCTCGACACGCTTGGGTATCTGCTCGAGATGGTGCGGCTGGAGGCCGAAAACCTGACACGCGGTCATGAAAACGGCAGCAGGAACGGGCGGCGCGTCTAGGCCCCCGGACCGCGTCACGGTCCCCGGACCCCGATCTTCTCCAGAAACGCCGCCGTCGGATTCCCGTCCGGGACCAGGCCGTGCTTCTTCTGCTCCGCCCGAATATCGTCGCGCATATCGAAATCAATATGCCCTTCGAACTCGGCGACCTTGTAGCCGAGCGCGGCGAGCTTCTTCTGCAACGCGATGCGCAGATCGCGCGACAGCGGGTGATCGTCCTTCGGCCAGGCGGCGCGGATTGGAATGCCGCCATGCAGAAGGTCGGCCAGATGCCCGACCGCGATCGCGTAGGCATCGGAGTTGTTGTACTCCTTCAGCACCGCGAAATTCTCGGTGACGATGAAAGCCGGCCCTCTGGCGCCGCTGGGAAAAAACAGGATGCCGTTACCCTGGCGCGGGAACGGCTTGCCGTCGGCGCGGCGCAGGCCGAGCCCGGTCCATTCCGCAAACGTCGCCCGGCTTTTCATGGTGTCGAAGCCGTTCGGCACCATGACCTCGAAGCCCCACGGCAGGTCGCTCTTCCAGTTCCATTTGTTGAGATAGTTGGCGGTCGAGGCGAGCACGTCGGGCACATTGCGCCACAGATCGGCGCGGCCGTCGCCGGTGAAGTCGACGGCGTAATCGACGACGTTCGACGGCATGAACTGGCTCTGGCCCATGGCGCCGGCCCACGAACTCACCATCTGCGACCGGGCAAAGCCGTTCTTCTGCATGATGCCCATGGCGACGATGAGCTCGTTGCGGAAATAAGGGTGCCGGTATTTCACATAAGCGAGCGTCGCCAGCGAGCGGAACACGTCCCATTTGTCTTTCGCCGCGCCGTAGTCGGTTTCCATGCCCCACAGCGACAGCAGGATCCAGCGCTCGACGCCGTATTTCTTCTCCACCGCGTCGAAACTCTTCGCCCATTCCTGAGCCTTGGCACGCCCGGTCTGGACGCGGCGCGGCGCGACCAGCGCGTTGATGTAATCGCCGACCGGCTTGCCGTATTCCGGCTGACGCCGGGTGGCGGTGATGACCCGGCTGTCCGGCGTGACGCCTTCCATCGCCTTGTCGAAGGTCGCGCGCGTGATGCCCTTGGCCTGCGCGTCCGGCCAGAGCTCCCGCGTGAAGGCGGTGAAGGATTGATCCTGGGCACCTGCCGGCGTCGTCGCGAGCGCCAGCGGGGCCGCGAGCGACATCAGAAGCACGGCGAGGAGGGCGCGGCGGAGGATCACGGCGTTGTCCGGCGGTTCGATTCGACGGGGCTCAGTCTACACGAGCGACACAAGCCCGCCGCCGTGGCGTTCGAGACGGCCCGCCAGCTCCAGTTCCAGCAGCACCATGCGCACGGTCGCGGCCGTCGTGCGCGACAGCCGCACCAGATCGTCGATCGACACCGGCGCGGGACCGAGCAGGCCGACGATGCGGCTGCGTTCGTCGTCCGCCGGTTCGGGGTCGAGCGGCAATGGCTCGTCGCGTTCCGGCTCCTGCATCGGCAGACCGTAGCCGCGGCCGAGGATCGGCTCGATGACGTTGATGACATCGGCGGCCTCGGTGACCAATGTCGCGCCCTGCTTCAACAGGCCGTTGGTGCCTTCGGCGCGCGGATCGAGCGGCGAGCCCGGCACGGCGAAGACCTCGCGGCCCTGTTCGCCGGCCATGCGCGCGGTGATGAGCGAGCCGGAGCGCCTGGCCGCCTCGACGATGACGACGCCGACCGCGAGACCGGAAATCAGGCGATTGCGGCGCGGGAAATCGCGGGCGCGCGGCTCGTAAGTGAGCGGCATCTCGGACACGGCCGCGCCATGTGCGAGCAGCTCGTCGAGCAGCGGCACATGCTCGGCGGGATAAATGCGCTCGTGGCCGCCGGCGAGCACCGCGACGGTGCCGCTGTCGCGGCTGGCGCGATGCGCGGCGGCATCGATGCCGCGCGCCAGTCCCGACACGATGCCGTAGCCGGCGTCACCGAGATCGCGCGCGAGGGTGGCGGCGAATTTCAAACCGACAGCCGAGGCATTGCGCGAGCCGACGATGGCAATGAGCGGCCGCGACAACGATGCGATGTTGCCGCGTACGGCGATGAGCGGCGGCGCATCGTCGATGGTTTGCAGGCGGGGCGGATAATCCGGCTCGCCGAGCGCGACAAGGTCGATGCCGCGCGCGCGGCAGGCCCTGAGTTCGGCCTCGGCGTCTTCGATGGAGCAGATGTTTGTTCGCGAAGCGCCGCCGCGCCGCGCCAAAGCGGGCAGGGCGGCAAGCGCGCCCTTGGCGCCGCCATAGGCATTGATGAGATCGCGAAAGGTGCGGGGCCCCACATTGTCGCTGCGGATCAGCCGCAGCCAGTCGAGCCGCTGAGAGTCGGTGAGTTTGGTTTTTGAAGCCAAGGACGCCCCCAGAATGCTGGGGGGAGCATTGCAAAGCGCGTCTTGCGTCACAACCTAATTGTTGAAAACACAACTATTAGTCAGGTATGTTTTCGGCCAGGTGAGCCTTCGGGGCGAATGTTCAAAAGTATAAATCCTCTTTTAGTTATATGCTTCCTACTTGGAGTGGGGGTATTCGCTATATTTGAGAGCGTGCTTTCCTTCCATGCGGCGGAGTGCGGTCGGCAGGAGAGGGCGGACAGTCATGACAATAAAAATGACCAAGCTGCGCATGGGTCAGTAGCTGAGCCTTTAGCCTGTTCGATAGGCGGGCTGCCGACTGCCCTGCGGGTCTTTATGAACCACAACGAAGGCTTTTTCGTCGGAGGCTTCACTTTTCTCTTGGTATTTGTAACTGCGTGGCTGGTTAAGGCGACAGTTAGGCTTGCCGATGATGCGAGGGTAACTGCCGAGAGGCAATCAGCCGAAACCAGAACACTACAACGGGCCTATTTGAACGTATTGCCAAAAGGTATCGAGACAACCCGTGGTGGGGCGGTTATTGGCCAGGTCGCCATACGAAATGTCGGCCATCTTCCGGCGCGAAAGGTTTCCATTTCCGCAAGAATCGGCTGGTTCGAGAATCGGACGGAAGATGCATTTGACGATGGTCAAGTCCCTGAGCAGTCTCTCGTTCTCCCGGCCGGAGCAGAAATTCCAAGAGGAACGGGAGCCCTGCCACGCGGTCGAGGCGTTTTGTCGAGCGGCAAAGGTTTCATATATGTTTGGGGACGAGTTACCTACGAAGACGGATTTGATACAAACAGGTGGGTGATGTTTTGTCACCGCTACCCTTGTGAAGCTTCAATCGGTGTCCCTGGAACTAGTCAAGGCATCGAAGCTAAGTATGCTCGCCACCACGCCGAACATAACGACGCCAATTGAATGTTTTGGATTTTCAGCGCTCGGCGTGCTTTCTACAAGCGCGAAATAAATCTAATTGCCACGGCTTCTTAGGTAAGTCTACTTCCCGATCTTGCCTTCGGTCCCGTTCAGCAGCCGCGCAATGTTGGCCCGGTGCATGATCCATAAAAGAATGCCGAGCAGAAAAAACAGCCCGGCGGCGCCGGGGCGCCCGAAGCCGAGCAGGGCAATCGGCGTCAGCGCCGAGGCGATCAGCGCCGACAGCGACGAGTAGCGGAACGCCCACGCGGTGGCGAGCCAGATGCCGATGAAGATGAGCGCGCCGGGCCACGCCAGACCGATCAGCAGGCCGATATAAGTGGCGACGCCTTTGCCGCCCTTGAACTTGAGCCAGACCGGAAACAGGTGGCCGAGGAAGGCGCCGAGGCCCGCGACCAGCGCGGCGTCGTAGCCGGCGAAGTGCCATGCCACGAGCACAGCCACCGTGCCCTTGAAGGCGTCGCAAAGAAGGGTCGCGGCGGCCAGGCCTTTGCGGCCGGTGCGCAGCACATTGGTGGCGCCGATATTGCCGGAGCCGATGGTGCGCACATCGGGGCCGCCGGCGGCGCGCGTGATCAGCAGGCCGAACGGGATCGAGCCGAGCAGATAGCCGAAGAAGAAAGCGAGGAGGAGGGTGAGGGAGTTGCTCATCATAATCTCCGGTCATTCCGGGGCGGCGTGAAACGCCGGACCCGGAATCCAGATACAGATCCCGAGCGCGCGTCTGGATTCCGGGTTTGCCGCTTCGCAGCGCCGCGGAATGACCAGCTTGACCTCATAGCGATTCATACACGGTGCGGCCGGCGACGATGGTGCGCACGACACGGCCGGTCATGCGCGCCTCATCGAACGGCGTGTTCTTGCACTTCGACTTGAGTTCGTCCGGATTGACGATCCACGGCACGTCGGTGTCGATGACGATGACGTCGGCGGGCGCGCCGCTTCGAAGCGTGCCGCCGGACAGGCCGAGCAGTTCGGCCGGCCGCGTCGACATGGCGCGCAGCAGCTTTGGCAGCGTCACATCGCCGGAATGCACCAGGCGCAGCCCGGCGCTCAGCATGGTCTCAAGCCCGATGGCGCCGGCGGCGGCTTCGGCGAAGGGCAGGCGCTTGGTTTCGACGTCCTGCGGATTGTGGTCGGACATGATGACGTCGATGAGGCCGTCATTGAGCGCCTGCACCAGCGCCATGCGGTCGTCTTCGGCGCGCAGCGGCGGCGACATCTTGAGGAAGGTGCGATACGGGCCGATGTCGTTTTCGTTGAGCGTCAGGTGATTGATCGAGGCCGCGGCCGATATGTCGAGGCCGGCGTCGCGGGCGTTGCGGAACACGGCGAGCGACGGCGCGCAGGTGATCGAGGCGGCGTGGTAGCGGCCTTTGGTCAGCGCCACGAGGCGCAGGTCGCGCTCCAGCATGATGGTCTCGGCGGCGGTCGGAATGCCGAGCAGGCCAAGGCGGGCGGCGAACTCGCCTTCGTTCATGACGCCGTCGCCGTTGAGATCGGGGTCTTCGGTGTGGTGCACGATCAGGGCGCCGAAGTCGCGGGCATAAGTCAGCGCCCGGCGCATCACCTGCGCGTTGGTGATGCTGCGCGTACCGTCGGTGAAGGCGACCGCGCCGGCGGCTTTCAGAAGGCCGATCTCGGTCATCTCGCGGCCTTCGAGGCCCTTGGTCAGCGCCGCCATCGGCGCGACATGGACGATGGCCGTGTCGCGGGCGCGACGCAGCACGAAATCGACGGTCGCCGGATCGTCGATCGCCGGAGAGGTTTCGGGCTGGCAGACGATGGTGGTGACGCCGCCGGCCGCGGCGGCCTGGCTGGCGGACGCAAACGTCTCGCGATAATTGGCGCCGGGTTCGCCGATGAAGGCGCGCATGTCGATGAGTCCGGGCGCGATCACCTTGCCGCGGCAGTCGATCACTTCGGTGCCTTCGGGCACGCCGGCGGCGCCGATGCCTTTCCGCGCCTCGCGGATCAGGCCGTCGGCCATCAGCAGATCGCCGGCGATGTCGAGATCGCGCGACGGATCGATGATGCGGGCATTGGCGAGCAGCATCGGGCGGCGTTCAGACAGCATCGTTCAATCCACCCTGTCATTCCGGACGCCACGCAGTGGCGATCCGGAATCCAGAAGCGCCCCCGAAGCCACGGCTGGATTCAGGGTTCGCGCTGTCAGCGCGCGCCGGAATGACGAAGAGAGTGCCTCACGCATTGGGCAGGTTCCTCGACAGGGCCTCGAGCACCGCCATGCGGATGGCGACGCCCATCTCGACCTGCTCGCGGATCAGCGATTGCGCGCCGTCGGCGACGATGGAGTCGATCTCGACGCCGCGGTTCATCGGGCCCGGATGCATGACGAGGGCATCCTTCCTGGCGTAGGCCAGCTTCTTCTCGTCGAGGCCCCAGTAGTGGAAATACTCCGACACCGAGGGCACGAAGGAGCCGTTCATGCGCTCGCGCTGCAGGCGCAGCATCATGACGATGTCGGCGTCGGCGAGGCCTTCGCGCATGTCGCGCGCGACCTCGACGCCCATGCGCTCGATGCCGGGCGGCAAAAGCGTCGACGGCGCGACCACGCGGACGCGCGCGCCCATGGTGTTGAGCAGGATGATGTTGGAGCGCGCGACGCGCGAATGCAGGATGTCGCCGCAGATGACGACCAGCAGGCCTTCGAGGCGGCCCTTGTTGCGGCGGATGGTGAGCGCGTCGAGCAGCGCCTGGGTCGGGTGCTCATGCGTGCCGTCGCCGGCATTGATCACCGAGCAGTCGAGCTTCGAGGCCAGCAATGCGACCGCGCCGGAGGCGTGATGGCGCACCACGAGAATATCCGGGTGCATGGCGTTGAGCGTCATCGCGGTGTCGATCAGCGTCTCGCCCTTGTTCATTGAGGACGAGGACGCCGACATGTTCATGACGTCGGCGCCAAGCCGCTTGCCGGCGAGCTCGAACGAGGCCTGCGTGCGGGTCGAGTTCTCGAAGAACATGTTGACCTGCGTGCGTCCGCGCAGCGAGGCCTGCTTCTTTTCGATCTGGCGGTTGAGGGTGACGAATTCCTCGCCGAGGTCCAAAAGACCCGTGATGTCGGCGGCTGAAAGGCCTTCGATCCCCAGCAAATGACGGTGGCTGAGGACGAATGAGGATTTCGGCGAAATGGTCATTAAAGCCAGTTCTATAGGCGCGTGTTTCGGCCGCGGCAAGGCCGGTTCCGATCGATCCACAGGCCCGGCCGGCTTGTCGTTAACGGGGGCTTTTCGGAACTACTATCCGGTTCCGGAATTGTCCTGCCGAATGCCCGATGGCGGGCAACGGAGGCATCTATGAACAATTTTGCGAAGTTCGCGCTGGCGGCCACACTGACCGGTGTCATGGCACTGGCTGCGGCAACGCCGAGCGAAGCGCGTCACGGCCGCAACACCGCGGCGGCTATCGGTTTCGGCGCGGGCGCCCTGGTGGGTGCGGCGGCGGCTTCGTCGGCCAATAACGGCTATTACGGCGGACGCTACTACCAGGAAGGCTACGCCTACGATCCGGGCTACACCTACGAGCCGGATGCCTATGCCTATGAGCCGGCCCCGGTCTACGCGCCGGCGCGGCGTTACTACTACCGCGGCGGCAATACGATGGATCGCACCTGCGGCGGCAACCCGGGCAAGTCGAACTACGTGCCTTGCGGCAACTAGCCTGCGGCAATCAAGCCGTCACCGATATCTCGGAACGCGGGCGGGTCTCAACGGGACCCGCCCGTTTTGCTGGGGCTAGCCCGCCAGCGTTTTGAGCCGGTCGAGCGCGCCCTGCAGGATGAACATCGCGGCGTGCTGGTCGATGACCTGGGCGCGCCGCTCGCGGCGCATGTCGGCCTCGATCAGCCCGCGTTCGACCGCGGCGGTCGACAGCCGCTCGTCCCACAGCGCGATCGGCAACGCCGTCAGCCGGGCGAAGTTGCGCGCGAAGGCGCGGGTCGATTGCGCGCGCGGACCTTCCGAGCCGTCCATGTTGATCGGCAGGCCGAGTACGAAGCCTGTGGCGTTGCGTTCGGCCGCCAGCGCGATGAGGCGGTGCGCATCGGCGGTGAACTGCTTGCGCGCCACCGTCTCGACGCCGGTCGCGAGCCTGCGGTCCGGGTCGCTCACCGCGACGCCGATGGTCTTGGTGCCGAGGTCGAGCCCGATCAGCGCGCCGCGTGCGCCGAAATGCGGCGCGGC
The DNA here is from genome assembly GCA_041662425.1 of Pseudolabrys sp. Taxonomy (GTDB): domain Bacteria; phylum Pseudomonadota; class Alphaproteobacteria; order Rhizobiales; family Xanthobacteraceae; genus Pseudolabrys. Next base: position 16,846 of record JBAZSM010000015.1, read on the forward strand.
TTCGGTGAGAGGCAGGATGACAGCGGGCATGCGGGCATCAGGTAGCATGCGCCCGCGCAACGCACCAACGGCTTCAACGGCATCGGCTATTTGCCTCACCCGCCGCGATAATGCGACACTGCGGTGCATTGGGACCGGGAGGGGACATGAGGATTTTCGCCAGCAGGCTTTGTTGCGTCGTTGTGCCGGTCGGGGCGCTGCTGCTGCCCTATGCGGCGCTGGCACAAACCTTCGAGCAGCCGCCATCGTTCAACGCGGCGCAGCTTCGCGGCATTACCCGCGTCGGCGAGAATTACACCGTGGCCTCGCCGGTCGGCAGCGACGGCTTCCTGCGCATCTATAATATCGACACGAGTTACGGCCTCACCGTCGCCCCCGGCGATTCGATGGCGCATATGCGGCTCAACGAGCTGAACGCGCTGGCGCTGCTGGAAAAGGTCAGCAGCTCCGACACGTTCGGCAAATCGCTGGTCAATGCCGGCCTCAACCCGCTCAAATACACCGGACGGCTGATCACCAATCCGGTCGGCACCATCAAGAATACGCTGTCCGGCATTGGCTCCATGTTGGGCCGCATCGGTTCCGGCATCAGCAATGCCGGCAAGACGCAGGACAATGCACTGGCGAGCCTGATCGGCGTTACCAGCGAGCGCCGCACCCTGGCGGCCACCTATGGCGTCGATCCCTATACCGATTACCCGCCGCTCGATGCCAAGCTCAGCCAGCTTGCCGAAGCCGCGGCGCTCGGCGGCCTGGCGGTGACCGGCGCCTTGCTGGCGGTGCCCGGCGCCGCCGGCATTGTCGCGTCCAATCTGTCGACCGCCCACAAACTCGACAACATCGCCATCGAAGACCTCGCGCGCCAGTACACCGCGGCGCAGATTCTCGATCTCAACCGCCGCAAGCTGTTCGACATGGGCGTGTCGGAAGAGCTCAGCGCCAGTCTGCTCGCCAACCGCAACTATACGCCGATCGACATGGCGGTGATGGTCGCGGCCATCGACAGCATGAAGACGGTGCAGGGCCGCTCGGTGTTCTTCGACGCGGCCGCCGCCGCCGACGAGCGCTCGAACGCCTATTTCATGCGCCGGCAGTCCGAACTGCTGGCCGCCGAATACAAGCGCAGCCGCGGTTACGAGCACATCGTGACGCTCGGCGGCCTGCCGTTCCTGGTGGCCAAGGACGGACGTTTCGTCACCGCCGCGCCGATCGACGCGCTGTCGTGGACGAGGGACACCGCGGCGCGGCTTGAGGCTTTCACCAAATCGCGCAACCAACTGGTGGCCGGTTCGCGCGGCGAGTTGCGCATTACCGGGACGGCGACCACGCTGGCGAAACGCCAGCTCAAGGCGCTGGGCTGGTCGCTGGTGGAGCGGCAACCCGGCTGACCGGCTGGCTTCAGGGCATTCGGCGCTACCTGTTACGCGGTTGCCGTCGAATCCGCGGCTCTGCTATATGCGGCTGAGCCGCTTCGCGCCGGTTCCGCACCGGGAACCGCCAAAAAACATAAAGATTTCAATGTCCGTCGACGCCGCCACCGTCCGCCGTATCGCCCATCTGGCCCGCATCGCGGTGAAAGATGACGAGGTCGAGCACCTGCAAGGCGAACTCAACGCCATCCTGGCCTTCGTCGAGCAGCTTTCCGAGGTGGACGTCGAGGGCGTCGAACCGATGACCTCGGTGACGCCGATGGCGATGAAGAGCCGCGCCGATGTCGTCACCGATGGCGGCAACGCCGAGGCGGTGCTGTCGAACGCGCCGTCCAGCGAAGACAATTTCTATCTCGTGCCGAAGGTCATCGAGTAAGAAGACGTGGATGGCCGGGACATCAGGGCGTTTACGCCCGTCGGCGACGGGCTATGTCCGGCCAAGACGAAGAAGAGAGCGATCGAATAAATGTGTCTGGCCTGCGAGCAGGGCGAACTGGAGCAGCGCTGGGAGATGATCAACATCATTTCCACCGGCAAGCTGCCCGACGGCCATACCGTCGATGACCTGCGCGCGCTGGGACTGCCGCTGCCGGGCGAACTTTATCGCGAGACGCAGAAAGATGGCACCGTGCTGATCCGCCAGCGCTCGCCGGCCGAAATCGCGACGCTGAACAACAAGACCTTTGAGTGCGACAGCCCGAATGACTGAACTCACGACCCTCACGCTGGCCGAGGCGCGCGACCGCCTTCGCAAGAAAGACATCAGTTCGTCGGAAATCACCGCCGCGCATCTCGACGCCATCGAGAAGGCGCGCTCGCTGAATGCGTTCGTGCTGGAGACGCCGGAGATCGCGACCGCGATGGCGAAAGCCGCCGACGCGCGCATCGCCAAAGGCGAGGGTGGTCCGCTCGAGGGTATTCCTCTCGCCATCAAGGACCTGTTCTGCACCAAGGGCGTGCGCACCACGGCGTCCTCTCGCATCCTCGAAAACTTCGTGCCGACCTACGAGTCGACCGTGACCTCGCAGCTGTGGCGCGACGGCGCCGTGATGCTCGGCAAGACCAACAATGACGAGTTCGCCATGGGCTCGTCGAACGAGACGTCCTATTTCGGTCCGGTGCAGTCGCCGTGGCGGCGCAAGGGATCGAACACGCCGCTGGTGCCGGGCGGCTCGTCGGGCGGTTCGGCCGCGGCGGTCGCCGCGCAGCTCTGTCTCGGCGCCACCGCGACCGATACCGGCGGTTCGATCCGCCAGCCGGCGGCTTTCACCGGCACGGTCGGCATCAAGCCGACCTATGGCCGCTGCTCGCGCTGGGGCATCGTCGCCTTTGCCTCGTCGCTCGATCAGGCGGGGCCGATGGCCAAGACGGTGCGCGACGCCGCCATCATGCTGCGCTCGATGGCCGGCCCCGACGCCAAGGACACGACCTGCGCCGATCTTGCGGTGCCGGACTACGAAGCCGCGGTCGGCAAATCGGTGAAGGGTTTGCGGATCGGCATTCCGAAAGAGTACCGGCTCGACGGCATGCCGCCCGAGATCGAGAAGATCTGGACGCAAGGTTGCGACTGGCTCAAAGCCGCCGGCGCCGAACTGGTCGACGTGTCGCTGCCGCATACCAAATACGCGCTGCCGGCCTATTACATCGTTGCGCCGGCGGAAGCCTCGTCCAATCTGGCGCGCTATGACGGCGTCCGCTACGGCCTGCGCGTCGATGGCAAAGACATCACCGGCATGTACGAGGCGACACGCGCCGCCGGCTTCGGCGACGAAGTGCGCCGCCGCGTCATGATCGGCACTTACGTGCTGTCGGCCGGCTATTACGATGCCTATTACCTGCGGGCGCAAAAGGTGCGCACGCTGATCAAGCGCGACTTCGAGCAGTGCTTCGCGCAAGGCGTCCACGCCATGCTGACGCCGGCGACGCCGTCGGCGTCCTTCGGCGTCGGCGAGAAGGGCGGCGCCGATCCGGTTGAGATGTATCTCAACGACGTGTTCACCGTGACAGTGAACATGGCCGGACTTCCGGGTATCGCGGTGCCGGCCGGCAGTGACGCGCAGGGCCTGCCGCTCGGCCTGCAGCTCATCGGCCGTCCGTTCGACGAGGAGACCTTGTTCTCGCTCGGCGCGGTGATCGAGCAGGCCGCCGGCCGTTTCGTCGCCCAGCCCTGGTGGTGAAGTGCCGGCCCTGCCGGCCGCGCGTCATAGCCAACCGAAATGCCTTGATAAGTCTGCACCAAGGGTTGGCCTTGGGATGCGGTAGTTACATACTGACTGTGCACATTCCGGGGATTTGTCGTGGCGGACAGCGAGACGCGTGAAGCTGTAAACGCGCTCTATGCCGCTTACGCGGGGCATGACTTCGATCGCGTCGCCTCGTTGCTGCACGACGACATCGACTGGGTGATCTATGGACCGATCGACATATTCCCATTCGTCGGCATGCGGCGCGGACGGGCGGCGGTGGTGCAGGCTCTCGCCGGACTGGCGCAGGTCTATCGCCTGCAATCGCACCGCATTGAAGTCCTGATCGTCGATGGCGATCGCGCCGCCGTCATGGCCGACATCGGCTTTAACCAGATTGCGACCGGCCGGCTGCTGCGTTTCCGTGTCGCGAATTTTCTCCGCATTGCGGATGGCCGCCTCATCGAGTTCCGCGAGTTCGCCGACAGCTTCGATCAGGTGGAGCAGGCGATCGGTCATGCCGTCGAAATTTGAGGCTCTTGTTTTGGTCAGGCGATGAACGGCAATTCCGATCCCGCGGCATCGACACCGCGGCCCGCGGCCGTGGATGATGCCGGATCCGCCCGCGCCGTTCTTGTCGAGGTGCAGACGGCGTTTCGCGACGGCAACTACGCGCGGATGGCCGAGCTTTATGATGACGATATCGACTGGCTGTTCCACGCGCCGGTGTCGGTCTTTCCCGAAACCGGCCATCGTCGCGGCAAGATCGCCGTATTCCTGGCTTTCGAAGCGCTCAACCGGCTTTACCGGTTCGACAGCTATGAAACCGAGCAGGTCCTCGCGGAAGGCGACAGGGCGGCCGGGATCGCCAACGTGACGTTGACGCAGCGATCGAGCGGCCGGGTTATCCAGGTTCGCGTCGCCGGCTTTCACCGCGTTCGCGACGGCCGGATCGTCGAGTACCGCGGCTTCGTCGACAGTTTCGATGCGGTCGAGCAGGCTCTGGGGCGGATCGTCGGCGTCGAATAACCGGGATGAGCCGCCATCTTGCGGGGCCAGCCGCGAAAAGATAGCTGTACGGCATGAACGTGCAGCAAAAGCCCTCGAAACTCATCAAAGGCGCGACCGGCGACTGGGAAGTGGTCATCGGCATGGAAGTCCATGCCCAGGTGACGTCGAAGTCGAAGCTGTTCTCCGGCGCGTCGACCGAGTTCGGGGCGGCGCCGAACAGCCATGTCTCGCTGGTCGATGCCGCGATGCCGGGCATGCTGCCGGTGATCAACGAGGAATGCGTCCGCCAGGCGGTGCGCACCGGTTTGGGCCTCAAGGCCAGGATCAATCCGCGCTCGGTGTTCGACCGCAAGAACTACTTCTATCCGGACCTGCCGCAGGGCTACCAGATCAGCCAGTACAAGCAGCCGGTGGTCGGCGAGGGCGAGGTCGTGATCGATCTGGACGGCGGCGACGCCGTCACCATCGGCATCGAGCGCCTGCATCTGGAGCAGGACGCCGGCAAGAGCGTGCACGACCGGCATCCTTCGATGTCGGCGGTCGATCTCAACCGCTCGGGCGTCGCGCTGATGGAGATCGTGTCCAAACCCGATCTGCGCTCGGCGGAGGAGGCCAAGGCCTTCCTGACCAAGCTGCGTTCGATCCTGCGCTATCTCGGCACCTGCGACGGCGACATGGAGAAGGGGTCGCTGCGCGCCGACGTCAACGTCTCGGTGCGCCGCCCCGGCGAGGATCTCGGCACGCGCTGCGAGATCAAGAACATGAACTCGATCCGGTTTATCGGTGAAGCGATCGAGCACGAGGCGCGGCGGCAGATCGAGATCATCGAGGATGGCGGCACGATCGACCAGGAGACGCGGCTGTTCGACCCGAACAAGGGTGAAACCCGGTCGATGCGCTCCAAGGAAGAGGCACACGACTACCGGTACTTCCCCGATCCGGACCTGCTGCCGCTGGAACTGAGCGCGGAGATGATCGAGGGGCTTAAAGCCGCGCTACCGGAACTGCCGGACGAGAAGAAGGCGCGGTTCGTCCGCGACCTCGGGCTGTCGGCTTACGATGCGAGCCACCTGGTGGCCGAGCGCGAGACCGCCGACTACTTCGAAGCCGTGGCCAAAGGGCGCGATGCCAAGCTTGCGGCCAACTGGGTGATCAATGAATTGACCGGCCGGTTGAACAAGGAAGGCCGCGACATCGCATCGTCGCCGGTGTCGGCCGAGCAACTCGGCGGCATCGTCGAACTGATCGGCGACAAGACGATTTCCGGCAAGATCGCCAAAGACTTGTTCGAGATCGTCTGGACCGAAGGCGGCGACCCGCGCGCGCTCGTGCAGGCGCGCGGCATGGCGCAGGTGACCGACCTCGGCGCCATCGGCGGCATCGTCGATGACCTCATCGCGAAAAATCCGGACAAGGTCGAGCAAGCCAAGGCCAATCCGAAGGCGATGATGTGGTTCGTCGGCCAGGCGATGAAGGCGTCCGGCGGCAAGGCGAGCCCGCAGGCGGTTAACGATCTCCTAAAAACCAAGCTCGGTCTGTGAAGCGCCGCGTCTGACGCGCGCTTTACATTCGGTGCAATGTCCGGCCGGCGGCAAGGCTGCCAGCGACGTGATGCAACGCGTCGGCGTCGCTTAATGGTGCCGGACGACATGCGTTCGATCATACCGGTGACGTCGCCCGCGCGAATCACCTGACACCGATTCGCTCGTTTTTGATCGATTTCGGCTTGTCGACACCGCGGCGCGGGTAATTATGCGCAAATTTTTTTCACAGCGCGTCGATGCCGTTCTTGAACGCCGGAAAGCGCAATCCGAACAGCGTCAAGCGCCGAAAATTTTTTTCGTGGACAGAATTCGGCGCCGATGGAGACGCGCAAATAATCCATATTTTATCGGATGTTTTTCAGCGCGCGGATTTTGCGCTGCGTTGCACTTGGTGTTGCGCGATGTGCTCGGCATCGCATCGCGTTTTCGCTGCGCGATCGCGGCGACAGACAACGTCATCGCGACGGTTACGCACACAAATTGATGGAGTGACTGTTTTTTTTATTGCGCTGGTGTAAACCAAATGTGGTGCAGGTCGATCCCCGACCGCACTAATGCGACACCCGCCATTCTAAATGGCTAGGAGGGCAGCAAATGGCTAAACGTAAGAAGAAGGCAGTGAAGGCGGCGAAGAAGACCAAGAAGAAGAAGAAGAAGCTCTAGGTCTACGCCACTTCCCGATCTTCGGCGTTAATGCGTTGAGGATCGCGTCATTAGGGAGCCGGCGTGCATCAGGAGCGACAGCGCAAGCAGTCGTTTCGCGAGCACCCGGTTCCGGTGACATCAGAGGGCGTCGGGGAGACTTGAAGTCTCACCGACGCCCTCCGAGTTTCTGGGGCTTCGTAATTTTGAAGCTGTCCGAGTTTTTCAGCCGGGCGAGTTTGGTCCGCCCCAAATTTTGAGCGCCCCAAATTTTGGGCGCGTCGCGTTCAGGGCACGTCGCGTTCAGGGCGCCTCGAGCCTTCAGGCCGCTGCCTCAGCTCGCACCCTTGAGCCGCTTGTTGCACGCGCTCCAATATTGCGGCCACTTCATTCCCGTCGCGACCTTGCCGGCGGCCTTGTCGGCCTTCCATTCGACGGCGCACTTCTTCTGCCGTTCGCGGGCCGCAAGCTGACCCGGCGTTGGCGTGCGCTTCGGCTTCGGCGTCACCGCGGTGCTGGATCCGGCGGCGGGCGCCGCCGTCTGCGCATGCACAGGCGTGGCGATCAGGCCGGCCGCGAGCAACACGGCGCAGAGCGCGCCGGTGATGAGGCTCTTGCCGCTGCGCGGCGTTTCGTTGGTCTGCTTTTTCCCGTTAGTCTTCGGCATGGCTTCCCCCACGTGGTTGTGTGCCCCAAGAGAATGTTTGCGGCGCGATGACGGCTGCGGCAGGCGCTTGTCATCGCGCGCGATCACAACCTGAGAGATGCATTCTATCGAACCCAGGTTGTTGACGTCCAGTCCTGCACGACCGGCTTGTGGCGATGGCGGCGCCAGTCAGAGGCCGGGCTGTTGCGGTCTTTATCGCCCTGCCTGACAGTCGATCGAGACCTTCGATTCTGGGAGCCTTCTGACATGGCACGTCGGACGCAAGCGCGCGGAAGCAAGACGAAAGTCAAAATCTTAAGGCCCGCGACATCCGCGCCGGGTGCGAAGCGAGCCAAAGCGCTGGCCGGACCAAAGCCCATCGAGTTCTATTATTGGCCGACGTCGAACGGCTTCAAGGTCTCCATCATGCTGGAGGAGTGCCGGCTGCCTTACGTCGTCAAGCCGGTGAACATCTCAAAAGGCGAGCAGTTCAATCCCGACTTCCTCAAGATCTCGCCGAACAACCGCATGCCCGCGATCGTCGATCCGGACGGGCCCGGCGGCCGGCCGATCTCGATCTTCGAGTCCGGCGCCATCCTGCAATATCTCGGCCGCAAGACCGGCAAGTTCTATCCCAAGGACGAGCGCGGCCGCGTCGAAGTCGATCAATGGCTGTTCTGGCAGGTCGGCGGCGTCGGGCCGATGGCCGGGCAGGTGCACCATTTCAAGAACTATGCGCGCGACCACATCCCCTATGCCATCGCCCGCTTCGTCGACGAGGTGAACCGCCTGTATGGCGTGATGAACAAACGGCTCGCCGACCGCGATTTTATCGCCGGCCGCTATTCCATCGCCGACATGGCGCTGATCGGCTGGGTCAGTGGCTGGGAGCGGCAGGGCCAGGACATCGAGCAGTTCCCGCATCTCAAGCGATGGATCGCGCGCATGAAGGCGCGCCCGGGCGTCGAGCGCGGCATGGCGCTCGGTCAGTCGCTGCGGCAGGGCGTCGACATGAAGGACCCGAAGGTCCAGGCCGTGCTGTTCGGACAGCGGGCGCGGTGAGGGCTTAGTAAAAAGCCGGCTGCCCTGAAGCAGCCGGCTTGTTCGCCTGGAAGTTTGCTCGGGGCTTACTCCGCGCGCGTCCAGGTCTGGCTCTTGCACAGCACGCCGAGCACGCAGCCCTGCACTTGCATGGCCTTGTCGCTGACCAAGGTCACATGCGCCTGATACGTCCTGCCGTCATCGGCGTTGTAGATCTTGCCGGACCATTTGTTGTCGCCGGCCGGTTCCATGCCGTTGACGACCTGCACGCCGATGAGGGGACGCGTGCGCTTGTCGGCGTCGGCATTATGCTTGTCGGTCTTCGGCTTGCCGGTCGAAGGGTCGATCGGCTCGTTGAGCCACACCACCTTACCGCACAGCTTGTTGCCGCACTCGGTGACGCGCACCTTGGTACCGCCGTCGGCGGAGAGCCAGAGGCCAGCGACGGGCATCGTCGCTTGCGCCACGGCCATGACGGAGGCGCTGAAGAGCAGCGCGACGATCGATGCGATCAGGGTCGTTTTCGAGCTTGGGAGTTTCATGGAAGGCTTCCGGTCCGTTTTCTGGCGGATTGAGGTCGTGGTCTCGTCGCACGCGCTGTTGGGCGGCGCGCGATGCTGACTGTCATATAATCGTAACATTGGGAATTGGTTACCCCTGCGCCAATCAACTCAGTTAGCGGTTTGTAACGGGGCAGGGGGATTTCGTGAAAAACGGCCGTGATTGCTGGCGTTTTTGCGGCAACAATGCAGCACTCCCGCCATTTTCTTCATCTTCGATTCATCGTGACGTTTAAACTGCCGTTCAAATTTTCTCCCGAAGATTGGCTTGTCGCGAACCCTAATGGCGCGCGACCAGGGACGTTAAAACGCGGCACCCGCGACGGGCGGCCGCTAAAAAGGACGGGAGCCAGTCATGGCCAGTTTCGCTGTGGTGACGGAAAGCAAAGAGCCGGCCGACGCCGAGGGCTGTTTCAATCTCGGCATGATGCATTCGGCCGGAGCCGGCGTGCCGGTCGACCTGATTGAGGCGCACAAATGGTTCAACATCGCGTCGATGCGCGGTCATCGCGAAGCGGCGCAGCTGCGCCGCGAAGTGGCCGAGCAGATGGCCGATGGCGAAATCGGATGCGCGCAGCGCGCAGCGCGCGACTGGCTCAAGCGGCACCAGCCGGCGCCCGTCGAGATCATCCGCGCCGCGGCCTGACGCAAGGACCGGCGCGGCGGCCTCAACGCTTGCGCGTCAGCGGTTTGCGCTTCAGCGATTTGCGCGGGGCGTAGGCGGGCGGAACGTAAGCCGGATTCTCGGCGCAGCCGCCGCCAATGCCGCTGATGGTCGCGCGGCATTGGGCGAGGGTCGAGAAGCCGCAATTGGTCGCGCCAACGCTCGCCTCGCTATAAATCGCGCACCACGGATATTCGATGCCGGCTTGCGCCGTGGGCACCGCTTGCGGGCTTACTGTAATGACCGCGGCCAGGACGGGTAGCGCTACGGCGCGCGCGAGCGTTTTCAACGGCATTGAAGCTGTCTCCTTGCGCTCGGGTTGCGCTTCGCGGTCGGCCTGACAGGCGTGACATAACGGCTTGTCCGGAAAAACGGCCGGCCCGCGAATACAGGCAGGCAATCGGCACAAGCGAATTGACGGGCTAGGCCCGGTTCGATACGCCATTGGCCGTCGGAGACGTGGCCGAGTGGCTGAAGGCGGCGGTTTGCTAAACCGTTATACGCCTGTAAAGGCGTATCGAGGGTTCGAATCCCTCCGTCTCCGCCATCCCCGCCGATTATACGCCATGGCGCGAAAGGCTGCGAGATTGCTACGCAAACGCTGCCCATAGCCGCACGGGCTATATGCAGATATTTCCCATACAAGCTGAGTCCGTCAGTCGAATTCAGAAGCGAGACGGACACCCCTTTGTCGCTCATCCAGACGGGGCGACGAAAGCCTTGTCTGGAAACGCCCTTCCAACCACTTCCAAGAATGCCCGCACCTTGGCGCCGATCAGGCGGCGTGAACTCTGCAACGCCCAGATCTCCACCGGGGGGCCGGCGTGGGTTCCCCAATAGGCAAGCCTGCCGGCCTCGATATCTTCGGCAACGAGGAGCTTTGGCAGCAAAGCCGCACCGGCACCCGCCAGCACGGCATCGCGGACCATCAGGAGCGAAGAGAGGCGCAGAACCGGGTCCGGCCGCAGGACAATGTCAGCGTGCACTCCTGAACTTATCCGCCAGAGGGTCCCGGGCGGTGTTGCGGTGAGCAGGACGGCCTTTACCGCTGATTCCTCGCCATCCAAGCTTGGAACAGGGCGTGGCATGCCGGGCGGCGCCACGATCAGGCGTTCATCGTTCAGGAAACGGCGCCCGACAAGGCGTTCGTCCGTCGACGGGTCGATCCGGATGATCAGATCGTAACCATCCTCGACCGGATCGACCTTGCGGTCCTCGGCAACGATTTCGAGCTGAACCTCCGGATAGGCGAGAGCAAACCGCGCGCCGATCCGGGGTAACGCGACATGCGCAAAGACGACGGGTGCACTGACCCGCAGTCTGCCTTTCGGCGTCGACGCGCCAAGGACGACCGCCTCTCCGGCCTCCGCTATTTCACTGAGCAGCCCGCGCGTGCGCTCATGAAGCGCCAGTCCTTCATCCGTCAGCCGCAAGCTCTGGGACCCGCGCTCGATCAAACGCACGCCAAGGCTCTGTTCGAGTTCGGCGACCCGCCGCGACAGCGTGGCCTTGGAGCGGCCGGAGACGCGGGCAGCGCGACCGAACCCGCCATGAGCAGCAACGAGGTTGAAGTCGGATAAAGCCTGAAGATCCATCACCGTGTTCCGTATTCGAGACAGCTTATCGCGATATTGGAATCTCCTCAACGATAATGAAACAGCTACCTTGTTCCTCAGCAGATGCAACTCGCACCAACATGAGGAGACTTCGACATGACCATTCTCGTAACAGGCAGCACAGGAACCATCGGGGCACAGGTCCTGGCCCATCTTCAAACGCGCAACGCCGATGTCCGCGCCCTGACGCGCTCGCCCGAGACGGCGCAGCTTCCCGCCGGCGTGACGGCAGTCCGTGGCGATCTCGCCGATCCGGATTCGGTGCGCGCTGCGCTGCAAGGCGTCAGCACGCTGTTCGTGCTCGCCCCTAACGTCGCCGATGAACTGACACAGGCGATGCTGACCCTGACGGTCGCCCGCGAGGCTGGCGCCAAGGGCATCGTCTATCTCTCTGTCTTCGGCGGCGACGCCTATGCCGACGTGCCGCATTTTGCTGGCAAGTACACGGTGGAGCGCATGATCGAGGCGCTCGATCTGCCCGCGACTATCCTGCGTCCGGCCTATTTCATCCAGAACGATCTTCGTCAGAAGGAAGGGCTTCTGAAGGCCGGCGTCTATGCCTCGCCGATCGGCGCGAAGGGCGTCTCGATGGTCGATATCCGCGACATCGGCGAAGCCGCGGCGATCGAACTGGTTCGCCGTGAGCAGGCCCCGACGCCGCTCGGCCGCGAGACCTATGCCCTGGTTGGTCCCGACAGCCTGACCGGCGAAGGGATCGCCACAATCTGGAGCGAAGCCCTCGGCCGCGCGATCCGTTATGCCGGCGACGATCTCGTCATCATGGAGCAGCGCACCAAGACCATGCTGCCCGCCTGGCATGCGCTTGACCTGCGTTTGATGTTCGGCCGGTATCAGACGGAAGGCGCTGTGGCGAGCGCTGAAGACATCGCACATCTGACCAAGCTGCTCGGTCGCGCGCCGCGCTCCTATGCCGCTTTTGCCAAGGATGCCGCCGCCGAGTGGGCGAAGGGCTGAGCCCGCGCCTTACCTCCAACCAAGGAGATCTGCGATGTTGACGATCCAACCCCTCGTGCCTGAAGACGCTCCTGCGGTGGCAGCGATGCGACAGGCCGCCTCGACCCATAAGGGCGAGCCGCTCGGGCCCGAGGCGCGGCCGATGTTCGACGCCATGTTTGCCGCCACGCCTCCTGTGGCGGATGTCCGGGCAGAGGCCGCAACCGTTGGCGGGATTGCTGGCTTCTGGCTCCGAGTGTCAAACGCACGACCGGGCGCGCGCATCCTGTATCTTCACGGTGGGGGCTATGTGCTCGGCTCGGCCAAGGCGCTGACCCATTTCGCGGGGCAGATCGCCGCACGCATCGGCACCGATGCGTTCGTCCCGGACTACCGGCTGGCGCCCGAACACCCATTTCCGGCCGCGATCGACGATGCGGTCGCCGCCTATCGAGGCCTCGTCGCGGACGGAACTGAGAGGATCGTGGTCGTGGGCGACTCGGCAGGCGGCGGCCTGACCCTCGCGCTGCTGCCGATCATCGCCGCCGACAAGACGGTTGGCATGGTGCAGCCCATCGGCGCGGCAGTGATGTCGCCCTGGACAGACCTGGCGCTGACCGGCGACAGCTTCGAGACGCGGGCGGAGGCGGACCCGATCTTTACGCGCCGGGTGCTTCAGGGCTTCGCGGACCTCTATCTTCAGGGCCAGGATGCTGCGAACCCCAAGGCGTCGCCGCTCTACGCGCGGCACGACGGCCTGCCGCCGATCCGTATCGATGTCGGTGACGACGAAGTGCTGCTCGCCGATTCCGTCCGCTACGCTGAGCGGGCGCAAGCGGCGGGCGTAGAGATCACACTCTCTGTCTGGGAGGGCATGCCACATGTCTTCCAATCCTCCCTCGGCCAGTTTCGCGCGGCCGAGCAGTCTGTGAACGCCATCAGCGATTTCCTCCGCCAGCGGCTCGATGCCCTGGCCGACGCCGCCGTCCCCTCCAACACACTCAGAGGAGCTTGATCATGACACGCGTATTGTTTGTCGGGCAGAAGCCGGACACCGTCGACTTTTCTGATCCCTCCCTGCCACCAGGTTTCAATGCCGAAAAAATCCAGACGGGAATCGACATCGCCGGGACGACCATGACCGAGCGCGGTTGGGAGGGCGACCTCTGCATGATCGCTCCCGATGAGAGCGGCATCGCAACACTGGCCGCACAACTGGCCACAGTGGATTATGATTGCATCGTGATCGGTGGTGGCCTTCGCATCCCGCCCAAGGGGGTGCCGTTCTTCGAGATGGTCGTCAACGCGATCCACCAAGGCGCACCGAAAGCGGCGATCGCATTCAACACCCGCCCCGAGGATACGGCGGAGGCTGCGGCGCGATGGATCAGCGAACGCCATCGGTGATTTCCTCCGCCCCCCTCATTGATGCATCCCAGCACAACTTCGGAGATTGACGTGAAAATCCTGGTATTGGGCGCGACCGGCGAAACCGGCCGGCTGATCGTCGGCAATGCAGTCGCAAAGGGATACGAGGTCGTCGCCCTCGTTCGCTCCAAGGCAAAAGCCGCGGATCTCACCGGCGCCAAACTGATCGAAGGCGATGCCCGCGATCCCGCCGCTTTGACCCGCGCCATTGCGCCGCGCCGCCTCGGTCAGGGCGCCGATACCATCGCGGCCGCCTCCCGAATCGCTGCCGGCGATTGCCTCCGATTTGGGCGTCCAGCCGGCAATGTGCCGTCCCAACCCCGCGGGACGGGTTTTGCGAATTATTAGCGTGCAAACGTATCGAAGAGTGTGAGGCGAGGGTCATGCAATCCACCGGATGGGCTCCGGCGCCTGCCATTAACGCTTTGTTTTGCTTAACATAATACAAATTCACCAAGGCTGTTTCGCAGGCGCTAGGATCGCCCGGGCGGGGGCCCTCGATGTGCGTGTTTTTTACGCAACACTCCCTTGAAAAGCGCCGCCAGAGCCTGTGGGCGTGGCGCTTCTTCATTGCGCGGGGGGGCTCTTTGGCTAATGTTCGGACTGCGACGGAGGGGGCATCCCCGTGTCGTGCTTTCCAGGTTGATGGATTGCTCCAAACGGTAGGTTCGCAAGACAGACCGGCTGGGCCAAGAGATTAACCGGGTTGCGGGGAGCAAAAGGGGAAGTTCCTTACGGTGCCGTGGCACTGGGCGGATACGGAACCCTCTCACGATAAACAGTCTTTTGGAGGTTCAAAATGAAGATGGTGAAAAGCCTTCTGCTCGGCACTGCGGCGGGTCTCGTCGCGGTTGCTGGTGCTCAGGCGGCCGATCTTCCCGTCAAGGCCAAACCGGTCCAGTACGTGAAGATTTGCTCGCTGTACGGTGCTGGCTTCTATTACATGCCGGGCACGGATACCTGCATCAAGGTCGGCGGCTTCGTGCGCGCCGAAGTGAACTTCAACGCGGGCGGTTCGTTCGCGCCGTCGTTCGCGAACTACGATGCTCGTACCTACTCGAACAACAACTGGCGTAGCCGCGGCGGCATCACTGCCGACGCCCGCTCGCAGACCGCCTATGGCACCCTGCGCGCGTACGCTTACCTGGCGGCCACCTCGGACAACTCGGGCGCCCCGGGCGGCACCAGCGCGTCGGCCTATACCCGCCTGTACGCTCCGGCGGCCTTCATCCAGTTCGCCGGCTTCACGATGGGTAAGACGGGCTCGTTCTTCGACTTCGACGGTCAGCCCTATTCGAACCAGTCGAACGTCTGGTCGTCGAACAACGGCGGCAACGGCGTTGAAGTCTGGGCCTACACCGCCCAGTTCGGCAACGGCCTGTCGGCCTCGCTGTCGATCGAAAACCCGAACGGTCACCGTCTCGGCGTGACTGGCCTCGGCGCCACCTACGGCGCGCAGGTTTATCCCGACATCGTCGGCAACCTGCGTATCGACCAGGCTTGGGGTTCGGCTCAGGTCATGGCCGCCTACCACCAGGTCACGTACTCGGCCGGTCCGTCGGATGAGGGCGGCTACGCTCTCGGCGCCGGTGTGAAGGTCAACCTGCCGATGCTCGGCAAGGGCGACTACATCGTCGGTCAGTTCACCTACGGCAACGGCGCCATGGACTACGTCGGTTCGGGTCTCGGCAACGCGCAGACCTCGGTCCACGGCGGCACCACGTCGTTCGGCCCGGGTTGGGACTCGGTTCTCACGACCGCGACCTCGGCCGATCTGACCAAGGGTTGGTCGATCACCGGTGGTCTCGAGCACAACTGGGTCCCCGGCTGGAAGACCTCGTTGTACGGCGCTTACGGCAAGCTGGATTACAGCGATGCCGCTGGCGTTGCTCTCGGCGGTGCCGGTCAGTCGGCCGACTGGTCGTACTGGCAGGTCGGTTCGCGCACCGTGTGGACCCCGGTCACCAACCTCGATCTGAGCGTCGAAGTGATGTACAACTCCGAGCAGACCGCCTTCACCGCGGCCGGCGTCGGCGACACCAGCTGGTGGTCGGGCATCGTCCGCGCCCAGCGCAACTTCTATCCGTAATCGGATAGTCTGACTAAGAACCCCCGGCGAGAAATCGCCGGGGGTTTTTTGCAAAGGCGGAACGCGACCCGCTTTTGATGATGCCAGCGATGCTGCCTTGCCGTTCTTCAAGTCTCTTTATGTGTTTTTGCGTTTGAGAGAGACCATGCCGGCTCAAACCGCGCCCGATAACAAGTTCGACGTTGCCCATCTGATACGGATGGAGCGGCTGGTCTTCGCTGCGAAAGTGCGTCTCGCGCGCGCAGTGGTGGGCCTCAGCCAGAGCGAACTCGCGGCGCGCATTGGCATGACCCAGCGCTCCATTCACAAGCTCGAGCAGGGCGGCACCGAGCCGCGCCGCGCCACGGTTGCCGCGATCGAGATGCTGTGGCGGGGGCAGGGCGTCGAGTTCGAAGATCTTGCCGATGGTGGGTTCCGGGCCATCGTCCGCGCATCGGCGATCGACACGCCGGTATCTGTGCCGTTACTGGGACGGCGGCGTCCGGGCCGACCGCGTGCCACAAGGCCGCCGGTCCAGCCGGCCGGTTATCGCGGCTGAACCGCCAAGCCTTTACCTGTCACACGCCTCAGGACAGCGAGCGTCGCCGCGTTGCCAGCGCCGCGCCGGCGGCTTATACCGGCCATTGCGCGAGCCGTGGCGAATCTGCCGGTCGACAAGGCTCGCGGCGCGTTTCGCCTGCCGCTGTTGGCACTTTTTCCGAATGAGCAGCCTGTCATGACCGCCCGCATTTACCGACCGGCCAAAACCGCCATGCAATCGGGTGTTGCCAACACCC
This sequence comes from Pseudolabrys sp., assembly GCA_041662425.1. Lineage (GTDB taxonomy): Bacteria > Pseudomonadota > Alphaproteobacteria > Rhizobiales > Xanthobacteraceae > Pseudolabrys. The sequence goes on from JBAZSM010000015.1 coordinate 33,430, forward strand.
GGAAATGGGTCCTCGAATACGACCTGACCGAGCCGCGGACGGTTGAGCCGCTGATGGGGTGGACCTCGTCCGGCGACATGCGCCAGCAGCTCAAGCTGCGTTTCGATTCCGAGGCCGAGGCGGTCGCTTACTGCGAACGTAATGGCATTCCCTATCAGGTCTTCGAGGCGAAGGCCTCGCCGCGCCGCGTGATTTCCTATTCGGATAATTTCGCTTTCAAGCGCCGCGATGCCTGGACGCATTGACGCCCTGACGCATTAGCGCCGGTTCCTCCGCTCATCGCGTGATCAGGAAGCGGCCGCGGCTTCGCGGCCGGCGGCGCCGGTGCGTTGGCGCAGAAGCGAAATGAAGCGATCTTCCGGCATCGGCTGGCCGAGCAGGAAGCCCTGGCCGTAGTCGCAACCCATGCTCACCAGCGCCATCATATCGGCCGCCTTTTCGATGCCCATGGCAACCGCGACCTGCCCGTAATTATGGGCAAGATCGATCACCGTTTTGCACAAAGGCGCATTGACCCGGTCGGTGCCGCAATCGATGACGAACGAACGGTCGAGCTTGAGCTCGGCGAACGGCATTTCACCGAGCCTGGCGAGCGACGACATGCCCCGGCCGAAATCGTCGATGGCGAGCCGCGTGTGGCAGCGCTGCAGCCGCTTGGCCAGAGCGCCTGCCAAAAACAGATCGGCGATGATCTGTTCTTCCGGCACATCGACAATCAGGCCGGCCCAGTTCGGCGTCTCCGGCCGGTTGGCGCGGATGATGTCTTCGATCTTCAGCTTTTCCAGCGCCGGCACCGGAATATTGACGGTGAAAGGCAGATTGAGGCCGAGCTTGGAAAAGGTTTGCGCGGTCCGCAACGCGCTGAGCAGCGCCATTTCCGACAATTTGAGGACGCTGTTGTCATCCGCTCCCGGCATGAAGGAGCCGGGCAGGGCAACGCCGTGGGACGGGTGACGGACGCGGGCAAAGGCTTCCGCGCCGGCGAGCCGCTTTTTGCGCAGATCGATTTTCGGCTGGTACCAGAACTCGACCCAGCCGCTCTCGATTGCATCGGCGAGATCGATGCGTGAGGCAGCCGCCGACGGTGTGCCGAGATTGAGGTCGCGCAAGACCCTGATGATGACTTCGGTCTCGAACGGCTTTTTCAACGCCGCCAGCATGTTGAGCTTCTGTTGGATGCCGATCTTGCGCACATGGTCGAGCACGGCGGCACCGCGTGTGCTCATGAGCTGGACCGAGCCGCAAAAGCCGCCGTGGCCAAGCGCCAGCACCGTTTCGATGGCATCGGCGGAGTCGAGCGAGATATTGAGAAAGACGAGATCCGGGACACGCTGCGCCAGCGCTGCGCGCATCGACGCCCCATCGGCAAAGTCCAGCGTGTCGATGCCGGCGCCATGAAGCACCAGCGACAGGAAGTGCCGGATGCTCGGCTCGTCATCGACAACGAAGCATGTCGGCACGGCGCCTGGCGCGATCGGGGGGGAGCCGTTTGCCGTCACGGTGCTGTCGTGTCGCGTTGAATCGGGCGTCTCGGTCATGCGGTCTCGAGCGCAACGGATTTGGGGCGATTAACGGCCGGCAAACCATCAGTGCGCGAAACGCGTTAAATTTAGGTTGCTAAAGTAAATTGAGCTTCCGGCGCGCCGGACGCGCGCCCATCGCAGCTCACGTCCTCATCCTTTGGAGTGACCTTCGATTCTAAGAAATCACTTTAACTGCATGAGAAAGATGATTTATCATATTGATATATCTTGATATTGCCGCCCGTCTGGAACCTCGCCTTTCAAAACCGGCGAGGGACGGGTAAACGGAACGCGGACGAGACCCCGTAGCTCAGTTGGATAGAGCATCAGCCTTCTAAGCTGAGGGTCGCTGGTTCGAATCCAGCCGGGGTCGCCAATAGTCCGGCCGCAGCGTTGCTTCGGCAGCGGGACCGGGCTTTTTGGGCTTGTCGTGCCCGCGCCTTGTCCTCGACACCATCGGGCGCTGCAATGATAGTGAGCCGCCGATTCCGGGGAGGATTTTCCGCCATGTCACGGTCGATGTACGCTGGTTTTGCCGGCGTCCTGACTGCCGCTGCGCTCGTATTTCTGACGCTGGCCGCCAACGCCGCCGACAAGGCTTACCAGAACCCCGATCTCGACCAGGCCGCGATCGCGCTCGAAGCGCAGATCAAGACCGACGCCGGCGCGGTGACCAAGACGCCGCAGGTGCTGCGCCGCGAGGCCGACGCCGCCTTCCAGAAGAAAGACGCGCGCACCGGTCTGTTGCTGCTCGGGCAACTGGTCGCGGCCGCTCCGAACGACGCCGACGGCTGGCTGAGGCTTGCCCGCGCCGTGCTGCAGATCCGGACCCGCGATCAGAACGAGCAGGCGACGCTGTTCGAGCGCGCCACGACTGCGGCTTATGTCGCCTATGCGCGCGCCAATCAGCCGGCGGCCGAAGCCGACGGCCTCGCGGTGCTCGGCCAGGCCTTCGCGGCGCGCACGGAATGGCGGCCGGCGCTCGACACGATGCGGCTCGCCCTTGGATTGCGCGAGTCCGCCAATGTGCGCGGACAATATGAGCGTCTGCGCGTCGAGCACGGTTTCCGCATGCTCGATTACACGGTCGATTCAGACGCGGTGTCGCCGCGCGCCTGTTTCCAGTTCTCCGAGACGTTGCCCGAGAAACACACCGACTTTTCGCCTTATGTGGCGGTCGTCGGCCAGGACAAGCCGGCGATCTCGGTGTCCGACAAGCAGCTCTGCGTCGACGGTCTCAAGCATGGCGAGCGCTATGCGGTGACGTTGCGCGCCGGTCTGCCCTCGACCGTGAACGAGACGCTGACCAAGACCGCCGAGTTCACTGTCTTTGTGCGCGACCGCAAGCCGTTCGTGCGCTTCTCCGGCAAGGCCTATGTGCTGCCGAAGACCGGCCAGCGCGGCATTCCGGTGCTCAGCGTCAATACGTCGGCGGTCAATCTCACCGTGTTTCGCATTGGCGACCGTAATCTCGTCGACACCATTGTCGGCTACGACTTCCAGCGCAATTTGAGCAAGTTCGAAGCCGATCAGCTCGGCAACGAACGCGGCGTCCAGGTCTGGAGCGGCGAACTCGCGATCGAGCAGAAGCTCAATACCGAGGTCGCGACTGCGTTTCCGGTCAGTGAGGCCCTGCCGGACCTGAAGCCCGGCGTTTATGCGATGACGGCGGTGCCGAAGGACGCGATTGCCGCCAATGATTACGAGCAGACCGCCACGCAGTGGTTCATCGTCTCCGATTTCGGCGTCACGGCCTATACGGCGTATGACGGCGTCGATGTTTTCGTCCACTCGCTGGCCAGCGCGCAGCCGCTCAACGGCGTCGAAGTCCGGCTGATGGCGCGCAACAACGAAGTGCTGGCGACGCGCGCCAGCGACTTCAACGGCCGCGTTCATTTCGAGGCCGGGTTGGCGCGCGGCGAGGGCGGGCAGTCGCCGGCCACGGTCATCGTCACCGGCAAGAGCGATTACGCGTTCCTCAGCCTGAAATCGGCGGCCTTCGATCTGTCCGATCGCGGCGTTGCCGGCCGCGCGATACCGGCCGGCTTCGATGCCTTCGTCTATACCGAGCGTGGCGTCTATCGCACCGGCGAGACCGTGGCGATCACGGCGTTGCTGCGCGACGCCCGCGGCGTCGCCGCGCCCAATGTGCCGCTGACGCTGGTTGTCGAACGTCCCGATGGCGTCGACTACAGGCGCGTCGCGGTGCCGGATCAGGGCCTCGGCGGCCGCAGCCTCGAAGTGCCGATCATCGCAACGGCGTCGACCGGAACGTGGCGCGTGCGCGCTTATACCGACCCGAAGCGCCCCGCGGTCGGCGAGACGACCTTCATGGTCGAAGACTACGTGCCCGATCGTATCGAATTCGACATCACGACGCAGGCCAAGGCGATCTCGCGCGACGGGCCGGTCGATCTGGCGGTCGATGGTCATTTCCTCTACGGCGCGGCAGCCTCGAAACTCGACCTCAGCGGGTCGGTAACGATCCAGCCGGCGAAAGAGCGCGCCGGATTTCCCGGCTACCGCTTCGGTCTCTACGACGATGAGGTCACGCCGGCGCGTCAGGAACTGACCGACCTGCCGCAGACCGACGACAAGGGCAAGGCGACGGTCGCGGTCGCGCTCAGTGACGTGCCGGAGACGACGCGTCCGCTCGAAGCGCAGATCGCCATCGACATGACGGAGTCGGGTGGCCGCGCGGTCGAACGCAAAGTGACGCTGCCGATCGCGCCCGAGGCCGCGATGATCGGCATCAAGCCGACCTTCAAGGGCACATCGCTGGCCGATGGCGCCAATGCCGATTTCGACGTGATCGTCGCCGCGCCCGACGGCGCGACGCTCGACCGCAAGGGGCTGAAATACGAATTGCTGCGCGTCGAGACGACCTATCAGTGGTATCGCCAGAACGGCCAATGGAATTACGAGCCGATCCGGCGCACGCAGCGCGTCGCCAATGGCACGGTCGACGCCGCCGCCGGCAAGCCGGCGCGGCTGTCGCTGCCGGTGAAGTGGGGCCGCTACCGGCTCGAAGTGTCGGAAGCCGATCCCAGCGGCGCGCTGACGTCGATGACGTTTGATGCCGGCTTCTATGCGGAGTCGAGCGCCGACACGCCGGACCTGCTCGACATCGCGCTCGACAAACCGGGCTACGCCTCGGGCGACACCATGAACGTCGCGGTGACGGCCCGCAGCGGCGGCCGGCTGACCCTCAACGTGTTCACCGATCGCCTGGTAATGAGCCAGTCGCAGGACGTTACCGCCGCCGGTATCGTCAATGTCACGATGCCGGTCGCCAAGGACTGGGGGACGGGCGCTTATCTGGTCGCGACCCTGCGCCGTCCGCTCGATGCACCGGCGCAACGCATGCCGGGCCGGGCCATCGGCGTGCAGTGGTTCTCGATCGACCGCACGCAGCGCACGCTCGATGTCGCGATGACCATGCCCGGCACGATGCGGCCGGAGACCGCGCTCAATATTCCGATCAAGATCGGCGGGCTTGCGCCGGGCGAGCAGGCGCGCGTCATCCTCGCCGCGGTCGATGTCGGCATTCTCAACCTCACCAACTACAAGCCGCCGGCGCCGGACGACTACTATCTCGGCCAGCGCCGCCTGACCGCCGAGGTCCGTGATCTCTACGGGCAACTGATCGACGGCATGCAGGGGGCAAAGGGACAGATCCGTTCCGGCGGCGACGTCGGCGGTGCTGAGCTCTCCGGATCGCCGCCCGCACAGGCGCCACTCGCGCTCTATTCGGGCATCGTCACGGTCGGCGCCGACGGCACGGCGAATGTCTCCTTCGACATTCCCGCCTTTGCCGGCACGGTCCGGGTGATGGCGGTGGCGTGGAGCAACGACAAGGTCGGCAAGGCGTCCGCCGATGTGATCGTGCGCGATCCGGTGGTGCTGACCGCAACGTTGCCGCGTTTCCTGCGCACGGGCGACCGCGGCGCGGTGCAGGTCGAACTCGACAATGTCGAAGGCGCGGCCGGCGACTACAAGGTCGCGGTCGACACCGCCGGCGCCGTGAAGCGTGACGGCGATATGCCGCCGGCGCTGACGCTGGCCGCCAAGGCGCGCGGCCGGCTGTCGGTGCCGGTATCGGCCGCCGGCTCGGGCGCGAGTACCGTCGTGATCAATGTCTCGGGCCCGAACGGCTTTGCGCTGGCACGCAGCTATAACCTGGATGTCCGCCCAGCGACGCAGATCCTGACCCGCCGTACCGTGCGCCAACTGGCAAAGGGCGAAACCTTCACATTGTCGAACGATGTGTTCGCCGATTTCGTGCCGGGCACGGGACGGGCAGGGCTATCGGTGTCGATCTCCACCTCGCTCGATGCCGCGACCTTGCTCAACCAGCTCGACCGCTATCCGTTCGGCTGCTCGGAGCAGATCGCCAGCCGTGCAATGGCGATGCTTTATATCAACGACCTTGCGGCGCAGGCGCGTCTGGCGCCGGACGGCGAGGTCGATGCCCGCATCAAGGACGCCGTGGCGCGTCTGACCGCACGGCAGGGCTCGAACGGCTCGTTCGGACTGTGGTCGGTCGGCGGCGAGGATCCTTGGCTCGATGCCTATGTCACCGACTTCCTGACGCGGGCGCGCGAGAAGAAATTCGACGTGCCGCAAACCGCGATGACGCTCGCCATCGACCGCCTGCGCAATTACATCGCCACCGCGCCGGAGCCGGGCAAAAACGGCGGGCGTGAACTTGCCTATGCCTTCTATGTGCTGGCGCGCAATGGCGCGGCGCCGGTCGGCGATCTTCGTTATATCGCCGACGTCAAGCTGAACGATCTGGCGACGCCCATCGCCAAGGCTCAGGTCGCCGCCGCGCTCGCCATGCTCGGCGACAAGGCACGCGCCGACCGCGTCTATCGCGCCGCGCTCGATGCGCTGCCAGCGCGGCCGACGCTTGAGATCGGCCGCGAGGATTACGGCTCGGCGCTGCGCGATGCGGCCGCGCTGGTGACGCTCGCCTCGGAAGGACACGCGCCGCAGGCGACGATCACGCAAGCCGTGGCGCGGATCGATGCCGCGCGCAACCTTTCGGCGCAGACGTCGACGCAGGAAGATGCCTGGCTGGTCCTGGCCGCGCGCGCTTTGGCCGGCGAACTCAATGCCATCTCGCTAAGCGTCAATGGCGATGCGCGGAAGGGCGCTTACTATCGCCGCTTCAATCCCGATCAGCTCGCGTCGCCGTTCGCGATCAGCAACACGAGCGAGGGCACGGTGCAGGCGGTGGTGTCGGTGTCGGGCGCCCCCTTGACGCCCGAGCCGGCGGCGGAATCCGGCTTCAAGATCGAGCGCAATTATTACACGCTCGACGGTGAGCCGGCCGACCCGAGCAAAGCCAGGCAGAACGATCGCTTCGCCGTGGTCCTGAAGATCACGGAGCCGCAAGTGCAGTTCGGCCGCGTGATGGTCGCCGATTATCTGCCGGCGGGTTTCGAGATCGACAATCCGCGGCTGGTGTCGACTGGCGATGCCGGATCGCTCGGTTGGATCGCGGATGGCGCTCAGGCGGCGAATACCGAATTCCGGGACGACCGCTTCACCGCGGCCTTCGTTCGCCGGCCCGATAACAAGCCTGTGTTCACGGCGGCCTATGTCGTGCGCGCCATCTCGCCGGGCCGTTACACGTTGCCGCAGGCGACCGTCGAAGACATGTACCGGCCGGATCGCTTCGGCCGCACCGGCACCGGGACGATCGAGATCACGGCGGCGAAATGAAGCGCTCGCGGCTCATCCTTGCGTCGATAGGCTTTGTGGTCGCGATTGCGGCCACGGCCTGCGCCGGATGGGTTTACGCGCTCGGGCCGGCGCCGCTCGGCAAGGATCTCGAACTATCGCATGTGGTGCTCGACCGCGAAGGGCGGCTGTTGCGCGCCTACGCCACCCAAGACGGCCGCTGGCGTTTGCCGGCGACCGAAAAAGATGTCGATCCGCGCTTCCTCAAACTGCTCTTCGCCTATGAAGACAAGCGCTTCCTGTCGCATCACGGCGTCGATCCGGAAGCCATGCTGCGCGCGGCGTGGCAACTCGGCGTGACGGGTCACATCGTCTCCGGCGGCTCGACGCTGACGATGCAGGTGGCGCGTCTGCTGGAACCGCGCGAGCATCGTTCCTTCACCGCCAAGCTTCGGCAGGTCACGCGGGCGCTGGAGCTTGAACATGCGTTGACCAAGAGAGAGATCCTGTCGCTGTATCTGACGCTGGCGCCCTATGGCGGCAATCTCGAAGGCATTCGCGCGGCCTCGCTGGCTTATTTCGGCAAGGAGCCGAAACGGCTGTCGCTCAGTGAAGCGGCCTTGCTCGTCGCATTGCCGCAATCGCCGGAGACGCGGCGGCCGGACCGCCATGCTGATAGGGCGCGCGCGGCACGTGATCGCGTGCTCGATCGTGCCGCGCTCGCCAATGCGGTGCCGCAAGACGAGATCGCCCGCGCCAAGGCCGAGCCGGTGCCGGATGCGCGGCGGCCGATGCCGGTGTTCGCGCCGCATTCGGCGGATCATATCGTTGCGCTCGAGCCGGAGCGGCGAATTCATAGGCTCACCATCGACCTGCCGTTGCAATCGACGTTGCAGACCTTGGCGCGCGAACGCGCCGCGGCGCTGGGCGCCGACATTTCGGTGGCGATCCTCGCCGTCGATAATGCGAGCGGCGAGGTGCGGGCGCGGGTCGCGTCGTCCGATTATTTCGACACGCGACGCGCCGGCCAGGTCGACATGACGACGGCGCTGCGTTCGCCCGGCTCGACGTTAAAGCCGTTTATCTACGGCCTGGGTTTCGAGGACGGTCTCATTCATCCCGAGACGCTGATCGACGACCGGCCGCAGCGTTACGGCAGCTATATGCCCGAGAATTTCGATCTGACGTTTCAGGGTACGGTGACGGTGCGTCGCGCGCTGCAACTGTCGCTCAACGTGCCGGCCATCGCCGTACTCAATCGGGTCGGCGTCAACCGCCTGAGCGCGCGGCTGACGCAGGCCGGCGCGGCGCTGGTGCTGCCGAAGGATGAAGCCCCCGGGCTTGCCATGGGGCTGGGTGGCGTTGGCATCACGCTCAACGATCTCACCATGCTGTATGCCGGCCTTGCGCGCGGCGGCGAGGCCGAGCCCTTGATCGAGCGGGTAGGGGCTCCCGAGGTGAAGTCGCACCGGCTGCTCGATTCCGTTGCCGCCTGGTATGTCGGCAACGTGTTGATGGGCGCGCCGCCGCCGGATAATGCGCCGCACGGCCGCATCGCCTTCAAGACCGGCACATCCTACGGCTATCGCGATGCCTGGGCGGTCGGTTTCGATGGACGCATGACGGTCGGAGTCTGGGTCGGCCGGCCGGACGGCGCGCCGGTTCCGGGGCTGGTCGGCCGGGCGAGCGCGGCGCCGATCCTGTTCGATGCCTTTGCCCGGTCGGGCGAGACGCCCATGGCGCTCGCGCCGGCCCCCAAGGGTGCGATCTTCTCCGCGAGCGCGAAATTGCCGCCGCCGCTGCAGCGCTTCAGTGGCAATGCCGGCTTTGGCGTCGCGGCCGAGCCGCCCCGGATCATGTTCCCGCCGGACGGCGCCCGGCTCGAACTGGCGGGCGGCGGGACGCCGGATCCGCTGGCCTTGAAAATCGCGGGTGGGGCGGCGCCTTTGACGGTGATGGCCAATGGCGTGCCGTTAGCGGCCCCGGGCAGCCGCCGAACCCTGTTCTTTCGGCCCGATGGCCCCGGATTTGTCCGGCTGACCGTGATGGATGCCCGTGGCGGCGCCGACAGCGTTGTGGTCCGAATACAATAGGGCCCGACAATCGCGCCGGAGCTCCCGGGCGGCGCTTTCGCCGGGGGCGGCAAGTCACTATTATGGATTCGCAATCGCCCGCGCTAACCGTTACCGCAGGCGCGCCGCCGCGGATTTACGCAACCGTCGAATACGCGATGCATGCGGCGGACCGACCGGAGACAACCCTTGAAAAAGGCAGTCAAGTACAGCGCCATGCTGGTGGCGAGCATCGGAATGCTTTTTTTCTTTCCGAAATTCTCGCTGTTTTACCTTGCCTGCGGGCTCTATGACGTCGGCCGCAACCGGCCGATCAACGGCTTTCTGCTCAAGCAGTATTTCGCCGGCAACGGCGTACTGACCTGGCTTTTGTCGCCGTTCAATATCCTGCTCGACATTCTGACGCTGCCTTACGTCAACAAGGGCATCTACAAGCTCGAAGACCTGCCCGGACCGTGGCGGGACGAAGTGACGCGGTTGATCGACGTCGCGAAAAGCTCGAACCTCGTCGAACAGCTCGAGCAGCGCGCGACCGACGGCCGCACCATGATCTTCTTCAAATGGTATGGAGAAAACCGGGACACGTTCATGAACATTCCGGCCTTCCACGAGCGCTGGAAATACATCGAGACCATCGGTGTCTCGATCTTCAACAAGCGCGTCTCGACCTCGAAGCACTTCGGTCCGATCCGGCCGACGCTGCGCGTGCTCTACAATCTCAATGACATCACCGACCGCTCCGCCTATATCGTGGTCGGCGACAAGGTGAACTACTGGCAGGACAACAAGCTGTTCGTCTTCGACGACACGTTGATGCATCAGTCGATCAACGAAACCGACAAGGTGCGTTACTGTCTGTTTGTCGACATGGTGAGGCCGTCGCTGTTGCCCGGCCTGTTGCGTCCGGCAGTTGCTTTGGTGAACCAGGTTTTTCGCAGCGCGAACCATATTTTCTATAACAAATGGAAAGTCATTCAATAACGACGCAGGCCGCGCCGCGCAGCGGCGGCAGGCTTGTCGCGATCGTCGATTACGCCGCGCAGTCACACCGGCGCGCGGTGTGCGCTCTCGTTTTGTTTTCGCTGATCGCCTTCCTGCCCGGGTTCTTCCAGATTCCGCCGGTCGACCGCGATGAGGCGCGCTTCGCGCAGGCCAGCAAGCAGATGCTGGAAAGCGGCGAGTATGTCGATATCCGCTTCCAGGACGAGGTGCGCTACAAGAAGCCGGTCGGCATCTATTGGCTGCAGTCGGCGGCGGTGAAAGCGGGCGAGGCCCTCGGCGTCGCCAACGCGCACAAGACGATCTGGCTCTACCGGCTGCCGTCGCTGTTCGGCGCGATCGGCGCGGTGTTGCTCACCTACTGGTCGGCGCTGGCCTTTGTCGGCCGGCGCACGGCGCTGATTGCCGCGCTGATGATGGCGGGTTCGCTGCTGCTCGGGATCGAAGCGCGGCTTGGCACCACCGACGCCATGCTGCTGTTGTCGAGCGTCACCGCGATGGGAGCGCTGGCGCGCATTTATCTCTCGTCGCGGCAGACGCCGGAGCGCCCGGTCGGCCTTGCCATGCCGGCCGTGCTGTGGACCGCCATGGCCTACGGCATTCTGATCAAGGGACCGCTCGTCCTGATGTTTGTCGGTCTGACATTGATCGCGCTCGCCATTGCCGATCGTTCGGTACGCTGGATGAAGCAGATCCGGCCGTTGCCCGGCTTTATCTGGATGCTGCTGTTGGTCGCCCCCTGGTTCATCGCCATCGTGGCGAAATCGGGCGACAGTTTTTTCATCAAGTCGGTGGGCGATGACATGCTGGCGAAAGTCGCCAGCGGTCAGGAGGCTCATGGCGCGCCGCCCGGTTATTATTTCCTGCTATTCTGGGTCACATTCTGGCCCGGCTCGGTTCTGGCCGGGCTTGCCGCGCCGACGATCTGGAAGGCGAGGGCCGAGCCGGGAGCCCGGTTCCTGCTGGCGTGGATCATTCCGTCCTGGATCGTGTTTGAAGTGGTGATGACCAAGCTGCCGCATTACGTGCTGCCGCTGTATCCCGCCGTCGCCATCCTGATCGCCGGTATCCTCGAAAAGAACGCGCTGTGGCGCAACAAATGGATCGTGCATGGCACGGTCGGCTGGTTCCTGTTGCCGGTCGCCATCGCGATCGCGGTGCCGTTCATCTTCTTCGCGATGAGCCGCGATCTCGGCCTTGTCGCCTGGCCGTTCGCGGCCGCGGCCACGATCCTCGGCCTGTTTGCCTGGTGGCTGTACGATGTCGATGGCGCGGAAAGCGCGTTGTTGCGCGGGCTGGTGTCGTCGGTCTTTGTCGCGATCACCGTCTACGCCGTCACCTTTCCGATGCTGCCGTCGCTGTTCCCGAGCGAACTGGTGGCGCGTGAAGTGCGGGCCAAGGGCTGCGCCGATCCGCAACTCGCCTCGACCTATAGCTATCAGGAACCGAGTCTCGTCTTCCTGATCGGTACCGAAACGAAATTTACCGACGGGCCCGGCGCCGCCGAATTCCTCAACGGCGGACCATGCCGCTTCGCGCTGGTTGAAGTGAGGAGCGAGCGCGCCTTCGTGCAGCGCGCCAATGCACTCGGCGTCCGTTTCACCCTCGCCAACCGCATCGACGGCTTCAATGTCAGCAATGGCAAACCCTTCGCCATGGCGCTCTTCTATTCGGGTGTGCCATGAGCGCGGGACAGGGCGCCTTCGCGCGGGCCGTGCGCCGATGTGGGGCCAATGTGGTGGCCTCGTTCAGGCGCCTGACGCGGCCGATCGATTGGCATAAGACCTTTCCATGGGTTCGTGAACCGCGGCAGGTCGCGATCGGCGCGGCGATCGTGGTCGCGGCCTTGCTGATCGGGATGCTGTTGGTCGATGCGGCGGCGACGCGCGCCGTGCGTCATCTGCCCGGCTGGATCGTCAAGCTGTTCAACGAACTCACCGACTATGGCAAGGGCGCCTGGTTCCTGTGGCCGTTGGGTCTGTTGTATCTGGCGTTGGCGGCGTTGCCGCGCCTCGTCACGCCGATCTCGCAGGCCGTGCTGGCGGCGGTCATGGTGCGCGCCGGGTTTCTGTTCGCGGCGATCGGATTGCCCGGCCTGTTCGCATCGATCGTCAAGAACATGATCGGCCGCGCGCGTCCGGGTGTGCCCGGCCGCATCGATCCGTTCGTGTTCGATCCGTTTCATTGGGCGCCGGCTTATGCCGGCATGCCATCCGGGCATGCGACGACCGCTTTCGCCGCGCTTGCCGCGATCGGGACGCTATGGCCCCGGGCGCGCACGGCACTCCTGATCTATGCGGCGGTGATCGCGGTGAGCCGTGTCGTGGTGCAGGCGCATTTCGTGACCGACACGCTGTCGGGGGCGGTGGTTGGCATTGTCGGCGTCGTGCTGGTGCGGCGCTGGTTCGCGGCCGAGCGTCTCGGCTTCGCCATCGGGGCGGACGGCAGGGTCCACCAGTATCCCGGACCCTCGATCCGCCGGATCAAAGCAGTTGCCCGCGAGCTATTGGCTTAATAAAGAGCAGCGTGGAGGGCCGCCGGTGGCCCTGCTCCTGCCGTCATCCGGGCGTCGGGTAAGCTGAATTTGTAAAGAGAATCATAGCGTTATGAGTAGTACCGCACCGGCCGTCGCTGTCGTGATCCCAGTCCGCAACGAGGCCGGCAACGTCGCGCCGCTGGTCGCCGAAGTCGCCGCCGCGCTTGCGGCCGAGGCACCGTTCGAAATCGTCTATGTCAATGACGGATCGACCGACGGTACCGAGGCCGAACTGCAGCGGCTGATGGCGATTCATCCGTTCCTGCGCCGCGTCCGGCACAAGGCGTCCTGCGGCCAGTCGGCCGCGGTGCGGACCGGCGTCGCGGCCGCGCGCGCGCCCATCGTCGTCACCATTGATGGCGACGGTCAGAACGACCCGGCCTTCATCCCGGCCATGCTGAGAGCGCTGCGCGCCGGCGCGCCGCTGGTTGGCCTGGTCGCCGGACAGCGGACGGGTCGCAAGTCGGGCGGCTTCAAGAAAGTGCAATCGCGCATCGCCAACGGCGTGCGCGGCGCGGTGCTGCGCGATGGCACGCGCGATACCGGCTGCGGGCTCAAGGCGTTCTACCGCGAGGCCTTCCTGCGGCTGCCTTATTTCGACGGCCTGCATCGCTTCTTGCCGGCGCTGATGAAACGCGACGGCTTCACGATCGGTTATGTCGATGTCGTCGACCGGCCGCGCGGCACCGGTGTTTCGAATTACGGTCTGTTCGACCGGCTATGGGTCGGCATCCTCGACCTTGCCGGCGTGTGGTGGCTGATCCGCCGACGCAAACGCGTGCCCGAAGTTATCGAAAGCTGATGCCCAAAGAGGGAAGTGTTCCATGTTGATCGACATCGCCAACGCCGTCGGTGGCTATTTGCATGATGTGTTCGCCGGCAGCGCCGATTGGGGCGTTCTCATCGGCTATGTGGCGCAGCTCTTTTTCGCCATGCGCTTCGTGGTGCAATGGATCGCATCCGAACGTGCCGGCCGGAGCGTGGTGCCGACGACATTCTGGGTGTTCTCCATCGGCGGCGGCATCATGCTGCTCGGCTACGCGCTCTATCGCAAAGACCCGGTCTTTATTATCGGCCAGGCGTTCGGCGTGTTTGTCTATATTCGCAATTTGCAATTCGTGCTGCGCGGGCGCGGGCAGGGTGCCGCAGCATAGCCTTGGGTATCGCGCGCAGGTGCCGGCACGATATTTGCGCTGTCGGTTCGGCGGAACGAGACAATCCCGGCGGCGCCGTGGTTTTACGCCACTGGCCATAAACACGACGCGCAGTTTGAGAAAAAAAGATGCAATCACCTGCACCGTAAGAGGCAGGGCGGGTCCGCTTTGTGCAACGCCCGCGTGTTTAAGCCCTTGACGTTGCGCCTCAATCGTTCTGTGATGGTAACAGGAGCAATGCTTGGGGATGGCTTTGGGGCATCGCGGCCTATTTGCGCGCCACGATGCCCTGATGAGGGGAAAAAATAGCCAGCTCCCGAGGGCCCTCAACGATTCAACACGCACGAGATGAGGCTGCACGATGAAACGAGTTCTCGGAGTTATTGCTTTGACGGCCGCGGTGTTCGCCGCTCAGAGCGCGTCGGCTCAGACGCTGAAGCAGGTCAAGGACCGCGGTATGCTGAACTGCGGTTCGAACGGTTCGCTCGCCGGTTTCGGCCTGCCCGATGCGCAGGGCAAATGGACCGGTCTTGACGTCGATACCTGCAAGGCCATCGCGGCCGCGGTGCTCGGCGACGCCAACAAAGTGAAGTTCGTTCCGCTGTCGGCGAAGGATCGCTTCACCGCGTTGCAGTCGGGCGAAGTCGATGTGCTCGCACGTAACACGACCTGGACGTCGTCGCGCGACACCCAGCTCGGCCTGAACTTCACCGGCGTCAACTACTATGACGGCCAGGGTTTCATGGTGCGCAAGGCACTCAAGGTGAACTCGGCGCTCGAACTGAACGAGGCGTCGGTTTGCGTGCAGCAGGGCACCACGACCGAACTCAACCTCGCTGACTATTTCCGCGCCAATAACATGAAGCTGAAGACGGTTACGTTCGCGACCTCGAACGAAGCCATCAAGGCTTATGACTCGGGCCGTTGCGACGCTTTCACCACGGACGCCTCGGGCCTCTATGCCGAGAAGCTGCGTCTGGCCAACCCGGCCGACCACATCGTTCTGCCTGAGATCATCTCCAAGGAGCCGCTCGGGCCGTCCGTGCGCCATGGCGACGATCAGTGGTTCGATGTCGTCAAGTGGACGTTGTATGCCCAGATCAATGCCGAAGAGCTCGGCATCACCTCGGCCAATATCGACGAAATGCTGAAGTCGACCAATCCTGACGTGAAGCGTCTCGTCGGCACCGAAGGCAATTACGGTGAGCAGCTCGGCCTGTCGAAGGACTGGGCGGTTAACGTCATCAAGCAGGTCGGCAATTACGGCGAAATGTTCGACCGTAACGTCGGCGCCGGGTCGCCGCTCAAGATCGACCGCGGCCTCAACAAGCTGTGGACCAAGGGCGGCATTCAATACGCCCCGCCGATCCGTTGATCGGCTGATACGCGACAACTGAGCCGCCGCGGACCGGGTCTCCGCGGCGGTTCGGAAAATTCAGGCTGGCGTTTCGACTACGGCAGGCTTTGAGGGAAGCCTGTCGCGCCGACAGGTCGAACGACGACGGCGACACAAACGGGCAGCGTTCAAAAGCCCGGATGAGGGGTAGATGTCGATTGACCTGAAAGCGGGATCAGCTCCCGCAACCGTGCCTTTCTATAACGACCCGAAGATCCGGAGCATCGCCTATCAGGTTGCTCTGTGCATCGTCATCGCCGCGCTGGTTTACGGCGCCGCGACGAACGCGATCGACAATCTGCAGCGCGCGCACATCGCCTCAGGTTTCGGCTTCTGGGATAATACTGCCGGCTTCGATATCAGCCAGACGCTGATCTCCTACAGCAACCTGTCGACTTATGGCCGCGCCTTCTGGGTCGGCCTGCTGAATACCTTGTTGGTTGCCGGCCTTGGCATCGTCTTCGCCACCATTCTCGGTTTCGTCATCGGCATCGCCCGTCTGTCGAAAAACTGGCTCGTCAACAAGGCGGCGACGACCTACGTCGAGATCATCCGCAACGTCCCGCTGCTGCTGCAATTGCTGTTCTGGTACAATGCCGTGCTGAAGGCGCTGCCGGACCTGCGCGACAGCGTCAAAATGCCCGGCGGCTTCGTTCTCAATAACCGCGGCTTCTTCCTGCCGGACCCGTTGCCGCAGGCGGGCTTCGGTTTTGTCACCATCGCCTTCTTCATCGGCATCGTCGGCTCGATCGGCTATTACATCTGGGCGCGCAAGCGTCAGGAAAAGACCGGCCAGCAGGCGCCGGTGTTCCTGGTGTCGCTCGGGCTCATCGTCGCGTTTCCGCTGGTCGTGTTCCTGATCGCCGGTCTGCCGCTGAAGTTCGAATATCCGCAGGCCGGGCGCTTCAACATTGCCGGCGGCCTGGAAGTGCTGCCGGAATTCGCCGCGCTGCTGTTCGGCCTCAGCATTTACACCGCTTCCTTCATCGCCGAGGTGGTGCGCGCCGGCATTCGCGCGGTGTCACACGGCCAGACCGAGGCGGCCTATTCGCTCGGTCTGCGGGCCGGGCCGACGCTGCGGCTGGTCGTCGTGCCGCAGGCGATGCGCGTGATCGTGCCGCCGCTGACGAGCCAGTACCTCAACCTTACCAAGAATTCGTCGCTCGCAGTGGCGATCGGCTATCCCGATCTGGTGCAGGTCTTTACCGGCACGGTGCTCAACCAGACCGGCCAGGCGGTCGAAGTCGTCGCTATCACGATGGCGGTTTATCTCGCGATCAGCCTCGTCACCTCGTTGTTGATGAATATCTACAACGAACGCATCAAACTGGTCGAAAGGTGAGGGGCGCGCCATGACGATGTCCGAAGGCGAACTCGCCATTGCCCAGCTCAGATTCGTCCGTGAGCATACGCTTGAGCAGGAGCCGCCGCCGGCGTCGATGACCGGCACGATCGGCTGGCTGCGCCAGAACCTGTTCTCGTCGCCGTTCAATATCACGCTGACGATTCTGATCGCGCTTCTCGCGCTGTGGATCATTCCCGATCTCATACGGTTCCTGTTCATCGACGCGGTGTGGACCGGCGCGGATCGCGACGCGTGTCTTGAGGGCGTTCAGCATCGCGCGATCGGCGCCTGCTGGCCGTTCGTCTGGGAGCGCCTGCCATATTTCACTTACGGCTCCTATCCGATCCCAGAGCGCTGGCGCGTCGACGTGTTCTTCGTGCTGCTCGGCTTCGGGGTCGGCTGGCTGCTGTTGCTGAATGCGCCGCGCCGCGATCTCGGCATCGTCTATTGCTTCATCGTGCTGCCGATCCTGTCTTTCATTCTGCTCAATGGATTTCCGGCGATCGGCCTGCCATATGTCGACACCGTTCTATGGGGCGGCGTGCTGGTGACCATCGTCGTCGCGTCGGTGGGCATCGCCTGTTCGCTGCCGATTGGCATCGTCCTGGCGCTCGGACGGCGCTCGAGGATGCCGACTGTCAGGCTGTTCTCGGTAGCGTTCATCGAGTTCGTGCGCGGAGTGCCGCTCGTCACCGTGCTGTTCATGGCGAGCGTGATGCTGCCGTTGTTCGTGCCGGAGGAACTGTCGCCGAACAAACTGCTGCGCGCGCTGATCGGTATCGCGCTGTTCGCCTCCGCCTATATGGCGGAAGTGGTGCGCGCCGGTCTTGCGGCCATTTCCAAAGGACAGTTCGAAGGCGCGCAGGCGGTCGGACTTGGCTATTGGCAGATGATGCGTCTGATCGTCCTGCCGCAGGCGCTCAAGATCACGATCCCGAATATCGTCAACACCTATATCGGCCTGTTCAAGGACACATCGCTGGTCTTCATCGTCGGCATTTTCGATCTGCTGCACACCATCGAGGTGTCGCGTATCGATCCGAAATGGGCGACGCCGGTGACCTCGACGACCGGCTATGCGGTGGCCGCGATCTTCTATCTGGTGTTCTGCTACGGCATGTCGCGTTACGCGCGCATGACCGAAACGCGCCTCGGAAAGTCGGAACGGCGCTGACGCATGAATTCGCGGCGGCCGCCGGCCTCCGCTTCGTACTGTGAACTGGATTGCAAAGAGGTGCCGCCATGGCCGAGACCGCGATGAAGATCAAGCCGACGCAGCTCACTAACGAGGTTGCGGTCGAGATCATCGGTTTGAACAAGTGGTACGGCGATTTCCACGTGCTGCGCGACATCAACCTGCGGGTCACTGGCGGCGAACGCATCGTTATTTGCGGCCCTTCGGGCTCCGGCAAGTCGACCATGATCCGCTGCATCAACCGGCTGGAAGAGCACCAGAAGGGGCAGATCATCGTCGACGGCGTCCAACTCACCGAAGATCTCAAGAAGATCGACGAAGTGCGGCGCGAGGTCGGCATGGTGTTTCAGCACTTCAACCTGTTTCCGCATCTTACCGTGCTGGAGAACTGCACGCTGGCGCCGATCTGGGTGCGCAAGATGGCGAAGAAGGACGCGGATGAAATCGCCATGCACTTCCTCAACCGAGTCAAGATTCCGACCCAGGCGCTTAAATTCCCCGGCCAGCTTTCCGGTGGCCAGCAGCAGCGCGTGGCGATCGCGCGCGCGCTGTGCATGAGCCCGAAGATCATGTTGTTCGACGAGCCGACCTCGGCGCTCGACCCGGAAATGGTCAAGGAAGTGCTCGACACCATGGTGGGCCTTGCCGAGGAAGGCATGACCATGCTGTGCGTGACACACGAAATGGGTTTCGCGCGTCAGGTCGCCAATCGCGTCATCTTCATGGATGCCGGGCAGATCGTCGAAATGAACACGCCCGACGAATTCTTCAGCCATCCGCAGCACGAGCGGACCAAGCTGTTCCTCAGCCAGATCCTGCACTAGCCGCTCACGCGCGAGCCTGAAGGATAAACCGAGGGCGCGGGGCGAAAACCCTCGCGTCTCTAGTCCTTCTTCACCGGCACATCGGGCCGCGCGCCCCATTCCGACCATGAGCCGTCATAGACCGGCGGCAGTTTCTTGCCGATGGCCTCGAGGCCGAGTGCCAGGATCACAGCGGACACGCCCGAGCCACAGGTCGTGATAATCGGCTTGTCGGTATCGACGCCGGCTTTCTCGAAAGCGGCCTTGATCTTCTCCGGCGCGATCAGCCGGCCGTTCTCGACCAGGTCGCTCGACGGCACATTGAAGGCGCCGGGCATATGGCCTGGCCGCAGCCCCGGCCGCGGCTCCGGATCGCGGCCGGCGAAGCGGCCGGCCGGGCGGGCATCGACAACCTGAACATCGGTGCCGTTGAGCGCCATCATGACGTCGTCGCTCAGCGCCACCGCATTGGTCGACATGTCGGCCTTGAACGTCTTTGGCGTTGGCTTCGCAACGCCGGATTCGGTCGGACGATTTTCCGCGGTCCACGCCGGCAGGCCGCCGTCGAGAATGAAGACATTCCTGGCGCCGAAGATGCGGAAGGTCCACCACACGCGCGGGGAGGAGAACAGGCCGAGGCCGTCATAGACGACGATGGTGTCGGTCTCGGCGATGCCGAGCTTGCCGACGGCGGCGCCGAAATCGTTCGGGCCGGGCAGCATGTGCGGCAGGTCGCTCGAATGATCGGCAATCGCGTCGACATCGAAGAACACCGCGCCGGGAATATGCGCGGCGAGGTATTCGGCCTTGGCGTCGCGTTTATGCGCCGGCAAATAGAACGAGCTGTCGACAATGGCGACGTTGGGCTTGCCGAGTTCGCCGGCAAGCCATGCGGTCGATTTGAGCCATTTGCTGGGAAGCGTGTCGGCCATGGGGGTCCTTTGGGTTTCGCTGTTAATGCGGCGCCTGCGCCAATCGTTCCGAAATTCTCTAGCCGAGCGCGATGCGCACGCGGCGGTTCTGTTTGCCTTTTTTCTCGATGCCGGTGACTTTTACCGTACCGATTTCACCGACGTTGCGAACATGCGTGCCGCCGCAAGGCTGAAGGTCGAGGCCTTCGATCTCGATCAGGCGTATCTGGCCGGTGCCCATCGGCGGCTTCACCGACATGGTCTTGACCAGACCGGGATTGGCCTCGAGTTCGGCATCGGCGATCCATCGGCTTGAGACTCCGGCGTCGGTCGCGATCATCTCGGCGAGTTTGGCCGCGATGGCGTCCTTGTCGAGGCCGGCGTCGGGAATATCGAAATCGAGCCGGCCATCGCCGTCGCCGACCGAGCCGCCCGTGACGGGATAGGGCAAGACCGCGGACAACAGATGCAGCGCGGTATGTACGCGCATGCGGGCGTAACGCTTGTCCCATTCGATCTCGGCCCGCACCGTGTCGCCCACTTTAAGTGCCGGCGAGCCGGCGGCCGGCACATGGGCGATCTCGGTCTTGCCCTTGTCGGTATAGATCGCGTCGGCAATGGCGATACGCGTGCCGTCGGCGGCAACGAGCGCGCCGGTGTCGCCGGGCTGGCCGCCGGAATTCGCGTAGAACACGGTGCGGTCAAGCACGACGCCGCCGGCCTCGGTCACGGCAACGACGCGGGCTTCGCAATTCTTGAGATAGGAGTCCTCGCGAAAAAAGCAGTCGGTCGCCATGACTTCGGATCCTGCTTGGTGGAAATCTAGACGAGCGGCGGCTTGATATCGGTCTTGCGCGTCAACCACTCCGGCACCGGCAGCTTCTTGGCACGCAGGAAGTCCGGGTTGAACAGCTTCGATTGATAGCGCGCGCCGCCGTCGCACAACACCGTCACGATGGTGCGGCCGGGCCCGAGGTCCCTGGCGAGGCGTATGGCTCCGGCAATATTGATGCCGCTCGAGCCGCCGACGCAAAGACCTGCGTGCTCGAGAAGATCGAACACGATCGGCACCGCTTCCTCGTCGGGAATGAGGTAGGCCTTGTCGACCTTCATCTGCTCGACAATGTTGGTGATGCGGCCGAGCCCGATGCCTTCGGTGATCGAGCCGCCTTCGGTCGATTTGGCTTCGCCGTGATCGAAGTAGTTATACATCGCGGCGCCGCGCGGATCGGCCACGCCGATGGTGATGCCGGCGCTCTTTTCCTTGAGGTACATCGACACGCCGGCCAGCGTCCCGCCCGAACCGACCGAGCAGATGAAGCCATCGATCTTGCCGCCGGTGTCTTGCCAGATTTCGGGGCCGGTCGAAACGTAATGCGCCTTGCTGTTGTCGAGGTTATTCCACTGGTCGGCGAAGATGACGCCGTTCTTCTCGGTCTTCTTCAATTCCTCGGCGAGGCGGCGGCCGACATGCTGATAATTGTTCGGATTGCCGTAGGGCAGGGCCGGCACCTCGACCAGGTCGACGCCGGCCAGCCGCAGCATGTCCTTCTTTTCCTGGCTCTGCGTCTCCGGAATGACGATCAAGGTGCGATAGCCGAGCGCGTTGGCGACCAGCGCCAGGCCGATGCCGGTATTGCCGGCGGTGGATTCGACGACCAGCCCGCCGGGCCGCAATTCGCCGCGCGCTTGCGCTTCCAGGATCATCTGCCGTCCGGCGCGGTCCTTGACCGAGCCGCCGGGGTTCATGAACTCGGCCTTGCCGTAGATTTCGCAGCCCGTCGCCTCCGACGCGCGCTTGAGCCGTATCAGGGGCGTATGGCCGATCGCTTCAATCAGGTCGTGGCGAATCTGCATTCTTATTCCAAGGGTTGGCAAGCGAATGAGCGGGAGCCTAGTGGAGCCGTCCGGCCGTCACAAGGCTGCTGGCCCGGGGGTGAAAAACACAACCTTTGCCGTAGGTTCGCGTTTGGGCAGCCTTTCCCGCGCGCAAATGCCTTGGTTTGCGGAAACGGGTTCGAAACCATGTTTTGCGCTTCGCCTCACTTTTCAACGTGCATTCACCATTTTTTTTATGGCCAGTCGGTAATTGTACAAATTGGGGGCCTGAAAGCCGACGCGCTGGCCTCGTCTGAGTGCGGGCGCTTTCAGTATGAACCTCGACGTCAACACATTGTTTCTGGTGACGATCTATGTGGAAGCGATCCTCGGATTGCTTCTGCTGTTCGCGTGGGCCCAGAACATGGCGATCCGGGCTGTCGCCTGGTGGGGCTTTGCGCATCTCATCCGCGCCGCCTCGATCGTGCTGTTCGGCATGTACGGCACGGCGCCCGACCTCATCACCATCGATCTTGCCAATGCTTTGCTGTTCACCGCCTTTGCCGTGACCTGGACCGGCGCGCGCGTGTTCGACGGCCGTCCGGTCGAGCCGGTCTATCTCGTGACCGGCGCGGTGCTGTGGCTGCTGGTCTGTCGCCTGCCGGTGCTCGCCGACGCGGTCGAAACGCGCTCGCTCATCGCCTCCGCCATCATCACCGGCTACACTTGGTTGACGGCCTGGGAATTCTGGCGCGGCCGCAAGGAGCAGTTGGTGTCGCGCTGGCCCGCGATCTTCATGCTGTTCGCGCACGGCGCGCTGTTCCTGCTGCGCACGCCACTGGTCGCGATGCTGCCGTTCACGACGACGGCCGACAAGATGTTCGGCAGCGTGTGGCTGACGGTTCTGAGTTTCGAGGCGTTGCTGTTCACGATCTCCATCGCGTTCATTCTGCTGGCGATGGCCAAAGAGCGCACCGAACTGCGCCACCGTACCGCGGCGATGGTCGATTCTCTGACCGGCATCGCCAACCGCCGCGCATTCCTTCACGACGCCGCCGCGCTCGCAAAGCGTCATGCCACCGATCCGCGTCAGACCGCGGTCATGCTGGTCGATCTCGATCACTTCAAGTCCATCAACGACCGTTTCGGCCATGCGCTCGGCGATCGCGTGCTGGAAATCTTCACGGCGTCGGCGACCGAATGTGTCCGCGAAGCCGACCTGATCGGCCGCATCGGCGGCGAGGAATTTGCCGCGGTGCTCAATGACATCAGCGCCGGCGAAGCTCTGGCGGTTGCCGAACGCATGCGCGAGAGTTTTGCACACGCAGCGCAGCAGGTTGACGGCCGCCCGGTTTGCGCGACCGTCAGCATCGGCATCGTTCATTGCAACGGGCCGGTTCTGGATATCGCCGAGTTGCTGTCGCAGGCCGACCAGGCGCCCTATTTCGCCAAGGAAAACGGCCGCAACCGGGTTGAGGTCGCATCGCTCGAGATGATCCTCAAGCGCAACGTCGAGGCTCCGGCGCCGTCCTCCGAGGCCGGAACCGTCGCGCCGTCGCGGACCGCGCGTAGCGCCGCGTAAGCCCAACCAAATCCTCGCGCGCCGATTGCAATGCGCCACTGGGCATCTGCCCACCATTGCATTTCGCCGTGTGACGACGCATAGCCTTGGCTTAGAAAAAGCACATCAGGGCAGGCACGTTCCATGAAGCGCAGCACCGACCGCATTCTCACCACCCATGTCGGCAGCCTGATCCGGCCGATGGAATTGCAGACATTCCTGCGTGCGGTGCAGGGCGGCAAGTCCTATGACGAGAAAGCCTACCAGCATTGCCTGACCGATTCCGTCGCCGCGGTCGTCAAGGAGCAGGCCGACACCGGCATCGACGTGCCGAGCGATGGCGAATTCGGCAAGTCGATCTCTTGGGCGCAATACGCGCTGACGCGGCTGTCGGGATTCGAGCGTCGGCCGATCAAGGAAGACAAGGCCAATCCGTTCAAGCGCGGCGCGGACCGCACGCGCTTTGCCGACTTTTATGCCGAGCTCGATGCCAAGGAATCGGTGTCCACCGTCACCGAGGCGATCTGCACCGGCCCGATTGCTTATACGGGGCAGGCCGAACTGCAACGCGACATCGCCAACTTCAAGGCCGCCCTTGCCAAGGTGAAGGTCGAGGAAGCCTTCCTGCCGGTCGCCGCCCCGGCCAGCGTCATCCCCGACCGCAAGAACGAATATTACAAGACCGACGAGGAATTGCAGACCGCGATCGCGAGTGCCATGCGCACCGAATACAAGACGATCATCGACGCCGGGCTGCTGGTGCAACTCGATGACGCACGCTCCGCCGTCACCTATGATCGCATGGTGCCGCCGGGCTCTTTCGCCGACTACAAGAGTTGGTTGGAAAAGCAGATCGAGATCATGAACGAGGCGACCAAGGGGTTGCCGGCCGATCGCATCCGCTATCACATCTGCTGGGGATCCTGGCCGGGCCCGCATGTCTCGGACGTGCCGCTGAAAGACATCGTCGATGTGGTCCTGAAGGCCAAGGTCGGCGCCTTCGTCATCGAAGGTGCCAATCCGCGCCATGAGCACGAATGGAAGGTGTGGAAGAACGCCAAACTCGACGGCCGCGTGCTCATTCCTGGCGTCATCAGCCACGCCACCAACGTGGTCGAGCATCCCGAGCTGGTGGCCGAGCGGATCGTGCGTCTTGGTAACGTTGTCGGCCGCGAGAACGTGATTGCCGGCACCGATTGCGGCTTCGCGCAAGGTCCGTTCTATCGCCGCGTCCACCCGACGGTCATGTGGGCCAAACTCGAGGCTTTGGTCGC